>JBGSNA010000330.1:0-44522 GCA_041739875.1 Pirellulaceae bacterium
GCCGCCGAATCACAATTTAACTCACGCGCCAACTCATCACTCGATCGAGCGGAACCTTCCAACGCATCGAACACCCCCAACTCCACAGCGCCAAACATCGTTTTGGAACGACGAAAACCAAGCATCAACTCAAGAATCGGAGGGTGTCGTCTCGCCAGGGCGCAAGTTGTCGTGTGATTGAGGGTTGATTGGTTTGCGGCTTGGCGTGACTTCAGATTGGTATTTCAAGAAGAGGGCGTCCTGCGTCACACTGATGTTGCAAAACAAAAACGGCAACAACAGGACGCCCTCATGGATGAGCTTAACGACTGGGGACACCAGCACGCAACGGATACTCAGCGAAACTCCCACGCCCAGAGAATTGTCGAGCAAGTGTTTGACTCGCTGCGTCCGCATCTCATTGCCGCGGTGGATGAGTTTCTCAAGCAGGCGATTTCGCCGACCGCACTCTACCAATTCGAACACGCTTTGCTGTTGCTGGTTCGAGAGATCGGACGCTTGGTTCTGCAAGCCGCAGTTCAATCGCTTGAACCAGCCAACTCCTCTGTGCTGCCCAGAGATCTGTACTTTCAATGTGGTGGATACCGACGGCGCGCCAAGCTGACTCCCAATCGATCGATCGCTACTCGGTTTGGAAACATTACTCTTTGGCGCTGCGGATATCGAAGTTGGCAGCGGGGTGAAGAAACCATCTTCCCGCTGGAGTTGATGCTCGGGCTAGTTGAAAACGTTTCGCCAGCGATGCTCGATTGGATCGGCCAAACAATTGCCGCTGCTGGCATGAGCCAACAAGCCACGCTCGATGCGATCCGGCAAAGCTGCGGAGTTTCCATGGGCGTGAAGCGTTTACGTGCTTGCACCGAAGCGTTGGCGGCTGTCATGGAGCCACTTCGGCAAACGCATCAAGCAGACGCCTTGTTGGAAATGCTGCGAATTGCGGGAAAAAGTAGCGGTAGCCGCAAGCCCGTGCTGTGTGTCGGTCGCGATGGCATTACACTGCGGCACCGACTCGGGTTCTTCGAGGTGGCGACGGCGGCAACCGTGAGTGTTTACGATCGAGCGGGAAAGCGACTGGGGACGATCTACTTGGCTTATCCTCCGCAGCTGGGCCAAGCGACGATGGATGCGATGCTGACCGGCCTGCTCAAAGAGTTGTTCTCGCGTTGGAGCGGCCCGCTTCCAAGGCTGGCGTATGTGACCGATTCGGGGAGCAATGAAACGGACTACTATCGTCGCGTGCTCAGGCCGATGAAGCACCCAATCAGCGGCGAGAAACTGGAGTGGACGCGGGTGGCGGACTTCTATCATGTCAGCGAACGAGTGTGGGCGATGGCCGATGCGTTGTTCACGAAATCGCAGCAGCGAGAGTCGGTAGCATGGGCGCGGCGGATGTTAAAAAACCTGAAGCGCCCCAGCGGTGCCAGTCGCGTGCTTCATTCCGCGGCCAGTTTGCTGAGTCGTCGCAAGCTGGGGAAGGCACGGCTTGAGAACTTCCAAAAGGCATATCGTTACATTCAATCCCGAACGAGCTACTTGAAGTATTACGACTACAAGCGAAATCATCTTCCGATCGGCAGTGGCGTGACCGAGGCGGCGTGCAAAACGGTGTTCACTCAGCGATTGAAGCTATCGGGGATGCGTTGGAGTCATGAAGGTGCATGTCGCATTCTGACGCTGCGGACGATCTTGCTCAGCGGAACCTGGGCTGCAACCTACGGCGCGATCTTAACAAAGAATACCGCTTCGCTTCGACCTTACGCTCCAAACGCTACATTGAACCGTCAACTCGCTGCATAATCGCGCGCCCCAATGAGACGACACCCAGAAAGAGTTACATGCGTCAGTGATTGTTCACGCGATGCTAAGCGTCCTGGTGCATCGTTTGCACCGCAATCGTATAGGAGTGGATTTCGGTTCAACTCATTAAGCTGCCTTGGGCGAGATTCCCAGATTCTTGTCGCAAAATCTGCGTCTTGGGCCGCTAGTGCTGTGAGCGTCCTTTTAATCCGTGCTTGGCCAGATTGAGCCCAACGTGTACGAACAATCGAATTCTGAATTGAGGCTCATCCGACGGAAGTGTGCACCGGAGGTTTTAGTGGCATTTCTCCAGTGTCCAATGATTATTGGTGTGCGAATATGACGGCCTGTGCACTTGAAGCGCCGGGACAAATGGCTTTGAGCTCTGCAGAGGTGCAACTTGACAAGGGCTATCTCGGCCGGCGGTGCGCCAAAGGTGTTGCCGGTCCCCGACGAATTTGCGTTTGTCGGGGACTCTTTCTCTGGAAATCATTAGAGTCAGCATTGACCAAGGCCACGGCAATTCGTGCCCTCGGCTCAAAATATCATGGCCTCGGCTCAAAACAAAAGCGACTTAGAGCGATTCGCTGCCTTCCATGATCATGACTTCGGCACCGTCAAGGAAGCTGACGAGTGTGCGAGCACGGTAAGGTTGCTGTAATTTGCGAACCGCTTTGCTTTCGATTTGACGGACACGTTCACGTGTGACTTGGAAAATCTTGCCGACTTCCTCAAGCGTGTACGTGTATCCGTCCGCTAGACCGTATCGCAATCGCAGAATCTCGCGTTCGCGATAGTTTAGCGTTTCCATGGCCCGATCAATTTGTGCCTTGAGCGCTTCGCGGTTGGTTTCGAGCAACGGATCGTCATCGCGATGATCTTGCAAGAACTCGCCGAAAACACTGTCTTCGTGATCGCCGATCGGTTGATCGAGCGACAACGGAGTGCGACTCATCTTGAGGATGACGCGGGTATCTTCGAGCGACAGTCCGCTGAGTTGCGCAACCTCTTCTGCCGACGGTTCACGACCGTTGGCCTGGACGAGATCTCGAGTGATTTGGCGAATCTTGTTCATCGTATCGATCATGTGAACGGGCACACGGATCGTTCGGCTTTGGTCCGCAATGGCACGCGTGATCGCTTGGCGAATCCACCATGTCGCATAGGTGCTGAATTTGTAGCCTCGAGCATGCTCGAATTTATCAACGGCTCGCATCAGTCCCGTGTTTCCTTCCTGGATCAAGTCCAAGAACGACAAGCCACGGTTACGATACTTCTTGGCGATCGAGACCACGAGACGCAAGTTACCAGCCGATAGGATTCGCTTGGCTGCATCGTAGTCATCACGAAAGACGGCACAGCGATTGACACGGCGATTGAGTGTTTGGGGCGTTTCATAGGTTAGCCGCATCAGGTAACGCAGTTCGCTCTTCAGTTCAGCTGGCGATTGCATTCCAGGCGATTCGAGCTTGGCTTTGTCGGCGAGCAGCGTTCGGATTTCTTGCATCCGACCGGAAGCTCGACGCAGCTTTTCGAAGATCGGTTGCAACTTGCCCGTTCGCAAGTTCATTTCTTCGATCAATCGCACTGCTTTATTGCGACGCACGACGAGGTTGCGCCACGCAGCGCGGCGTTGGCGCATTGGCACCTTTTTATTGATCGCGGTCAGATAATCCGACCGGTTTTGACCGAGCAGATGCTGGATCGTTCGTACGTTCGGTACGATCCGCTTCATGATCGCTTTTTTCTCAGACGCGTTCGTCACGCTGACTTCGATTGTGCGATCTAAACGCAACTGCTTGTCGCGGACCTGCTGGAGCAACTTCAACGCACCTTGCAGCATGAAATCCGTTGCGAGCATCGAGTGGCGGTAGCGATCACGGGTACGTTCGATTTGTTTCGCGGCGGAGACTTCTTGTTCACGAGTCAGCAGCGGGATTTGGCCCATCTGCATCAAGTACATGCGGACGGGGTCTTCGGTGGGATCCGTGGCACTGTCATCGCGACGCGGAACGTCATCGGCATCTTCGTCGATTGACTCAGAGTCATCGTCGATGGCATCTGCAAATTCTTCGCCCATCACGCGGGTACGTCGACTGACGGCGTCGTCCGCATCAAAAGCATCGTCTTGGAGACTGCGTCGGCTAAATTTCTTTCCCATCAAGCTTTCCTCATCACCCGTGTCTAGCGTGTCGGTCAGGTGAGTGGAGTACCAAGCAGAGGTAGTGCCGGAGACACTGCCGGGCAATGCTAAAATCATGGCAAACCGTTGTGTGAAAAGAGGTTGCGTGAAAAGTTTGAAGAGAAAAGATTGTTTTTGCTCCAGAAAAGGTTGCCAAAACTCAACGTTCACGTTGACTTTCCGCATCCTTATGTTTGCCCGATGTAGCTAAAAATCAACTTCGAATGGGTTATCGAGGTCACTTCATTCGCCATCAAACAACGGAACACGCAAAGTTAGGTTACGTTTTCGGCTCTACACGAGCCGACGTCAGGGATTTACACTGATGTTTCGTAGGCGGTGGGTAGCCGACACGTTCACATTCCAATTCCTTGGACGTTTCCCAAGGACAACAAGTTTCCATGACTGCGTGTTTTACGTGGGTTTTGGCAGCTTCGACGACGCTTCATTTCCCACTGGCACCGCCCTCGACCATGACCGTTCCGAACAGGGAAGAAGAAGTCTCCAGCCACGATTTCACCAGCGAATTGGTCTTGGCACCGTTTGCTTCGCGATTTAGCGACGTAACGCAAGCGAACTCGAATCTTGCGGAGATTTGGCAATCCGGTGCTCCCGACGATTTACTTCAAATTCTTGGTGATCGCCTCCGCAATGAATTACCCAGGTTGAACGACCTGGATTCTGCGATCGAGAACCTCAGCCGTTTTGTGTCTTCCAGCCGCAGCCCCACTTCGCTGTTGGCACTCTTCGAACGTGATCCAGGAGCGCTGCCTGCGTTACTTCAAGTGTTCGCCACCAGCCAGTTGCTGGCCGACCGTCTAATCGCTGACCCCGAGAGCTTCGATTTGCTCCGGGCCAGTGACGGACAACCGGCGGCTCGTCGCTACCTCGTCGATGAACTGGCCTCCGAACTCAAGCATTTTGACCAACCGGCTCGAGCGGCTGGCGCGATTCGTAAGTTTGCTCAACGTGAAATCCTGCGAATTGCTTACGGCGAATTCATCCGCGACATCTCGCCCGATAAAGTGGGTCGCCAACTCGCGTATGTATGGGAAGCCGCGATTGAATGCGCGTTGCAGTTCTCGCTCAAACACCTTGCCGAAACACGCGAAGTCCCACTTCGGCTCGACAACAGTGTGCCGGAAGTCACTGTGATCGGCCTCAGTAGTCTGGGTGGTGAAGAGCTCAGTTATGCTTCGCCACTCAAATTGATGTTCTTTTATGATTCGATCGATCAGAAAAACTCATCGCACGTTGCTTTCTACGCGACCCTGGTCGAAGAAGTTTGCCGATTATTACAGTTTGACGATTTAACGCACGCGATCCGATCCATCGACTTGAGCGAGAGTCCGCGGATCGCAGAGAGCGTTTCGATTTGTAGCGTTGATGATGCTGTCCACGCATTTGAGTCGAGCGGCGAAACGTGGCAGCGGTTGAGCATGGTCAAAGCACGCGTCGTCGCCGGTTCGCAAGAGCTGGGCAAAGTGCTGCTCAAGCGACTGGAACCCTGGGTCTATCGCCGCTTCTTGAATCGAGCCGATCTGGCTGATATTCGCACCCTGCGGCACAAACTCGAACGTCGCGCCGAGCAAAGTGTCTCGGAAAGCGAGGATGTTGTTGCGGATCCCGGTGGTCGTCACGATATCGAGCTGACCGTCCAATTCATGCAATTATTGCACGGCTCGGATCTGCCGGACGTGCGCGTGTCCAACACGATGGATGCAATGTTCGCGTTGGAACGTGCCGGATGCATCACTAAACAAGAAGCGATTCTGCTGTCGGGAAATTACGCGAGATTATGCCGCTTGGAGCACCAACTCTCGGTGACGAGCACAAGCGCAAACGCAAACGCAAACGCGAGCACGCCGGTGACTCGATCGCTCTCGGCGTTACCCGACGATGAAACCAGTCGACGAAATATCGCGTGGCGACTCGGAATTCGCAGCGTCGATGGTACCGATGGTGACCATGATCGCTTCATGTTCCAACTTCGCGAAACCTTCGAAGTCAATCGCAAAATCATCAACCACTTGATGATCGACGCGCCGCATGAAGCTGATTCGGTTCCCGACGTGACTGAATTAATGCTCGACCCTCAACCTGCTCCGGAACTGGTGGAAACGATCCTCCGGCGATATGGATTCGCTCATCCAGAAATCGCGATGCAGGATTTGATTGCGTTGAGTACGGAATCCACTCCCTACCTTTCACCTCAGCGTTGCAGGCACTTCTTTGCATTGATCGCGCCAACGTTGTTGGCGGAAGTCGAACGAACGCCGGACGGGCACGCGACACTTGCAAAACTGGTGAGCGTCACGGATTCGATCGGCGCCAAGTCGATGTTGTGGGAGCTTTTTGGATCGAACCGCCCGACCATGCAGTTGATGGTACGGTTGTGTGCGGCAACGCCCTATTTGACAGACATCCTGATTCGAAATCCGGGGATGATTGACGAGCTGGTCGATTCTTTGTTGACCAACTGCTTGCCATCCACGCAACGACTTGACGCCCAATCGATCGAACTTTGTCGCGGGGCCGAGGACATTGAACCGATCTTATACAGCTTCAAGAACGCCGCGCATCTCACGATCGGCGTCCGCGACATCCTGGGAAAAGAAACCGTCGAGTCGACTCATCAAGCATTAAGCGACACAGCCGAAGCTTGCGTACGGCGAGTGATCGAGTTTCAACGCGAATCGCTGGCGAACCGCTTTGGCGACCCGATCACGAGTAGCGGCGAGCCGGCTGAGATGATCGCCGTTGCACTCGGGAAATTTGGTGGCCGCGAACCCAATTACCATAGTGATCTTGATGTCGTGTTTCTCTATGACGCCGACGGAGAGACAAGGCGACGCGTGGGCGGACATCGCTCAACCACAACCAACCATCACTTCTTCGACCAACTGGCACAAGAAGTGACGTCGCGTATCAACAAGCCTGGTTTGTTTGGACAGCTTTACGAACTGGACAGCCGACTGCGGATGACTGGCGAAGAAGGCTTGCTGGCCATTTCGATCGATGATTTCCTCAAACGATTCCGTCAAGGCACAGCCTCGCTGTGGCAGCGATTGTCGCTCTGTAAGTCTCGCTCGATCTCCGGTTCGCGCCGGTTGCGACAAAAAGTTGACTCCGCGATTATCGACGTCATCTTGTCCACCCAGTGGCGTCCGTCCATGGCCGGAGAGATTCGAACGCTCCGCAGTCGGATGCAACAGTCAGCGACTGTGGGTAATTTGAAACGCGGCGAAGGCGGTCTCATCGACATCGAACTGATCGCTCAAGCGTTGACGATTAAATACGCTAGCGAGTCACCCGAGATCCTGGCGACGGGCACGACGGCGTCACTCGCACTGCTGGCGTCGGCCGGGTATCTGTCCGAAGAATCCTCGCTTTCGCTGATTGCGAATTATCGCACGCTCCGCTGGGTCGAAGCCAATTTACGACTCATGAATACGCCAGCCCGGCACGAGTTGCCTGAGGATGTCGAATCGATGCGCAACTTGGCGTTTTTAATGAACGAGCACGACGAGAAAATGATACTTGCGAGATGTCGACACGCATGCCACAGCAACCGTAAGATCTTCGATTCGATCTTCGACGAATTGGCACAATCCGAGTAACGACTTGGCTCCGAACGTGCTTTCACAGCACACCTTTTGAGACTGATTGGTGAATTGATTTATGAGCCCAGCCCCTGGAACACCGAATCCGTCCTCCACCGACCGTGACCCGACTCAGTTGCGTTCGCATCGTTGGTTCGGCCCGGACGATTTACGTTCGTTTGGTCATCGCTCGCGTCTTAAGGGCATGGGCTTTGACGACGTTGATTACGAGAACCGACCGATCGTCGCGATGCTCAACACGTGGAACGAAATGACCACGTGCCATTCGCACTTCCGAAATCGAGCCGACGAAGTTCGCCGTGGAATCTTGCAAGCGGGTGGGTTTCCGCTCGAAGTCCCGGTGATGTCGCTTGGCGAAATGTTCATGAAGCCCACAACGATGCTCTATCGCAATTTGATGGCGATGGAGGTCGAAGAGGTCTTGCGCAGTCACCCGATCGATGCCGCCGTGTTGATGGGCGGTTGCGATAAAACCGTTCCGGCGATGTTGATGGGAGCCATCAGCTCCGACATTCCTTCGATCTTTTTCCCCGCTGGCCCGATGCTCAAAGCGCGCTGGAAAGATCAAACACTCGGCAGCGGTAGTGACGCTTGGAAATACTGGGATGAACGACTCGCTGGAAACCTGTGCGATGCGGACTGGAAAGGTGTCGAAAACTGTATCGCTCGATCCGCAGGAACTTGCATGACGATGGGCACCGCGAGCACGATGGCTTGCGTGACCGAGGCCCTTGGTTTCTCGCTGGCCGGAAGCGCCACGATCCCAGCCGTCGTCGCGGAACATTCTCGACTCGCTGTTCAAACAGGACGTGCGGCCGTCGAGATCGCGTGGGCCAATCGCCGTCCATCCTCCGTACTCACGGCCGATTCGATGGACAATGCTCTGGTGACGGCGCTGGCGATCGGAGGTTCGACGAATGCAATCGTCCATTTGATTGCGATCGCCGGGCGTTTAGGTATCCATCTTTCGCTGGATCGGTTCGACGAACTGTCGCGGATCACACCGGTACTCGGTGACTTGCGTCCAGGCGGCCGATTCTTGATGGAAGACTTCCACAACGCTGGAGGACTCCCGGCGCTACTGGCGCGGTTGACCGATCTACTCAAACTCGATGCCAAGACCGTAACGGGAAGTACTCTCGGTGAGAGCATCTCCGGAGCAGTGTCGATTGATGACGAAGTGATTCGAACTCGCGAGAACCCTGTCGCCCATGCCGGTGGGTGCTGTGTCCTTCGCGGAAACCTTGCGCCCAACGGCTGCGTGATCAAGTCGATCGCCGCAGCCCCTAAATTGCTAACTCATCGCGGCCCAGCGCTCGTGTTCGATGACTATCCGACGCTCAAGAAACGGATTCACGATCCGGATCTCAACGTCACGGCGGACAGCGTTTTGATTCTTCGAAGCGCCGGCCCATTGGGTGCCCCTGGTTTTCCCGAGTGGGGCATGTTGCCAATTCCACAAAAGTTGTTGCAGGCAGGCGTCCGCGACATGCTGCGCATCAGTGACGCAAGAATGAGCGGCACCAGTTACGGAACTTGTGTGCTGCATATTTCGCCGGAGAGTGCTGCTGGCGGCCCGCTGGCGCTCGTACGCGACGGCGACGAAATCGAAATCAACGTGCCCGAACGCAAAATCCACTGGCACGTCACCGATGAAGAGATCGCGCGTCGTCGAAGCGAAGGCTCCATCGTTAAAGCTGTCCCCGAACGTGGTTACGCCCACCTGCACGCCAAGCACGTCACACAAGCAGATCGCGGATGCGATTTCGACTTTCTCGAGGGCCGTTCCCCGGGCGCCGAACCTGATATCTTCTAGCACACCGTTTGCAACCTGACTTTCTGTAACCCCAACGATTGTAACCTGACTCTTCATCCCCAGTTGCCTGATAGCTACCCATGTATACCGGTCCATTTGATGCTGAGCAGCTTGCTCAAAGCGTCGTCGCTGTTCCCCCATTGGCACGAAACTCAAAGCTGCAAGTTTGCGCCGCCGAGAACGCCAAACTGATCTCTTATCTCGAAGCCGGCGGCATTCGTTCGCTGTTGTATGGAGGTAACGCTGTCTTCTATCACGCGCGGCTGACCGAATTCGCATCGATCCTGTCGATGCTTGCCGACAAGTCCGGTGAGCAAACGGTCGTCGTGCCTTCGATCGGCCCTGCTTACGGTATAGCCATGGACCAAGTCGACATCCTTCGCGACTTTGACTTTCCAACAGTGATGGTATTGCCCTCACGCGACATCGTTGACCACCAAGGGATCGCGACCGGAATTCGCCACATGGCCGAACGACTTGGTAAGCCCGTCGTCGTTTACATCAAGTTCGATCGTTGGCTGCCCGCGGACCTCATTTCCCAACTCGATCGTGATGGCGTGATCTCTTGGATCAAGTACGCTGTCGTTCGCGAAGACACTTCCAAAGACGATTACCTCCGCGAACTTCTCGGTGCGTTCCCCGCTTCACGAGTCGTCAGCGGCATTGGCGAACAACCTGCGATTATCCATTTGCGAGACTTCGGAATCACTGGCTTCACGAGCGGATGTGTCTGTGTGGCGCCACGCCAGTCCATGGACATGCTCCATGCGATCCAACAACACGATTACGTCACGGCGGAATCCATTCGAACTTGGTTCGAGCCTCTCGAGAACTTGCGAAACGAGATCAATCCTATCCGCGTTTTACACCACGCCGTCAACGAAGCGGGAATCTCCTCCACCGGCCCCTTACTACCGCTGCTGAGCGATTTGTCCAATGAGCAGGTCGGAAGAATTCGAGCAGCCGTCGAAGCGATGCTTTCGTAACTTCAAACGAACACCGGGTGTTGCTCCGCAAGGCATGTTCTCGCTCACACTTGCAATAGATAAGCGAGCAAGTCAGCCATGGCTTGCGCATCCATCGCGTCTTCGAAACCCTCAGGCATGATCGACAGACCCGTGTTTTTGATTTCGTCGATGTCAATGCGCAACACTGTTTCGGTAACGTTCTTGGCGTTGCGAAGCGTCATGCTCGTTGAGCCTTCGTCGACGATCATCCCAGACAACACGCGGCCGTCCAGCGTCGAAACGACGTAGTTCAGGTACTGTGGATTCACCTCACGACTCGGATCGAGCACCGCGGTGAGAACCGTTTCGGCACCCCGCGCCTTGATGGTTGCTAAGTTAGGCCCGATTTCATTGCCGATGTTTTCCACTCGGTGGCAACCACTGCATTGTTTCTTGAAATGCTCGCGCCCCTGATCGATGTTTCCTGCAATCGTCAACGCGGTCTGGTATTTCGAGATGACGTTTTGCCGTTTCTCGATCTGGTCCGCCGAACGACTGGTCAAAGCCGTGGCAATCCGCGTTCGCGAACTTGCGTCCTGTCCCGATTCTCGTACACGTTGACGAGTCGCTGCTTGATCCGTGAGTTGCTTCAAGAAGGTGACCCCAGTTGTACCTTGAAACTCTTGAAATAATGAGTCTTGATTGATCAACTCCGCCAATTGGGAGGCTTCGTCACCGATCGAACACAGTACGGCGGCTCGCATCCAACGATCGTTTGGGTTCTGGGCCAGCAAACCAGCGAGACGAACCGCTCGGCTTTCAACCTGGAGTGTTCCGAATGTGAACGCCAACTGATAGCGAACCTCAAGAGATGGATCGTTAACAAGTTCATCAAGCTTGTGAAGTAAATTCGGCGTCAATGCGACTCGATCAGCCAATCGAATGGCGTGTTTGCGAACTTGGTCATGCGAGTCGCTCAATCCGGCAAGCAGAGTCGTGTCATCAAGCGCACTCAATCCATCAATCGCATACAGGGCATGCATTCGGCCCAGTGGCGACGAGCTTTCTCGCACTAGCTTCCGAAGCGATGCAATGGCGGACACGTCCTGTCGTTCATACAACAATCGGGCCGCCGTTTCACGATGCCAAGCATTGGGATGTGCCAAAGTTTGCACGAGTTCTTCGGTGCTGTGAAGATTCAGTGGCGTGAAAACTTGACGTTGAAATCCCTGTGGGACGATCTGGTAGATGCGTCCTCGATCACGCCCAGACGTTAAGTCGAGATGCTTTTTGATCTCGGTTGGCAGGGATAAAGGATGCTCGATGACTTCGCGATACACATCGATCACATGCAACGAACCGTTGGGAGCGTTCGCGAACTGCGCCGGCCGAAACCAGATATCGGAGGACGTTACAAATTCACTTTCATCGTCGATGCGTTTTGCAATGAACTCCAAGCCGTTGGCATCCAGGCGTTTGCGATGAATCAAGTTACTTCCAACATCACCAACGATCGCAAGCCCCTTCCACTCCGCTGGCCAAGCATCGCCTCGGTAAATCGTGACACCCGTCGCACCCGTGAAATACCCAGCCGCGCGGCCACCTCCTTCGATCGGTCCTTTGGCTTGACCCGACACACGCAATCGCGTCCGCACGATTCTCCAAGGCTCCACGGGGCTGGCACGAAAGACTTCGGATTGCGGCCCATCCGCAGCAATGGAAATTCTTGAGGGTGGCGGAACCACATACGGATTCAACGCAATGTAGTGGTCTTCGTACATTACTTGTTGAATATGATCGCTATTGGAGGAAACGAACTTACGTCCCCAATCGTCGAAACACATCCCATGCTGTGCCGCGCCACTGGCCGGTTCAAACTGGAATGTTCTTGGGTTCAACGCAAGATCTCGCCCCCGAAAACTGATTCCCGGAGTGTCTGCCGGAGCATGAGCATCACGTATTTCGCCACCCACACTGCTACAGGCGATGTAAAGCCGATTGTCCAATCCCCAATGGAATGAATTCATCAGCCCCTGGACGTTTGACACACCAAAACCCGTGAGCACACGCTGTTTCAAGTCCGCCTTGCCATCGCCATCGGTGTCTTTCAAGTACAGCAAGTCGGGCGCATCGCCAACGAACAAGCCGCCGTCATATGGAAACAATCCTGTTGGCCAAAACAGTCCTTCGGCAAACTCGCTGCGAGAATCGTAGACACCGTCGTGATCAGTATCCGTTAGCTTTGCGATTCGGGAGATCCCATCGTCGCGATTCTCGCTGTACCCTCGCATCTCGCAAACGTACATCGCGCCGTCAGCACCCCATTCGATGGCAACAGGGCTGCCGAGGAGCGGTTCAGAAGCGACGAGTTGCATCTCAAATCCGTTCGCAATGTTGAATGTTGAGATCGCTTCGCTAGGCTCCGTTGGCGCGATCCGCGGAAGTTCGCTGGAGTAGTCCGCCTCTTGTGCCGCTCCAGACGCCGCGAGGAACATCCCAATGAGGATCAGACTGTTCGCTGCGGCGATTCGTTGCAATCCAATCACTTCTTGGCCTCATCAACTTGAAGCAACGTCTTCACTCCGCCCAGCAAAACGGCTTCGACTCCGGGCCCAACATTGGATGCTCGCTCACTGGTTTCGTAACCGCCTTGCCCGTACGCCTGGGCCGTTCCGATGTACCCGGGCCCATAGTCCCCATACGCAGCCATCGCGATTTTCAAATCAGGTCGCATCGCTTTTGCCGCGAGTTGGTACTCAACGAATAACTCGCCCGGCATGTGCAAGACTCGCACATCGCCCACCGTCAAGCAACTCAGATCAATCGTGCGTCCACTTTCACATCGTAACACCCAGGCCAACTTATCCGGGCTTCCCCAGTACGTGACACCGTCCCACTTTCGCAGTTCCTCGGTGAGCCCTTCTCGATTCAAGTGCGTCGCTAGCGGTAACGCAACTGGCGTTGATGCCCAGCTTACTTGTGTTGGCGAAACCTCAAACTTCTTTGTGGTCTTGAGCGACTCAAGCATCGCGTCAGCTACGCGACCCGCTAGCACCAAGCGATTCTCTTTTGAACCATCGTTGTACTTGCCAGCACCAATATTCCCACCCGCACCATTGAAATGCACGTACAAGGGGCCTGGACCATCTTGGCTGCGGATGAATCTCGCAATCCCAGGAAAGTCTGGACTTGGGATTCCCGTTCGATAATAGCTTTGAGGATGGCACGCATAATAGCTAAGTACTGCCACCGGACTCTCGCCATTCCAAAACGAGACTGAACTGAGTTCCGGATCGATGACTCCATCGGGCAACGCTCTGAGCTTTTCGTCTCGCGTGGCTGTGTATCGTGTCGCGACAACATTGCCGGTCTCATCTTGAATGCGCCGATTCGACGCCACCTCCTTGACGTCCGCTGATCCGAAACCGGCATGCGTGATAGGAATTGCATTGGAAATCGATGTTTCAATTTCGCGAGTGAGACGATCGAGGACTTCGCGAGCGAACGAGCCATTGTGCGCACCAAGTTCCGATGCTCCGATTTGGTGAAGCAAGGCTTCGGCACCAAAGTCACAACGAGGCGCATCGTGTTGATGCAGTGTGTGCACAGCAACTCGTGATGGCGATGTGCCCGCAGTTTTCGCAATGCGTGCACGGAAGACATCTTGGCTTTCATTCGCAATGCCAATCCAATCGACTGCACAAAGCACGATCGGTTCACCTGCCCCCAAAATTGCGATGCCCCGACAACGCAAACCGAGTTCATCCACGCGACTCACCCGATCATACGCCATCATGAATCCAACCGGCGGAGTCGCGTCGACGTCAAACGTCGCAACCGCCAGACCGCTAGGCGAGGCATCATCAGCTAGCGCACGATGACTGACGCAAAAAAGAGAGACACAAACAATAGCGAGTATCACACAGAGATGCCTGCATGAGTTTTTTGCTTTGGGTTTCATCGAATTTTTTTGTTACTGAAGGTGAGAGTACGCGATTATTACTCGTGCAACCATGAGGATGGGACACGCCGGTGGGACTGCTATTCTAAGCATTCAGCGATGCCAAAACAGCAGCATGGGTTCCATCACGCGAGAAATCACGCAACAAAGAAATCACGGAACAATGCCGTCGGGTTCACTGACCAACTGAATGAGAAAGCGAATTAGGAACGGCAGGGCGGATTTGGTCACAGGTCCAAATCTTTGCGCCAGCACAACCACCAACTCGCATCGAAGTGTCGCCGTCGCCTCCAGTGGACACGATCGTTGTCAAACAGCAGGTTTAGCCGGTGCGGCGCATAGCTTGTTCCGGACTACAGATAAAACCATTGTTTGGAAGTTTAAGTTGTCGGCTATTCTGGGTTACCTTACTTTCATGGAGCCGAGATCGCAAACGGTGAGACCAGATTCCCGCTGGAATCGAACTCCAGCGACTCGGGGTCGCTGAGCGAATCCAGGTCTTCACGATGAGTGGCGTCCGGCCAGTACGCGGCGCTGCAGGCAACCTCGCTCAATCGTAGCGTATCTGGGATCCACATCCATTTAACAAGGCTAGGATGCGGTCGCGATACTTGTGTCATGGCGGCTTGGAGTACTTCGCGATCAGTCTCAAAGTTGACGGGAATCGCTGCTGCCGTTACGTGACCGCTGGTCAGGCAATTGATTCTCGTCACAACAGCGTCCATGTCGCGAACGACCTGGGTGCGACAGAACTCAGCGATCCCAATCCCCGTGGCATTGCCAGCAGTTTGTTTGCTGAGCGAACGCACATAGATCTGGCGAATTCTGGGATACTCGTTCACCGCTGCGGCATTGTCATTGGATTTCCGGCCGATGACGTTTGTATCCATTCCCGTACCGCTGATTTCCTTGCCGATGGAATCAACGATCAGCAGGTCAGCGTGATCGAACGGCAAATGCGGCATTCGCGATCGAGCAACTTTGAGTAACTCGGGCTCTCGAGTAAGGAACTCTTTCGGCGATACCGCCTCGATCAACGATGTCTGGTCGAATGCATCCTCGACGATCGCCAACCCCAGTGTAATTGGCATCGCTCGAAGAATCATCGGCACCACGATCGGTGCGATGCGATCAAGTCGATAGTCGTAATCTTGAAACGCTTGGTGATAGGCGACCGCACCACGATGTTTGCCGAGCCCAATCATAAGCATCTTCACTAGCCCGCTTTCGTAGTCTCCAACAAGTCGCGTGTGTGGCTTGATGCGATTGACCACGATCACATGATCGAACTGTTTGCAGGTCGCATCGAAATAAATGGGTAATCCATCGGCAGTCGCACCAAGTTGGATCGTGTCCATGCATGACTCGATCGGGCACTTCATCAAATCGGTGTCGATGCCGAATGAAGCCAGCAGGGATGCTTGCCCATGGGCGGTGGCACCTCCATGACTTCCCATTGCGGGGATAATGACCGGCACGCCTCCGATTGCTTCGACGAATCTCACGACACTGCGAACGATCTGAGCAAGATTTGCTATTCCGCGACTGCCAACAGCAATCGCCACACGCTGTCCACGTCGTACCGATTTCTGAAGAGACGCTTTCTCAAGAGCATCGTTCACGGCTGGCTCAATCGCGTTGATTCGGTGAGCCGCGAAGTGCTGGCGCACATGAAAGAACTGCGGCAAATCGCCGATGACGGGTGGCCCTTCGTCGAATGACCCGTCGTCGCGGCATGCGTCCATGCTAGTGAACCTCCAGCGGATTGACCCGAAGTTGCGGTCGAGCCTTTCTTAGTCGCTCGATTCCAGCTTCCGAGACTTGAGTTCGCTGGACATCGACGGTTTGTAATGTTGTTCGCGATATGAGCCCATCCATGATCTCGTCGCCCACACGACTGCCCGTCAGCCACAGCGTTTCTAGCTTGTTCATCGCTTGGATCGCGGTTGCTAACGAGTTGTCAGCCGGTGTCGAACTGAGATCCAACTCCGCCAGTTCGGTTGCTCGCAAGAGTAACGACGATATGGCATCAGGTTCAATTGCCGTCGCTTCTAGGCTGAGTGAGTTGAGCGACTTTGGATCAGCACATAGGCGCTCGACATCCGCCATGTTGAATCCTTTCATTCGGGACAAATCCAGCCAACTCAGGCGATTCGAGGGTGGTATCGACTCCAGTCCTCGGCTTGTGACTTCGCATTGCGCCAAGCACAACTTGCGAGGTGGTTGAATGCGAGAGTTCGCGAGGAGATGCTCGTCATCGACGACGAGAAAGTCTCGCAATTGCTGTTGTTCCTCCATTGGCTCTCTGGCTGGGGCGATACTTGTATTGACTTCGTAAAGACGAGCGAGTTGGCCATAGAGCCACTGGCGAGAGCTTGGTTCTTCAGAGTCCATCAAGCGGTGCGTCTGAGTGATGGCATGTGCGTACCAACGCGACAAGTCCGTTCGTCGTTGGACGGCAAGTCGTCCTTCGCTCCTCAGTTCACTCAAGAGTAACGCGTCACCACCAACGAGTATCCGATAGCGTGCGTATTGCAATCGTTCGCTGTCCCAGCCTCCGACGGTGGCGTGCTGGTCGAATGCAGCCAGCGATTCCATGTACCCAGCAATGCCTTCGACAAGCCAGAAATCTTTGGCTTCACCGGGCGACCGATTCCCTAGTCTTGAGAATGTTGCTTCACGAAACAGCTGGTGCGTCCACTCATGATGACGCGTAGCCGTTGCATCGACTTCGTTGGCTTGGTCGATACCGCCAAAGACAAACGTTGTCTTCCATTTGTCGCTGTAATATCCAGTCGACTGTGCGACACCGGGTTCGTCGCGAACCAAGGTCGATTGGTATTCATTAGCATCGCGAAAAATCACAACACGCATTCGAGGCCGACTCGATTTGAGTGTCGCCAACTCGCGAACCTGTTGAGCGATGTCCATCTCGCTTGAAAGACCGGTCATCGTCCGCTGGAGACTCAGGCTGCTTTCCCAGAACGGGAAAAACATCTGAGTCCAGATCCAATAAAACTGCTCCGCCTCTTCGGCAACTTTTTGCGTAAAAGCCGCATCCGCTCGACTCAGGATCTGGAAGTGCGGCGTATCCACTTTTTGGTAGCTGCCTGCTCTCCAGACCGGGAACTTCACCGTTGTACGGCCAATGGCGGGCGTCACGGTATTCGCGCTGGTATCAATGATTCCAAGGAACGAGCGAACCGACGAGTCTTGAGGTGATTGATGATGTCTTGTCCAGAGTCGGAGATAGTTGCTCCAGGCTTCATCGACTCCGCTCACGACGCCGACATTCGGCAGTCGCCCAAGAGTAGTCGCGTCGCTCGGCGCGCTATCCGCGGTGGATGCAAGCGGAAAGAAGACAACGCTGCGATCTGGTGGCGAGGGATCCCGCGCTGAGGAATCCAGCGCCAAAGAATCAATTGCCAAGGCAGCCGACACGTAGAGTAGCGCCAGTAAAGCCATTGCGAACAGTCGGATCACCGCAACACGTGGCATCTGTGAGTGACCCTCTTTCTCGAAACCTTAGTCCAGGAACTGTCCTGGAAATGTTTGTTGAGCTCGCCTGGCCAAGGCAAGTCCTGGCCTAGGCATTACTTTAGTCGATGTGGAACGTCCGTGCGCCTTGTGGGGCGGTGTAAACGAAGCATTGGGACTTCCTCTCCATGAATGATGGCGGTGCCGTTCAATCGACCTTGCTCATCAACGCTCGAATCGTCTAGGCCGCTTTCTTCCTCGTTGTCATTCAACTCAGTCGGGACCTCACGACGCAACACGTCGCTGTGGGGATCCACTTCACCACCGGATCCAACGCGTGGTTTAAAAAACTTTCCTAGCGGACCAGCAAGCAGGGCTGGCAATATGATCAAGTCACCGACAAGTGCCGTGCCGAGCAACACCAACATTAATGTTCCGAAACGCTGGGTGGGAGTGAACGTTGACAAGGCAAACACGAACAAGCCCAAGCCGCCGACGATCGTTGTTTGTGTCATCGCCGGACCAACCCGCCGGTAAGTCTCGATTACGGCATCGACGCGACTCATCCCCGTATTCAGATTCAGACGGAACCAGGAGAGGAAGTGGATCGTATCGTCCACCGCAACGCCCATGGCGACTGACGCTGTCATCATCGTACCAATGTCAATGAGGAATTTACCCGGAAACAGCGAGTGCAGGTGCCCCAATGCTCCAAACACGATCAGAATCGGAAACAGATTCGGGATCATCGAAATCGCGCCGGCCATGATCCCGTCGCGAAGATTGCCCGCCGACCACCAACTCGTTGGGAAACGACCTGGATTCAAGAGTGCCATCATAACGAGTGAAATCAGCACGAACGCAGAACCGATGGACTCGACTAGGCTAGTGAGTAGTGTTCGTTGTGCTTTGTAAACAACGGGGATGACACCGGTGTAAACAACTTGCAAACCTTCCGCACCCTCAACGTCTGGGATACGATCGCCAACAAGCGTCGGGTTCGTAACACGATTGACAGAGTTACGAGCGTCGATGACGAGTTTCGCACCCGCCAAGTCCGCTTGAGAAACACCCGCATCACCGACCCACACAACGGCATCCACCATCGTGAGCAGTTGTTGCCACTTGGCATCGCCGACTTGGACGGTTGAGTCTTTACCGCTTGGGTCGAGCCAAACAGGCGACTTCATGCGTTCCCCAGCAAGCAGTTCCGCAAGTGTCGCCAAATAAGTCGCTTGAGTATCGATCAGCTCATTCAGTGGCGAATCAGCATCGACGAATGACCGTATTTCTAACTCATCGATCGAGACGGGTTTCTTGCTGCCGAGCACCAGGACGCGTTCTTTGCCGGACAAACCACTGGCATCTTCACCTCGGTTTGCAATGAGCTTTTCCAGCAGGTCATGGCGAGTTTCGTAAGCACGAATCACTGGCTCAACAGCCGTACGAAGCGTTGAAATGAACCGACCATAATCCACGTCCGAAAGCGCAGCCACTCGAAGACTGATCCGCCAAAGTTCGCTGCCTTCAAACGGACCATCTTGTTCGACTCTTAGGTAATCACTCCCACGGAGATCGGCACGGCTAGCGATCAACTCTTTATTGAACTTTGATCGCACAGGAGAGTAGCTGTTGTCGGGAGCGGGAAGCGGAGGCAAAAACGTGTCCGCACTCATCGCTTGTCCAACGACGTCTAATCCTGGCTCACCTAGAATCCGATGCACAACGCGACGAATCCGCGATACCGCTTCAACACGCTCAAGCATAGGCATCGCATCAACGGCATTAGTTGCCGGTGATGCAACGGTTGCGGGTGTCGATGCAACGGTTCCGTTTTCGTCAGCCGTTGACTTTCCGAATTCTGCCTGCATCGAAGATGGAACTCGAACAACCAACTCCATTGGCACCAATTTGCCAAAGTTGTCTTCAAGCCACGCATAGTCACTGATGATTCGCGCATTCGGATCAAACAGCTTCAATAGCTGGACCGACGTTTTCATGTTGAACATACCGAGAGACACAACCACCAAGATGATTGAACTCGTTACGGTCACAAGCATGTGATGCTCAGTAATCCAACGCCCCACGGACGCCCATGCTTCGGAAAGGCGACTCTCGGCCGGTGTCTCATGAAGCAAACCAGACTTCTCGGTCTTGATTGGTTCCGGTGCATCGATATCTGGCGCGAATGTTTGCAGGGCTGCTGGCAAGTAAGAAAACAAAATGGAGAGTGTCGCGATCACACCCAGTGCCGCAAAAATCCCAAAGTTACTGATCGGCGCGAGATTGCTGATGCCAAGTGATGCCAAACCAATCGCCGTCGTTGCCGAAGCTAGGAAACAAGGCATGGCGGCGTGTTGGAGCGCGCGACCCGCAGCGCCCTTCTTGCCGCGAATACGGACTTCATCGCGATAATAATTGATGACGTGAATCGCACCGCTCAACCCGAGCACGTAAACCAGTGATGGCATGCTCATCAAAATCGCGTCAACACTTCCGCCGAACCAATACACGATCGCCATGCTCAACATCGCGGAGCTGCCGCCGACGATGAACACCATCAACGTGATCTTCACGCTCCAAAAACACAGATACGAAAGCACAACGCCAACAAGGACGCTGTAGCCGACCAAACGCACCAAAGTCACGGTGCCTTCCTCGTCTATCGACACGTTATCGACAGGCGGGCCACCAACGTGCAATTGAGGCTTGCCCGACGGAACAAACGCAGTCAAACGATCCAATGGCGGCGGAGCCATTGAGGGCGGAGGAGCAGCCTCAACTCCGCATTCCTCAGCTAACGCAAGCAATCGTCCCTGTGGCCCGCCAAGCACTCCGCGTCCAAGGGCAAACTCCAAGTGGTCGCCAGCCAGATCTGTCAGCGTCACAAGAACGCATGTCAAACGCGGTGGCGGGGTCACCCCAGCGGTATCGAATACCTTGTACCAAACATCGGTCTGGTCATCGATCGGCGCTGTCGCTAGCGACTCCAAGGATCCAGCGAACTTGTCCTTCACCGCCTCAGCAACAACGGCATCCGCGATCGCTGCAAAGCCATCGGGAAGCGATGCTCGCTTGTCTTCTGGTACAGCAGCAACAAAGCTCTCGCCCGTCCATTCAAATTCGTGAGGCACTGCGGGCGCGAATAGCGTCCCCGTCAATCGCTGCATCGCCAATCGGCGCGCGACTTCTTCGCGCCGACTCGCGTCGGTCAGATCGATTGGCCAAAGTGGACCACCTTCTTTCGCGAGTTGCTCAACAATCGTGTCACCCGTTTGTATGGAGTGAAACAACGGAGCGCAAATCAATGAAGGGTCATTGTAGAAACGGTTGACGGGAGAGTCACCATTGGCCGCAACTCGCTCACCCGTACCAAACGCTGTGACGAGTTGACCTTGAATCTCGTAAGTGCCGAGCATCTTCTTGATCTTGCGAACCAATGCCAATGGCGCGCTACTGCCTTCTTCCCAACGATAGAGACGACCGTCCGGAGTGATGTAGTACTTTTGACCGCTGGCGCTGGTTAGCCACTTTTCTCGCTTTCCGGCCCAGTCGAAGTTCTCGTCTGTCGCGTGCAGCAGTTCTAGCTTGCGACCGATGTCTTTCGCTTTGACGTACTCTGCGGCGAGGTTCGGTGGCCAATCCGCAGCCGGATCATAAGTATCCGACTCGTGAATCAGTTTCTCAGTCAACAGTTGTAAACGTTGGTCGCCAGACGTACACCCAGCCCACGTCGCCAGCACAAAGCTCTCGCCAGCAAAGTGTCGAGCGAACCAGGAAAGCTCCGCAGTCTCCGGGAAATCGCTCGGTAACCAATCCTTAACGTCATTCTTTTTCTTGTCCAGGCTGAGTCGGGCGCCCCGAAACGCAGAGGGCAACAGAAAGAAAAACGCGAGCAATATCAGCATCGCGTAGCTCGCCCGCAGTGGGCTTCGTCGCTCGAGAAGAGGTTCTGTCATTCGTTAAACTCGCTCGGATGGAGCGACTGATGTAGGCACATGATGTGAGCACAACGTGCGGAAATCTCAAGAATTGACTTCAGGCTACCCGGCGCTGCCGTGCGGGTCTACTTCAATCATCGTCACGGAACACTTCGTAGGTACCAATTTTGCTACGATAATGTCGAGTTGTGTCGGTCAGGGGGAGATGACAGCTTCCCACTCAGTCCGCATTTTCCATTGGAGGGGCTTTTCGCCGCAGAAATGGGGTAGCGGTTTGGGACCATAGGATACACCGTTTTCCATTGCACGATCAGTTATCTCGACCACTATCACTAAACGAGCTGAAAAGATGAGCAAAGCACTCGAATCACTAACGAAAACAGGTACGAAGCTGTATCTCGATTCCGTTGAACCAGGCGAAATTGACAAAAACCTTGCTTGGGGGGCCGTCGGAGCAACCAGTAACCCTGCGATTATCTCGGCCATCGTGAGTGCGGGCGGGTTTGACGGAAAAATCGAATCACTGCTAGGTGACGGGCTCGATGACGAGGCAATTGCCTGGGCATTGACTGATTCACTCGTCTCAAGTGCCCAAGGAAAATTCCAAGGGATCCACACCGCGTCGAAAGGCAACGCGGGCTGGATCAGCTTCGAATTGGACCCGCTACTCGAAGACCCGACGAACTCGCTCTCCGACGCAGAACGCTCCAAGAAATACGTCGAGCTTGGTAAGCAGTGGGCCAAGGGCCACACCAACCGCATGATCAAAGTCCCAGCGACTCCAGCGGGATTGGGCGCTCTCGAAGAACTCGCGGCTAACGGCATCACATTGAATGTCACCTTGATCTTTACCATGGATCAATACGTTCAAGCCCGTGATGCCGTCTGGCGCGGTGCTCAAAAACTCAGCGACCTGTCGACGTTCAAGAGCGTTTACAGCATCTTCATCTCGCGTATCGACGTGTACACGAAACAGCACACTTCGTCGTTGTCGCCGGAAGCTCAGGGCCAAGTTGGAATGCTCAATGCCAAACGTGTTTGGCAAGCGAACCAGGAGTTCTGGGGCGACAAAGGTTTGGCTCTCGAGCAAGAATTGATCTTTGCAAGCACAGGCACGAAAGACCCGAACCAGAAACCTTGGTTGTATGTGGGCGCACTCGCTGGCAGCGACATTCAAACCAATCCGCCAGAGACTAATGAAGCCATCGCCAAGAGCGACGTGACCTTCACTCGCACCGTCGATGTCTTGCCGTCGGATGCGATCCAGTCCGAGATTGATACGAAGGTCGACGTCGCCGACATGCACAGTGTGTTGATGCGTGAAGGCGTCGACAAGTTCGTCAAGCCTCAAAAGGCATTACTGAATTTGATTGCTGAGAAACGCAAGCAACTTTCGCCGACAACGTAATGCGACACCCGTAGTCCAGGACCTGTCCTGGCGAGAAACGTGGCGCCAGGACTTGTTCCTGGCGCAACTCCGCACTTCTACTGAACGTCGTTCGCATTACCAGCGAACGACAGCGGTTCCCCAAGACAAGCCAGCGCCGAAACCGCAAAGCAGCACAAGATCGCCTCGCTTGATTTTCCCGGCTTTTACCGCTTCATCAAGCGCGAGCGGGATACTGGCTCCGGAAGTATTGCCGAACCGATCCAGGTTCACAAACACCTTTTCGGCTGGCACTCCGAGGTCGGAAACCGCCGAGTCGATGATCCGCTGGTTCGCTTGATGCAATACAACGAGCGATAATTCCTCGGGCGTCACGCCAGCTTCTTTCAACACTTGTTTTGCGCTCTCGTCGAATACGCGGACTGCCCACTTGAATACGCCGCGGCCATCCATTCGCAAGTACTGTTCACCAGCCGAATGCATCTCCGGTGTCAGCGGTTGTCGGGTACCGCCAGCAGGAATGCAAAGCATCTCACCACCGCAACCTTCGCTGCCGAGTTGATACGCGAGTATTCCGCCACCACCCTCGGTCGTATCGTCCGTCAAAATCGCTGCGCCCGCCGCATCACCAAACAGAGGATACGTTTTGACATCTTCGGGATTCACTGTGCGACTCATCAGATCGGCACCCACAACAAGCACGCACTTGCTATTACCAGCTGCGATGAATTGAGCCCCTGTGATCATGCCATACATGAATCCAGCGCATGCCGCGTTGATGTCCATCGCCGGAGCAATCGCGCCAAGTCGTTGCTGCAAGTGACACGCGGTCGACGGGGTCGGATGGTCCGGTGTTATCGTACAGACGATAATTAAGTCCAAGTCCGCAACCGTTTTGCCACTCGCCGCTAGACAACGAACAGCAGCTTCGTATGCCAAGTCGCTTGTGGCTTGGCTCTCGCTTGCATGCCGCCGTTCGCGAATGCCTGTCCGCCGAACGATCCACTCACTATCACAACCGAGCTGCGAGAGGTCATCGTTCGTGACAATGGTTTCGGGAACGTACGATCCCGTGCCCAACATGCGAACTTTCATGGCTTGGCCCATTCGTCCGCGAGTCTGCAATGGCATGTCGTCGCTGGCCTTAGCACCTACACTGGATTTTGGCTCGTCAGTCGACTGTGGTTCGTCGTTGGAAGCCACTGCCGACGACAGTTTCCTGGCACGAGACATTCGCGTGTGGGTCGATTGGGTCGATTCGATCATTCTCGAGCAGTGGCGTTATGATGAACGTTATTAAAGAACCAAGCAGGCCCAAGAGTATAGCGACAGAGCGGTTTGACGTCAGTCGATATTTTTGACGCAAAACTCAACGTTTTCGGAGGATTTGGTGCCGTGGTTTGTGTATTTTCCCATAGAAACATTCGATTCTGATGCCCCAAGCTGGATTATCAAAACGCAAATTCCTGTACCTGGCCGCCGGTATCGTCAGTACTTTAGGCGTCTCCAGCTTGATCGCTTTACATTTTGGGTTGCTCAATTTCGGGTTGCTCGGGCCACAAAAAATTCGTCAAGCCCCCCGACCTCACCGCGTTGCCGGTGGTTCGATGGCTCCAACGCTTTGGAGCGAACACTACCAAGTGGAATGCCCGCATTGTCATATCCGATTCACGATCGATGCTTCGCCAACAAGTAGCCTTGCACAAGACGCAAATTCACAGATTCCCTGTTGGCATTGCGGCAAGGAATTGGATCGCCCCATCGGACCGACACTCCCTGGTGATGTGGTCGATGCAATTTGGATCGATGAGTCAACTTCATTGCACCGTGACCAACTCGTCATGATTCGAATCGATGGCCAGCTTCACTTGAAACGGCTGCTAGGCACCCCTGGCGACACCATTGCCGTTGATGCCAACGCCGTCACACCTTTGCAACTGACCGTCAACGGCAAGCCAGCCACTTCCAGCGAAGTCGCCATCCCCGTCGATCGTGACGCACTCCGCACCGAGTCGCGTTGGTCATCTTGGGAACGCATCGACGCGGATCATCAAGCGAGTTGGCAATGGACTGCGACACAAACCCAATCGCCCAGATTGACCTACGCGCACCAGAACATCCACGACTTCCACAAAGTCACCGCTGTCATGGATGACTGTCCCGCCAACGCACTCATCGCTCGGCCGCTCTATCCAGTCTCCACATTGCAGCTTCGCTTTCAAATTCAATGCAGCTCCGCCATCCAACTCATCACGTCCTTCGGACAGCGCGAATTAGCAAGTGGAATACACGACCTAGTTTTCACTGGCCCCAACGCCGAACTTTCGATCCGAGTTATCGCTCAAGCGGGCAACAGCCGCGTCAATATCAGCCAGCTCGAAATCGATCGCTTCATTGACTATCGATTGCGCCGAACGGACGATCAATCCATGTACCCAATCCGCCTCGCCAAGGACGAATACTATGTCATGGGCGACAACGTTCCGATCTCCGTCGACAGCCGAACATACGGCCCCATCCACCGCGAACACATTGTCGCGGTGGTGCCGCTTGAGCGATCGCGTCAATTGCTTCCGGGGTCATCGATCCATTGGGAGCATCGATTCATTGGGAATTTTGACCGATGATGCCAGCCTTGCGTCTAACGACGTAGGCTACTGTCGGGAAACTCAAGTTCAGCAATGGAAGGCGCATCGGATTTATCGGCGCTGGAGACCAATTGGCCACGATCGGACCACGAACGCCAGAGTCCCACTTGCCGGCCGTCTTCATAGCCACCTTCGGCTTGACGCATGCCGTTTTCGTGCCACCAAAGCCATTGGCCCGAGGGGGCTCCGGCAAGATAAGTGCCAACCGTTTGTCGCTGGCCATTCGCGTAAAACCACGATGCTTCGCCAACGGGTTCCCCAAACTCGTACTGGCCCACATGAGCAAGCGATCCGTTCTTATGCCACATCTTAAGCTCACCGTGCCGAATCGGTTGCGCGTCCTGCACCGTATCGTAAATGACCTCGGAACGCTCCCAGGAGTGCGAGGCTACTTGCAGTTGCGAGGCCACCAAAACGGAAGATTCTTCTTTCTTGTCTCGATTGGTTTTTGTGAAATAGTCTGTCTTCTTTTTCAGTTCCATGCCCCGGACAAACTCCATTTGCTGAGGTTTAGTTTGGTCACCCTCTTTCCAAACAAACATGGACCCAGTGGGCTGGTTCATGTCGTATTCAACTTGCCGCAGTTTATTGCCGTTTGAAGCAAACCAAAGCGACAAGCCGTTGCGTGAGCCCTTCGTGAATTCCCAGCTGAAGACTAGCTTGTTCCTGCTATCACTAACGCTCCACGTTCCATCAAGAACTCCGTTTATGAACGTTGCGGTCGATGTGTAGGGAGCTTTAAAACCGTGCAGATTCAATCTCAGGTTTGCAAGATCACGATCATTCAGCGTTTGCTGCCATTGACTGTCGCGTTCGCCGTGCTCCCAAGTTCCCGATTGCACAATATCGCCATTAGGCGCAAGTTTCTTGTAGAGTCCGTGATTGACAAAGTTGCCACGCGCATCCGTCGTCACGTAACGCTCGACATGAGGTTTCCCGTCTGGGAAACGCTCGACTATTTTGTCGTGAACTGAATCCGATTGCTGATCGAGTGACACAATATCAGTATCGCCCGCGATCTGAAGTATCGAACGAGTGAAGTTCTCTGGTGCGAATTCGAGTAACGATTTTTCTGGGCCAAGCAACTCATTGCGATCCAGACCTGTGGGCGGGGCTGCAAGTGCATTGGTGATTGAAATTCCAATTGCACAGGAAGATGCCAGTAGATGTCTACGTTTCATTGTCAGTTCTCATCCATGATGATTGAAAATGCTAAGTGCTTGAGTGACTCCACTAGGCCCCGCTGCTATCCATGCAGTCTCGTCTGCTCAAGGTGCAACCACCGGTCGCCGTTCGGGCTTTGATGGTTGACGCCACGAATTCGTGCCCTTCGAAGTTAGCTGATCGGAATTCGACCAATGGGTCTCGATCGAAATCACTCAGGTGTCTTTAGATTCACTGTACAGATAATGCAATCAAGCAGGCTTATCGGTATAACCGTATTCGTCACGCAAAATATCGATCCTAGCGACTGAGCCAACAGGAGGGCGGGTGCCCCGTCCTTAGGACGTCTTGGCTGTTTTCAAGAGATTGCCGTGGACAAAGCGATTGGCATTTAGGAGAGCGGCAGTTGAAAACAAATCCGCTGTATTCCCGTAGGACGGCCTAGAAAGGCCGCCCTACGGTAGAAACCAGAGCTGATGACTGAGGCTGCGTCATGCGTGAAACTGCAGTTCCTATAAACGCAGTGTCGCAATCACACCGAGTCGATTTAATTACTCGGGAATGACTTCGCCTCGGATGAGGTCGTCGAACGTCTCGCGTTTGCGAATGAGCTTGGCTGTACCATTTTCGATCAAGACCTCTGCGGCTCGTGTCTTACTGTTGTAGTTGCTCGACATGACAAAACCGTAGGCACCTGCGTTTTCCAAAACGACATAGTCACCAACTGTGGCCATGGGCAAACGGCGGCTGTCGACGAACCCGCCTTCGCGCTGGGTAAAGATGTCGCCGGACTCGCACAATGGACCCCCGACGACAGCTTCGACTTCCTCACGCGACGATGCATCGCTCTTGGCACCGCATACGGAAATTGGGTGGTGAGCCCCGTACATCACCGGCCGAGCGAGATCGTTGAAGCCAGCGTCTAACAAGAAAAACAGGTTCTCGCCCACTTGCTTGACGCTTCGAACTTCGGCGATTAAGAAACCACTTTCTGCAGAAAGATAGCGGCCCGGTTCGATCTCAAGTGTCAGTCGATGTCCGAACGCTTCACTCAATCGATTTCGCGTTGCGTCCCACAGCTCAAAATATTTCTCGAGATCGACGTAGCTGTCGGTGCTCTTGTACGGCACGGGCAAACCGCCTCCGGCACTGATCGTAGTCAACGTGCGGCCGACTTCCTTCGCCGTCTTTTCCATCGCAGCGCACACTTCGCTCAAATGCTCCAAGTCCGTCCCCGAACCGATGTGCATATGCAGTCCGGTAACGGTGACGCCATACTGGTCGGCTCGCCGCAAGCAATCGTCAATTTGTGTATGCCAGATACCGTGCTTGCTCTGTTGCCCGCCCGTGTTCGTCTTTTGGCTGTGGCCGTGGCCAAAACCTGGATTGATGCGAAGCGTTACGTTGGCACCCGGCATCCGCACGCCGAGTTGGCTGATCATGTCGGGCGAACCACAGTTCACACCCAGCCGATGCTCCACCACAAGGTCGAGTGCTTCGGCATCAAAAATATCGGCCGTGTAACAAATTTCATGCCGTGCCGGATCCGTCGAATAGCCCGCTGCAATCGCCCGACGAATCTCGCCAGCACTCACCGCATCGACGACGACGCCTTGCCGGCGCATGCGATCGAGAATCGCAATGTTGCTGCATGCTTTCTGGGCATAGCGAATCACATCAAACGCCGCCAAATCTGCGATTCGCTGGTCGATCAGGCTGCGATCATAAACGTACAGCGGTGTGCCATATTGGCGAGCTAATTCAGGAACCGACAAACCCGCAATTTCGCTGCGGGAGGTAGAGAAAGTAGGCACAGTCAACATCGAGGTGAGGCTTTCGGTGAGAATATCGGAATACGTCGCCACTTTAGCGATAAAGCCAGACTCGGCAATCCTGGCCTGGGTTCACCAGGAATGCGGTTTGCTATGTTTTCCAACACCACCGTACGACCGTACCAGCGACAACCCCACAATTCGGAAAACAGGATGGCTCGAAATCGCAAGTCCCGCCCCCAGGCAACGGCTGGGTTTAAAGCCAACCGGCGTGAGTCGATTTTCCATCGCGAACCCAAGTTGGTGATCTTCTCAGTGCTGTATTTAGTCGCTGGAGCGATTGCTGTTTTCGCGACAGGAAACAATGAATTCGCGTTTTATCTGGTCCCACTTGCCATCATCATTGCAGTCACGTTGTGGCTTGATCATCGGATACGATTTTCCAGCACTGTAGTATGGTGTCTATCGATTTGGGCCGCCATGCACTTGGCGGGCGGGCTCGTTCCGTTGCCCCAGGGATGGCCGTACAACGGCGAGGTGGCGGTTCTATACAGCGCTTGGATCATTCCTGAGCTGTTGAAATACGACAATCTCGTGCACGCATTCGGGTTTGGAACGACGGCGGTCGCAGCATTGCAAGCGATGCGGCCCATGGAACAGCGAAAGCGGCATCCGACGTTTGGGCAAATGGCGGCCGCAACGCTCGTCGCCTGCGGTCTCGGAAGCGTCAACGAGATCGTCGAATTCATCGCGACGCTCATCGCTCCGGAAACCAACGTCGGCGGCTATTTCAACACCGCCTTGGACCTCGTCGCCAATCTTGTCGGCGGCGTCATCGCTATGCTCCTTGTTCGCTTCGTCCGTCGCTAGCGAACAACGGGCGATCTTCGAATCAAGGAACCATCGCCAGCCGCACTTAACTCGCCAATTGACGGTCGGCCAAACTAGCGAAGTAAACAAAACGCACCCGCAAAAGAAAATAAAATCTCCGCAAGAAAGCTATTTTACTTAACTCGCGGTAGTAAATCTGGTAGTTTCGGATGAAGGGCAGGTGACTTTTCTTCTTCTATCTGGAGCGTATCGGATGTCTTCTCTTCTCTCGAAGTCGAGTGTTTTTGGCTCGGCTTTCTTGCTAGTCAGTCTCATTTGCGGGTGCGGCGAAACGACCGAACCGACCGCACCGGCTCAAGATGAGCTCAGTACCTATCTGTCTGAAAATCCGAATATCGCCAATGAATCGGCTCCGGAGATGGAGCCCGATTCGGAATAACGAATCGGGCAAGCAGCAAATGGATGGCCATGACCCATACGATCAATTCTCTTTTCTTTACTATTTCCTTTTCGAGGTGACCTAAATGTTGAGGCACAAAAGACCAGTCGGCTTTACCCTTGTCGAGTTGCTTGTCGTGATCGCGATCATCGGTGTGTTGGTGGGCTTGCTCCTGCCGGCGGTTCAGGCGGCTCGCGAAGCGGCTCGGCGTATGAGTTGTAGTAACAACTTCAAGCAGATCGGGTTGTCGATGCACAACTACCACGCTGCCTATGACCAGCTTCCGATGTTGATGGGGGGAACCGATTCGGCAACGAATGCGAATAACGCAGCCCCTGCAACGAGCAACGATGCGATGCAGTTGAGTATTTTTGTTGGGCTGCTTCCATTCATGGAACAGCAAGCTCTCTGGGAACAAATCAGTAACCCGTTTGACGCGGATGGCAATGCTTCAACGACGAACGATATTTACAACCCCATGGGACCAGTGCCCAATATGAACCTTGCGAGCCATAACACGAACGGTGCTTACACGCCGTGGCTCTCAGATATCCCATCGCTTCGGTGCCCAAGTGATCCTGGCCAAGGGTTGCCTGCTCAGGGGCGAACGAACTATGCCGCTTCAATAGGTGATTCGATTCACCAATCGAATGTCGGACTGTTGAATTACATTGCCGCTCAAGGAAAGTTTGGACCGAGCAGCGGCCGTTCGCAACGAGCGAGAGAATCATTGCGAGGATTCTTTGTACCGCGAAAGGATGTGCAATTCCGTGATATCCTTGACGGGCTTTCGAACACGATCGCTGCTGCCGAAATTCAAACGGATCTGGGTGACCGAAAGACGACGACGATGGGCAAGCAAAACAATCTGGTTGCCGTGTATGACGACCCGTCCGTCTGCAAGTCAGATGCCGATCCAAATCGACCAGCATTCTGGAGCCCGACGGCAACCAACTTGAACACGGGCGCCCAGAATGGACGCGGATTTAAATGGGCGTTCGGCTATCCGTTTTGGACCCAAATCACCACGATCACCCCACCGAACAGCGAAATTTGTTTGCGAAATGGCATCAATTCCCCAGGAATTGTTCCGCCAAGTAGCCATCATCAAGGCGGTGTCCATGTTTTGATGGGTGATGGGGCGGTGAAGTTCATCACCGATTCGATCGAAGCGGGGAATTCTCGAGCGCAAACGATCTACGTCAACTACTCAGGCAGTTCGAGCGTCGCTCCTGCGATTGCGGGTTCTCAAAGCCGCTACGGTTTGTGGGGCGCGATGGGAACGCGAGCATCGAGCGAAACGATCTCAATTCCGTAGAGACGTCCAAAGAGCTTGTCAAAAACATGGATTCCGAACATGGATTCCAAAGCCACGCCTTGCACGCGTGTCAGCCGTCGGTTGGTTGGCACGCGTTTTTCGTTTCGCGTCGGTCATTGCGTGTCGCGATCAGTTATACTGGTTGTCCCGCCCACATTCCTTCCGTATGTCGCTGACGCCATGATGAAAATCCTTTCTTCGATCATTTTGGTTTCGATTGTCCTCTGTCCGGCGTTCACGATCGCGGAAGAAGACGTCTCATTCACACGGGACATCCGCCCGATCCTGTCGGATCATTGCTTCGCTTGTCATGGGCCGGACGAAGAAGCTCGCGAAGGCGATCTGCGTCTCGATGTTGCCGACAATGCGTTCTCCAGCGGCGCGATCGTTCCTGGAGAACTTGAGTCGAGCAACCTGTGGAAGCGGATCAATAGTTCGGATGAGTCCGAAGTGATGCCGCCACCCGAATCGCACAAGACGCTCAACGAGTCTCAACGCGACCTGATTCGTCGCTGGATCGAGTCGGGCGCGGCATACCAACAGCACTGGTCCTTTGTTGCTCCGACAAAACCTGCGGTTCCGTCGGTCGATACGGGGACAGACCAACCGTCCAACCCGATCGATGCGTTCTTGCAAACGCGTTTATCGCAAGAAGACCTTGTGCCATCGCCGCTAGCCGATCGCGAAACACTCATTCGTCGAGTCACGCTCGATTTAACCGGACTTCCGCCAACGCCTGAGGAGGTCCGTGCGTTTGTCTCGGACGACTCGGCCGGTGCGTACGAGAAGTTAATCGACGAGTTGATGAACCGCGTATCATACAGCGAACACATGGCAAGATATTGGCTTGATCTTGCTCGCTATGCTGACACGCACGGTTTGCATTTGGATAACGAACGATCGATGTGGCCGTACCGAGACTGGGTCGTGCGTGCTTTTCAACAGAACTTGCCGTTCGACGAGTTCACGCGATGGCAGTTGGCGGGAGATTTACTCGAGAACCCGACGCGTGAACAACTCATCGCCTCAGGCTTCAATCGATGTAACGTATCGACAAGTGAAGGCGGCAGCATCAACGAGGAATGGGTGTTCCGCTACGCCGTCGATCGCACGACCACCGCGGCCGAAGTATGGATGGGGCTCACGGCCGGTTGTGCCGTTTGCCATGACCATAAATTCGATCCGATCTCGGCCAAAGATTACTATTCGATGTACGCGTTCTTTCATAGCGCCGCAGATCCGGCCATGGATGGGAACAAGATCGACACGCCACCGATCTTGAAGCTGTATACCGAAGAGCAAGAGACAGGGATTGCGTCGCTCAACGAGCAACTGGCGAGTATCGAAAACGAAATTCAAGAAGCGATCTCGTCGAGCGAGTACGTGGATCCGGCGGAACAAGATCCGCCACCCTCACCGCTCGAAACGGAAACCATCTGGTTTGAAGACGGGTTCCCCGAAAACGCCAAGGTCGAGAATTCGGGTGCTCCGTTACAACTGGTTACCCAATCCGACGGCGAAGTGTTCAGCGGTGAAGTGGCCTTGCGGCGTCAAGCAACCGCCGTCGAACAAGATTTTTACAGTAGCGGTGCTGCGGACTTCACGGTGCCAGCCAATGGAAAAGTATTTGTCCATTGCTTCCTCGATCCCATGGACTGTCCCGAAGCGATCATGATTCAATTCCACAGTGGCGAGTGGAAGCATCGCGCGATCTGGGGCGCACACGAAAAGATCCCATTCGGCAAATCGGACTCTTCCGAGAAAGTTCTTATGGGCGATCTACCGGAGACAGGGAAATGGGTTCGCTTGGAAGTGGATGCCAAGAAGATGGGGCTGAAAGCCAACGACAAGATCAAGGGCTACGCGTTCACGCAATTCGCGGGCACGGTAACGTGGGATCATCTCGGCGTCCAATCCAAAGTGGATACTGCGAAGGACGATTCTTGGTCCTGGTCGGTTTGGCAGGAAAAGAACGCTGGAAAGCGAAACAATGATCTGCCCGATGGGCTCCGCGAGCTCGTTCGCGGGAAGCAGCCCAAGCAATGGAGCGACGACGAAACGAAACAGGTCTACGAGTTTTGGCTTCGTACGTTCTATGCGGGTTCCGAAGCATTGCTTCGTGAGTCCAAGGCTCAAAAAGCCAACGTTGAGAACGAAAAGGCTGTGATCGAAAATGAAGTTCCGATCACCTTCGTGATGGCTGACTTGCCAACGCCGCGTGAAAGTTTTGTGATGCTTCGCGGCGCGTATGACAAGCCTGGCGAGAAAGTCACTCGTGCGGTTCCCGCGTTCCTGCCGTCGCTTCCCAAGCTTGAGCAAGACCGTCCGTACAACCGACTCGACTTCGCGAATTGGCTGGTGAGCAAGGAACATCCGTTGACGTCACGCGTTACCGTCAATCGCGTGTGGCAACAATTTTTCGGCACAGGAATCGTTCGCACGAGCGCTGACTTTGGCTCCCAAGGCGACCCACCAAGCCATCCTGAATTACTGGATTGGTTGGCCGTCGATTTCATCGAACAGGGCTGGGACATTCGCAAGCTGGTGAAGCTGATTTTGACAAGCCACGCGTATCGCCAAAGTTCGAAAGTTACAGCCAAGCACCTTGAAATCGACCCGGACAATCGGTTACTCGCCCGAGCACCACGATTGCGATTGGACGCCGAAGTGCTGCGTGATCAAGCCCTTTTCGTCAGCGGTTTGCTTGTCCGCAAAGTTGGCGGCAAGGCGGTTAAACCCTACCAACCGCCAGATATCTGGGAGCCCGTCGCGTTCGGCGGAAGCAACACCAAGACCTATTCACAGGACACTGGCGATGCATTGTATCGGCGCAGTCTCTACACGTTCCTGAAACGCACCGCGCCGCCGCCGTTCATGTCATCGTTTGACGCGCCAAATCGTGAACAAAGTTGTTCGCGTCGCGAGCGCAGCAACACGCCGCTGCAAGCATTACAGTTACTCAATGACGTTCAGCATATTGAAGCAGCAAGACAATTCGCCACACGCATCATTCGCGAGGGCGGTGAAGATACACGTGCTCGAATCCGTTGGAGCTGGAGCGTGGTCACTGGGCGCGAGCCAAGTGAATCTGAATTACAGATCGCGATGGAATCACTTGACCAGCATCAACAGAGTTTCGAAAAGGACTTGGATGCCGCCAAAGAGTTGATTGGTTATGGCGAGAGTATTGCAGACCACGAGATCGCGGCCTGTGATTTAGCTGCGTATACGATGTTTGCAAATCTGTTGCTCAATCTCGACGAAACTGTGACCAAGAACTAGACGCTTATCTGTTGCCTGTGCCTCGAAACGACGAACGGTTATGCATCCACTGATTCAACAAAACTTACTTGCGACACGACGCCAATTTTTCAACGGGGTTGGACTGAGCGTTGGCGGATTGGCGTTATCCGGACTGCTTGAATCCGAAGCGAGCGGCGCATCGGCAGCGGTTGGCGAGCGAGTCCATCCGCCGCTACCGGGCTTGCCGCACTTCGCCCAGCGTGCGAAGCGATTGATCTATCTGCACATGAACGGTGCCCCGTCCCAGCTGGATTTGTTTGACTACAAACCCAACTTGAAGGACTACTTCGACAAGGAACTGCCGGACTCCGTTCGCAACGGCCAACGCATCACCACGATGACGAGCGGCCAGGCTCGGTTCCCGGTCGCGCCGAGTAAGTTCGCATTCAAGCCGTGCGGACAGAGCGGCATCATGATGAGCGAGTTGGTACCCTACATGCAAGGTATCGCTGACGACATCACCATGATCAAGACCGTCAGCACGGACGCGATCAACCACGATCCGGCATGTACCTTTGTGATGACCGGCAGCGAGGTTCCTGGGAAACCGAGCCTCGGTTCTTGGCTCAGCTACGGGCTGGGAAGCGAGTGCAATGACCTACCCGCGTTTGTGGTTTTCACGCCAACTTTCCCAGCTGAGAGCCAAGCACAGGCATTGTTCACTCGTATGTGGAGCAGCGGTTTCTTACCAAGCAGCTTTGATGGTGTCGCGCTACGTGGCTCCGGTGACCCAGTACTCTATATCAAGAACCCACCCGGCGTTTCGTCAGCCGATCGACGTATCATGCTGGATGCGTTGCATCAGTTGAACCAAGAAAACTACGGTCGATTCGGTGACCCAGAAACCCAGACTCGAATCGCTCAATACGAAATGGCGTTTCGGATGCAGACCAGCGTTCCTGAGTTGACCGATTTGTCGTCGGAAACACGAGAGACGCTGGAAATGTATGGTCCCGATGTGGAGAAGAAGGGGTCGTTTGCATCCAGTGCGATTCATGCTCGCCGCTTGATTGAACGAGGTGTACGTTGCGTCCAAATTCTGCACCGCGGTTGGGACCAACACGGCAACTTACCTAAATTGATCAAGGGCCAATGCATGGACGTCGATCAACCCACAGCCGCGTTGTTGAAGGACCTGAAGCAACGAGGATTACTCGAAGAAACCCTTGTCGTCTTTGGCGGTGAGTTTGGAAGAACTGTGTATTCGCAAGGCACGTTGACCAACGAGACCTACGGACGTGATCATCATCCTCGCAATTTTTGCATGTGGATGGCCGGCGGTGGCATGAAGGCAGGAATGACTTACGGTGAAACGGATGATTTCAGCTACAACGTTGTTGAAAACCCTGTTCATCTCAACGACCTCAACGCCACGATTCTGCATTGCATGGGCATCGACGATCGCCGACTCAGCTTCAAATTTCAAGGACTCGAGCAACGACTCACCGGCGTCGAAGCTCCGAGTGTTATTCACGATATCCTGGCATAACCGTGATCCTGGCGTAACCGTTTGAGCTCCATTACGTACTAATCGATTTCTTTATCGTCCGAGCATAACTTTCGATGTTTCAACGCACTCAGTTTGTCGCCGGCGTGGCGATTTTTGCACTTCTACACGTCGGCTCTTTCGTCACAGCCCAGAAGCCTCCAAAGGTTATCGATGCGAAATCGATCTCAACGGGCAATCCCGATCCAATGGATGACCCTGAGTTCCAACAGTACGGCATTTATGCTGCGACCGCTCCGCGAGCAGAAGCGACTCGACCCTTGTCGACGACCTTGCCGCTGGAACTGAAGCCACACTCGCGAGTCGCATTCATCGGCAACGCGTTACTTGAACAATCCCAAAACTTTGGTTATCTCGAGACGCTGTTGCAACAACGGTATCCCCAGCATTCGTTGGTCGTGCGCAATCTCGGCTGGCCAGCCGACACGGTGGATCTGCAGCCTCGACCGGATAATTTTGCGGATACCGCCCAGCACCTGCTTCATGAGCAAGCCGATATCATCATCGCTGCGTTCGGTTTCAATGAATCGTTTGCTGGTCCAGACGGGCTCGATGCCTTTCGAAAGTCGCTGAGAGAACAACTTCGATTGTTGACGTCGTCGGCATTCAACGGCACCAGCGGCGCTCGAGTCGTGCTGTTATCGCCGATCGCTAACGAAAACGTCCCGGGCATCCTAGCAGCAGATTCAAACAACGCGAACATCTTGATGTATGCCCATGCCATGCGTGACATCGCGAACGAGATGCACGTTGGGTTTGTCGATTTGTACCAACCCACATTGGAAGCGATGCGAAGCCCTGGTAGTGACTTGACGATCAACGGCGTTCATCTCAACGGTGATGGCTATGAACTCTTCGCCAAGATTGTGTACCGGTCGCTGTTGGGTGAAGATGCACCCGAAGCCCGCGATGACATCCGACAAGTCGTTGTCGATAAAAATCGCCAGTTCTTCCGGCGCTATCGTCCACTCAACACGTTTTACTACACCGGCGGGCGCAGCAAGGAGTATGGCTACCTCGACTTTTTGCCAGCCATGCGAAACTTTGATGTCATGGTTGCCAATCGCGACCAACGCATTTGGGACCTCGCTCAAGGCAAGACCAACCTAGGTGAGATCGATGATTCGAACTTGCCTCCCATGCCCGAGACGAAGCAGAGTCGCGGCGCTAACGAATGGATGTCCGCAGCAGATGAGTTGAAAGCGTTTCAAGTGGACCCGCGATTCGAAGTCAGCCTCTTCGCAGGTGAAGAAGAATTTCCAGATATTGCAGCGCCGATCCAAATGCGGTGGGACAACCAAGGCCGCTTGTGGGTGAGTTGTTCGACGACCTACCCGCACGTTTATCCCGGCAAAGAACCAAACGACCAGTTAGTGATTCTCGAGGACACCGATGGCGACGGCAAAGCCGACAAGTCAACGGTGTTCGCTGATGACCTTCACATCCCGCTGTCTTTTGAATTCGGCGACGGTGGCGTTTACGTGTCCGAAGAACCTCACTTGACGTTCTTGAAGGACACCGATGGCGATGGCAAAGCCGACTTGCGACGTGTCTTGCTCAGCGGTTTCGGGACTGAGGACTCACACCACTCGCTCCACGACTTCATTTGGTCGCCCGATGGTGACTTGATCTTTCGCGAATCGATTTTTCATCACAGCCAAGTTGAGACGGCCTACGGTCCGGTTCGCCAACAAAACAGCGGCTGGTTTCGCTTCGAGCCCGAGTCGCAACGGTTAACGAGTTTCGGTAGCTACCCGAGCACGAATCCATGGGGCGTCGTCTTTGATGATTGGGGACAGCACGTTGCCAGCCATCCCATTTTCGCGGCCGCATTTCACTCGCTCGACCCTCCGTACCCGAACCAGCACCCGAAGCCAGATGGCCTGAACGCTTATTCGGGAACGTGTGGGCAAGAGTTCGTCGACTTCGGGACATTCCCAGACGAACTGCAAGGCGGATATATCAAAGCTCGTTATAAGCCGACCAACCGAATTGAGATTCACAAGTGGAACGAAGGCGAGTTTGGCTTCGACGAAGAATACGTCAGCGATTTGATCTTCTCGACCAACCTGAGCTTTATCCCCGTGGATATTCGCTTTGGACCGCGAGGCGATCTTTATATTTGTGATTGGTACAACCCAGTGAAAGGGCACGCACAGTATTCACTTCGTGATGAACGTCGCGACCGCCACTCCGGGCGTATCTGGCGTGTCATTGAGAAAGGCAAACCGCTTCAAGATCCGCCCAAGATCGCCGACGCGTCGATCGACGAGTTGCTAGAGCAACTCAAGCGGCCTGAGTCTCGGATTCGTTACTGGATTCGCGCCGAATTGCGAGAGCGGTCAGCGGAGCAAGTCAAAGAATCGCTTGACGAATGGGTAAAGACGCTTTCGCCAACTGACCCACGATTCCGCCATCACCAACTTGAAGCACTCTGGATTTACCGTGGCATCGATGAGGTGAACGCTGAACTGCTTCGTGAGTTGCTTCAATGCGACGAGCGGCATGCCAGAGCAGCTGCGACCCAGCAGCTTCGTTATTGGCATTCACATCTGCCGGATTCCGCCGAGTTGCTTCGTTGCTCCGCGGCAGACTCGTATGCCATGGTGCGAATGGAAGCTGCGATTGCAGCGAGCTACATCGGGACGCGTGAAGCGTACGACGCTTTGCTCGAAGTTTTGAACCATCCGCTTGGCGGTCATTTGGATTATGCAGTTCATTGCGCACTTGGCTCCCGCACCATGCGGCCCTATTGGGAGAACGACGAGTCGTCGAGTATCGCAAGGCTCATGCGAGCAACCAAGCAAAAATCACAGCTTAAAGAGCCTACGCCCACAGCTCCCGAAGCTCAGTTCGACAAGCAAAAAGGAGTCGCAACGTTTGAGATCGGATGTGTTCCCGAAATCATGATGTTCACCCAGACCCAGATCGCAGTAACACCGGGCCAGCCCGTGAAGATCGTCTTTAGCAATCCAGATGCGACGGATCACAACCTCGTCTTCGTCAAACCAGGCGCGCTCGAAGAAGTCGGCATGGCCGCCAACGAGATGGCTCGCGATCCGAAGAATGCCAACTCCGATTTCATTCCGCAAAGCAAACGCTCGTTGATTCTGCATGCGACGAAAATGATTGGTCCAACGCGCAAGGCACGCGTGGAAGTTTTGCGGTTCGAGGCGCCGACAGAGCCGGGGATCTATCCGTTTGTCTGTACGTTCCCAGGCCACTGGATCATCATGAATGGCGTGATGGTGGTCGCAAAGGACTTGGCGGATGTCGATCAAATGCTTGCGCAAAGCAAGCCCAAGGTCATCAAGCACTGGACTCTGCAAGACTTCCCAGATCTCCAAGTAGCACCTGAATCCGACGAACGCGTGATGCGTGGTATGACTGCGTTTGTCAAAGCGAATTGCAACCAGTGCCACGTACTCGCAGGCCATGGTGTCAATTTAGGCCCTGACTTGAATGACGTTACCAAACGTTACAAAGACATCAAGCTACTTGCCCAACTGATTGACCCGTCGAGTGAAATCAACGAGAAATATCAAACACAGAATTTTCTGATGGCCGATGGCAGTGTCGTCAGTGGAGTGGTCGCTAAAGAAGATCGCAAGTTCGTCTACGTCATGGCAAACTTGCTCACTCCCGACAACGTTACCAAAGTGGATAAATCCAACATCGAAGAGCAATTGAAGTCGAAAGTCTCGGCGATGCCAGCAGGCTTGCTTGACGTGCTCACGCAAGAAGAAATCGGTGATCTACTCACGTTCCTGCAGGCGAAGAACCAAGACGTGCATGGTCACGGTGACCACGCTCACCCGTAGCCCAGACCCAACTCAAAGAATGCGTTTGGGTGGAACAATCGCGTTGGAAACAAGCAGACCGCCAACGAGACTGGCCCCGATTAGCAGGGTCGCGAAAGCGAACTGTACACCGGCAACCGTCTCGTGTTCAAGCAGCGCGGCTAGTGACCGATAGCCAACCGAACCGGGGACGAGGATCAACATTCCTGGTGTCAAAGGCACGAGAGCGGGGCGGTCTCGAATTCTTGCATAGAAGTTGCTTCCACATCCAACACATAGCGAAGCAAAGAACGAAGCGGCTTCGATTCCCAATCGTGGTTCCACCAACCGGCTGACGATCACGCCAAGAATCGAGACGGTCGCAATGACGGGCCATTGCGACTTGGCCGCTCGAAAGACAATTGCGAATGCAATCGGAGCAACGGCAAGAGCAATCCATTGCCAATAATCAGGCGACGTTACAATCGGTTCAGGCAGGCGTCGCAATCCGCTCGCCATTCGCCACACAATCGCGACGCCAACAAACATTGTGCAGAGCGAAACCATTGCACCAGCCAACCGGGCGACGCCTGCGGAGAGATGACCGACGGCAAGTTCCGTCAACCCGACGGTGAGTCTTAACCCAGGAATCAGGACGATCAGGCCTGCGAGCGTAACCAAACGATCGTCGATTTGCACGAGAAAGCGAGCCGTGCAAAGTGCCAAAATCGCCGCGATCATTCCGGAGATCGGTTCCAGCAATCCAACTTCTAGTTTCCATCGCTGGTGCAATTGCTCAACGAGCGCAATCACCAGTCCGATGACACCCGATGCGATGATCTCTGCGGATGAGCCACGAAAAAGCACCGCGACACAGGCACATGCGGCGGCACATGATAAGACGTAGACGTAGGACGGATACAGGCTCGGTGCTTTGTCGATGTTCTGCATCTCAACGGTTGCATCGTCGATCGAAATTTCCTTCAGTTCGACTTTCCCGAGCAAGTCGTCGAATCGGATTAATTTGTCAACGTCCACGCCGCCTGAATCAACGCGTCGAACGACGGTGCTACTCACCGAATCGTTGGCCAGCGAGATCACGAGCGCCGTCGGAGTGTAGAGGAACTGGCCCTGGATTCCGACTGACGCGGCGACTTTCGTCATCACGCGTTCGAGTCGATGCGAAGGCGTGCCGTATCGATGCAGCATCACCGCAGAATCGACAAGGAATTGGAACGTGGCGTTGTGTGGCATGTTGAATACGTGAATGGAAATCAATCGGTCTCGTTCGACTGTCGAAATCAATCTTCGGTGAAAGCTCAGGATCGTTGCGATCCAATTAGAATTCACCCGACGGCGAATTGCGTACGGATCAGCTAAAATCAGAGCGACCGCTGTCTTTTCGATCTACCCCTACACGAGTCTACGGAACCGAGTTCAAACCGATGTTGATTCCATTTCAAGCGTTAACACGTTGCTGCCATGCCCCCTTCTTGCTTGCTCTGTGTGTGCTGGTTGGGAATGTTCCTTGGTGTAAATACGCATCCGCCGAGAAAACAAGCACCGTCGGTAATGGTAATTTTGTGGTGGGGCCAGACTACTCGATCGACGCGGATTTGACAGATCGCGGGAATCCCAAAGGCAGATCGTTCGAATTCACGATGCCACTCGCTGACAGCAAGATCTTCCGTGGCGATGACAAGACACTCGACTCGTCCAAGCCCGTGCGTAAAGATCGGAAGATTTTTGTTTATGTCCCGGCTGCCTATCAAGATGGAACGAAAGCCCCGATCCTGGTGACGCTCGATGGGCCGAGTCGGTTTGATCTAGTGCAACGTGCCCTGGATAATTTGACTGTCTCAAATGACCCAAGTCGGACATTGCCCGCGTTCATCGCAATCGCCGTCGAAAATGGTGGCAACGACAGTAAGGGCAGCCAGCGTGGGCTGGAGTATGACACCATGTCAGATCGCTTCGCACGTTTCATCAACGACGAAGTCTTAGTTGCCGTTCTCAATAACGCTGACATCAAAGCGGCGTATCCCAAGATTGCATTGACACAGGACCCTTGGGGCAAGGCGGTGATGGGATGCAGTTCCGGTGGTGCCGCAGCTCTCACGATGGGATGGTTTCGACCGGATCTGTTTCGGCGGCTTGTCACTTACTCCGGCACATTCGTTGACCAGCAGGACGATGACGCACCGGAGGAGGCGGACTATCCGCTGGGGGCGTGGGAGTATCATTCGAGCATGAAGCTGATCGAGAAATCCGAGAAGAAACCGTTGCGGATTTTCACTCACGTCTCTGAGTTCGACAATCGCGCCAAGGACCCCGAAGAGACCTATCACAACTGGGTGATGGCCAATGAGCGCACGGCGGAGGTGTTGAAATCCAAGGGCTACGATTATCGCTATGTCTTTAGCCGCGCGACGAAACATTGTGACCAGAAAGTGTTCCAACACACACTGGCGGATACGCTCGTGTGGATGTGGCAAGGCTATGAAGCGGAATAGTTGTGCTCTGTGAAGAAAATGACGTATGGTTCGTCGAGCCTTTTGGCGAGCCTTTGATCGATGCCAAATTAACTTTCGATCGACCATCGCCGCGACGGCTTCAACGCTTCAGCAGAACGGCCAAAGCACGAAAGCAATGAGGAACTAGCAGGAATTGGCAGATAAATGGAAGCGAAAACACACGTTTTACTCTGGATGCTGGGTTGGACGCTTTGCTAATGTTCGCTTTTTGGGTGTTCCCCCGTTCGCCCATCTAATCCCTACCCGGAATCGATGAGACAGATGTAATGGCAACCGTTGTTTGCTTCCGCTGGTTTGACGCTTTCCCAGCATCGTACGTCACGGTGCTCCGCAACGCCGTCCGCGCCAACCTGAGTCGGGAGCATCGATTTGTTTGTATCACGGACAATCCCGATGGATTGGACGCGAGTATTGAATCGCTCCCCTTGCCGGAAATGGGGATTCCGGATTACCACAAACGACATGGCTGCTGGCCCAAAGTAGCAATGTTCAAAGCTGGACTGTTGGAACCAGACGACCCAACGTTATTTCTCGACTTGGACATCGTGATTCGTGAGAGCCTCGATCCGTTTTTTGATCGGCTGGAGCAGCGGCGGGGATTGCAAGCACTGAGAGAATGGAACCCAACGCTTTGGAGCTTGCTACCGCTGTCGATGCGACCTCATCGTGGCGTACAAAGCTCGATCGTTGGCTTTTATCCAGGCGAACAGGCCTGCGTTTACGATCGATTCATGGCGAACCAGCAGGCGGAGTTCAGTAGATTCCCCAATGACCAAACGTATTTAACGTCCGCTGCAGCGAACCTTGAGTATTGGCCTTACGAGTGGACCGCGAGCTTCAAACGCCATTGCGTAAAGTATTATCCACTGAGCAAGTTGATGCCGCAAATCAAAGAGCCCCGCAAAGCGAAAATCGTTGTTTTCCATGGGGACCCCAGACCTGTCGATGTGGTGCCGATGGGCAACTACAAGTGGGGGCCGAAGCGTCGCTGCGGATTTGGACCCGTGGACTGGGTTCGAGATTACTGGCTGCAGCACGACAAGACATGGACCGACGCGCCAGTCTCGGAAGCCGCTCAGAGACGCGCGGCATAATCGAGAACTATCTTTCGCGATAGACGATACGACCTTTGGTCAGATCATACGGCGACAGTTCAACACGAACTTTGTCGCCTGGGACGATCCGAATAAAGTGCTTTCGCATCCGACCAGCAACGTGCGCCATCACTTCACTTCCAGTCTCCAATTGGACTCGGAAGCGAGTATTCGCCAGCGCCTGTGTGACAGTACCTTCGACTTCGAAGGCCTCTTCTTTCTTTCCCAAGTTACTTTCTCTCGAAACGGATGACGGCCATCGAAAACCGTGGCGTCAAAGCAAGGATGTAGTTCGCCGATCAAGTCAGGAGTGGGTCAAGAAACCCACGCAGCGCCGGCATGAATCGCCAGCCAACGAACTGACGGCGCAGAATCTTACTACGCCGTCCTCGTTGTTATACCCACAAAGGCCCCGAAAGTCATCCCCGCAGCAAAATTGTTGCCAGGAGCGATCGTTTCGAGGGGGCCAACGCAGGACAGAAGTAAAAAAAATCGAACGAAGCGTATGCCTCGTTCGATTCGATTGTTTCGCGTTATTCTCGACCGAAGCCGAATTATCGCTTGCTGAACTGGACGCCTCGACGGGCACCACGCAAGCCTGGTTTCTTTCGTTCCTTCATACGTGAATCACGCGTCAGGAATCCGCCTTTACGAAGAACTTCATGAGTCGATTCGTCGAAGCCAACAAGAGCTCGAGCCAAGCCCATGCGAACAGCACCGCTTTGTCCGGTCAGTCCGCCACCAGCGACACGAACGAGGACATCCACTTTGTCGCCTGCGCCCGCAGCGGCAAGTGTCGCTTGTACAGCAGCACGGTCCTGGTCGTTGACGAAGTACTGCTCAATCGGCAGCTTGTTGATAGTGATGTTGCCGCTTCCAGGACGAACCCGAACGCGAGCGACACTGCTCTTACGGCGGCCTGTACCCAGGAAATCGCCGTTAATTTTGTCCTTCTTGACCGCGACCATGTACTCAGACGTTGCTAAAAGTGGGATTCAAAAT
>JBGSNA010000028.1:0-2874 GCA_041739875.1 Pirellulaceae bacterium
GCGTCGTGGCCAGTGGCACAACCACGGGTCTGGCGTCGAACAACGCGGCGCTACTGGCCATGTTGTCGTCGACCACGAACGTGCTCGATGCGACTGAATTAACCGACCAGCTGACTTGGAACTTCAACTCGGGCAGCGAAGCGTTTGACTATCTCGCAGTCAGTGATTCGCTAACGTTGACGTACACAATTACGGTCACCGACAGCCAAGGTGCAACCGATACACAAGAAGTGACCATCACGATTAACGGCAGCAACGATGCGCCGATCGTGACGGGTCCAGCGACCGCGACGGTCAACGAAAGTAGCTCTTTTGACTTCACTGCCTTGGGCGCGGGACTGATCGATACGTTTGACATCGATCGCGAAGCACTCACAGTTACACTCACAGCCAATCATGCGTCGATCGCATTGGCTCAAACGACCGGTCTGACGCTCATCGACAACGATGGCAGCGACGGAACGTTGCAATTCAGTGGTAGCCAAGCCGATATCGACGCGGCATTGGACGGGTTGAACTACGTCTCGCAAGCTGGCTACAACGGGTCGGCAACACTTGCGATCTTGGTTGACGACGGTAGCTTGACCGATCTGCACACCGTGGCGATCACGGTAATTCCTGGCCAAACCAGCTTCATATGGACGGGCGGTGGAACAACGAACGACTGGAGCGAGGCGGCGAACTGGAACCTCAACTTGGTTCCGCAAGCCGACGACATCGTCTCGTTTGACACAACCAGCAGCAAGGACGCAACGATCGACGCGGCCTTCGCCGGGACTGTTGCCCAGATCTTCGTCGAAGCCGAATACGGCGGAACGATTACACAGGCGAACGATTTTGTTGCATCCGAACTGTTCCTATTAGTTGGGGGCAATTATGTCACCGCTGGCTACCAGTTGGACACGAACTATTTCTTCCAAGATGGCAGTTCCTCATTCAACTTCGACAGTAGTTCCGTTTACGTAAGCGGTGATTTTGATCGCTGGGGCGGTACGCTGAGTGCTACCGGATCGATGCTCACACTGGTCGGCGCAGACCAACTCTACCGCTCGGATGACTCGATCGGATCGCTGGTCGTCTTCAGCAGCGGTACGGTGACGCTCGCGACCGACCTGAGCTTGAACGAACATCTCACGTTTTACGGCCCAGCGTTCGACACCAATGGTTATGCGGTTTCGTTGACGGGAACTGGATACCAAACCGTCGACATGTCGGGCATCGCGCTAGATGATTTCAATATCACGAACGGCGCGACCGTCGAACTGTTTGGCTCACTTACGCTGACTGGCGATTTGATCGTCAATTCCGCGACCAGCATCAACGGCTCGCTCTCGGTTGCGGGCAATGTGCTGATTGAAGACGCCACGATCGTCGGCCCTTGGTCGCTGGAACTCAACGGCACCGGCAATCAAACCGTCGGCAGTGGTGGTGGCGGTGGTTCGTATGCCATCAACGACCTTTCGATCAATAAAGCGACCGGTACCGCCGTACTCGATGACCGCATGCTTCTCAGCGGTAACTTGATCGTCGTTCAAGGAGCCGTCGATGCGCAGAATCTGGATCTCGAACTAGTTGGCAATGCAGCAAGCGTGATTGACGGCCAGGTTGGTTCGGTCAATAGCGTGACTTTCCAAGGGGACGGCGACAAATCGATTGATGGCGTGCTTGTTGTGAACAATGTAACCGAATTTACGCAACTGGCTGTATTCTCAAGTGGCACGATCCAGGCTCTAGGCGATGTGAACCTTGGAGACAGCAGCTACTCTGGCGGTGGAGTGATTGAACTCAGCGGTTCGGCGAACCAAACGATCACGACCGGAGGAACCGGCATGGTTCGCAACTTGGTCGTCGACAAATCTGGCGGAACGGCAACGCTCGTGGGCGACTTGGTTGTCGAGGGTGGTTTCACCCATACAGCTGGCAGCTTCGACACGAATACTTACACCGTCACCTTCAGTGGCAGCAATCTGCAACTGGATACTGCGGGTGTAACGTTTGACGATGTCAATTTCTCCAACAACGCTGGCTTCACGCTTGCTAGCGATTTGACCATCAGCGGCGACTTGAACTTGGTCGCACTTGCGGGCGTCAACGTCGGAAATGGTCATCAAATTTACGTCGGCGGCAATCTCTTCAGCGGCGACGGTGGTGTCGTGGGTGATGTCGGTGTAACACTCAATGGTACCGGCAGTCAAACCATCTCGGGCGCCGATCTATTCGATGGCACGCTAACCATCGATAAGGCTTCCGGTGCGGCGACACTTCTGGATGCACTGATTCTCAACGGCGGCGGTCAACAGGTTGTTGTAGATAGCGGCACATTGGACCTCAATGGCCAAACAATTTCGACGGCAGGCAACGTCACCATCAACGGCGGAACACTTGCTGGTGCTGGCACGATTACTAACAACCTGGTTGTCCAAAATGGCAGCACGGTATTGCTCGCGGCCCAGTCCACCGGCACGTATGAAACCCTCGCGGTTGGCGGCACAGCGACGTTGACCTCTGGCACACTGCAACTGGATCTGACCGGCATGACCGTTGGCGGCATGCTCGAAGACGTGTTGGCTTCGACGACACTCACCGGAACTTGGGCAAGCGTTACGCTGGTCAACGATAGCGTCGGATTTACGGTCTACACTGCCTACAACTCGCCAACCGGCGCGGTCGACGTGTTCCTCAATACGGCGCCGACCGGTTCGATTGGCGATGTCACCGTCGATGAAGATGCGGCAGATACCGTGATCGATTTGGCCGCCGCCTTCGCGGATGCCGAGCACACCGATGGGCAACTCACCTATTCCATCATCAGCAATAGCAACCCAGGACTCTTCGCCAGCGTTACGCTCGATAATGCGGGCGACACGTTGACGC
>JBGSNA010000033.1:0-49160 GCA_041739875.1 Pirellulaceae bacterium
CAGTGGAGCGGAGAAGCGGTTGCGAGACTATCCGCACCAATTCAGCGGTGGTATGCGACAGCGTGTGATGATCGCGATGGCACTCTCTTGTGAACCGGATGTGTTGATCGCCGACGAGCCGACGACGGCGCTCGATGTGACGATCCAAGCCCAGATCCTTGAGTTGCTCCGAGAGATCCAACATCGCCGCGGCACGAGCATCATCATGATCACGCATGACCTCGGTGTCGTCGCAGGCATTTGTGATCGCGTGATGGTGATGTACGCCGGACGCGTTGTGGAAAACAGTGACGTTGACGGTTTGTTTGCTGCGCCCGCGCACCCCTATACCATCGGGCTTTTGAATTCTCTCCCGCGTGCTTACGAAACTCGTGCTGATGAAAGCGGCACGACACGCTTGAACGCGATTCCCGGCCAACCGCCTGATATGACCGACGTCCCGAATGGTTGCAGTTTTCGAGCGAGGTGTGATTTCGCTTTCGATCGTTGCGATCTCGCTGATCCGGACCTGATTCGAATCAGCGAGTCACGACAAAGTGCGTGCTGGATGGACACGGCAGCTGGCAAACCGCGAGTTTCCGAGGTGGCATCATGAGTACGACTGGTTCGAGCTCGACCCCGTTGTTGGAAGTCACGGATCTCTCCGTTCATTATCCATTTAGTCGCGGATCGCTGCTTCGGCCGCAAACTGGCGTGATTCGCGCCGTGGACGGAATTTCATTTTCGATCGCTCAAGGTGAGACGCTCGGGCTAGTCGGCGAGTCGGGGTGCGGCAAGTCCACCACCGCGAGGGCAATCATCGGTCTAGTGCAACCGATTGCGGGCAGTATCCGACTCGCGGGCCAAGAAATCGCTGGATACAGCGATTCACAAATGATGCCACTGAGACGCCGAGTGCAAATGGTGTTTCAAGATCCGTTCGCTTCGCTCAATCCGCGGATGACGGTGGGGACGATCATTGGCGAACCGCTAGAGATCCATGGGCTTGCGAGCGGGCGAGACCGAAAACTGGAGGTGCTGCGATTGATGGAACTGGTGGGGCTGAATCCACGATACTTGAATCGTTATCCACATGAATTCAGTGGCGGGCAACGACAGCGCATTGGAATTGCAAGAGCGCTCGCGGTTCGTCCTGAGTTGATACTTTGCGATGAACCGGTGTCGGCGCTCGATGTTTCAATTCAGGCACAAATCGTGAATCTATTGATGGATCTTCAGCAACAGCTTGGCTTGTCGTACTTGTTCATTGCTCACGATTTGAGTGTCGTGCGTCATATCGCCACTCGCGTTGGGGTGATGTATTTGGGGCGTCTCGTGGAACTGGCGCCGGCGAAGTCGCTTTATGATTCACCGATCCATCCTTATTCGGAAGCACTCTTGTCAGCGGTGCCAGTACCCGATCCCACAATCGCAAGGAGTCGCTCGAGAATCGTACTCAAAGGCGAAGTCCCCACGCCGGATCAGATCTATGTGGGGTGTTCATTCGCAGATCGGTGTTGGTTGGCCCAAGGCCGGTGCCGAACGGATCGGCCGCTCCTGGAGGGCAATACGCATGTCGGGAACAGTGCACATCGTGCTGCGTGTTGGGAGCGAAAAGTGTCAAATTCGTCGACGTCGATTGCATAAAGCTAAGATTCATTTCACGATATGTTTTTTTCTCATTGACCACTGAAGTTTGAATGCGCGAACAACTATTGTTTCTAAAGACATTTTTACTGCATCCAACCCAGGTGGGCGCGATCGCACCGAGTAGTGCTGGATTGGTCAAGATGATGGTCGATAGTATCGACTGGCAATCGGCTCGGAGTGTCGTCGAGTATGGGCCGGGAACAGGCGTCTTTACGGCTGCGATTTTAGAGAAGCTCGATCCAGCGACAAAGTTTTTTGCGATCGAGCGTAGTTCGGATCTGGTTCGTTCCGCACGCGAAAGATGTCCGGCTGGCGATATTGTCGAAGACAGTGTGACGAACGTCGCATCGCTTTGCTCGGAGCGAGGAATTACTCAAGTCGACGCGATCGTTTGTGGCTTGCCGTGGGCGAGTTTCAGCGAGTCGTTGCAAGCGGAAATCATGGACGCCATGTTCAGCGTGCTGCGACCCGGAGGACAATTTGCAACGTTTGCTTACTTGCAAGGACTTGCATTGCCAGCCGGTCGCCGATTCGCTGGCCATCTCCATAAGCACTTTTCAGTTGTACAAAAGAGCCCGACGGTGTGGCGAAATCTTCCACCAGCATTCGTTTATCGCTGTGTGCGGTAGCTCGCGATCATCGAAGTTTTTTGGGGGGGCTTTGATGCTACAGTGAACCGATGGTATTTTCCCAAATCCAAATGAGAATCACGGCGCCGATCCAGAGCACGCCGATCGAGTACAAAACAGAAGCGATGGACCAAAAAATCCGCTCACCTTGGGTGAACTTTTTGTTGACCCACAAAAGCGGAATTCCAAATGCACCTGCCGCGACGAAAATCGTGAACAACACCACCGCACGACTCTGTAACTTGGACTGAAGTTGGTCTTCACGTGGTGCGCCCGACCCATGCTCGTTGGGCGGCAACTCAGGAGGTGCCGCGATGACGGCTCGGATGGGTGACTCGTCCGTGTTGTCGTCTTTCATGGGGTCGTGTTGCGTAGGGAGCATTAAGGTTGCGTTGTCGCTGACGTATCGACCGAAGATTTGTTTCCCGCGATACGTTCTTGTGCACGGGTGACAAGCGGGGCCACGTTCGTGTTGTTTCCGTACAGCTCAATGATGCTGTACCAAATGCGTCGTGCCGCGACCACGTTACCAGCATTGAATTCACGGTCGGCTTCATTCAATTTGGCTTGAACGATTCGAGTGGCTTCGTCGGAATCGATACCCTCATTTTCAATTTTTGCGATTTGTCGGCGTGCTAAGTTCACAAAGGGTCGATATCCCGGATCGTCCGCCATCTCGTCACCTCCGAGCAATGTCACCATGCTTCGGTATTGATCGAGCGCCGTCGCCACGTCACCGAATCGTTCGTAGCGTTGCGCTTCGGCGTACAATCTTTCGGCCTCGTTCTTGAGCGGAAGATTGCGGTTCATTTTGACGGAGAGCGCATGCTCCGCTTCGACCATCTGGACGCGATCAAGTTGTTCTTGGGCCCACGAGACATGTTCACCTTCTGGGAACCGGTTGAGCATCGGCTCTAGGTAGCTGATTCTGGCTTGGCTAAGGGCCGAGCGAGATTCCTGGGCGAGCAACTTTTCGGCTCGGGCTCGCATCGCATCTTCGTTAAGCGGCCAAGCAAAGTAAGCGATACCTCCCACGACGATTGCGAACGAAGCCAATAAAAACAGTGCTTTGTCGTACCACGGTCCCGACTCAAGCTTGAATGATGGCCCCGTGTCGACTTCAATGAGTTCGCGACCGAGCAATTGCCGGGCTTCGTCACGTTGTCGCTGGTCCGTCATGTTCAAGGGGCTGAAGCCAGACGAAACGTGCTCGGCGACACCACTTTTGGACATCGAGCGTTTACGAACTTCGGCGAGAGCCATGCGAACGGCCGACGCGCTATGTGGGCGAGCATTGGGCGAACGTTGAAGCAAATGTGAAACGAGTTTGTCCAACCAAACGGGACAGTCCATTGCGAGCGATGCAGCGGGGCAAGGCGACTCACTCTTGCTTCGCTGGACAACGTCTTCGACCGTTTCACCAGAGATCGGAGCTCGCCCGGTCAATGCGAGGTACAGCATGGCGCCGAACGAATACAGGTCGGCGGACGCTGAGACCATCGACGGATCCGCGATCACTTCGGGTGGCTGCAGTGCCAATTCAGCGGCTGTGGGAGGGCGTCCGGTGCGAAAGGGTGTGTTGGTGCGATTCGCTCGGACATCAACCAGCACAGGACTCAACCCCGCGATGATGATTTTGTCACATTGCAAGCGTCCATAAACGATGCCCTGTTCGTGCAGGTACACCAGCGCATCGGCGATCGGCTCAGCGATTTCCAAGACGGCTTCCCAAGACAATCGACCACGACGTTCAAGCTGGTGCGATAACGTTTCGCCTTCAAGTAATTCGTAGGCGAGATAGGCCTCGGTTTTTTCGAAACCGCCACCAAAGCATTTCGCGATTGCCGGGTGGGAAAGCTGCTTGAGCTTTTCAAACTCTTGTGAGAAATCCTCACGTGCTGCGGGAGTTCCGCCAAACGGTGGCGAAAAAATTTTGACCGCGACCGCGCGTTTCAGCTGCACATGGACGGCTCGCCAAACGGTACTCTGTGACGGATAGTCACCGAGTTTCGATTCGACGGCGAGGGGACCAAGGCGACTGCGAGCCATAGATACGTGAATGCTTGAACGCGTAGAGCAACATGAACACCCAGTCTCTGGCGGACTGTGTCACGAGCGTCCAAGTATAGCGACTCGGTTGTGAATCCCGAGGTGAGTGGACCCAGGTTTTTGAATCCGCACGATGTTTTTGAATGGGCAAGATGAATGACTAGGCTTCGTCCCCGCCGAAGTCGGGGTTTTTCGCATCAATTTGGTCGGTGAGGTGCGAGAAGAAGAGTGACTTGTCCAGTTCATACTGACGCGGATCACCTTCTCCATTTCGCCAACAGCGAACTTTTGCCTCCTCGAATCGCACTGCATATTCAGGATGCTTGGCCATGTAGTCGCGAATTCCAACAGCTCGTTTCCAGACGGAACTGTTACGTCGTGCGAGCAGAACCATGTGTGTTAGGTCTCCATGACGGGGTTTGGCAAGCACGATGCAGCCAGCCGTCCAGAACTGGGGTTCACAGCGCCGGAAATTGAGACCCTCGATCGATAGTGCCGAGGGTTCCAGAGCTTGGTCCGTGTCCACACCGGCAATGCAATCGATAACGGGCCGAGCGATGAGTCCCGGAATGGCGGTGCTCCCGATGTGCTCGACTTCGGTAACCCAGCCCTCACAGGACTGCAGCACGCTACTTCGCGTTTGCTGGAATTCCTGACGCCATCGAGGGTCATAGTGCATGAGTCGGACGGATGAATCAGACATCGAAATTAGCTCGCTAAGTCAACAAAAAAACCGGGCTAGCCTGAATGTGGCTAACCCGGTCGATTGTGTCACCCCATGACAAGTCAAATTTAACTTGCCAGGGAAATCTTTGTAACGCGTTCAACGCGTCAAAACTTTAGCGAGCTGACAACATCGCCAATCGGCTTTGTTCAACTTCCTTCTTGACCGCTGCGACGTAAGCCGCATCAGCAGGTGAAAGACGATCACTGCCAACGGTGCAAGTCTTGCCATTGGATTTTAACAAGCGAACGAACTTGTCATCGATCACCACCAAACGACCAACTGTTTCATACTTGCCCGTGTTGTCGACCCAAGTTCGCACTCGAGTGTTATCCAACGGGTCAACTGAAACCGAAGTCGCTGAAACGGTTACGTTGAAGCTGCTTACAGGAACTGGAAGCTCGGCTTCAACCGAAGCTTTCGCCTCAGTCGCAACTGGCGAATTCGAGCTGAACAGGTCGTCGATTGCACTGTCCGCTGCCGGAGCTGCGGGAGCACCGAACAAGTCGTCGGCTGGAGCAGCGTCAGCGGCAGGTGGCGCACCAAATAAATCGTCTACTGGAGCTGGATCTGCGGCTGGAGGTGCACCAAACAAATCGTCCACTGGCGCTGGATCGGCGACTGGTGGAGCACCAAACAAATCGTCTGCAGGAGCTGGATCGGCGGCTGGCGGTGCACCGAACAAATCGTCTGCAGGAGCTGGATCGGCGGCTGGAGGTGCACCGAACAAATCATCTGCAGGAGCTGGATCGGCAGCTGGTGGAGCACCGAACAAGTCATCTGCTGGTGCTGGAGCATCACCTGCTGGTGCGTCACTTGCTGGAGCACCAAACAAGTCGTCGGTCGCTGGTGCGGGGTCCGCAGCAGGCGCTGGTTCTTCCGTTGCAGGCATGCCGAACAAGTCGTCGGCGGCAGGCTCAGTCGCTGGAGCTGGTTCGCTACCAAACAAGTCGTCAGCGGGTGCGGGGTCAGCAGCAGGAGCCGGATCAGCCGCTGGTACTGGTTCGACTGCAGGTTCTGGATCCGCAGCAGGAGTTGCTGGAGCGGATTCAGCTTCGCGGAATGGTGATGGCGTGGCACTTTCAGCCGGCGCGACACTGTCACTTGGTGAGGACTCAACCGCACTTGGTGAGGACTCAACCGTCATCGGTTGTTCGATGGGCATACCTGCGTCCATTGGCATGCTGTGGTCCATGATCACGCCTTCTTCATACATTGGCATGACATCACCCATCATCATGGGCGACTCCATCATCATTTCGCCCATCATTGGGGCGTCCATGCTGGATCCTCCGCAACACTCATTCATGACTGGCTCGGGAGCACAGCATTCTTCAACAGGTGCCGAATAGCAAGCTGTTGGCGGCGGGCAAACGAAAGCGGGAGCACAGCAAACAGGTTCAGGCTGTGGACAGCATGTGGCCTGGGCTCGGCAACGGAGATGCTTCTTCAACCAGCCGGCCGAAGCTGGACTGACACCAAGCACCGCTACGAGACAGACGACGAGCGTCCATTGAAGAGCTCGGCGAACTAATCGATTCATCGTGATTTGACTCCTCCGCGGGCACTTTCGGCTGCGGACAGCATGGGAGTTGAACGTTTGGCGGCAAAAACGATTGGGCCGCTCTAGGTGAGGGGACGCCGATCTAGACTCGACGTTCCAATCCATGCTAGTCGTGAGAAAAACGAACAGCAAGAAGCGGGGGCTGGTTAATCTGCATATCTTGGGCAAAAGCTGCCGAAAATGCGGATCATAGGCCTTAAGTGGCCCAAAATTGAAACTCGGGTCTACACGGCGCCCAGAATTCGTCAGACTTCAACGATTGTCGTGCAGTCTGCACCCACCGATTTGAGCCAAAAACCATGATTCGCCTTGTCCAAGGCATGTTTGCATCGATGAGTCTGGAGAGGAAAAGCCTGCTTTTCTTCGGCTCAGCGCTGCTTGTACTGATGGGGATCGCGTTTTGGATCGTCCAGGTTCTCGCCAACAGCATCGTCATGGAAGGGACTCGCCAGCGGGCGCGGGATTTTGGCGGCTATGAGCTCCAGCGAATCCACAACACTGCACTTTTGCAGCAAAGTATCCCTGCCGAAAACATCGCGACGACCAAGGAACTGCTATCCGGTTTGCAATCCGATTTGTTGAGCGAGGATCTTGAAGCGGAGATACTAGGATTGCCCGATACGGTCGAATACGAGCATTTGCCGCCTGCGAAACCGCCCTCCAATCCGGAGGAGCAACAACTGCTCAAGAGCATGGAAACTCAATTCCGAACCGAACTGGCAAGGATGTTCGCAGAGAATCGGCCTGACGTCGCTCACCCTTTGGATCTCGGCGATAATGCAGCAATGAGCCGATTTGGCCCAAACTCGCGCCCGATGTTTGCTGAACGCGGCCCCATTGCTGATCGCTACCTGCACTACAAACCGATCTTCCCCACCATCAATTGTGTCCCCTGCCATTCACCGGTTGGTGCTGCGGTCACGATGACCGCTGACGACGATCCGATCAAACGCGCTCAAGAATATCCCTTCCGCGTGTTCAAGGTCAGTATGCCCTATCACCACACGCAAGAGAAAACCACGGGCATTCGCGCGATCGTGATTTCGATGGCGATGCTCATTGTCGCGGTGACACTCTTTGTATTGCACGCGATCGTTCGCTATTTGGTGCTCTATCCACTTTATCACCTGCGAGATGTCAGTGACGCGATCACACACGGAGACACGACCCAACGCGCTAATATCGATACCGAAGACGAATTTCGTGAACTCGCCGATGCGTTCAATCGGATGCTTCGGCACTTGACCGAGACGCAAGACCAAATTCAAGAGGTCAATCGCGAACTCGATAATCGAGTCGACCAACTCGCACAGTTAAACCTCCAACTTTACGAAGCGAACCGACTCAAGAGCGACTTCCTCGCAAACATGAGTCACGAACTACGCACGCCACTGAATAGCATTATTGGCTTTTCGGATGTCCTCTCCGGTATCGACTCACTCAGCGATAAACAGCGCCGTTACGCCACCAACATTCAAAAGAGCGGTCGATTGTTGCTGGACATGATTAACGACATTCTCGACTTAGCTAAAGTCGAAGCTGGTAAAATGGAAATCCGGCGGACTGAGTTTGACCTCGGTCGCTTGGTATCGGCTCAATGCGACATGATCCATAGCCTCTCGGAGGACAAAAACATTGCGCTGACGATCCAAGTCCCCGATCGTTTGCCGACGACCTATCAAGACGCCAACAAGCTCGGTCAAATCATCAACAACCTGTTATCCAATGCGATTAAGTTTACGCCGGAAGGTGGCATGATCACGGTCCGAATCAATGACCAGCTCAACGGGAATTTTCGGCTCAGTGTCAGTGACACGGGTGTCGGTATCGCCAAGGAAGACCAACCCATCATCTTCCAAAAGTTTCGTCAAAGCCGCAAAGTGCTCGATGGCGAGGGACTCACTCGCGAGTTCGCCGGCACTGGCTTGGGGTTGTCGATTGTGAAGGAGTTGACGCGGCTGCTCGGTGGAGAAGTTGACTTCGAAAGTGAGCTGGGTCGTGGCAGCACCTTCTGGGTCGAGCTGCCCTGGAGACTGAGCGAAGATCGGTCGCTTGCAGGAGGCCCTTCCAGCACGACTTCGGAACCAGCCTCTCCGACATCGACGTAATGCCGATCACCAATCAAGCTGAGAGTGTGGATGCTCTTGGTACTGCCGTTGGCCCTTTCACCCATAAAGAAACACCCCGTCATGTCTACCAATACGATTACAAATCGTCACGACAAAGACTGGCCGATGGTTATATGCGAGGTCCCGAAACGAATTTTCTCGCGAACATGAATCAAGCGTTCGCTTGATTCATGCGTAGAACGACGCGTGTGACTCGCAAACGTGAGTATCTACAAGTTTGACCACGACCGTGTTTTTTCGTTCCTGTGTGCCTAGAGTGTTTTCACGCATCCGCCCCCCGTGCACGCGCGGTTGCAACACGCCGCCGACGAGCTTGCGCCGCCGCACGTCCATGGTCGCCATTATCGATTCTCTTCCGCAACCGGTCGCGTCCAAGTTCCTACTGGGATTCATTTACCGGATCGTTTGGTGGGTTGAGCAATAGCACGAGTGATTGTTCGAGTTCGCGGGGATGAAAACCGAATGGGCCACGTCCATTCTTGAAGGCCACTTTTCCTTGTGAGTCAATCAAATACAGTCGATTGGGCATTCCGCTGTACTGCGAACCCACTGTGTCAGTGATCTCATCGACGAGAAATGGAATATCCAGATCCAGATGCGATTGGCATTGTTGGGCGACGGCTCGTCGACCATCCTGTTCGGTTGGTTGTGCTAAGTCGATTCCTGCTCGCTGGTTGCTGAGCATCCACCAACCGTCGCTGGGGTGAGCTTCACGAACATAAACAAGGAAGAACTTCGCGCGATCCCGGTATCGCTGATGAAGCTTTTCAATGTTCCCCGACTGGCTGCGAAACGGACCACATGTGAAATTGCCAAATATTAGGACGATCGGTTTTTCGCCGACTTCGTTCGAGAGCGTGACGGTTTCACCATGCAGATTGACGAGCGAAAAGTCGGGCGCGGCGTCACCGACGCTGGGCCCAGCCTGCAACGAACCGAGCTCTTGACGCTGCAAGGCGGCGACTAAGGTACTTCGTGTGGGACGGTCGGCACGGAGTTCGCGAGCTCCCGGAGGTGGTGGTAGGAACTGCGTTCGCAAGTCGTCGAGGGCCGCATAGCCCGAATCACCACCGGCGAACTGGTCGAACAACGCCGTAAACTCTTCACGAGTCAGCTTGCCGTTGGCATCGCGATCGGCCATGAAGAACATCATGAATCCAGGAGTGGGAACGAGCGAGTGTTCACTCCATTCAAAGTCCTTGGACGACAGTCTCTTGTCCCCACTTCGATCCAAACGAGCAAAGTCGGCATCGGTACCGGCGAACTCTTCCGGCGTGATCTCTTGGTCTGCGTTCGCATCGAATGTCTCGATAATATATTCCCAAGTGAATCGACTTTTCGCTTTCGCGAGTGGGAACCAGCCATCTTCGCCGCCCAAGGTGCTTCCTTTGATGATCGCGTCCAGCATTGCAATCGCTTCGGAATCAGCAGGCAATGATTGCCGCATTTCTTTCTCGATCGCACTCGCCTCCGGTGTGAGTGTGTCGTCAGCATTTTCGTGAGGCTTGGCGGAGTCTTCGCACCAAGCCAACGGCAGCGTTAGAGTTGAAGTGAACAGCATGAACAAGAGGCATTGATATTTTGTAAACATGGATGATTTCCTTAAGTGTGATGAGTCGTAAACTATGGGTGATCGGAATCAGTGACTACGATTCAGCGGTTGGAAAAAACGTTTTCTTTTTCCAAATTAAGTTGGAATCCATCGGAGATGCGAGTCATGTAGAGTCCACGACACAACCACCAGAAAATTCCCATCGCTTTCTTTGGTCCAAATTCGTCAACCAATGATTGATAGTCGTCCGCGCCCAACTCCCAGGGCGTACGGGTTAACTTACGTGCGTAGGCGTAAACTCGTTGTTCACGGACGGGGAATTCGCTCCAGTCGGATTCCGCCAAGAGCTTCGTTCGATGGGCAATGGCTGTATGATCCAATCCAGCTTCTTCGAGCAACATTTCGCAGTGGCCCATGCAGTAGTTGCATTCGATTGCCCGGGTTTGCACCCAGAATGCACTTTCTTCCAAAATTCGTTCCGCAGGTGCTTCGGACCAGTGCGTCCGCGTTGCGATCGTCCAGGGAATCGCCAACTCGGGTGCATAACCATAGTTGACGAGGCTCCAATGGATTCGAGTCGGTTTAGCGGCCATGGCTGAGGGCAGCTTGGCCGCGATGCTTTCCCAAGTTGGAATCGGCAATCGGGGACTTCGCGACCGTTGCTGTTCGAGACGCCGCTGAAGCTCGCTAAACGTTACCGACATCCAATTTTCATCGCGTGGCACCACCAATTCATCGTCCGTTTTGTAGACGTCGGCACCTCGTTCCGAAGGCATTATGGGGCCAATCTGCAAAGCTCCCTCAACAAATTTAACGGGCAGCGCCTCCATTGGTTCGTGATCACCAAGACGAAGATTTAACCCCAAAATGATTCGGTCTTGGAAATTGCCATACGCTGCCAAGAGCACCATCGCGGCTACTTGCCGCTCGCCATATTGAATTTTCAGACGCTCAAACGTCGCGTCATCAATGGTCGGTGCAGCCAACGTCATCAACTTGGCAAATTCGAGCGAGCTTCGTTCCACGTCGGACCAATGTTCTGAGTCTCCCAAGAGTTGGTCGCATTCCGCCTCCGTTCCGCCAGCTCGTCGGAGATCGGCGAGCGCGTACGACTTTGAGTATTCACAGCGATTCGCATTTGCGACGATCCAACGCATCTTAGCTCGCAACTTTGCGTCAAGTGGACCGAGATTTCGTTGAGCGTGATCCAGCTCCAGCATTGCGGCTGCAGTTCGCGGCAATTGAGTCGCGATCGATTTCGCCCAGGCTGGAAGCGGGCCTCGCTCGCCACTCGCCAGCGTTGGTAAACGTTCCCAAGTTTCCGCGTCTGTTGAAACGCGAATCGGGGATTGGCCCGTCCAACTCGTTGGAGCGGTTTGTTTTTGTTTGTTCCAGTAGTCGAAAAAGACGTTGTCTGATTCAAGCTTCAATTGAAATCCATTTGAAATTCGCGTCATGTAGTGGTAACGCGATGTATGCAACGCGATACTCAACGCCGTATCGTCGCCGTGGTCTTGCCTCAGCGTTGTAAGATCCTCGATAGTCACGGTCGCCGGCGCTCTAGAAAGCTTGCGGGCAAACGCCAACGCACGTTGTTGCTCGTCTGTAAACCCAGACCAATCTTCGCCAGTAAGTCTCTTGCTTCGCTCAGCGATTTGGTCCAACGACAACCCGGCCACTTCCCAGTTCATTTCACAGTGGCCCATGCAATACGGGCACTCGACACAGCGGGTGACTATCCAAAACAGACTCGTACCAAAAACTCGCCCGTAATTGGCGCTCGTTTCAGCTCCCGAGATGCGCATAAATCGCTCGAATGGGATTGCCAACTCGGGCGCATAGCCAAACACAGTTCGATACCAAACGATATCACTGGGCCGATCAAACATACCGCTCGGAATATTTTCCGATACCTTTGCCCACTCGAGTATTGGCAGCCTCGTGGGTTTTTCTCGCTGCTCAACGAGTCGCTCTTGCAGCCGCTCGTAGCTCAGTTGCGACCATGCGGCATCGTCCTGAATCACGTCATTCCCATTTCGAGCTGGCAATTCGATAGGCTCGTTCGCCGGTGGGTGTCGGCGTTCAATGTTGAAAGAGCCTGGACTAAACGACACTTCAACGGCAGCCAGTGCGCCGTCCGCGGCGTCCATGATCGCATCGGCCCCGAGACATAACAGCAATCGGTCCTGCATGTTGGCGTATGCCGCTAACAGCACCATCGATGCGGTTTGGTTCTCACCAAAGGCGTCTACCAATTCCTGGAATTCCTCATCAGTCACGCGACTGGACGCGATCGACATTTTGCGAGCAAATCTCAAGGCGCTGCGATGCTCGGACGACCATCCATCGAATGTGGCGCTAATAAGCGTGTCACATTGTGATTGACTGGCATCCGTGTTGCGAAGGTCGAATAACGCAGCTTGCTGTGCGTAGCCACAGCCATTGGCTGTGGCTACGACAAATCGCATGGCCGCTCTTAACTCGGCTGCGACGGGACTCTTGGTGCGCTGTGCCCAGTCCAGCTCCAAGAGCGTCGCGGTACTGAGAGGCAAGCGAGGTGCCAGCATCCGTGCCCAACTTGGCAATGAAGTCCCTTCGCCGACGATCGCCTTCGGCAACACCTGCCACGCTTTTTCGTTTGATTCCAGTATCGCTAAGTGAACTGGATCATCGCCTCTAAGATTCGACTGTTGCATCGGCAGTACCCAAGAAGGCAGAAAGAGTAGGACGTGTAAAAGAATACTGAGTGGGGTTTTCATATGGGGAGCTCCAATGATTGAGAGTGGATTGAGCCGAGTATGCCTTTTATGGAGTCAGGCTGCGAAAAACGGTACACACGGGCGATGTACCGACGACATAGGTCACATCGCGTGCGTAACGCTGTGACCGTGGATCTTCCAACGACAATTTGACGCGGCAGAATAAGTTCGCATCGAGCGCCTCACCCTGATCCAAGATCTCGAACGATGCGAGCTTGACACCCGCTTTCCAATCCAGGTCTTGCACGACGATATGCGAGTCCTTCGTCTGCCACGAGTCGATCGACTCGCCTCGCCTCCAGCTTTCCAGCACAGTTTCGAGTGTCGTTCTCGCCAACGTTGGATCAACGCGATTCGCTTCCACAGAGGACTGGCAGCCGGACAGGCCCGCGATCAAGCAGCCAACCGCAATGAGGGCGCAGGATAAGATTGCATTTCTGCAAAATGAATACATGATAGAAACTCGATTAAGATGTGACGCACGGAAGGGACATGAGTAACGGTTGCTTCACTGGTGAGAACGTTGATTGTCACCAGTGAATACGAACCGCTGAAAGCGAGCCCCAGCAATTAGGAATCGCTTGAGTCTTGAACGCTTTCAAAGGTCACCCTCGAGTGTTTCACTGCCAGCGCGTGTCCCCACCGCTCGCCACAGTTGCAAGTTAACGCTCTCTGTGACGAACTTGACGGAACCGTCGCATCGCAACATGTGTGCGCCGCCGATATGTCGACTGCTTGCTGGCATCGTCGCCTTCGTCGGAAAGAAACCGCACGAGCGTCGATTGGGAACGTCGACATGGAGATAAACATGTTGCCCATTAATCCAAGGTGCGCCCATGAAAATGGGGAACTGGGTCGCCAAGTTGGTGACGTCGGTTGCATAACACATTTGGATTGCTTCGTCGGGCGTCGCAGGATCTCCACTCCCCAAGAACACATCCGAATCGACACTAATCATCCCGTTACTCCCATCGGTCAACATTCGTTCCGCGAAAGCCGCGGTGTTGCTTGTTCCATCAAGTACGTCACGGAACGCAAGCTGACGCTCACGAATGAAAGGCCCGTTTTGGCGTAAAGGGTCTTGCCAAATGTGCTGGCTGCCGACGTTCGCCATGTAGTTTGTTGCGCCGCCCGTTTGCGGCTGAGGATTGTCCAGGTCGGATGGACATCGAAACGTTTGAACTTCAGTTAGGCGTGCGGCAGTGTTCCAGGTATCCGTAAGTGGTTTCGCAAAATCGATTTGCTCGTGCAAAGCGGATTGCTCGATGTACGGCAAAAGTTGGCTGAGCGCCGAATACCCTGGGCTATTGGAGGGCGGACGAGTGCCGCCCCACGCGAAAGGCAGTGCGTTATAACTGCCGTGATAATTATGCAATCCCAAGCCAATTTGCTTCATGTTGTTACTGCACTGCATGCGTCGCGCGGCTTCGCGAGCAGCTTGGACCGCCGGTAATAGCAGCCCCACGAGGACGCCAATGATTGCAATCACAACCAGCAATTCAACCAGCGTAAAACCGATCCGACTTGTTTTTATTCGCATCACAAATGACTCCAGATTGACAATTGAAAAAGCTGAGCACTGATCGCAAAACGTGGAATGCGCATCAGCAAACAAAGAAACGAACACGCAAGTAAAATAAATCGCGGCTCGGTCGGCCGAAGAGCCTGAACCGACTCGTCAAACCGTTGTTCCTCACCGCGCAGGCTCTAACTCAAAATGGAATGGAGCGGAACCGTGCGAGCACATGAGACCGCCGGACTGCGAAAGAGATGGATCCCCAAGAAACGACTAGCACAAGACACGTCTCGATGTGCACGGAGCTGACGACCTCAAACGAAGGCATCTGCGCCAGTGACAAAGCACGAGGCACCTAATTCAATTCTTGGAAAACGCTCGCCCAACCACACGTCACGCATTCTTCTAGCCGCCAAAATGCCACAATAAATAGGCAAGTTGGCGTATAAAAACAGGCAAAGCGAGGTTGATCGAAACTCTAGCAGTGGCCCTGAAGAAGTCGGGGCGGACGGAAGATATCGGAACTCAATCCGAACGATTCAAGATGGGCAGCGGCAACAAAAGCCCTTTTCACAGTGACGCCATCCGTACACCAGAGAGTCACCATCACGAGCACCTTGATTTGAGGTGATTTCGGCGAATGGGTAATGTGATTCATCGGGGTGTCCGGTGACTGTGAGCACCCTGGCCCATGGCACCGACGAGGTGCCGTTGGCAACTCGAGACGCATCGAATCAAGGAGCACCGAATGCGAGATCAATGTCAATGATTGGGACATGTCTTCGTGAGCATTACCCATTTGCAAGTAATCGCCACAAGACGCATCGGCTCGCTGCTGGCAAAAGGCAAACCCGCACCACAGCAACAGCGAAACGCTTGCTCCTCGAATGGCGACTGAGTTTGGAAATGTCACAGTGCGAACGCTTAAAAGACAAGACTCGCTAACAATGCTAAGCGGGGTCAAAGCAGGCTAAAGCTTGAGAAAGTACCGCTAAGCTAGCCGTACGATGCTAACACCCTGCATTGAGAAGTCAAGAGCGACGGGGGTAATCAAAACGTTCAACATGCGGATAGCCATGATTTTTGGCCATAAAAAGCAATGGTTGACACGATCATGTCGACGCGATTTTCGCTCATTCAAATCCGTTTGCGCGTCGCAGCAGCCTGATCAAAAAAATCGATCTGTACGTTAGTGTCGATGGTTGCGGTTGCATTGGTCACTGCGTCGCTGGCACCGATCTATGTTGGACTCGTCTTGCAAGTGATTGCGACAGTATCTCGCACCTGGTGATCATGTAGGCAGTGCTGGATGGCCAATTAAATCCAGTCCGACCAATCGGCTTCGATACCACCGAGCTTTCCGACGCGCTCGAGGTCTTTGAGTAGGGCTCGCGGTGATTCGTAGCGAGCATCTGGTGATATGCGAATCATCCGCATCACGACATCACAAAACCGCTCGTCGGTGCCTAGTTGGATATGCGTGGGGTTATCGGGTGGTCCAGATTTGAGTTTCTCTAGGAAATCGGCGACGTTGATCGCGACGTACGGTGGCTTGCCAGTAAGCAACGCATAAAGCGTCGCCCCAAGTCCATACTGATCACATCGTTCGTTGACACTGGCAGTATCAAGGAGTAATTCGGGCGCCATATAAGCGAGTTCACCGAGCACATCGCCGGGACGTGTTAAGGCTGCTGCATCGGTATATTCCAACGCGCGAGCAAAGATCAAGTCGGTGAGCAAAAATGATCGGTCCTGGTTTCGTCTCAGGACATTCGAGGGTGTGACGTTGCGATGGACGACGCGACGCTTGCCTGCTTCATCCAGTGCCCTCGCGATATGTACGGCAACTCGCCAGACTTCTTGCCATGGCAACAGTCCGCCGATGCCAATGTTTTCAATCAGTTTAGTGACGCTGACTCCATCGACCCACTCAAATGCGGCCCAGCAGTACGGGCCTTTGCGTCCAGCCTTTCGCGTACGAACGAGATTGGGGTGGACGATCGGCAACATTGTTCGCATGGCACGTATGAACCGATCACGCTGTGCATCGGTGGTAGCCATTTGAGGCTTCAAGATTTTGACGGCGACCACGCGATCGCGCTTCGTATCAAAGCTTTTAAAGATGAGGCTATTGCGGCCAGCCGAGACAAGTTGATCAAGTCGGAAACGCAGGAACATTTCGCCTTCGAGTTCGTGAACTGGGCGGAACGCTTCCGTTGCAAGCTGAGTGGGGCGAAGGTCCGGTTGCAAGCTGAGAGACAGTACAGGCGTGACAGTGGGTGCGTCTAGTTGGTTTTCAACGTCGACGCGCAGGATTGAATCACCAATTTGAAATTCACTACCGGGCGTGAGCGTCTGTGGCGAGGTAATTCGTACGCCTCGGATAAACGTTCCCGAAGAGCTTTCTCGATCGGCAAGGACGATCCGACGGGCTGCGATTTCGATACTGCAATGAATGCGACTGAGTGCGGGATCGCGGATTTTGGTGTCGCTATCGCTTCCTCGACCGATCATCAGCGGTTGATCGCCGTTTAACGTGAACTCGCGACCACGGTCGGGGCCATCGATCACAGATACTTTTAACTTAGCCGTCATGGTGCATTTTTGGAGCGTGAGTGCGTGGTTTCGGAATCGTCGGACAGGGTCGGATTGAGCCCAAAGATGTTGCGTTGCGTCGGGCTCATCGGGTGCGTGATTCGCTGGCTCGCTTGTTCAAGTAAATGAGTGACTTGCTCACGATCAAAACCTTCAACTTCAAGCTCAACCGGGCTTTGGTCAGCAGAGGATGCCGTGTCGTATTCCGCTATGATGTCCAGCACAAATTTCAGGCTCTCCTTGGGGACGGAAATCGAATTCGCTTGCGAAAATCGGACGGCTTCGACGGCAAGCTCAAACGCCAAGTCGGTCTTGCCTGCGGCAAGCATCAGGTTGGACGCTGTCGTGATTCGGTCAAGTTCGAGTTGGGCGATTTGCGATGCTTCGATCGAACCTTCACCATGTTGAGATAAGAAGCGAGTGAGCATGACTCGTTCGCTGGCGACCTGCTGCTCGGCAATCGCAAGGTCGTCCTCGAGGTCCAGAATTCGTGATTGCGCACGAAGGTAGGACCACATTACGATCGACGTAAGTAACACAAGTACCATTGCTACCGAGCCAGACACGCTGGCCCACATGACGTGGCGGCGTATAAAGAACATGAGCTTGCGAGCGACTCCAGGCGGCATGGCAAGAATCGGCTCGCCTCGCAGGTAACGCTGTAGATCGTCACCGAGGAAGTTAGCTTCAGCGTAGCGATCATGGGTTGACTTGCTCAGACACTTGAGCGTGATGATTTCAAGATCGAGAGGGATGCTCGCGTTTAGCGCTCTTGGCGGAACAGGATCTTGGTTCAAGACTTGCGAGATGACTTCGATGGGTGTTGCAGCTTGAAACGGTGGCCGTCCAGTCAGCATCGCGTACAGGATGGCACCTATGGAGTAGACGTCGGAGGCAGGTCCAATTTCACCGCCGCGACCACTGGCTTGCTCGGGCGGCATGTAGTGCGGTGTGCCGACAACTTCGCCGTTGCTCGTCAAATCACAGTCCACTTTGAGTGATTTACTGACGCCGAAATCGGTGACATGCGAGGTGCCATGTGCGTCGATGAGAACATTGGCTGGCTTCAAGTCACGATGGATGATGTGATGCTGATGCGCGTGGGCTGCAGCGCGAGCGATTTGTTCAGCGATTTCGGCACTGCGTTTTGCCTCCAGTGGTCCAGTTGCGAGTAGCGTTGCTAAACTCGTCCCCTCGATGTAAGCCATGGTGAAGTAGGGGAATCCACCGCAGCTTCCCACATCGTAGACAGGAACAATCCCCGGGTGATCAAGCGAAGCTGCAGCCTGGGCTTCATTTAAGAACCGTTTTCGGGACAACTCTGTTTGACTGCCCGAGTCCAAGATCATCTTCAGAGAAACGGTTCGATCGAGCCCAGTGTGTCGCGCTCGGTACACCACTCCCATTGAGCCACGAGCGATTTCGCCAAGCACTTCGTAGTCATCAATGTCCTGATACTGTGGCGACGAGATCGAGTGATATGCCGGCGTCGAACCTAAAGTGTAGCAATGCGGATTTTGAGATCGCAAATGCGGAGCAATGGTGGGCGAGTCAAGTGACTCATCACCTGAATCGCTAGCAGCGTTGACCGAGGATTCGTCCATATTCCGCAACTACCAACACATCCCTCATAAGCATGGACGACACGCCCAGCTAGCGTCAAAGGAGCAAACTATGCGAGCAAGTGGTCGGGAACAATCGGTGACGCGATTGCGGATGCCTCGCAAGCGCCAAATAGGCTTGTAAAACAGAAAATGCTGTCGAAACCGGAGTTCGCTTGCACGGAAAACACCATGTTCTAGCTCGTTATGTACAACCTGTTAACTGTTTGTGAAAACTTGCAGCTTGACTTTATTTAAGTTGAAAACGGTTGCTGTTGACGACACAGGTTCAACCAAGGCGACTTGGTGGTGATTACTCATCGCTGGTCGACTGACCAGCGACCATCTGCGTCTTGCCACTCGCCAAACGCCCAGTCAAAGCGACACGCTGAAAAAAAGCCGATGAGCGTGCGCACACTCACCGGCAATGCGGCACATCCTTACGTCCGTCGACGCAAGCTGAGCCACTTTCCATCACCTCGTTAGATACTAGCGTGCTCCGGGAAGAGCGTCGTCCACTGCTTACAGAATTCCGCAAAGCTTCACGATCTGTTTGAGCACGGGACCATACGGAGTACGCTTGTCGCAGCACTTCGCAACCCCGAACGGCTAGCCACGTCGACCCACTCGTAAAATTCGACCTATCTTGATCGAGTCCCTGATGTAACGAGTTGCCTCATCCCGTATCTCGTTGTCAACGTGAACGCTTGCTGGCATAGCACGCTTACGGAATCCGAGTCGATCGAGTGCCAATACATACCACGGCGGCGAAGGCGTCTTGCAGGGCTTTTTGACGCTTTCCTCGACGTGGCGAACAGCACTTCGATAGAGGCGATGAAGCAATCGATGTGAGTGCTCGCGAACTTGCTTAATCAGCTCCGCATTCGATGGCGCACGCAATTCGCTACCTTCAGCGTCTATTTCAAACCGATGAAGCTGCTTGGCCAGCTTGAGAAACTCGGTGGCCTCTTGGCCTGATGGTACCTCTTTTGCATCTTGCCAAATCTCCTCAAAATCCACGGTCTTGAAATCGAACAGAGGAGCAAGGATGTATTTGTGATCATCTCGCAATGCGGAACTGGGGCCAACCCGCTTAACAGCGTGGTCAGCTGCGAGGCTACGCAAGTCCATGTGGCCATGAGAGAGATTATAGCGTTCAGCGGGGTCAACACCCGCGAGAACGAACGCAATCGTGTCCACAGCTTCCTCCGACGTCGTTGGTCTTTTGACGTCGGTGAGTAGCGGTAAAAATTTCGGTTTGAGCCCTTGCTCAGTTTCCATCGTTGGTCTCCGCGCCTGAATGCGAGCAGTACGTGATCGATAAACAACCCACTTCCTCGCTTAGCCACATACTCTTAACGACCTGATCGCGAGAAACCTATGACTGGACAGATAGCTGGTCGTCCAATGCAGGGCTGACGATTCTAATTATCAATCCTCAACACTGACTTGACCAAGGCTCCGCGTTGTTTCTCATTGTAGTTGCTGCGACTATGAATTTTTTGTGAAGGTTGATGTCGGCGTGCATTTTTTCATCCAATCAACACGAGCCGAAAGCGGTCGGTCGGTCGATACCCGATGTCTGTTTTGGTTTTACAGCGACTCGTACGGGCCGATGTTCATTCGCATATAGAAAGGCTTGTTGAGTCTGGTCGAGAGAAAATTCTTGGGCGACTAAGTCACCAAAAGAAAAGCGATTGCGAGTGCGCTGGAGGAACTCGATGGCACTGTTAAGATCTTGGGGCAGGTAATTGTGCAGCCCGCGGACCGTCAACATCCGGCGAACGAACTGTTCCGGCGAAACGGAAACGTCGCCTGAAGAAAACACGGAACCGGCGAGTAGGACGCATCCGCCAACGCGAACCGACGCGAGACACGTTTCCACCGCGGCGCTTACTCCGGCAAAGTCCAAGGCCAAGTCGGCACCACGTCCTTCGGTGAGCGATGACAGGACGGCTTGCAATTCACCTTGATTCGTCGCACTGACGGTATGCGTGGCTCCGAATGATGACATGATTTTGAGTCGTTCCGCAATCGGATCGGCGACGACGACGTGCCGAGCGCCCAAGTCACTCAGCTGAGCTGAGGCTGTTACGCCAAGCATTCCAGCTCCCATGATCAAGGCGGTGGCGCCGACGACTGGATGTGTTTCTTGGATTAGTCGCATGGCGGCACAAACGGTGGCTGTGGCGCAATTAGCAGGGCTTGACACTTCGTCAGAAAGCTCGTCCGGAATACGAAAAATGGGAGTACCGGGAACCAACACGCAATGTGTGCTCAAACCTCCGGTCGGGCGAGCGATACCACCGGATTCGTGTCCGTATTTGAACAGCGACTTGCACTTTTGGTTGAGCCTGTTTCGGCAATAGAAGCATGTTCCGCAACCAACAGCCATCGCCCAAGTAACCCGTAGTCCATAGCGAAGTGCCATTCCGTGATAATCACGTGGAACGTCTCCGTCGGCCCACCCGGAAATCCTCCCGATGATTTCGTGTCCAAGCACGCAATTTGCCGGTACGCTTCGTCGACCACAAAAAGAATGAAGATCGCTGCCACAAATCGTGCAACAAATGACCTCGACAAGCACCTCGCCCGAACGGAGCTGGAGCTCAGGAGTATTGATTCGCGTGAACGATTGTGTCTTCGCGTCAAACTCCATTGCAAAACGATTCATAAATAGTCTCCACGGAATGAAACGATTCCGCATTGCCGGTCATCAGCTTCGCTCTGCGGTACACAAATTTAGTTCTTCAAAGCAGGCAAATTCTACATTGGGCAGTTTCGCCCACCGGTCACCAACTGCACCACTGGACTGGCAAGCCGCATGGTACAAGCCGCATGGTACAAGCCGCATTTTTCAAGGTTGTTGTGCAACTCGCCCTGGAGTGACCGGGACGGCTCCGGCTCTATTGAGGCAGTCGTTCCTGGATCGAGAGTTGCGTCCACTGGTACCCTAGCTCGGGTTTTCTTAGTCTGGATCGAGTAGAGTGCTTTGCCTAGACACGACTTTCGACAATACTTCGCCGCAAACTGAATATATTGATGCAACAAGACGTGCACTGGATCAGCAAGCGACTTGGCGATGCGAATCCAGCATCGTTCTCAGTGTATTGCATTATCGCTGCGTTCGGGACGTACTTTTGTATGTACGCATTCCGAAAGCCGTTCACGGCGGCAACCTACGGAGACGAAGTGTGGCTAGGAATTGGTTTCAAGACGATTCTTGTCGCAGCGCAAGTAGCGGGATATACGATTTCCAAGTTTGTGGGAATTAAAGTCGTTTCGGAGATGCCGCCTCGTTTCCGGGCGGTTTCGATTATCGCGTTAATCGGGTGCGCTGAATTCGCGTTGCTGCTTTTTGCCATCACCCCGGTTCCATGGAATGCGGTCTGGTTGTTCTTCAATGGACTTCCACTGGGTATGGTATTCGGGCTTGTGCTGGGGTTTTTGGAAGGACGCAAAGTCACGGAGACACTGTCGGCCGGTTTGTGTGCGAGTTTTATTCTCTCCTCAGGGTTTATGAAATCGATTGGCCGAACCTTGCTTCAGGACTATCAGGTCGATCCGTACTGGATGCCGTTTCTGACAGGGCTAATCTTCGTGATTCCGCTTTTGACGTTCGTGTGGTTACTGGCGCATATTCCGCCTCCATCAGCGGACGATGAACGAGAACGATCCAAGCGAGCACCCATGACGAAGGTTGAACGCCAGAACTTCTTTCGACGTCATTCAATCGGCCTGATCGGTCTGCTTGCCGTTTACGTGTTGCTCACCATCGTGAGAAGCATCCGGGATGACTTCGCCGTCGAAGTTTGGCAAGATCTTGGTGTGGATGATGAGCCCGATGTCTATGCTCGTTCGGAATTCTGGGTGATGATCGGAGTGGTCTTCATCAATGGCTTGGCCATTCTAATTCGGAACAATCGAGTCGCGTTTTTGTTGTCAATTGCATTGCTTGGGATTGGCTTTTCTATTGTGCTTGTTTCCATAGCAGGACAACAGCTTGGTCTACTCACTCCGATGTCGTTCATGGTGCTTCTCGGGCTCGGAACTTACGTCCCCTATGTCGCATTTCATACGACCGTGTTCGAGCGAATGATCGCAGCATTTCGAGAAATTGGTACGATTGGATATTTGATGTATCTTGCCGACGCGATTGGCTATCTCGGCTATGTGGGAGTTATGATCTTTCGGAACACAACGACCGGCGAAGTTGACTTCTTAAGTTTGTTGATCTGGACGTCCGCGACGGTGGCCGTCGTTTCTATGCTAATTACCCTGTTTCTCGCGTTTCATTATTATCGAACGCTCCCTCAACCTCTTGCGAAGGAAGATGATCAGTGACATCGACGGATGACAAGGTGGACTTGCTGGTAATCGGCGGAGGAGTCCTTGGGGCTTTCCATGCGTACCACGCACAAGTTCGGGGACTGAGTGTGCGACTACTCGAACGTAGTGCCGAGCCTTGTGGCGCAAGCGTTCGCAACTTTGGCCAGGTTGTCCCGTCGGGTTTGGATCAGCGTTGGCAGCAGTTCGGTCGTACTAGTTTGCGAATCTATGAACACATTCAATCGCAACTGGATATCACCGTGAGACGACAGGGTAGTATCTACATTGCGTCCAACGAAGACGAGTTATCACTGATTGAAGAACTCCACCCCATCAACAAGGCAGTAGATTACCCATCGCAATTGTGGACCACACAACAGTGCGTCGCTCGGTATCCCCAGTTGCGAAGCGACTATTGCAAAGGCGGGTTGTTTTTTCCCGACGAAGTATCGGTCGATCCTCGAATGATGATTCATCGGTTGCACCGTTTTCTGTCCCAGCAATCAAACTTCTACAGCCATTTCAATACTTGCGTCTGTCGACTTGAAACCACAGGCGACGGAAGTGTTACCGCAACGACGACGGACGGCCGGACCTTTGGAGCTCAGAAGCTGGTGCTCTGTTGCGGAAGCGAATTCCAAACTCTTTACCCGGACTTGTTTCGGGCCAGCGAACTGGAGTTAGTCAAGTTGCAAATGTTGCGTCTTCGCTCCCAGCCTCAGGTATCTGTTCAGGGGAATGTCCTGACGGGACGGTCAATTCGGAGGTATGAGAGTTTTTCGCAGTGCCCGTCGTGGACGGCAATCAAGTCCAAGGAGTCAAAAACGGATTTTGCAAGTGAGTGGGGAGTGCACATTCTTTTTAAACAGGAAGCCGATGGCGGAATCATCCTGGGCGACTCACATGAGTACGCAAAGGTCGTCGAGTCGGGTTCTCTTGGTTTCGAGCTTCGCACGGACATCAATGAGTTCTTTGTCAGTGAAGGTCGGAAGATATTTAATCTGCTATCTTGGGAAATTGAATCAAGCTGGTACGGCATCTACAGCCAAACAAAGAATCCAGAAGGCATTTTTGTTGAGACGGTTGGTGAAAACATTCACATTGCAACAGGCATTGGTGGAAAAGGGATGACCAGCAGTGCCGGATTCTCGCAACACCATTTGAAGGAGATCTACAATGATTGAGTTGGTTGTTTTTGACATGGCAGGGACGACGGTGGACGAAGACAATGTCGTCTACAAGACAGTTCGTGCTTCGATCAATGCTGCTGGGTACCAGTTCACTCAGGACCAGGTTCAAATGGCTGGAGCGGGAAAAGAAAAATCACAGGCGATTCGCGATGTTCTCGCCCTCGATGGCAAAGAGCATTCAGCAGGGGAAGTCGCAACGATATTCGCGGACTTCAAGCAGCGTCTTGCGTTGGCTTATGCCGAACTCGATGTGCGAGAACAGCCGGGAGCCACCGAGGTTTTTAAATTGTTGCGAGAACGAGGTATCAGGGTGGTGCTCAATACGGGCTATGACCGTCCAACCGCCGAAGAACTTGTCAGAAAACTTGGTTGGGAAGTCGGTCAGGACATTGATGCGCTCGTCACCGCGAGCGATGTCAAGAACGGTCGACCCGCACCGGACATGATTTACCGAGCCATGGAGGTCTTCGGTCTTGCCAATCCCCAGGCGGTGGCCAAGATCGGTGATTCACAGGTCGATATTGAAGAAGGCAAGAATGCGAATTGCGGCATGACATTCGGCATTACAACGGGTGCGCAGAGTGAAAGGCAACTCCAAGAATCAAATCCCACTGCGGTGATTCATTCGCTTGCAGAGCTCGTTGACATTGTTTCTACGCGAACCGGCGCCTAGACAAGTATCGGTGCGTCCCGCCGTCCACGCAAACGAACAAGGATGATGAATGGATTCATTCACAGTGACTTAGAGTGATAGTGATACGGGTAACCGCTCAATCACCGTTTGCAATGGAACGTTATTCTTGCGTTCGTTCCGCTTGCTCTCTTTTGCGAATACTAGCTTGCGGTGAGCCTCGACAGCTACTAACTCCATGAAAGCAGGGCGACGCCGATGAGCATCGTGGCGAGGCAGGTGGCTTTGCTGCGGAAGTTGGCTTCGCCAAGGGCTCGGATGCCAAATAGGAAGGGAATCAAGACGCTGCAGCGCCGCAGCGTCGAGACGATCGAAACGAGTGCGTCTGGGTTCGCTAGCGCCGTGAAGTAAAGAAAGTCGGCTGCAAGTAACAGCGGGCTGATCATGAGAATCGATCGACGGAACTCGAATGGCACTCGCACTCGGTCCAGCTTGTACCACCGCATGGCGAGAGGAAGCATGACGGGAACCAGATAAATCGTGAACCAGGCTTGGACAGTCGCAGGTTCGATTTTCAAGTTTTGCAAAAGGACTTTGTCGTAGATCGATGACAGCGAACCGAGTAGAGTCGCGAGTACCATGCAAAGCACAAATCGGTTGCGTGTGAAATGGATGCCTTCGCGTGCTCCAAGCATGGAGAACCGCCAGAACGATACGAGCACGACGAGTATTCCTGTCCACTGCCACAGCGTCGGTCGCTCGCCAAGAAACAATGTCGCGATAACAATCGTCCACAGGGGGCTGGTGGAACGAATGGGTGCAGCAATCGATAGAGGCAAGTGTTTCATCGCAAAAAACGCGCACGTCCAAGACATTCCAACCAGCACACTCTTGGCAAACAATAACCCGTGCTCCGCCGTACTCAGCGACGTGACGAGAAGCAGCGATGGTAGAATGTCTCGGTACGCGGTGTGTGAGAGGACGAGCATCGGCAGCCACAAGATGGCTCCAAAGCAAACGCTCGCAAGTAGCACAATCGGGACGGCGTTGTGCTTGACCGAGACTTTCTTGGTAATGTCATAGACACCAAGCAGCGACGCGGAAGCGATTGTAAGGAATATCCAACTCATGGGCGGAGCATCCCAGGAGCGATCCAACGTGGGAATAGGGGGAAGACACGGTGAACAATGTCATCACGTGGTTTGAGCAACAGCACGCGGAGAGTGTCGAGCGTTTGACTCGCTGGTGTGACACCAATTCATGGTCACTCGATGTGGAGAATCTCCGACACATGGCTGACGTGCTCGCTGAGGACTTTCGGCAAATCGGTGTTGAGTTCACTCGACGGGAACTGCCGCCGGTTCGTATCCTCGGCGCGGACGGACGGTGGGCGGAGCAGCCGACTGGGCCGGGGCTGTTGTGGCACTTGCGACCCAACGCAGAAAAACGTGTGCTGCTTATGATTCATTACGACACCGTTTATCCCGTTGAGCATCAGCCATCGAAGTGTCGTGTTGACGGTAGCCGGTTGATAGGGCCTGGGACCGCAGACGCAAAAGGTGGAATTGCGACAATCTTTACGGCACTATCCGCATTGATGAAATTTAAGCTAGCGGAGTCGGTTGGCGTTTCGGTGCTCCTTAATCCAGACGAAGAGATTGGTTCGCCAGCCTCGAAAGTCTTGATGCAAGAGTTGGCACCGCAATTCGACGTGGCGCTGCTTTTCGAACCGACATTGCCCGACGGAACGCTTGTGCGAGCGAGAAAAGGATCGGGAAACTTTTCGTTCATTGTTCAGGGTCGTTCGGCGCATGCCGGCCGCGATCCGGAGGCCGGACGCAACGCAATTGTCCAGGCAGCGAGGCTGACGCTTGCTTTATCGAACTTGAATTCGCCTGAGTCGGGCGTCCAAATCAATGTTGGCAAAGTCATAGGTGGCGGTCCACTCAATCAAGTGCCGGCGAACGCTGTGGTGCAGCTCAACGTTCGCGTCGATTCAGACGAAACGCTAAAAGTAACCCAGCAGCAGCTGATCCGCTTGGCTGAAGAATTCTCAGCGGACGGGTTTCGTGTTGAAATGGTGGGCGAATTCCATGCCCCGTCAAAGGTTTCCAACCCGGGATTCGTGGCACTTCAGGGAATTGTCGAGCGAGCGGGCCAGCGAATGGGCCGGACGATGCGATGGCGTGACACGGGTGGCGCTTGTGACGGCAGCAAGCTTGCTGACTTGGGATTATCCAACGTGGATACGCTCGGTGTTGGTGGCGACGGATTGCATAGCAGCGACGAGTATTGTGTTTTGGAATCGATGGTCCCCGCAGCCAGTCTGGTGGTCGCCATTATTCTTGAGTTCGCGGATCACCCCGGATGAACCTTTTCGGATTGAAACGCTACTATGGTAGAACGTGTCGCAATCAAACCATCCGTTTCTTCGAATCCCTTACGAATATTTGGAAAGCTGAACTTGGATCGCCAGAACTCCCATGCCTCGAAAAAGACGCTTCTCGCCGACCAACTCCGAGACGATCCACGTATCGCTGAGGCCAAGCGGCTGATTGATGAAACGGTCGCAGAGTATTCGTCAAAACTTTCTGCTGCGAAACCGCCTTGTGCTGAAATGGCGTCGACGTACCAATCATGGCTCGAGCGATTATCGGCAACGAAAGGCGGTCCACCGATTTGGCCGTATTTAGCGTCTGGTCTTGGAAACGGGCCTTTCGTAGAACTTGCCGACGGAAGTGTCAAGCTCGATATGATTGGCGGGATCGGTGTTCATGGTTGTGGGCACAGCGACCTGAGAGTGCTTGGTGCCGCGATCGATGCAGCACTTGAGGACACGGTAATGCAAGGTAACTTACAACAACACCGACCGAGCGTCGAAATGAGCGAGCGACTGATCTCGCTCGCATCTCAGTCCGGTGCACCGCTGAGTCGATGCATCTTGACGACAAGCGGAGCGATGGCGAACGAGAACGCACTCAAGCTCGTACTTCATAAGCAAACACCCGCAGATCGTGTCATCGCATTTGATCATTGTTTCGCTGGCCGTTCGATTGCATTGGCGGCTTTGACGGACAAAGCAAAGTATCGCATGGGATTGCCGTTGGCGCTGAATGTTGACTATTTGCCATTTCGTGAACCGGCGAATCCTGAGCGAAGTCAACGCTACGCGGTGGACGAGCTGCATCGGTTGCTGCATCGACATCCTGGACGGTATGCGGCCTTCTGGGCTGAACCGATCGCCGGTGAAGGCGGTTACTACCCAGGCAGTGCAGAGTTTTTTCGCGCAATCTGTGGTCCGCTTCGACAGGCGGGGATTCCGATCATCTTTGACGAAATCCAGTCCTTCTCACGAACCACACGACCGTTCGCGTTCCAGCACTACGGACTCGACGAGTTTGCCGATATCGTAACTGTCGGTAAAATCACCCAGGTCTGTGCGACGCTCTATCGTGAGACATTCCAACCCACGGGGCCGGTCATCAGCCAAACCTTCACCGGAGCTTCGTCATCGATTGCAACCGGCATTGCGATACTGGATGCACTCGAGGAAGCCAAGTGCTTCGGTGAGCGGGGCCAAAACGCGGTTCGCGGCGAGTACTTCCAAGCTGGCCTTGAGTCGTTGAGTCGCAAGTTCCCCACGCTACTGAGCGGCCCGTTCGGCGAAGCCATGATGATTGCGATCACTCCCGGCGACGGAAGCTACGACGACGCAAAGCTGCTCATGGACACAATGTTTGAGGTTGGATTGTTAGGTTTTCTTTGCGGCGCGGATCCAACACGAATCCGTTTCTTGCCACCGCCAGGAATCACCACGCATGCGCACATTGATCTGGCATTGGAACTCCTTGAACGAGCGTTGGTTCGAGTCGCAGCGATCAAGGAATCCGTGGCGCTTACACCAGCCTAGAGAGTTGCCAACATGTGGACGGTCCGAGCGGTTCGAATCGACGACCTCGACAAGCTTGAAACGCTTATTCGCAGCGCCACTCGGGGACTGACAACATTACAACTCGATCGAGCTCAACTTCTTGATCGAGTCGAGCAATCGGTGTTCGCGTTCTCGCGCACGGGGCAATCCACCAAAGACGAGCCGTATGTCTTGGTGCTTGCCAATGAAGAAAGCGGAGAACTTGTCGGAACATCGACCATCTACGCCAAAACAGGCGGGCATCAAGCGTTTTACTCCTATCGCTTGGTGACGAAGGAATGTTCGAGCAAGACGCTCAATGTATCGCATGCGCGGACGAGCCTCGCGATGAACCGAGTGCATGACGGACCGACGGAAATTGGGAGTCTGTTCCTGCGAGGAACATACCGCGGACAAGGGCATGGTCGCTGGCTTTCGCTTTCACGATTCACGGTGATCGCAGCTCGACGTGATCGGTTCGCCAGTCGCGTGATTGCCGAGATGCGAGGTAAAGCGGAAGCCGACGGCCGAGTACCTTTCTGGGATGCCGTATCAGGTCGTTTCATTCCAGTTGAGTTTGCCGTGGCGGATGCGATGAGCACCGTCTCGAAAGAGTTCATCGAAGAGCTGATGCCTGAGCACCCAATTTATCTCGATCTGTTGCCTCCAGAAGTACGAGAGAGTATCGGTGAAGTTCACATCGAAACCCAACCAGCACTCGCGATGCTCCAGAATCAAGGTTTTCGTAAAACCGACGAAGTTGACATCTTCGACGCTGGCCCAGTCGTGAGTTGTGCAACGGACGAGATCGCTGCGGTAAAAGGTTCGCGGATATGTCGCATCGATCAAGTAAACGACGAAAAGCAAACGCCCAATGAAAAACCGAATGCGATTGTGGCATCGACGCAATACGGTTTTACGAGCCTCGTGCTGAATGTGAACTCCGACGCACTGGCCGTCTCCACCTCGGCGGCTGAGGTGCTCGGTGTCGACGTTGGAAGCCAAGTCTGGGTGACTTCGCTTCACCAGTGAATACTCGAACCGCGCAGCAACAATCAGGTTTCAGCTAGCGAGTGGCTTCGTGGGTCGGGCAGCTAACCACACCACCTAGCCATTCGTAAGGTGTTGCCGTTGACGGGCAACGTGGCAATTTCCCGTCAACGTAGTCGAATCCGACTAATTCGCGAAGGTCTCGTGACGGAGCAACGTCCTGCTCTTCGGCGTAGCATTCCGCGAGCCCTTGTAGCATCTCGCGATGCATGTTGCATGCGTTTTGGTGAGCGCCCGCCGCTGGCTTGCGGACATGAGCAATCCCCAACGCCGCAACGGTGGCCACGATGATCACGGCGAGCATGATTTCGAGTAGCGTGAATGCTCGGCGACGAACCGTATTTTTCTGATCAAGCATTATTCCAAGACCTCGAACATATGGAACATCGGTGTGTAAATTGAGAGCACAATTCCGCCAATCATGATCGCGAGCAGAATCGTCAGTGTGGGTTCGAGCATTCCGACGCTAGCGTCGATTCGAGTCTCGAGACGTTCTCGCAAGTGATTCGTTGTTCCCCGCATCGCCCGCTCGAAGTCGCCAGACTGTTCGCCAATGCCAACAAGTTGACACATCGTTGCAGGGAAATATCGATCGTGTTTGGCCAGTTCGGTGCTGAGTCGTTCGCCACGTTGGACGCTACGTTTGACATCTTCGACCGAAGCACGCACGGCACGATTCCGAACGCATTCCGAAGCCGATTTCACAGCATCGACAGGCGTGTAGCCGCATTCAACCATCGAGTAAACCGCTTCAGCGAACTGTAAGACCGCTGCATCACGCAGCCAAGGTCCGATCAACGGCAATCGCAACATGAAGGCGTCAGTGCGTTTGGCGAGATCGGCATTCTTTCGAGCCGTTTTCCAGATCATGATCAACGCAAAGATCACGGGGAAAACAAGCAATCCGTAGTTGATAACAAGTCGACTGATTCGCGTAACAACTTGAGTAACGACGGGTAGCTCGACGCCACTGCTTGCGTACACGTTTTCAAACTCAGGCACGACAAAGGTGCACATGAAAATCATTAACCCGCTTCCAGCGAGCGTGATCATGATGGGATACGAAACTTTCTTAATGATACGTTTTCTTAGCGAGACCTTCCGTTCAACTTGTTCACAGATTTGGCCCATCGCCTTTTCGAGCGATCCGCTTTGCTCACCAATGCGGACTTGTTGAATTTGCATCGGCGTGAACGTGCGTGGGTATTGACTCATCGCTTCACTGAGCGAGCCGCCTGCTTCGATGACTAACCGCATATGGATGAGCAAGTCGCGGTACTTCTTCATCGAATGGTCCGCAGCCAACGATGAGAGGGCCCGGGGCATGGACAATCCGTTTTCGAGCAACATCATCAGCAATCGCAGTAGTTGCGAGAGCTGGGTCAAGCCGATTCGAGCTGAGCGGCCCTGGCGTTTGGGGCCAACTTCGATCGCTTGCAAAGTACGAATCATGCGACTGATTTGTGAAAACAAACCGTTGCCTGAAACTGTTGCGGAAAGAGTTGAAGGTCGAGACATCAATGATCGTTCGTGAATTTTGTTACGGGTCGTGATTAGGCGGACGCGGTATGAACAACGGGGTCGGTATCGCGGCGACCGCCCGCTTTCTTGGCTTCGTTACTTCGTCGGTCTCCACTTGTCTTGAAGTACACTTCCTCCAGCGACGTTCGTCCGGCGAGCGCTTGTTCAAGTCCAGCTCGCGAGAGTTCCACCATTCCGGCTTGATTTGCGAGTTCTTGTAACTTCGAATTCGAAACGCCAGCTTCGATTCCCGCCGTGATCTCGGGAGTGATTGGCATGATCTCGAAGACGGGGATCCGGCCAGCGAATCCGGTGCCGAGACATTTCTTGCAACCGACGCCGCGATAAAACTGGGCGGAACGCGAAATTGTCCATTCGGGGTCCAACGAATCCAAAAGGTTCTCATTGAGCGCCACAGGGCGTTTGCAGTTTTCGCATACGCAACGAAGCAACCGTTGCGCGATGCTTCCAAGGAGCGAACCGGCAATCTTGAAACGGTCGACGCCGAGATCGCTCAATCGCTGCACCGCGCCCACCGCGTCGTTGGTGTGGAGTGTGCTGACGAGTAAGTGACCGGTCAAAGCAGCCTGTACCGCTGTCGATGCAGTTTCGCTGTCGCGAATTTCGCCCACCATAATGACGTCGGGGTCTTGACGCATGATGTACTTGAGCGCGTTAGCGAAGCCCATGCCATATTCGTTATCACTTTGGACTTGGTTGATTCCCGAAAGCCGGTATTCGACGGGGTCTTCGACCGTGACGATGTTGCGATCAACGTTGTTTAAATGTTGGAGCACAGCGTAGAGCGTGGTGCTCTTGCCGCTGCCGGTTGGTCCCGTGACGACGAACATACCGTGCGGTTTGTCAATCATGGAGCGCAGCATCGTGTTGTCTCGCTGCGTCATGCCCAGCTTGTCGAGTTCAAATGTTCGTGCACCTTCATCCAGGAGTCGGAGGACGAGTTTTTGACCGTCCACCGTCGGAATCCCGCTTACGCGAAACCCGACGCGTTTACCATTCTCGAATACGGCAAGATTACCGTCCTGAGGTCGGCGACTCTCGGTGGTATCCATGTCAGCCATGACTTTGATGCGGCTGATGACCGATTGTTCGATGTGGTTGGGGATCGTCATGATTTGTTGCAATTCACCATCAACACGATAACGAACTCGCATTTCGGGTTTGTGCGGTTCGAGGTGAATATCGCTCGCTCCGGCCGTAGCGGCTCCCGATAGAATCGCTTGCACAAGTCGAACCACTGGAGCGTCTTCTTGCTCACTCATGAGCAGCGATGAAACACTGGTGTCTTCACCGGAAGCTCGAAGCTTGTGCAGTTCAGAGATCTTCATGTCGACGATCGTTTGTCGAGCAACGCTGCGATCGTCGTAAACGCGGCTGATCAATCCCTCGATGTCTTCACCGAGTGCGACTGCGGGAATGATTTGGTAGCCGGTCATCAATTCCGCTTCCGCGATCGTTTCGATGTCGTCGGGCGCAACCATCGCGAGAGTCATGGAGTGACCCGAGATGGCGATTGCACACGCTTCGTTATCACGTGCAAAGTCAAGCGGAATGAGACGTGCGATCTGGGGGTCTACCGTGGTCGGATCGATATCGACGTAAGGAACTCCGAATTGCTCCGCAAGCGCGCGACCGAGCTGAATGGTTGAAAGCAATTGTTGCTCGACAAGCCAATCACCCAACATCGTCTCACGAGGTTTACTCGCAAACGCTTTTTCCATCTGTTCTGCGGTGAGCGTTCCTTGCTCTACCAATACGTCGCCTAGTCGTCGCATGGTGGTAATGCTCGAAGCTTAAAAGAGTTGAAAAGCCCATCGCTTGGACGGGGCTTCGGGGGCTTGAAGTAGCTTGTGGATTTTGTCTTCGAGTACCGTCGGGTCAAACGGCGTGATCAAATAGTCTTGCGTCCCAGCATGAAATGCTCGTTCGACGGTCTCGAGGCTTGGGTCAAGTGAGAACACGAGTGCCGGTAGATCTGTGGCGGAGTATTCCGTTCTCAGTCTCGCGAGCCACTCCAAACCGTCACCGTCAATCAGCTTGGTGTTGACAATCACGATCCGCGGCCGCTCTCGCTCGATTTCCAATAAAGCTTCGGCACCGCTGCCACACGTGTTGATGCAATAGCCTAGTAACTCCAGTCGATACGCGGCTAGTTCCGCGAGGACCGATTCGGACTCGACGAGCAGCAGTCGATTGATGATTGGTTCAGGCATGACAAATGATTCCTCGGACCCTTGGTGCATGGGTTGGATTGACGCCCCGTATAGCAGGACGCGCACTTTGATCCTCTGGAATCTAGGTCATGGATCGGTGGCGTTGCATTTTGTCAACAAAATCAAAGGCCTGGATCCAGGTCCCCGGTACTCTTCGCGACCCGATCAATCGTCACAGTCGTCAGACTCGTAACGAGAGTCTTGGAGTGTTGCGAATTGCACTCGGGATTGGGGTTACCGTGCAGGCGGACCCCCGCTTGTGACGCAAAGTTGGATTACATGTATTTCTAGAATGCTCGACCGCGTAACGCGGTCACACGATATGCCTTGCCCCAAATTGGCGTGTAACTCGCTATGCTCGTATTCATCGTTGCCGTCATGGGTGTGCTCTTCGCCTATTACATCGGCCGCCAAAATTCATTCTCGCGGTGTTCGTCGGTCGTGCCGGATCGCGTGCAAAAAGCACTCGATACCTTGACGGAAGGTTTGCTCATTGTTGACGAACATGAACGGATTGTTCTGTCAAATGACTCCTTTTCTGAAACCACGGGCCTAGAAAAACAGTCGATCTTGGGACAGAAGATCGATCGATTGCCTTGGGTTTGGTCACTTAGCATCAAAGGATCGAGCCCCTGGACACGCTCGCTCAGCGAAGCGATTTCGCTCACCGACCAGATGATGTTGCTTGAGCGTGAGAATGGCGAGCGACGTTATTTGCTCATCAATAGCAATCCTATTGCGGAGCTCGATCGTGGCTTGCGCGGCGTACTATTGACGTTTCGTGACGTGACCGACGTCGAACTACGCCGCAGTGAGATGGAACGTTCGCTTGCGATGATGCGGACCTATCGGGACCAAATCGGCAACCAAAATTGTGAACTACAACGGCTTGCATCGCACGACCCGCTGACAGGTTGTTTGAATCGACGTGCGTTTTTTGATTCGATTCAGCCCATTCTTGGCGAGTCACAGCAAAACAGTTCAAACGTTGCGTGCTTGATGGTTGACAGCGACCATTTTAAACAGATCAATGACAACCACGGACATTCCGTCGGTGATGAAGTCCTACGTCGCATTGCCAACACTCTCCACGAAACGATTAGCGACTCGGGTCTCGTATGCCGATATGGTGGCGAAGAATTTTGTGTCGTGTTACCCAATCAGGACTCCCAGCACGCACAGGTAGTCGCCGAAAAAATTCGCATCGCTATTGAGTCTCTGCGTTTTGATGAACCAGAGGAACTTCGCTTAACCGTGAGTATCGGTGTTTCGGAACTCGAGCACGCCGACGAAGACGCCGTCGCGATCATCAAACGGGCGGACCAATGTTTGTACGTTGCGAAAGAAGCGGGGCGAAATCAAGTCGTTGTCTATGATTCGTTCGTCGCGGAATCTTCTCAAGCTCCGTCGACTGGTCATGCCTCGAAAACCAACCTCCCAGTTCATGAGTATGACCGCGAGCGTTTGATACCGTTTGAGGCCGTCACGGCCCTCGTCAGTGCATTGGCCTATCGAGATCGCGAGACTGCCGAACACTCCCGACGCGTTGCCGATCTTTGTGTGATGGCAGCAACAGGTCTACTCGACTACCGATCAACGTACATACTTGAGACCGCAGCGATGTTGCACGACATCGGTAAGATTGGTGTGCCCGATCATATTTTGTCAAAGCCGAGTCCGCTTTCGCGTGAAGAATGGAAGTTGATTCGCCAATACGATCGCTTGGGTGCCGGCATTATCGCGGGGACATTCAATTGCGAAGAACTTGACGAAGTGATTCGAAGTCTGCATACACCCTACGGCTATCGAGCGAGTAGCGACCTCGAACCAGCCGGCCCACGTTTACCGCTGGCTGCTCGATTGCTATCCATCGCCGATGGTTATGATTCGATGCGAGCAAATAAACCTTATCGCAAGGGCCGCAGTCACGATCAGTGTATTGCGGAATTGCGTCGTTACGCTGGCGTTCAATTTGATCCGGAACTCGTGGAACACTTCGCCAAGATTGTGGGGCCGGAGTCCGTATCGAACTGCCCAAATACTGGGAATATTTCCAAACGAACCGCAATGCAGTTCGGTATGCAAATCGAACGATTCGCTCGGGCGATCGATGCTAAAGATACGGTGGGGCTCAAGATGCTCGCCGACGAACTCACGACAATGGCCCGCGAACATCGCATTGATGCCATCGCGGATGCCGCAAGCCGATTGCATCATGCCGCCGAAGACGAGAATGCCCAGTGGATGCGATTACTCAATGACACCCAACTCATCTTGGAGATGTGCCGAGCTACCCAGCGAGTTTTTCTAGCTTCCCCTTCGTCGGTTTCGCCGAGCACCGAATCCACAACCGCGATCACAAGAAAACTGGACTAAGGATTGCTTGACGTAACGAAGTTGTTGAGCGTGTAATACGCTTGGCTGTGCAGAAGTTTTTCGCCTTCCGCGGATTGAACGCCCTGAGCATTAAGTTCGTGCACATGGCCGCGCATCAACCCATTGATAGCAAGTTTTGCATGCAGCCCGTCATCGGAGACTTCAACCGAAGAAACCGTCGGTGTCGTGTGGTCCACCTCCGGGCTGCCGTACTCGGAACGATATTCGTACGCGTACGTCTTTAGCGAGTAACTACTGGTATCTTTGGCGGTGGCCGCATCAACGGGTTTAGTGAACGTCAAATCAAACCCTGTGGGCGTCAAACGCATCTCCCGGATTTCCATTGGAACCTGGCCTGTCCAATCAACGCGTTCGATCGCGAACGGAAGTCGGCCTGTTGAACCCCAGCCTCGATTCGTTCCGCCAACAAACAGACTTCCCGAAGGTGTCATTTCCACGCCAACGTTTCCGCTGCCGAAGCCTTTGAGGAATGGGAAACATGCACCTTGGTAACGTCCGCTGACTTTTTCCAAAAACACTCGCATCACAGTGCTGTGCGTTTGGTCGCCAACGAATAACTGGCCGGCGAATGGGCCAAACTTTCCACTGGAGATATCGCACGCGATCCCCGAAGCACTTTGACCCATTTTTGAATACGGGAACAACACGGCTGGGACATCCAGTTGTTCGATTCGATCCGCCTGGATGTGAAGACGGCTGCCGCTCTCCGGTTCGATTGGCTTGTCGCCCATTTTATTTTCGCTGAGTTTGAACCACTCAAATCCGCCTGGGTGGCCCACAAACTTTCCTTGTCGAAGCGGTTTCAATCCACAGGTTCCATTCCAAGGACCTTGGTTATCCGTGTAGAACAAATCGCCTTCCAAATTCACGCCCATGCCGCCTGGTGAACGAACACCACTGGTCATAGGTGTCACATCGCCATCGGGAGAAATCTTCATTGCCCAACCGCGAAACGGCACGTTGCTACTGAACGAGCCGGTTAAGCAAAGCGTCACCGCCATGTTGCCTTGAGCGTCGAATTTTGAGCCAAAAGCGTATTCGTGGTAGTCACCAGAAATGCCCCAGCCATCAGCATAGGTTTCGAATACATCCGCAAGTCCGTCACCATCGGTGTCACGCATCCGCGTCACCTCCGGTCGCTGGGTTGCGTAAAGCCATCCATCCCGAGTCGACAAGCTGAGCGGCTCATGCAGGCCGCGTGCGAATACTTTGAACTGGTCCGCTACGACATGTGCATCAAACGGTCGCTCGATCATAAAGATGTCACCACGGCGCGAGCACACCGCCATGCGTCCGTCATCCATCAATTGAAATCCACATGCTTCGATGGTCTCATCCAGTGGAGTTTCAAAGCGTGTGATTTTGTAATATTTGGACTCATCAGCTTCTTGGGCGATCGCAGGTTGTCCAAGCGATAGCATCACGACGAACGCAAATGCGCTGACTCGGATTAAGGAGAAAGTTGTTTTCATGTCGATGTTTACCAAGTGATTTCTTGCGATAGTTCGATTCGTTTGCCAACAGGGAGTAGCGCCCGTAATTCGTTCTCGCCAGCAACAGAGACTTGTTCCACTTTGACGCCACTCACTTTCACGTCGTACAGGTCATTGATGCGATAGCTGTCTGCGCCAGTTGATTTGATGTTTCCTCGGGCGGCGCTCCACACGAGAGTGGTCGCGGTGGAAGGACTCGTTGGCGTGACAATGATGGTGCGACGCAGACCGACACGGCCTTCCTCAGTAACGACGATTGGCTTGTCTTCGATGAGGTATCCATCGGCTTCGTATTTGAATGTTGGCATGCCGGCATAGTCCAACACATATCCGCGGAACTTCGCACCCCGATCACGCAGTGATTGCTCGGGCCAAGTTTCGTTGATGGAATTCAATGCGCCCACGGACGGGATTGACGGAAGCTCGACCACCGCGTCACCGAGTGGTTGTTGGCTGCCTTGCCCGCGATTGATCCAGTGTTTGGACGCGTCGATGAAACCGTTTTTCCAAATCTGGACAATCGTCATTCGATCAGCATCCCAGACAAGGTTAACGTCGCCTGGATAACCGACGGCGATACCGCGAGGGCTCGAACCCGTGATGAAGTTGCGGTAAATCCGAGGTCTTGCATCGGGTCCAAGTACGATCGCCCCCTCCACCAAACCGACCGGCGGTTTCGCATCACTGCCTTGCGACAGGTAACACCACATCGCATCAATCTGTTTGCCGGGATCGGCGTCATAGAGAGTTGTGAGTACGGACTTGCCTTCAGCGAAACTGGATGGCATGCGAGTCCCAGGTCGATACTTCTGTGGGTCAAGCAGATACCGATAAAACCACTCAGGACGCAATCGTTCGGTCATCTTGAGCATATCAATCGCACCAATACCGCCACCCGTCTCGTCACCGAAACGGTGACATTTGATACACGCAAGACCGGAATTGCCGACGCAAACGCGACCTGCACCCATCACGTTGATATCCGTGTCATCAATCGCAACGGTTGGCATCTCGTTGCGACGATCGAGGTTCTTTACCGCGTCGTGCCATTTCGCGAGTTGCTCATGCCCGAAAGCTGGCATCCGTGTTTTCATGTACGGTCGTTCGTTCGCACCTTCATTCAAAAGCTTGACGATGTAAGCGTCATTGAGTTTGTCACCGACACCGTCCAAGGGTGGTGGCAACCGGCCCTCGATACCCATCTCGGGTGTCGTCGTTTGGAACCACGCATCACGATCCGCTTCCACTCCGCCCAAACCATCGCGAGCATGACACGCGAAACAGTTCAGCGAGGCCATCGTGAGCTCGATGTGACCCGCATCATCGAGCGATAAGGAATTGCCCTCGTTGCGAACTCTCAATGCCGCTTGAATGGATTCACGCTGAGTCCCGGTGAGTTCATAGTCCACAGCTGGGGATTGAACATCATCCGCCAAGCAGCCTCTTGTTGCGTCAAGTTCTTTCAACGGCTTGCCTATGATCAATGGCTCGCCAACGAGTTGAGCACGTTGAGGCTCCGACGCATTCTCAGGGGTAAAGCGGTGGCAATTTACACAGCCACTCGTCGCGAAAAGTTGTTTTCCTCTTTCGACTAAACGTGATTCAGCTTGGTACTGGTTAGGAACAAGAGACATTTCTTGATCGCGCTGGGGATCCTCGACCCATTCCCCGATGTCGAGCCAACCCAGATCAGGATCTCTTGCTTCGAGACTCAAGACAGCTTCACCACCACCTTGGAAATACGACACGACGATTTCATGAACGCCCTGATCGAGTTTGATCCTTCCGTTCTTGGTGGTTGCGGGGTGGATCCCGTCGTGATTGATGTCCTTGCCGCCAATGCGCAGGCTTGCTCCGTCATCGCACGTCAAACGGAACGCCGTTTGTCCTGGGTGATCGACGTGGATGTTGGCCGTGAACGTTACGCCATAGTTCGAGCCTGGTTGGATGTCGTCAATCTTCAGCCCCTCCACTTCGCTTGTACTCTCTGCCTCGAGGCTTGCGAAGTCCGGCAGGTTTTCCCATCGGCCGCGATATACACGACGCGTGAATTTGCCGCGTGTCGCTTTTACCACAACATCACGCAACAGATACGCGGCGATTTGTGAAGCTTCGCTAGGGTCTTGTGTCAGACGCGGCATGCGTCCGCCACTTCGAATCGCGTGCGGTTCTAGTAAAAACTTTGAAAGCGATGGCAGTGTGTATTTTTCGCTTAAGTTGCCAAACTGAATCGTCGTTGATGCCGGTGTAGGTGCACCTTCTTGTGACCCGTGACAGGCAACACATCCGATCGAATGATAGAGATCTTTGCCGAGTGTAGCAGCCGATTGCGGTACCGTTCGATCCGTCAGTTTTCCTGTGCTCTGGGTGAGCAGAAAGCTCGTAATCGCCTTTGCATTCTCGATCCGTTGATCACTTGATCGTGTCGACCAGGGATCCGGCATCGTGGTACCGGATTTCGCGGCGTGCGGATTCGCAATCATCTCGACAATGGCATTGGGCCGAACGCGGCTGGCGATCGCCGAAAGATTGGGGCCGCGTTGAATGGATAACCCTGTGCTGCCTGCGTAGTCACTACTCGCGTTGTCACCGCCTGTGTGACAAGCGTCACATGCCAGTGAGTTGATCAACAACTCACCGCCTTGGACTCGCTTTGACGCATCCTGGGCATAGAAACGTTCGAACGCAGGTATGATCGGGCGTCTCGCGTCTTTCGCGGCATCACGTTCGACAATCCAAATGTTTTGAAAGCGAATGGGATTTCCGTGGTCTTGCAAATAGATCGGTCCAGGTTCGGCACCCGCTTTCACGGGCGCCGCACGCGTGGGTTTCTCAACCGCAACTTCGCTTTGGACCAAGACACCGTTGACTCTCGCGGTGATTCGCGCCGGTGCCGTTTCTTTACCATGGGCGTCATAACGAGCGGCTGTGAATTGAACGTCATACGTTTGCCAACTCAGCGGCGGATAGCACATGTTCAAACTCGGATCGCTGACTTCGTAGATCCCGCCGGTCTCGTTGTTCAATCCTTTCAGGCCAAATGAATCGAGAATTTGAGTTTCGTAGCGACCTTGATGGTAGACGCCACTGTTTCCGCGAGCTTGGCCGCGCGCTGAGGGCATGAAGGGCGTGCGAAATTCCAAGTGCAATTGGTAGTCTTGAAATGTGTCTTTGCTTTGCGTGCCTTGAACCAGCAGCCCGTCCGGTGACAGCTTCCCGCCCTGCCACTGTTTCTCCACCGACGCCGGTGTTCCGTCAAACAACACAATCGCACTAGCCGGCGGTTTGGCGCCAAGCGTCGGGCTCTTTCGCTCGACGCGTTTGAGACCCATCGACTCCGCCAAATCAACAACGAGATCAGAATCCCCATCGAGTGGACGTGGTTCCGTTCCATTCCAACCCGCACCGGGCAGCCCGCCTTCGAACACCACGATGTCAAATTCGCCATCGCCGCGAGCGATCACTTGCATCGCTTTGTTTTCGCCAGCGTATTCGCCCTGGACAAGGAAATCCGGATTCGCTCGGGCATCTTCGACGCGGTCGATCACAACTTGCTGTGCATACCCGGCCGAGGCAGCGACCAACACGATGAACGGTAACAAGATGAACCGTAATAAATCGCCCGCCCGGCAAATCGGAGATCGGCGGAGCTTCAACGGAGCTAGAGACATGTTGGAACTGAAAAATAGGTGGGACGATATTGGCGAGATGTTTTCGATCGCCCCAGTCTACACAGATCTTGCGGCGAAGTTGGGTGCCGGCAAACAGCGAGATTTCAACCCCCTAACGCTGCCGCCCAAGCCAAAATTCAAGCAAATCCGCGATCTGTTCTTCTTCCAGCTGTTCGTGAGCCAATAACTCGTCAGCGACCGACGCGATCGCAGCCCAGCAATCGTCGTCTCGAAGGCGACGTTCGAGCTCGACACAGGCGATACGAAGCAATTCGAGCTGTCGGTAACGATCCCGCGACAACTCGGTGACGCACCGCACCGCATGCTCCCAATCCGCCCGCCAAGGCGCGTAGCTCGCCGGTTCAATACGCTCGCCACGATAAATCATCTCCGCAATCGGTCCAGCGAGCACCGAAAGCAACTCTCGTTGGACTTGCCACGTCGCCTCTGGCAGAACGCGGCCCCAGTTCACTCGAACGTCACCGAATCGCTCCGGCAGAAACTCGTCCGCTTCCGCCCACAGCCCCACCGATTCGATCCGAGCCCCCAACGCATACGCCACCACCGCATGCCCCGCCTCGTGGTAGGCCGTAATCGTCTCGTCATCGTCCGTAAGCTCGTCATCCATGCTCGGTTCTTCCAATACGTCGATCTTTTAATCGTTTTGGCTTTTCAATCGTGGCATTTCGGCACCTTTTGAGGGTGTCGGTCTGGCACTGATGTAGGCACGTCAACCTGTGTGGCGGGGCAATCTTAACGCGAACTTCATTCGCCGTGTCTACCAGATTCATGGACCGGATATCAAACTTCTCGCCATGCTCTCACCGCAACTCACTAGCCGTACTTGGGTCGTCATCCCCGCCCACAACGAATCCGGGCGAATCGCGTCTGTCTTGGCGGACTTGCGCCGAGTCGGTATCGCGAATGTGGTCGTTGTCGACGATGGCTCTGGCGACGATACAGCTCGGCAAGCCGCCACCCAGAACGTGTGGGTGCTCCAGCACATCGTCAATCGTGGGCAAGGCGCCGCCCTGCAAACCGGAATCGACTTTGCCTTGTCCAAGAAAGCGGAGATCATCGTCACCTTCGATGCCGATGGCCAGCACGTCGCAACCGACATTCCAACATTACTCAAGCCGATCGAACTCGGAAACGTGCAAGTCGTTCTCGGCAGCCGTTTTCTTGGTCAAGCAATCGGTGTTCCCGCTCTGCGTAAGTTCATCCTTCGCGTTGCCGTATGGGGAACTCGCTTAACCACTCGACTTCCGTTGACCGATACCCACAACGGCTTGCGAGCGATGACAGCCGCAGCCGCCACGAAACTACGTTTGACCGAAGACGGGATGGCTCACGCGAGCGAGATTCTCTCGAAGTTGTCTCGATCCGGATTGCGCTGGCAAGAAGTGCCCGTCACGATCCGCTATACCGAGCAAAGCTTGGACAAAGGCCAGCGGAATCGCGCGGCCTTCCAAATTGCATTCCGCATGTTTGTGGCGAAACTCGTCGGATGACACCGTTCCAGTGGATCGTCGGCGGTTTCCTTGTTACCGCCCTTGTCATCGAGTTTTCGCTCCAGCTTCTGGGGATGACTCGTCGTCGAATCAGTCTCTCGAGGACAATGGTGTGGGGCGCGGCACTCGTGCTGGTGCTGAACCCGGATCTGCTGCAAAACGCAGCCATCCGAATGCGGATCGGTCGCGGAACAGACTTCCTGGTGTACTTGCTCGCACTCAGTTTCCCTATTGCGTGCTTTTATTTTCTGCATGCGATCGAACAACAGCGTGTACAACTGACTCGACTCGTGCGTGAACTGGCGCATCGCAATCCCCTGCATATTCCTCAACTGCATTCACCCGACCCGCGACCGCAAGTTGACCCCCCTGGCCCAACAGATCCGGATCGGTTGGCCGAATAGTATCAACGCGGCCCTGCGAGAATCGATGGCACCCATCGGCTCCAACCGCTCTGCGTTAGAATTGGAAATTACGAATTGGGTGTCACCCAAGTGGACGAAGTCCGCGCCGACGAAACGACGATTTGGCTGCCACCGTGGGCGCAAACTTGGACGACCGTTCGATGGATCTGGGCCGCTGTGCTGTTGGTATGGCTAGTCTTGATCTACTCGCCGTCCTTCAGCGGCCCCTATGTATTTGATGATCTTGGCAACGTGATCAATAACCCCGCAATCGAAAGCTTTCCGCCGAAACTTGCTTGGTGGCGAGCCGAATCGCGTCCCCTCGTGATGGCCTCGTTCGCGTTAGAAAAACAGTTCTTCGGTGCGTGGCCGTTTGCGCATCGCCTCAGTAACGTGTTGATCCACTGGGTCTCTGCCATCTTGTTCGCCGAATTGCTGTATCGAATTTGCGACGTTGCCAAGATCGCTGCTTCAAAATCAATGCAAATCAGCTTCGCGATGGTCGTCGCAACCGTTTGGGCGGTTCATCCGCTGCAAAGTCAAGCCGTTGCCTACATCGTCCAGCGCTGTGAATCAATGATGGGGCTGTTCTTTATCGCATTCTTGCTCTCCATCGTTGTGCACCATCAAACGAGCGAGAAACGCTGGCTGTTGATCGGTGCTGTTTGTTTCCTGCTCGGTTTATGGTCCAAGACCGTGATGGTGACAGGGCTCGCGGTCGGACCGCTGATGGATCGGGCGTGGCTTTGCCATAGTTGGCGTGAAGTCTTTCGTCGTCGAGCCGCACTGTATCTCCCACCACTGGTCGCCGGAATCGTCGCCGTATTCACGCTGCTACCTGGCATCCTGCGTGGCGATGCCAACGTCGGTTTCGGTGGTGATGCACCGCCCGTCCTCCCGTACATCGCCGCGCAAGCCGAAATTGTGCCACGTTACCTCGCACTGGTTCTCGTTCCCATTGGATTGAATATCGATCATGGGCTGCTCTCCCCGTATCCATGGCAAGACAGCATCGGCTGGATGATCGCCATGGGCGGTGTCGTACTCGGCGGCGTTGTTGCGTGTGCACGAGGGAACTGGAAGCTCGGGTTTCTAGTCTTGTCGCCGCTCTTGGTTTTGGCACCGACATCGTCGTTCGTTCCCACCGCCGATCTGCTCGTCGAGCACCGCATGTACATCCCCTCGGCGCTCGTGATCACAGCGATCGCCATCGCTTTGTGGCGAATAGTCGAATCAAGGAACGGGGAAATAAGTGTCGGGTACCTTTTGCGAGGAACTCGCCCTTCGGGTGCTTCGCACAAAAGGTACCGGACACTTATTTCACTGAAGCGATCCATCGTAGCGGGTAGTCTTGTGGTAATGTTGCTGTCTACCATGACTTGGTTGCGAAGTGCTGATTACCAATCCGGTGTACGGCTCTGGTCCGATTCGCTCCGACTCAGCCCCGGCAATGCACGCGCCGCACAAAACTTGACGAATGCCGCAAAGAGCGAAGATCGCGAAGACGAACTGCTATCGATGTTTGTCGCCGCCCTCGAAACCGCACGCCACAACGAACAACCCACTGCCGTCATCTTAGGCCGAATCGGCGAAGAACTCGTCAAGCGTGGCGGCGGCGTCGAAGCCGTTGCGCCGCTCACCCAAGCGATTGCCCAGGATCCAGAGACCAACGAATTGTCCGAGCGGTTTTACAGCCCCAGCCAACGACAAGAGTTCGCCTCGCATCACGTGAACCTCGCACTCGCATTCGCCTCGCAGCGGCAAGCCGACGACGCAATGAAGCACTTGCGATTGTCATTCGAAATCTCCGACACGTCCCCCGAAGCCCGCGCAATCGCGGGAGACTTAGCCTGGCAAATCGGAATCACCAACGAAGCGATCGAGCATTTCCAACGAGCGCTCCAGCTGCGTCCCGATTGGCCACAAGTCAAACAACAACTCAATCACATCATCCAAACCCAAGCCGAAAGTCCCCGTCACGCTCCGTCGTGATGCAAGCTCTACAGTGTCGCCTATCGCACATAGTGCTTCGTCCAGACTAAGAATTAGGGATGGCAAAGTGAGCCGTCGGCGCTAGCCGCGGGTGTTGTGCGGAACCCGACGCTAGCGCGTTCGGCTCAACCTAAAATTAAGACTGGACGAAGTACTAGGCCGTGACTTTATCAATCTGCTTTACAGTAGCAGGCACACTCCGTGTGCCGTAGCCTCAAAAAAAACAGCGTTTCCGGATTGCGAATGGTAGCGGACGGCACACGGAGTGTGCCTGCTACTATAGATGCATAATCTATCCGCAAAAGGCGACCATCAAGCCGCCGCCAACGAAAGTACTCATCACGCTCCGTCGTGATGTCGCTTCCAAGCCAACAGAATGCCCACCGCATTGTCCGATCCGATCACCACCAACCAACCCATGAGCGAAGGTGCGTCCCCAAGCACAAACGCAACCCACGACGAATTACCTATCCGTTGGCACGGAGCCAGCCCCGCATGGCGACTCATAGACTTGCCGGAACTCTGGCGATTCCGTGAGCTGATTTGGGCGTTCGGCTTTCGCGACTTAAAAGTTCGCTATCGGCAAACGGCCGTCGGTATTGCCTGGGCTGTGATCCAGCCGCTGATGACCGTGATCGTGTTCGGCATTCTCATTCATTGGCTGCGGGGCAGCGCCAGTGACGGAAGTGTGCCATACGTGGTCACGAGTCTGTGCGGGATGGTGCCATGGCAATTCTTTGCCGCCGCGACATCCCAAGCGACACTGTCGATCGCACTGAACAACCACTTGATCAAGAAAGTCTACTTCCCTCGAGTCATCCTACCGCTATCCGCGTTCGTGCCCGCGTCAGTCGACTTCGTCGTAGCGCTCGCAATGCTCGCCATCGTCATGTTGTATTACGGAATCCTGCCTGGAATTGGCATCATCGCATTACCGTTGTTGCTCGTCGCCACGCTCGTCGTGTCCGCAGCATTTGCACTGTGGCTTTCGGCGCTCAACGGGATCTACCGCGACGTCCAATTCGCCGTACCGTTCATCTTGCAACTCGGGATGATGGTTAGCCCCGTCGTTTACGAAACCGGTTCCGTTGTCCCCGAGGAATACCAATTCCTGTACTACCTCAATCCGCTTGCCGGGCTGCTGCAATGTTACCGAGCCGTCCTGCTAGGATCACCGATGCCTGATGCCGCCTCGCTGGGGATTTCGGTCGTCGGCGTGATATTGCTACTCATCGGCGGAGCCGCCTACTTCCGCCGCATGGAACGTCATTTCGCTGATCTCACTTAAAGTACGCGAAGGTAAAGCGATTCCAACCCGTCACAACACCAACTCGCATGCAGTTTGGTAAGACATGCCAGGTAAAACATTGGGACAAAACGTTTGTGCGCACGATCAATCTATCATCACCAACTACGCCCAGCACGTTCGCAGGCTCTTGATACCCAGCGCGCATGTTAGCCACAAAGAGTTACAAAAAACCACAAAAAGTCCGATCCACATCGCCAACCATTTTTCGTGTCTTCTCGCGCCCTTTCGTGGCCAAACACTCCGTCCGAATCCAAGCATCCCAACCACGCACCCATTTTGCACCACGCATCTTTTACCAACCAATCTCAAGGCGTTCACTCACACGCTCTTGGTACCGACCGCGTGAGTTCGCCACAAAGAGTCACAAAAAACCACAAAAAGTCCGATCCACATCGCCAACCATTTTTCGTGACTTCTCGTGCCCTCTCGTGGCCAAATACTCCGTCCTAAACCAAGCACAACGTTAGATCTATGCGGCGTTCAACATTCGCTGAGTACATCAAGATCTCCAAATCAGTTTGGTAAAAAATGTCAGGTAAAATATTGGGACAACACGTTTGTGCGCACGATCACGCAAGCATCACCAACCAATCCCAGCTCGTTCACATGCTCTTGATGGTCACCGCGTAGGCTAGCCACAAAGAGTCACAAGAAACCACAAAAAGTCACATCCACACGCCAACCATTTTTCGTGTCTTCTCGTGCCCAATAGCAACGAGTGAAAATTCTTTGGAACACTAATTTTTAGTAATTGACACTAATCAAATCCAACAAAGTCCATGTCCACTTGGCACGTTCTTGATTCGTGATGATGAGTGCAAATAAGTGTGCTCAAGTTCCCGTCCGTTTGCCCCTTCGCGGCAGGCGTCTAATTCTCAATTCCCCATTCTCAATTTCCAATTTACTTACTCACTATACTCGCCTGAGTAAGCTCTTCCTGTCCACTGTCCCCTGCTAACTGACAACTGTGTCTTCGCCCGCCATCATCGTCGAGAACCTCAGCAAGAAATTCCGGATCGGAACCGGTGGCGGTCCAGGCTACCATCGGCTCAGCGAAGCCGCCGCCGGCATCCCACGAGCCCTCTACAACTCCGCTCGCAACCTATTCCCTGACAGCTCCCCTCGCCCCGAAACGGGGAGAGGGGCCGGGGGTGAGGAGCCAGTCTCAACTCTCAACCCTCAACCCTCAACCCTCAACTCCTCCCCCGACTTCTGGGCTCTCCGCGACGTCTCCTTCGAAGTCCAACCCGGTGAAGTCGTCGGCATCATTGGCCGCAACGGAGCCGGCAAAAGCACGCTCTTAAAAATCCTGTCCCGCATCACCGAACCCACCTCCGGCCGCTTCGGCGTCCGAGGCCGAGTCGCAAGTCTGTTAGAAGTAGGTACCGGCTTCCACCCCGAGCTCACCGGCCGAGAAAATATCTACGTCAGCGGCGTCACCCTCGGCATGACCCGCGCGGAAATCAAAAAACGCTTCGACGAGATCGTCGAATTCTCAGGCGTCGAAAAGTTCCTCGATACACCGGTGAAGCACTACTCCTCTGGCATGCAAGTCCGCCTCGGCTTCGCGGTCGCCGCCCACCTTGAAAGCGAAATTCTGATTGTTGACGAGGTATTGGCGGTTGGTGATGCGGCGTTTCAACAACGCTGTCTCGGTAAGATCGACAGGATAGCTGGCTCCGGGCGAACGATCATGCTGGTTTCCCACAGTATGTCTGTGGTCGGAAACCATTGTCAGCGGGCAATACTGTTAGATTTTGGCGTAAAGCAGTATGACGGAGATAGCCAACAAGCGGTTTCCGCATATCTCCTAAATGGGGCCGGCTGTCTGCAACAGTGGAAAAACACAGATGAGCGACCGGGCAATGAACATGCTCGACTAATTGCGGCCGGACTGATGAACGAGGAAGGGAAGTTTTTACCGACCGTTCGTCGCGGGCAATGCGCGTACATGTACACGCACTATGAAATACTTAGTGATGCATATCCAATCGTTCCAAACTTGGTCGTGTCCAACGAGCACGGAACTGTAATCTTTACAACTTGTGATGATGTAAACCCTAGAAGCATAGGCAGGATTCCTGGACAGTATCGTTCCAAAGTGGCACTTCCGACTGAGTTGCTTCCGTCAGGCACATACTCTGTAAGCGTTTTCCTTAGCACATTCACACCGAAGATAAAGCATGTTGCGGAAAGATCTTTGATATCGTTCGCCGTTGCTGACTGCCTGGAAGACAACCGATCACGCAACGGCAACTTTCCCGGCGTTATTCAGCCGAAGCTCGCTTGGACCACCGAACCCGCATGCGACCACGAAGCGTCCACGGTTGCACCGACCGATTGAACGTCGCTCCCAGAATCAACTGAGTCTGATGGCCTCAACCTAAGAAACTATCCGGTTAAGCGAATTCGCTTTGCAGGCAAATCGCTGACACCGGTTTTTGCGGGTAGTTGAATGGATTCTGACTTGGCGAGGGCCTCAGGTATCTCAACATGCGATTGATTGACACAAGTTTGATCCATGCCTCTGCCGAGTCCGCTCGTGTCTCGTAGTCTTTGCTGAGCCTTCGGTGTCTATCCAACCATGCAAACGTACGTTCGACCACCCATCGCTTTGGCAACAAAACGAAACCTTTCGTACCGGGCGGACGTCGTACAACTTCGATCTTCCAGTCCACCATCGGATGCGTTTGCACGTGCTCATTGAGCGAATGATTGTGATACTTATTATCCGCCCAGATGACTTGCAAACGAGGCTGTGCCCAGCGGTC
>JBGSNA010000042.1:0-44889 GCA_041739875.1 Pirellulaceae bacterium
TCGTCGTCTTCACCTCACCTTTCTGCTGACTAGATACATCTTTATGGCCAAGAGCACGGGCAAAAGTCTAGTGATTGTCGAATCACCAGCGAAAGCACGAACCATCGCAAAGTTCCTTGGAAAAGGGTACCAGGTCGAAGCGAGTATCGGCCACGTTCGCGATCTTCCGGGCGGTGCGAAGGATATTCCTAAAAAATACAAAGGTGAGCCCTGGGCTTACCTGGGGGTCAATACGGAAAAGGATTTCGAGCCCGTCTACATCGTCCCAGCCGACAAAAAGAAACAAGTCGACAAGCTGAAAGCAGCTCTAAAAGACGCCGACAGCCTCTATCTGGCGACGGACGAAGACCGCGAAGGGGAAGCGATTAGCTGGCATTTGTTCGAGATTCTTCAGCCCAAAGTCCCAGTTCACCGACTCGTTTTTCACGAAATCACGCGTGAAGCGATCCAACACGCGCTCGATACCCCGCGGACAATCGATGAAGGCCTCGTGCGCGCCCAGGAAACACGGCGAATTCTCGATCGATTGTACGGCTACGATGTCTCGCAATTGCTATGGAAAAAAGTCGGCCGCGGGCTCAGTGCCGGTCGCGTCCAGAGCGTTTCAGTGCGATTGATCGTCGAACGAGAACGCGAACGAATCGCTTTCACGAACTCAACTTACTGGGATCTCGAAGGAATCTTCCGCACGGCCGCTGGTGAGTCTCTGCCAGCGACTTTGTCCTCGGTGGAGGGGCGTAAGATGCCCTCTGGGAAAGATTTTGACTCGTCCACAGGTAAACTGAAAAACCCTGCACTGTTGCAGATGGACGAGGCTGCTGCGGAAGCATTGGCCGTGAAAATCCGCTCTTCGAACTTCACGGTTACCAACGTCGAAGTCAAACCGTTCACCGAGAAGCCGAAAGCTCCGTTCACAACCAGCACGCTGCAACAAGAAGCGAACCGAAAGCTGGGTTTTACGGCACGGCGGGCGATGCAAGCCGCCCAGCGACTGTACGAAAACGGTTACATCACCTACATGCGTACTGACTCGACGACGTTGAGCAATGAAGCGGTCAAAGCGACCCGTGATCTCGTCCGGAGCGAATACGGTGAGAAATTCTTGCACGAAACCGTGCGAACCTACGCGAGCAAAGTTAAAAATGCCCAGGAAGCTCACGAAGCGATTCGGCCTGCCGGGACAACGTTCCGCAAACCCGAGGAGCTACGTGGCGAACTGGATAGCGACCAGTTCCGCATCTTCGACCTGATTTGGAAGCGAACGGTCGCCTGCCAGATGGCGGATGCCCGCAAGCAACGTGCAAGTGTCACGATCGAAGGGGGCGGAACAGTATTCACCGCTGGCGGAACAAGTATTGAATTCGAAGGGTTTTTGCGGGCATACGTCGAAGGCAGCGACGATCCGGATGCCGAATTGGCCAACAAGGAAACGATCCTTCCGAATGTGAAGCCAAATGATCCGCTCGAGGCCAAAGAAATTGATCCCAAGAGCCACACGACCCAGCCGCCCGCTCGTTACAGCGAAGCGACTTTAACTCGCGCGCTCGAAGAACGCGGCATCGGCCGGCCGAGTACGTACGCCTCGATCATCGAAACGATCCAAAGCCGGGATTATGTCTACAAAAAAGGGAACGCCCTGGTGCCGAGTTGGACGGCGTTCAGCGTCGTGCGACTTTTGGAAGTCCACTTTGGCCAGCTCGTTGATTATGAGTTCACGGCCCAAATGGAGGACTATCTGGATGCGATTAGCCGCAATGAGGCCGAGCATCTGACCTATCTCCGCGAGTTCTATTTCGGCGATGACACCAACACGGAGTTTCGTGGCGTCGGTTTGAAACCGAGGCTCGAAAGCAAAGTCCAGGAGATCGATCCACGCGAAACTGCAAAGTTCACGCTCGGCACTCCCGTCACCGGCGAACATCGCGAGGAAGTTTTTGTCCGAGTCGGCAAATTTGGACCATTCATCGAGCAAGGGGAACGCAAGGGTGCGATCCCTGTTGACATGGCACCGGATGAGATCGACCTCGCCAAAGCCATGGAACTACTCAGCGCAAGCGGCATCGAAGACACCCCTTTGGGTGTGCATCCGGAGTCCGGAAAATCGATCTACATCAAAGTAGGGCGATTCGGACCATACGTCCAACTGGGCGAGAACGATGACGAGGAAAAGAAAAATAAGTCGCTGATGAAGGACATGAAGCCTGAGGATTTGACACTCGAAATCGCTTGCCAGCTGCTTTCATTGCCTCGGAATCTTGGGGTTTATGCGGAAACTGGAGAACCCATCGAAGCCAATGATGGACGATATGGCCCATACATCCGAAGCGGCAAGGACACGCGTTCACTGCCCGCTGGGGTTTCGCCACTCGATGTAACGATCGAACAGGCAATTGAGCTGCTGAAACAGCCGAAAACACGTGGGCGTGGGGCACCGAAAGAGCCCATTGTCGCGTTTGAGTTGGTTTCGCCCGTCACGGAGCAACCCGTGAAGATCCTGGAAGGCCGATTTGGTCCTTACATCACGGATGGCGAAACGAACGCGTCCGTCCCTCGCGGAACAGACCCGAAGGAGCTAAAGTTTGAAGCCGCTTTGGATTTGCTCGCTGAACGTGCTGCCCTAGGCCCGCCTAAGAAGAAAAAGAAGAGCACAAAAGCGGCAACGAAGAAAAAGGCTACTAAAAAGGCGACCAAGAAAAAGGCTGCTGCGACTAAGAAAGCCAAGGGTTTGCCCAAGAAAAAATAGGGCTTGCTCAATAAGAATGATTGAACGCTAATGTCCGCTTGCGGCTCAGGTCGTTTGAATCACACTTCAACATCAACTTACACCCAATCCATTATTTCAGGATTTCGTTACACAATGGCTGGAACTGAACGTCAACGTGAAATTCGCCGTCGCCGCTCGCGTAAGGCAAAAACGGTTAAATTGCTCGCTCGCGCTAAGAATGGCACGATGGAAAAATCCGAAGTTGCTCGCAAGCTGAAACGCATGAGCACCGGTGCAAGCATCATCATCGCCCGCGAAGCCCTCGCCTAAGGCAAAGAAGCATTTGCGTCGAGCAAAGTCGCGGTTAGTGCGCTGTAATCTTTCGGCAGACTGAATCGACGTCCGCACCACGGTGTGGCGATGGTTCTTGCACGTCTAGATAAACTGATTCGTGAGAATGGGCAGCGCAAATCATCATCACCTCGTCGTTTTCGTTTGCGAACTCTGGTGTGCTGCTATTCTTTCTCGAGAGTTCGGCCATCTAAGCAAAAACTTGTGACGTAGCCGCAGTCCCGCGACGTACGATGAACTGGCTACACAACCCGGACCGCTGAAACGGCAGCTAGCAAAGTCACTTTCCAGTCTTTGCCAATTTATTGCGTATTCGTCCGATTACTCAGATTGCTGGATGGCCGCAGTGACGACGAGTTCGATGCGATAGTCCTTCGCAGCAAGTTGTGCGTGGATACACGCGCGGCTGGGTGCGTGACCTTCGGGTATCCACTCATCCCAAATCGCATTGAACTCCAGCAAATCGGAAGGCTCCGGCATATAAATCATGACCTGCAATAGTCGCATACGATTGCTGCCAATGATCGCAAGTCGCCCGTCGACTTGATCCAACACCTGCCTGAACTGTTCTCGCGGCGGCAATGAAGTATCGTCTGGGACTTCGACAAAATAGGCTACGCCGCCATACACCACCGCATCCGACCAGCGCCGGGTCACTCCAAAACGAGTGATGTTGGTAAATTCTTTGTCCATTGTCTACCAGTCATGTGTCAGGGGACGAAAACATAAGGAGTCATGCCAACGATGCGAGGCGTATCCCATGTTGCTTCAAATGTAGCGAGGTTGCTTCAAATGTATTCACTTAAATAAACGCCACCGCCAATTGGTAGACGAACTAAACTTCAAATGCCCCGATGACTGGATTGCATTGAATTCCATCGATGGGTCTCGGAAGACCGTGTCTAGCGATTCGGTTGCGCTGGATGACAATGCGAATTGCTCTAGTTCACGTTGAGTTGTGCTCGTTCGATTCAAATAGTTGATCACAGCCAAAGCATCACTCGCTGTGACAAGATTGTCTCGATTAACATCGGAAAACGGAGGCCCCGAAGTGTTGTTGGGCAAGCCGTTTGCCTGTCGACTTAAATGGTTGATAATCGTGAGTGCGTCGAGCGCTGTGACGTTCCCTTCACCGCTGACGTCTTCGGCGAGCACTTCGTTGTGCAGTGGAAAGCTGCTTGTGGGAGCCGTTTGGACGATCAACGAATACGCTCCTGTCGCGTTGAATCCACCAGACGTATCGTTGGTCCCTGTCGTCGGGCTATAAAGCGTGTTGTTCAGGTTCGAGACACCGAGATAGTAGGTCCCAGCGGTCGTGAACGTGTATCGAAGATAAGAGTCGAAGCCAAGTGTTTCGCCAGGAGCGGCGGCATCATTATTGAACGCCAGTTGAACACCAGAGCTATTGAACAGACGGATGTACGAACCGAGTCCGCCAGTGCCGTTGAGCGGCGTGTTGATATTGAAATCAACGGATTGACCCGCCGTTACCGTAAACTGGTACACATCAACATCGGTGTCAGGATCAATAGTGGCTGTTGTGGAATGAGCCGCTGTCGTGACTGGCCCTAGGTTGTTTGCGGTGGCCAAAGTGTCGTCGAGATCGGCGATTAAACCTTGAACGATGAGTGTATAGGCACCGGTCGTGAAGAGTCCGCCGATCGTGTCTCCATTCCCGGTGACGGCGTTGTAGCTCGTGTTATTGAAGTTCGAGACGCCAAGAAAGTACGTACCCGCCGTGGCGAATGTGTATCTCAAAAATGCGTCAAAGCCGAGATTCTCGCCTGGTGCGGCCCCGTCGTCATTGAAAGCAAGTTGAGCCCCCTGGCTATTGAACAGTCGCAAGAAAGAACCAAGACCGTTGGGTCCATTGAGCGCGGTGTTGATATTGAATGTGACGGTCTGGCCGGTAGCAACCGTGAACGAATACATGTTCACGTCCACGTCGACCAGGAGACTATCGCTACGTGTAATAGAAGCTGTTGAAACGACACCGAGAGGAATAGCGTCGAGTAACGTGTCATCTGAATCACCGGTTGCGTCGCCAAGTGCCTGTATCACCAGTTCGTAAGCACCTGTTGCATTGAAACCGCCAGCGAAATCGCCGCCGCCCGTGCTCGGGTTATAGAGCGTGTTGTTGAAGTTCGATACTCCGAGAAAGTACGTACCGGCGGCGCTAAACGTGTGTCGGAGGAAAGAATCAAATCCAAGCGTCTCGCCCGGCGCAGCAGCATCATTGTTAAAAGCAATCTGCGTTCCTGAGTTGTTAAATAGCCGGATGTACGATCCGAGTCCCCCAGGGCCGTTCAGTGTTGTGTTGATGTTGAAATCCACTGTTTGGCCTGCCGTGACAGTGAACCGATACATGTCAACGTCTGTGTCAGGATCAATGCTGGCGGACGACGTCTTCGCCGTTGTTGTGATTGCCCCAAGCAACGTCGACGCTGCCAGTGTATCGTCGAGATCGGCAAGCAAGCCTTGAACAACGAGTTCGTATGTTCCAGTCGTGAAAAGGCCACCCGTCGTATCACCATTCCCAGTCACTGCGTTGTATCCCGTATTCGTATTGTTGGATACACCGAGATAATAGGTGCCCGCGTTCGTAAACGTATAACGCAAGTACGAGTCGAAGCCTAAGTTTTCGCCGGGTGCCGCGCCATCATCATTGAACGCAAGTTGAGTACCCTGGCTGTTGAATAGCCGAAGAAATGATCCGAGTCCGCCAGGGCCATTGAGCGGTGTGTTGATATTGAACGTGATGGTCTGGCCCGCACCGACCGAGAACCCATACATGTCCACGTTTGTGTCCGGCGAGATGCTTTCGCTAACTGCGACTCGACTTGTGCCAATGCTGCCAAGCGGAGTCGCTAAGCTGATAGTGTCTCCAGCCATCATCGCTCGTGACTCAAGCATCTCGAACCTGAACCATCGCGAGCAAGATTGACGATGGTGATAACTTGTTCTGCATTGGGGCATTGTTCGTTCTCCGTTCTAAAGATTCAGTCTAATCGCTCATTGGTATCCCTCGTCGACTTGGAGTGATTTACCGACGTTTTGTCACCAAAAATAAGTCGAAAAAAAAGCAACATTCCAGAAATTCGGTGATTCTGTGAACCCGATTCATGGCAAAGCACTTGAACATGCGTGAAGAACCGGAATCGCAAATGACATACCGAGTGATTAGGTCTACTGCATCTTGGCTGGGCAAGACGATGATTGATCACCCAACAGAAAGGAATTGACGAGTCGTATTACGTTTGGTTGACATGCCATGGACAGATGCGTTCCACAGACTCGCGTGACGTCGACATTTGATAGATGGTCCAGCGGAACAGAACGCACGCTCTCATCAAAACATGACCAAACAACCAGTCGCCGGATGCGATAGTCACAATCAATATTCGCGGACGCTCTATCTTCATCCATTAAGACTTCGATTTCTGGAATAAGGTTGCCAGATATTGCATAGAGCAAACAGGGCAAGAATCCGACTCGCATCGCCGGGGCAAGCGAAACCATCGTGCGCACTCGGTGCCGTTCGGACTTTGCGATGGCGGCTCTCGCGATCCAGTCTCCAAAACTGTGCGTGACAATGCCGATTGAACCGACATTATTCGCATTGCCCTCGATCGTGTCAGCGAGTCGATTCACGGAGTTTTCGAGCGACCGGAAAGCAAGTCGATCGTGCCAAATTTCGACGGACAACCCCTGCTTCTGCAACGAAATCTGCAGCGGCAAAAAGACAAATCGAGGTTCGAGCAAACCGGGAATCAGGATCAACCGACTGAGTCTCTCAGCCTTCATCTATATTCCCTCGATCTGAGTCTAAGAACTACGTTGCGGTGGCTTCGCTGCTGCGATGGGCGTCAACACTCTAACGGCATCATTGCCTCGATGCAGAGGCTTTGCCTCAAGTTGCAATCGACTGTTCGCCTCTTACCTGATCCGTGCAACGACTTCGTCGTGCTGCCTCCGTTAATATGGTACTAGGGGCTGAAGCGAACTGCGTGACGTGTTATATCGCATGCTGATACCGCCGGTCGGTTGGCGGAATCGGTTGGGTTACTACTGAGAGAAGAGAACAAGGAGACCAATAAACGGAAGGTACAGCATACCATCCTCGGGTGACCCCGATAACCTGCCGGTCGCAACACTATGGGTGCAGTATGGTGATTCAGGCTCGTCGGATCTGTGGGACCTTCTTGGGACTAACGCTGTGCGGCTAGGGCTTGCATCAAGTAACGTGCGGTGGCATTGTTCGTGGTCTGGGCGACTTGCTCGGGTGATCCTTCGGCGAGGATGTGGCCGCCGCCGACACCGCCTTCGGGTCCGAGATCGATAATCCAGTCGCACGCGGCAAGCAGATCGAATTGATGCTCGATCACGACGACAGTATTGCCAGAGTCGACGAGGCGTTGCAACACGCCAACGAGTCTCGCAACATCCTCAAAGTGCAGTCCTGTTGTTGGCTCGTCGAGAAGATAGAAGGTCTTGCCGGTGGATGATCTCGCTAGTTCCGTGCCGAGCTTCATTCGCTGAGCTTCACCACCGCTGAGCGTGGTACTGGATTGGCCTAGATGCAAATAGCCCAATCCGACGGCGTCGAGCGAATTGAGCAAGTTCTCGATACGTGGCACGTTATGGAAGAAGATTGCTGCTTCGTCGATGGTCATGTCAAGGACATCGGCGACACTGGCACCCTTGAAACGTACTTGGAGTGTTTGTCGATTGAAACGTTTTCCGCCACAACGTGTGCAAGTGACAAACAGATCGCTGAGGAAGTTCATCTCGATCCGTTCCACGCCGTGGCCTTTGCATTGATCACAACGACCGGCTGGCGAATTGAAACTGAATCGACTCGGTGCGAAACCGAGCGTCTTGGCTTCGCGAGTCGCGGCATAAACTTTGCGAATCTCATCGAGTACCCCGGCGTAGGTGGCTGGACAACTGCGAGGTGTACGTCCAATGGGTGACTGATCGATCGGAATCAGCTTGTCGATATTGTCTGCTCCTTCGAGTCGTTGATGCGGGCCGGCTGGTGAAGCGACGAGGCCGAGCGACTTTGCGAGCGCGGGGTAGAGCGTATCGTTAATGAGCGAACTTTTGCCGCTGCCAGAGACACCACTAATTCCGACGAGCAAGCCGAGCGGGATCGTGGCGGTGACATTTTTGAGATTGTGAGTTGTGACACCCTTGATGGTCAGCCACTGGCCCTTCGTTGGTTCACGACGCTGGGCGGGGATGGGAATGCGTTTGCGGCCGCTGAGATAGTCACCAGTCAAGCTTTGCGGATCGTCGGCGACTTCTTGCGGGGTACCCTGGCTAATCAATTGTCCGCCGCGATTTCCGGCGCCAGGACCGATGTCGATCAATCGATCGGCCGCACGCATGGTGGCTTCGTCGTGCTCGACCATCACGACCGTGTTGCCTTGTTGTTGCAACTCGCGAATGCAATCGATTAAACGATCATGGTCGGCTGGGTGGAGACCAATGGATGGCTCGTCGAGTATGTAGCAAACGCCAACAAGCCCGCTGCCGATGCTTGTTGCGAGACGCACCCGCTGGAGTTCTCCGCCACTGAGCGAGGCTGCGCTGCGATCGAGCGTCAAATAGCTGACACCGACGCGTTGTAAAAACGAAAGTCGTTTTGCGACCTCGGTGCAAATCGGTTTGGCGATGGCTCGGTGCACTTCGCCAAGGGTTTCTAGCAGTGATGAAAACCACGCGTCTGCTTCGGCGAGCGGCAATGCGGTGAGCTGGTTGATGGCCAATTCGTTGATGCGGACATTCAAGGCTTCTGGTCGCAAGCGTCCACCGCCGCACGCTTCGCACGTGCATTTGGAATCCTCCTCGCCAACGACGCCGAGACCCTCACACGTTTGGCACGCGCCGTAGGGACTGTTGAAGCTAAACGTTCGCGGCTCAAGTTCTTCGAAACTCGCACCACAATCGATACACACATGTGAGGTACTGTAGAGTTGTTCTCGCCACTTGCCGGGATCGGTTTCGACCAGGACGCTGATTAATCCATTGCCGAGTCGCAAGGCCAATTGCAACGAGTCGGAGAGCCGATCGCGTTGGTCTTCGCGAACGACGAGACGATCGACGACGGCTTCGATGGTGTGGTTGCGTTTTGGCGCAAGCGTGGGGACGTCTTCGAGTAAATACATTTCGCCGTTCACGCGAGCGCGGATCAAGCCGCTGCGTTGAATCGATTCGAACACTTCTCGGTGCGCGCCACGGCGCCCGCGAATCATGGGTGCGAGCAAGACAACCTTGGTGTCGTCGCCGAGTGACCCCAATGCATCGCGGATCGCTTCGACGGACTGTTGCGAGATGGCGGAACCGCAATGAGCACAGTGCGGTATGCCAACGCGAGCGTAGAGTAATCGTAAGTAGTCGTAGATTTCGGTGACCGTGGCGACGGTGCTTCGAGCACTGGACGAGCCCGGCTTTTGATCGATGGAAAGCGTCGGAGCGAGGCCCGTGATCGAATCCACATCCGGTCGCGGGATCTGGTCAAGAAATTGGCGAGCGTAGGCCGAGAGACTATCGATGTATTGCCGCTGCCCTTCGGCAAAGAGCGTATCGAACGCGAGGGAACTCTTGCCGCTGCCGGAAACGCCTGTGATGACGGTGATTGCATCACGAGGAATGTCGACATTCACGTCTTTCAAATTATGGACACGTGCGCCTCGAATTTGGATCGATGCGTCGGACACAATGGCGCCCTGGCGCACGCTGGCAAGCTTGGACGCGTACTTTTGGCGAGACTTTGTCGCGGTTTTCGGCACAGTTTTCGGCGGAGATTTTTTTTGAGGCACGAGTTTTCGAGGGGAGGAGCAAATTTGCGAGCTAGGTTTATCCGGAGAGGATGAATTGCCGTGTGGACGGCTCCATCCGGTGTGGGCGGTTCGGGTATTGGCGGCTAAGATTGATGCAGTTATCGAGCGTATTTTCACTCACAGCGGAGTCTGCGAATCTGATGCCAGCCAGTCCGATCCGACGGGCATCGACACAACCAGGGCTGATCCAGCCTGTCGTGGTTCGGGAGATGAACGCACAACCCATGATCGATCTGGCCCGCTTTGCTGATCGTGAGCACTTATTGCTCGCTTCCTACGCGATGCACAGTCGTGACTCGCTTGGTCGAGTTTACCCGGAAGCCACGCATTCGTACCGGGGGCCATTTACACGCGACCGCGATCGCGTTTTGCACAGCAGCGCATTCCGACGGCTGGCGGGAAAAATGCAAGTGTTCACAGGCGAGATGGGGATCTACCATCGGACCCGTTTGACGCACACCTTCGAAGTCGCGTCGGTCGCGCGGACGCTCGCGCGAACCTTGCGAGTCAATGAAGACCTCACCGAAGCCCTCGCATTGGTCCACGATATCGGTCACCCACCGTACGGGCATTGTGGCGAAGATGTGTTGAGCGAATGCATGGAATCGGTCGGTGGGTTTTCGCACAATCAATTTGCATTAACGATCGTCCAGGAATTGGAACAACGCTACGGCGATTTCCCAGGTTTGAATCTGTGTCGCGAGACCCTCAGTGGTCAAGATGTTCGGGCCCACAAGGCGGAAGCTGCTGTGGGACGCTCACCGATGCTCGAAGTCCAACTCGTCGACGCCGCAGACTCGATTGCTTACGACGCGCACGATGTGGATGACGCATTGCAAATGGGATTGTTATCGATCGACGAACTATCGGAACTCGCGATCGTCCGCCGAGCACTGGACCACATCCGCGATCGGCATGGTGTGTTACCGATCGGCAAGTTGCGTCAATCACTTGTGCATGAATTACTAGATCTTCAAGTGAGCGATCTGATCGGTATGTCAATCGACCAGCTCCGAGCTATGGATGGTCGATCCAGTAGCGAAGTCAGTGACGTCGGGCTGCGGATCAGGCACAGCCAGAATGTCGCTCGCGAACGATCGGAATTGGAAGCGTTCTTGTTTGAAGCGGTCTATCGTCACTCGCGATTGTTGCCAGTCCGCGAGTCAGCCGCCGCGAGACTCAGAACGCTCTTCGAAACCCTGGAAGCTTGTCCAGATCGATTGCCGTTGCGATTCCGCAGTCGCTTAAACAGTTTGCCTGTTCAACGCGTCGTCGGTGACTACCTCGCAGGTATGACCGATGCTTTTTGTGACAGCCAATTCGAGGCCATCAAGCAATCCGAAGCGGGTCCGCTCGCGGATTGGTAACCGCATCACGCTGCGCCGCTTCGTCCTTGCTCAAGTAGCTTCGTTTGAGCTTGTTCGACCCAGCGTTCGCGTTCAATGCGCCCTTTGAATCCAAGCAGCGAATTGAACTGCGCGATCTCAGCTTGATTCCAAGCGGCGATTTGCTCGAAGTAGAGCACGCCATGTGCTTGCAGTTTCTGCTGGTTGTTCAGCCCGACTCCCCAAATGCTCGTCAAATCATCAGGCTCATCGTTAACAGGCTTGTCATTAACAGGCACATCGTTGATTGCCTTTGTTGGTTCGACTTCCTCGCCTCGGAAGATTTGAAGCTGGGTCGTGCTAGGCGAGTCCAAAGGCGTATGAAAGACGGGCGCACTTGTGTGCATCGTCGTGTCACCGTTGCTCGCCAAACGTTTCGCTAATTGTGTCATATCGCGACGCAATGACTCCATTTCCCTCGCGACCTGGAGAGACCGCAGCGAGGTCGAAGTTGACGCTTCGTGGACCGATCGCAAATCGTACTTCAGTCGTGCCACTAGATCGCGAAACTCCTTCAGCCGTCGGCGATCGATTCGTGTCGCACGCCGCTGGTAAATCACAAAAAACGTCAGCAACGTCGCGACAACGACGTAAGTCACGAGTGCCACGATCATATAAACGAACAAACCGTCGACATTTGCGACCGATGGCTCAGGCTGGTGCAGGGCATCCATGACAACATGTCCGATAAAGTCCAGGAAAATGAATTGCAAGCTCAATCTTGCAAAGCGTCCTATTCGTACATCGGAATTAGCGGCATCCTTGTTCGGCGATTCTTGAGCTCAAGTCGCTGATTGAGCTGGAATCCGCTGCCGCGGCAAGCTGGCGAGCCTGGGCAAGGCATCGTGTCGAAACAGAACGTAGGCCAGGAGCTGTTCTGGCAAGAAAAAATTCGCCACCCCAGATCCAGGCATACGCGGTGCAACGTGCGTGATCTAAAAATGAACGACGTCGTTGAACAGCACGAACACCATCAGTGCAAGCAATGCAAAGACGCCGGCGAGTGTCAGTCGCATTTCAATTTCTTCGTTGACACGGCGACCTCGGATGCCTTCGTAAAGAAGGAAAACCATGTGCCCACCATCGAGCGCCGGGATCGGCAAGAAATTCAAAATCGCGAGGTTCATACTCAACATTGTCAAGAACAACAGTTGTGCTGAGACACCTCGTTCCGCTTCGGACCAAGCCATTTTCACGATGCGGATCGGACCACCGATGTGCTTGGCTTCGACGCTGCCCCGGGACAGCATCCCGAGAGTTCGGCCAACACGAGAGAACTCCAGCCAACCGCGGCGCCAACCGAGTGCCAGTGCCTCGGACCAAGATTCCGCAGTTTGGATGGATTCGCTTTGAGCAAGAACCAAGCCACGTTGGAACCAAACTCGATCATCTTCTCGGACGGTCGTTTCGGCCTCGATCACGAGTCCAGTCGGGGCACGCGTTGCCAAGACCTTTAGTTTCGTTCCAATCGGCAAGTACTGAAGCACGCCCACTAACTCGGTGACAGGCGTGCTTTCGGAAAACTCCCAACCCTTGCTGAGCGTTTGCACCAAGATCTGGAAATCTTCTTTTTGAAGTTCTTCGGGCACCACACCGCCAGGCCAAATCGCCGTCACGCTTTGGATTTTATCACCAGCGATGAGCGAGGCATTTTCCTTCGCGTCTGTCGTCTCTGAATTGCCCAATGATGTTAAGACAGGATCGCGAGTCAGCATCGTTTCGACACCATAGGCGAGACCGTATGAGTTAATCGCGAGGCATGCCGACGTGCCTTCGGTGGGTGACATCGTTTGCAACATGTCGGATGGTTTGAGCGTGACATCGATCGACTTCGCGTCGTCGCCTTTCCCACGGCGGACGGTCAATGAGACCGACGAATGACTTTCGATCATTTTGAGAGCCAATCCATACGCGTCGAGGTCTTTGTCCCCTTCGATCGCTTCGATCACATCACCGACTTCGAGTCCCGCCGCCATTGCCGGACCGTTGTTGACGAGCGCGATGATTGGCCCGACGGCGAATCTTAGACCGATCCACTTTGCTGTTTGTGGTGGCAACGTCACCGAGCGCACCGACCCCGCGTCGTCGTTGAGGCGAAGCGACAACTCAATAGGCTTGCTTGGGTTCTTGTAGAGATAATCCAAAAATGGCGACGAGGGGACAATCGAGTCGCTCTTGATTGCGGTGCCGTCGAATGAAACGAGGCTCGCACCAGCGTCGGCTTCGGTCAACACGGTCGACGCAATACTGTACGGAGTCGCGTAATACGATTTGTTGATCTTGGCAGCGTTAGGACTGGAAATTCCGATCAACCGTCCGCCACCGCGAGGTGCCGTCTTTAAATTGTATTGCCGTGTTTCGCTGTCATATCGAATCGCAACATCAATCGGGTTCTCGGGTGCATCAAGACCTCGGGTGATGATCTCGAATTGCATATCGGTGAAATGCATTTTCTCGTTGCGCTCAGCCGAAGCGACCGATACCACTTGTCCGCCAGGTTGAATCCCCGCTTCCCAAGCCGGGCCACCGCCGAGAACGCCACCGACGACTGCGGGCAGGTAGCTGACTCCGTAGCCAAATGCGATCGCGGCGAACAACACGCCGGTAATCAAGTTCATCACGACGCCTGAACTGATGATGATCATGCGCTGCCACACAGGCTTCGCCGGATAGCTGCGCGGGTCGAGTTTCGCTTCGGTGTCTTCGTCGCCGTCGGACAACTTGATTCGCTCAGCTTCTTCCTCGAGCTTGCGTGGGTCATCGTCTTGACCGAGCATTTTCACGTAGCCGCCGAGGGGAACCACGCCGATTCCGTATTCGGTTTCGCCGTAGGTAAACCTGCCAAGGGTACGAGGAAACTTGACTGGCCCAATTTTGATTGGGACGTCGAAGCCCACATAGAACTTTTCGACTTTCACGCCAAACAGCTTCGCGGCGAGGAAGTGTCCAAGCTCATGGACAAAGATCACTAAGCCGATTCCGAGCGCAACGCGAACACCCAACATCAACCCGCCAAAGACGGTTTGGACAAGATTGGATTCACTGACGGCCGCAAGCGGAATGAAGTCAAGCGTTAGGAAAGCGAACAATTCGCTGGTCATCGAGAAAGTGCCTTGAAGGTCGATAGGTTTCAATGTCGCAGCCAGATTCTACGTGGGGACGAGAAGATTCAGTTGGCGAAAGTGCTGTTCAATTCACGAAATTTGGCCGGCGGGTTCTAAACCGCACCAGCGACGAGTCTCCACCCGAGCCCAACGGTCCAACTCCAACAACCGGGAAAGCGGTGGATCGGGCTCGTAATGGTGATTTTCCAGCACCGCGCGGCATGCGAGTACGATGTCAGTAAACCGAATTTGACGCTCCAGGAACAGACCGACCGCTTCTTCGTTGGCCGCATTCACGACAACTCCGGCCGTTCCGCCCACACTTGCGACCTCGAAACCGAGCTTCAAAGCCGGAAATCGCTCCGTATCCGCTGGCTCCAACGACAACTCCAACGGGACGGATCGATCGATGGCCGCCGACTGGCCCGGCAAACGCCGAGGATACGTTAGTGCATGCTGGATCGGCATCCGCATGTCTGGGGGGCTCATTTGTGCAAGCACACTGTTGTCGGCGAACTCGACCATGGAGTGAATGATGGACTGGCGATGGACGACAACTTCGATGGAATCTGCGGGAATATCGAATAAATAACGTGCTTCGATAATCTCTAACGCCTTGTTCATCATCGTCGCGGAATCGATCGAAATTTTGCGTCCCATGTCCCACGTGGGGTGGGCAAGGGCGGATTCAGGCGTCGCATCACGCATTTGGTCCATTGTCCAGGTGCGAAACGGACCGCCACTTGCCGTAAGAATCAGCCGCCGTGGTTTAGCGCCGCAATCACAAATGCACTGAAAAATCGCAGAATGCTCGCTATCGACGGGCAACAACTTTGCTGCCGATGACAGCATTTTCCGCCGCACGAGCGATCCGGCGACGACGAGTGTCTCTTTGTTCGCCAGCGCAACGCATTTCCCCGCGTCGACGGCTGCGAGCGTGCTTTCGAGCCCCGCACGGCCAACGATCGCCGCCACGACATAGTCCACTTCCGCAGCCGAGGCGACTTCGCACAACGCATCGGCACCGTGTAAAACACGCCAAGGCCCAGCAAAAACGGAATTTGGGCTGTTCTTGTGACCGCTCGCCTTCTGACCGCTCGCGGTGTCATCCGACAGCACGATTCGCTCGGGTGCCAACCTCACAGAACCAATTTGCTCGGCCAAGCAGTCGAGATTTCGGTGGCCGGACGCCGCCCAAAGTCGCCATGCATGGTCGGGGTCGATGGCGTCTAAATGCCGTAAAACGTCGATTGTCGCTGTTCCGATGCTGCCTGTCGCACCAAGCACCGCGACGTTGCGTACCGAAGTTGAGTCACGCGGAGTCAGCGGCTCGGGCGACTGGAACGTTTTTATTTGGTCAGCCACGTTGGTCCCGGTGCTCAAACTCACAGTGGTCAGGAATGGAAAACTGTCGTCCGCGTTGATTCGTCAAAAGTTGATGCGTCAGAATTTGTCGCTATATCAAAATACTGGACCGACCCGGCTAAGCGAAGCCGCGTCACATTCGACAACTTCGTTATGATCCAAACGACCTCGGCAAACTCTCGGCATCAACTTGTCGATCTGTTGTCCTCATCAAACAATGCCTGACAACACTATAAGCTTACCTCGATCCGCAACACCCACGCCTCGGTACCCAACAAACCAGCATGAGCGATAAAAAAGAACGCAAGGGTAACAGCAACAATCCTGAGAACCGTAACGGAAATGTTTGGCTGGTGCTCGCCGCCATCACCGCTGCAGTCCTGCTGAGTGCCTTTTTGTTTGGGACGGCGGACCGCCGCCTCCGCTATCCGGATCTGATCTCGCTCCTTCGCACCGAGGCTGAGGCTCGCGGCAAAGGTGACATGATCACTGCGACGACGGAAGCCCCAGCGGACACGCACGACGCATCCCAGGCGCCGAGTGCATCCCAGGCGCCGAGCACGTCCCAGGCGCCGAGCGCGTCCCAGGCCACGAATCCCGCCCAGATCACTAGCACAACCGAACCGTCCGCGGGCGCACTCGCTTCCGCCGACGAAACGTTCCCCAGTATCCGTGTTTCCTCGACGACGGACGGCGACGTCATCATCGAGTACAGCCAGCCTCGCGAAATTGCTGTGGCCGACGATTCGATTACTGGCACCGTCATGTATCGTTCGCTGGGCCGCGGCGGTGATGCGATCAAGCCTGCCACGCGAGTCTCTTTCAAAACGCTTCGCACCATTCGCAATGAAGCCGAGGATCAACAACTCATCGACTTGCTCGATGCTTCCGGAGTGGTGTGGGACAACGCTCGTCCAAATCGCTTCCTTGAGAATCATTGGCCTGAGTTGCTCATGATCGGTGTGCTGGTGATGCTCGGGATCATGATGCTCCGCCGTATCGGTGGTGTCGGTTCGCCGATGTCGTTCTCACGCAGCCGCGGTAAACTCTACGGTCAAGAGGAATTGCCGATCACCTTTGACGAAGTCGCCGGTATCAACGAAGCTGTCGAAGAAGTCCGCGAAGTAGTGGACTTCCTGCGAAACAGTGAAAAGTACCAGCGACTCGGTGGACGCATTCCGAAAGGCGTCTTGCTCGTCGGTCCTCCGGGAACTGGAAAGACCTTGCTCGCCAAGGCCATTGCCGGTGAAGCTGGTGTTCCGTTCTTCAGTCTCTCGGGTAGCGACTTTGTCGAGATGTTTGTGGGTGTCGGCGCCGCGCGTGTTCGCGACATGTTCCAACAAGCCGTGAACCGCGCTCCGTGTATCATCTTCATCGACGAACTCGATGCGCTCGGCAAGAGCCGCTCGGGGAACGCTGTTGGTGGCCACGACGAACGTGAGCAAACACTCAACGCATTGCTTGTCGAGATGGACGGATTCGATTCCAACTCTGGCGTCATCGTTGTCGCCGCAACCAACCGACCCGAGACACTCGACTCCGCACTCATGCGCCCAGGTCGTTTCGATCGACATGTGCTCGTCGATCGCCCCGATGTGGCTGGCCGCGAAGAAATTCTCAAAGTGCACGTCAAGAACGTCAAACTCGACGAAAGCATTGACTTGAAGGAAGTCGCATCGATCACCAGCGGCTTTGTGGGTGCGGATTTGTCAAACCTTGTCAACGAAGCGGCACTGCTTGCTGCACGTGGCGAGAAGGATATGGTTGGCATTAACGAATTCAATGAAGCCGTTGAACGCGTCACAGCCGGATTGGAAAAGAAGAATCGTGTGATGAACGAACAGGAGAAAATCCGGGTCGCTTATCACGAAGCTGGCCATGCGCTCGTCGCGGCGGCTCTTCCAAACACAGACCCCGTTCACAAAGTCAGTATCATTCCACGGGGGTTCGCTGCTCTCGGATATACGATGCAGCGGCCTTCGTCGGAACGCTACTTGATGACCAAGAGTGAACTCGAAAGCCAAATGCGTGTCCTGCTCGCCGGTACACTGACGGAAGAAATGATTTTCCAAGACATCAGCACCGGAGCTCAGAACGATCTCGAACGATGCACGGAAATTGCACGCGGGATGGTGATGGATTACGGCATGAGTCGACTGGGCCGAATCAATTTGCGTCGTAGCACCCGATCACCATTCCTGGGTGGCGGAGGCGGTGATGGCTTCCAAATGATGCACAGCGAAGAAATGGCGAAGCTGATTGATAAGGAAGTCTCCCGAATTGTCGAGGACGCCCTGTCGCAAACCCGAAGCATTCTCGAGCAACGTCGCGAAGTCCTCGAAGCGATCACACAGCGATTGCTCGAAGTCGAGTCAATCGACAACGATGAGCTGATGCGATTGATTCGCGAAAACGGGACCGGCCCGTGGCTTGTCCCGGGAACAGTGAATGAACTTCCGCGAGCCAAACTACGCATTCCGCCCAAAGAAGGCATGGACATCGCACCAACGGGCGACGCCCAAATCTAATCGGGCGAGTCGTTTCTCAAACTGCTGATTTCGTAGGCCAGGACCTGTCCTGGAGGTTTGCGATCAACCAGAATTGCGATCAACTAAGTTTGCCAGGACAGGTCCTGGCCTACGACTTTGTCACCGCCAGTTTGTAGAAACCCATGAAGACCAGCTTGATCGCCTGTGCCGTAGTTGCGTTTTCTAGCAGCCTGTTTTTCGTCGGCGCTCTCCAAGCCGAGACGCTTCGGCAGGCCGTTGCGTTGATCCAGCAACTCGAGCAAACCGATGTTCAGTACCTTGCTCAACAAGCCCGCGCCCGCGGTGACGCACGACGCGGCGCGTTGGTGTTCTTCAAATCCCCAGCCAATTGTGTCGGTTGTCACAGTAGCGGTGCCGAGCAATCGCCACTCGGTCCAAACCTCGCGCTGCTTGGTACGGAACTGACCGACGAACATCTCGTCGATGCACTCTTGCGTCCTTCAAAACAAATTCGCCAAGGCTTCGAAACCTATTCCGTTGTCACCGCCGACGGCAGCGCCCATGTTGGTTTGCTCGCTCGACAAAACGATGCATCGGTCACGCTGCGTTTAGCGCAATCGCTCGATCAAGAGTTTGTGATTGCTCGCGACGATATCGAAGCCATGCGAAAGAGCGCCAATTCAATGATGCCGGATGGCTTAATCGGCACGCTCAAGACGCAACGTGAATTTCTCGATCTCCTTCGCTATGTGTTTGAAGTCGCTCGTGGCGGAGTCGACACCGCAAAAGAACTTCGTCCAACGCCTGAACAACTCGCCGTTCATGACGACTCTGAAAACCTCGACCACGCCGGCATCATCGCAGGCATGAAAACTCGTGATTTCGACGCCGGAAAACTGCTCTTTCACGGAGACTGTTCGAATTGCCACGGCAACGACGGTGACACACCTTCATTAGTCACGTCGCGAGCTTTCGGAACCCAGAAATTGAAGTTCGGTTCCGATCCCTACCGAATGTTCATGACGCTGACGAAAGGCAACGGGTTGATGGCACCGATGTCATACCTGACGCCGCAAGAACGGTATCAAGTCGTTCACTACATTCGCGAAGCCTTCATGAAGGATCGCAATCCCGACTACTTCAAAATCGATAAAGCCTACCTCGCGTCGCTTCCCAAGGGCACCGAAGATGGCACGAGGGTCGAGGCGATCGAGCGAGACTTTGGACTGGCTCTTGGTTCACAGTTGCGACGCGATTTTCCAAGCGTGCTGAGTATTCAACTTGGAGAAATGACGGTCGCTAAGAACCTGCATACGATGGACTTGGCGGATGTGTGGACGGGCGGTTTTCTTGATCTGAGCGAGACTCAACACATTCGCCCTCGGGGTGAAGGGACGGCGAATCCAAGCGGCAATTCAGTCCCTGGGCTAGCCGGTTGGGCATGGGGACACAACAGCAAGCTTGATTATTCGCGTGAGGATCTTCTTCCACGTGGACCACTGCCGCAATCGTGGATGGATTATCACGGCTACTATGTCAACGGTTCCGATGTCATCCTCAGTTACCAAATTGACCACCGAGAAATCCTCGAGCGCATGCAAGCGATCAGCTCCAAAACGCTTGTTCATCACCTCGAAATCGCCCCAGGCAACGAATTAGTTGTCGCCGTCGGCCAAGGCCCGCAATCAAGCACGCTCGAAACGATAAACGGCAACGCGGTATTGCGATCACGTGACGCCAAACCCGAAACATCGGGCGAGTTCACAGCGGCAAAAGTCGTGGGCGACACTGACGGTGCGGTGTTCACCCAAACATCAAAAGGACGATTGAAGCTAACCATCCCGGCGGATGAAACAACACGCGCGATCCAAGTTGTGGTGGGTGTGGGCAACACTTCGGATGATTTGAAACAATTCCAAGCACAAGTCGAGTCGCTGGATGCCTCACAAAGACTGAGCGAGCGGACTCGTGGTGGCGACTCCCGATGGCCCAAGACGATTGAAACAGTAGGCTATCTCGGTTTGGAGAAAGACGGCTATGTGCTCGACACGCTGACCCATCCCGATTCAACGCCCTGGAATACTTGGTTTCGAACGTCCGCGCTCGACTTTTTCGCTGACGGCCGGATGGCGGTGGCGACTCACGGCGGTGACATTTGGATCGTCTCCGGGATCGACGACCCATTGCTCAACCTCACTTGGAAACGGTTTGCCAGTGGACTGTATGAACCGTTTGGTGTGCGAGTCGTTCACAGCGATGTCTTCGTCACGTGCAAGGACCGCATCACGCGATTGAGGGATTTGAATGGTGATGATGAGGCTGACTTCTACGAGAGTTTCAGCGCGGACACAGATGTTTCGACGAACTTCCACGCGTTTAATTTCGATCTCCAAACCGATGACGACGGTAACTTTTATTACGCCAAGAGTGGCCACGGAGCTGATTTCGCTTTGCCAGGCGCGGTCTGGAAGATTTCACCCGATGGCAAGTATCGCGAAGTCGTCTGTACCGGATTCCGCTCGCCCAACGGACTGGGAAGCATGCCCGGTGGACGAATCACAGTCAGCGATAACCAAGGCCAATGGATCCCCGCGTCGAAGATTTGCTTGACGAAACCGGGTAAGTTTTACGGCTGGGTTCCGACGTACTCGATCCCTGGTAAGTGGTCTCCGGACGGAGGCAAGATCGACATCAAGGCAATCACGCCTCCCACGTCATTTGAACAACCGCTGGTATGGATGCCGCAAGAATTCGACAACTCGTCTGGCGGCCAAATCTGGGTCGATGACACTCGTTTTGGTCCGCTCGCCGGTCACCTATTGCATACCAGCTTCGGCAAAGGCTGGATGTCGTACTTGATGATTCAGGACGTCGGCGAAACATCGCAAGCTGCGATCGTGAAACTCCCCTTCGACTTCGCATCGGGTATCATGCGAGGCCACGTGAACCCAATGGACGGACAAGTTTACGCGACAGGGCTGCAAGGTTGGAATGGCGGCGGGCGTGCTGGCTTGGTTGATGGCGGCGTGCAACGTTTGCGCTACACCGGTACCGCGCCACGGATGATCACGGATGCTCGTGTCGTCCATGATGGTCTGGAACTGGAATTCAACTTTGAATTGAATTTGACCTCCGCAACAGACTCGTCCTCGTACACTGCCCAGCAATGGAACTACCACTGGAGCCACAACTATGGGTCCGATCAATACAAACCGAGTAACGACAAGCCCGGGACCGAGTTAGCGAAGATCGAAGCCGTCGAGATTCGATCCAGCGGTGAGAACAACGATGTGAACACGGGCAAAACGCGAGTCCATCTTGTCATGCCCGAGATTCGCCCAGTGAACCAACTTCACTTGCAAGTCAATGTGCAAGATGCCCAAGGCAACTCGTTTGTCGAGGAAGTCTACTGGACGATCCACGCAGTCCCGGCGAAGGAATAAAGCTAGCAAACTTAGTTTGAAATCTATAGTAACAGTATTGTCACGTGAGAAGTGTGTTTGCTATGAACATCTGAACCCAGAAAAACGATGCATTTTTGCTCACGAAAAATAGACAAGCATGGACGCTCAACGGTTTCCGATCGCCACCGGTTCAAGAACGCTACCGAGCCTGACTCTCGTTCTCCCTGCATTCAATGAAGAGGACACAATTGCCCAGTCGATTCGTGAAGCCGACGAGGCGCTCGCGGGGCTAACTTCCGACTACGAAATTCTCGTTGTCGACGACGGTTGCACCGACAGCACCGCCAGGATCGTTGAGCACGAAGCGTTGTCTCGGCCCTCTGTACGATTGCTGTGCCAGCCTTGCAATCTCGGATATGGTGCCGCGCTTGCGCGAGGCTTTCGCGAAGCCACCAAGGATCTCGTCTCGTTCAGCGATTCCGATTGCCAATTCGACTTGAAGGAGTTGGATCGGTTGATATTTCTCTCACGCGACTATGACATCGTGTGTGGTTACCGAATCGATCGCCAAGACCCGTGGATTCGCAAGCTGTACTCGCGAGTCTACAACACGATCGTCCGCACCTTGCTTGGCACACGCGTTCGCGACGTGGACTGTGCGATGAAAGTATTTCATCGTGATGTGATTCAAGGTATCACAATCGAAACACGCGGCTTCTTCGTCAACAGTGAAGTACTGACAAAAGCCAGACTTAAAAACCATGATGTCGTCGAAGTCGGTGTCACTCATCGCCCCCGAGCGGCTGGCGAAAGCACCGTCTCGGCGCTGCACACGATCCCAGTGATGGGATCCATTCTGAAGTTTTGGTGGAATACGATTTTGTTTCCGCAAGCCGCGCTGAGCGCGACGAGTCGTCAATCACTTGCGACGGACTCGTCGGGCATCACTCCTGGCACCCAATGGTCTTTAAGCAACTCAACAGCAGCGTTTCTGTTGTTGCTCGTTGTGTGCTGTGGCATGTTAGCTTCGAATCTGTCGTATCCACTCATTGAGCCTGACGAGTCACGTTACGTTCAAGTTGCGATGGAAATGGTCGAGACCGGCGACTGGGTAACCCCCAAACTCAATGGCGTCGCCTACCTAGACAAACCGCCGCTTCTGTATTGGATGACGGCGACGAGCATGTCTGTTCTTGGCGTCAATGAGACCGCGTCACGTTTGCCAACCGTAATCGCCGCGATGCTCACAGTGCTGATGTGCTTTCTCGTGGGCCAACGATTGGTGGGCAGCCGAGCGGCTTGGTGCGGAGCGATTTCACTGTTACTGTGCGGCGGCTTTGTGCTTGCCGGTCGCTTCGTCATCATGGACGCATTACTGACTTGCTGTACAACGATTTGTTTTCTTGCCGGTTACCTTGCAATCGCTGCTGATCGCGTGAACTGGCGTTGGTGGTTACTCGCATCGGTGGCTTGCGGCTTCGGAGTCTTAACGAAAGGCCCCGTAGCACTCGTGCTCTGTGTTCCGCCGCTCTTCGCGATCCAGTGGATCTCAAATGACATTCGAGCACTTCGGCTGAGTCATTGGGCCGCTTTCGGGGCATTGACCGTATTGATGTCGGCTCCCTGGTTTGTTGCCGTCGCCGGCGTAAATCCTGACTTTGTGAACCACTTCTTCCTGAAGCACAACCTGTCACGTTTCACCAGCGCTTTCAACCACGTGCAACCGTTCTGGTTCTACGTTCCGATCGTCTTTGCCGGCATGTTCCCCGCATCCATGTTGCTTCCGACGCTTGGCGTTTTCTTGTTCGGTCGCAGCGAAGCGTATCGGCAACACCGCAGCAAAGATCTCGGCTTTCTTGTCGTCGCCGCTATCTGGGTCGTCGGCTTCTTCTCGCTTTCGAGCAGTAAGTTGCCGACATACATCTTGCCAGCATTGCCCCTGTTGGCATTGTTATTGGGAAGCATGATTGAGCACTGTGTCATTCGCCCCGTCATGGCAAACGACATCACGAGCTATCTCACCGCATTCCCACGTCGCGCCAGTGCCACTGCGTTATCGCTGGGCGTGGTCGCCGCAATCATTAACTGGAAATTGCTTGACACTGCCCACTGGCTTCCAGTCGCGGCTGCAGTGCTCTTTTCCATTGCCGGATTCGTACTCGCAAAGTTCTGGAAAAGCGAAGTCACTTCTTCACTCAGAGGCTGGGGAGCAACCGCAGCAGTATCCTCCGTAGTGGTCCTATTCGTATTCGCCAGCCTCCTACCGGCCATCTCAAACGCTCGATCAATTTTGAAGCAAGCGGCAACGGCCCACAATCAAGATATCTCTCGCTCCGTGGTCTATTTTGGCCGTGAAGCCTATGGCGCGGCGATGCAGCTCCCTAAAGAGAGCATTGTTCAAATCAGTTGCGACAACACAATCGCCCTGGCTGCTTACATCAAACAGCACCCGCAATCGATCGTCGTTACATCCAATGGAACGATCGAAGCGGCATCACAAGCTGTGTCAACCACAACGCAACTCGTTTCGACTGGCGGCCGCAATCACGTCCACCTGACCCAGTCAATTACAACCGACTCAGAACGCGTTGCAAAGAAGCCTCACACGATTGCCGAACACCTCGATCGCTAATCATCACCGTCTACATCTCGACAGGACTTGCTTGCCGAAGCACCCTGTCGACGACTGGAATGCTGCAAACGACTGGCAAGACCACGAGGTTAACCACCGTTGCCGTCGCTAGGCCGCTGAGGATCACGAGACCCATGGGGTACTCGATTTCTTGGCCAGGGATCTCGCCAGTCAGAATTAATGGTACGAGCGCTAAACCTGTGGTGAGTGCGGTCATCAAAATGGGCGCCAAGCGTTCTTCGGCTCCGCGAATGATCAGTTCGGATTGGCCAGTCACACCTTCTTCGGTCGCCAAGTGCCGATAGTGGCTGACCAACATGATGGCATTGCGTGCGGCAATCCCAAGCACCGTTACGAACCCAACCAGGGACCCGAGCGAGATGATCCCGCCAGAAGCATGCACGCCAAGCACGCCACCAATCAGTGCCAACGGCAACGTAAGCAAGATCAACAGCACCAACTTCCACGATTGAAAATCAATGTACAAGATCACGGCGATCGCGATCACGGACGCCAGCGACAAGAGTAGTAATCGATTGCGTGACGCCTTGGCTTCGGCATACTCACCGAGGAACTCTGGGTGATATCCCGTCTTGAACTGGACGTTACCGAGAACCGCTTGCTCAATGTCGGTTGCAACGGAGGCTAAGTCGCGTCCATCCACATTGCACGTAATATCGATTCGTCTCGATGCAGCCTCGCGTTTTATCTCGTTGGGCGCGGGAACGATCGACAACTCGGCGACACTCGACAGCGGCACCTGAGCGCCCGACGATGTGTCGATCATTAACTCGCCGAGCGTTTGTAAGTCACTGTGCAAACCGGTCTCGCCGCGAACGATCACGCCAAAGATATTCTGGTCTTTATAGATCTCGCCGACCTGTGTTCCGTTCACCAATGTCGTGACGCCTCGCATCAGCGCACCCGGTGTCAGATTGAAATGCGACGCCGCTTCGGGACGCAGTCGCACCGAGATCTGTGGGACAAGGACTTGCAGTTCGACTTTCAGTGTCGCGACGCCTGCTATCGGTTTGATCTGTGCCGCAACAGCATCCGCCGTCGCACGCAACTCATCCATTTCGGGACCAAACACACGCACCACGATCGACGCGCTCGTCCCCGTCAAAACTTCCTTGATGCGTTCCGTCAGATACGTCAATAGATCGCGATACAAGCCGGGATAGCCATCAACGATCGTTTGCACTTTGGCGACCGTTTTGTCGTAGTCTTTCGTGTCATCAATGCTGATCCAAAGCTCGGTGAAGTTTGGACCGACGACTTCATCGGCAACGGTTGCGCGACCGATGTGCGAACCAAAGTTCAGCACGCCGTCGACAGCCATCATCTCTTCGCTTGCTCGCAACGTGATGCGATTCATGGCGTCGATCCCGATCCCTGGTTTTTCGACCCAGTGCATCAAGAAGTCGGTCTCACGAAACTTGGGCATCAATTGCTCGCCCAACATCGTCACGGTACTGCCGATGGTCACCAAAAGCAGTGCCGTCACCACAAGCGTCGCCCAGCGAAATCGAATCGCCCCACCGAGTACTTTGCGATAAATCGACTTGGCGAGTCGCACAAGCGGTCCATCGACGTGACGTTTGCGGGCTGATTTTGGAAGCAATATAAGCGACATCGCTGGCGTAACCGTCAATGCAACGGCAAGCGATGCCAGGATCGCGAGAATGTACGACGCCGCCAGCGGTTTGAAGAACGCACCGGCAAGTCCTTCAAGAAAAAACACGGGCAAGAACGCCAGCACAACAATAATCGTCGCATAGACCACCGCACTGCGTACTTCCATCGACGCATCCAACACGACTTGAAACGATGAACGCGGTTGATCGAGAATCGCATTGAGCCTCAACCGGCGGATGATATTCTCAACATCGATAATCGCATCATCGACTACTTCGCCAAGCGCGATCACAAGCCCCGCCAGAACCATCGTGTTGATTGTGCCGCCGCGATAGTAAAGCACTAACATCGCAGCAACAAGCGAAAGCGGAATCGCCGTCGCACTGATGACCGCACATCGCCAATCGAATAAAAACAACAACAGCACGACAACGACGAGCACACAACCCACCAACATCGAATGGCTCAAGTTGCTGATCGATCGCTGAATAAACGTCGCCGGCCGAAAGATTGTCGTGTCGTATTCGACTTCGCCCATCGCTGGCTTCAATTCCGCCATCGCCTTTTCGACGTTTTGAGTTACGTCGAGAGTGTTCGCCCAAGGTTGTTTTTCGACAATAAGCAGCAAGCCTGGTCGGCTATTGATAATCGCGTCGCCAATCGGCGGTGCGTAATCGAATAGCACCTCCGCGATATCGCGAATCCTCAGCGGTGTACCGTTAGCTGCTGGCATAACGCCACTCGTCAAGTTCACGGGGCCTCGTCCGCTCGTGCCAAGAATCGGAATCTCTCCTAATTGTTCTGGCGTATAGACTGCGGGAACATGTCGAAGGGCAAGCCGTTGATTGGGCGTGTCGACAAAACCGCCTGAGCCGACGGCGGTCGCATCACGCACCGTTTGCAGAACTGCATCGAGGCTGACGCCATGAGCGTTGAGTCGAACGGGATCCACGACAACTTGAAGTTGAGGATCTTTCTCACCCCAAACGGCAACATTCGCGACGCCGGGAATCCCCATCAACCTGGGACGTATCGTCCATTTGGTCAACGTCGTCATCTGCATTTGGTTTTGAGTGTCAGACCACAATCCGATCTTCAAACATCGACTCAGCGACGAAAGCGGTGGCAGGATCACCGGAGGCCGCGCCACCATCGGCAATGTCGCCGCGGCGAGAGCGAGTCGCTCTTGGACAAGTTGCCTAGCCACGAGCAAATCAGTTCCTGGCTCAAAGATCATGCGAACACTGGAAAGCCCCAACACCGACTTGGAACGCACGGTTTTGACAAAGGGTATTCCATTGACCGCATTCTCGATCGGAACGCTGATCAAACTCTCAACGTCTTCGGTGGAAATACCCGGAGCTTCGGTTTGGATCTCAACGAGCGGCGGTGCAAACTCAGGGAATACGTCAAGCGGTACCGAATCCGTTGTGCGGATTCCGATCACGACAAGCACCGCCGCGAGGATGACAACGAGCAACCGCAGTTGCAAAGAGGTTCGAATGAGCCAGCTCACTTGCCGGCTCCGAATTCAGTACCAAACAATTCCGCGGCGCCATCCGTCACCACGTTGGCTCCGACGGATGGTCCCTGGGACACGATCGCGTCCTTGCCATCGACCCACTCGAGCAACACTCGCTGGCGAACATACTTCGTCGAATCACTTTCACTGAGTGACTCTTGAACGTAAACCCAAGTGCCTCCGTAAATGTCGTATAGGACGGAAGCAGTGGGAATGACCATGGCTTCGGTGATACCGCTTAGCGGCACGTCGACGCCAATGCGTTGTCCAGGCCGAAGTCCAAGCGTTCGATTGTCGACCTCGTAATACAAGTCCGCAGACGATGTCGCCGCATCCGCAGTGGGTGGCGCAGCAATCGGCTTGGCGGTCACTGTCACCAACTCGCCCTTGACAAGCGATCCTCCGTCGAGGGCAACCAAGGTCGCGTTCTTGTCTCGCAAAAGCGTTGACAGTAAATCCACGTAAACGGGAACCCGCACCCAAATGGTGCTGAGATCAACCACTTCAAACAGCGGAGTTCCTGCGGTTACAGTTTGGCCCGACGACACGCTCACACTTCGGACGACGCCTGCGACAGGAGCCGTCAATGTCAGCGGTGATGCGGGTTCTGGCTTGCCACCAGTGTTACTCGCTTCGAGCGACTTGAGCATCGATGCAAGTTCCTTCTCTCGTTGCTTGGAAGCTTCAAGTACGGACTCTGCGATCGCAAGCAGTGCCACTGCATCATCCAGTGCCCGGCGGCTACCCGCGCGATCCGTGAAAAGTTGCTGCGCCCGGTCACGTGCTATCCGCAAACCTTCAATCTCTGACTCACTTCGCTGCACGTCGCCCTGGGCCGTCACCAAAGCTGAAACAAGGTTGGCTTTCGCGCCCGTCATTTGAACCAACTCAGCAGGCGTTGGCACATCACGCTCCGGCGAGAGCAGGGGCTTCAAGATCATCAATGGCTTTGCCACGGCGACTTGGCTGCCTGGTTGAGGAAACTCCGCACCCGCCGATTCAATGACTCCCGGCACCGGCGCGAAGGCAATGATGGACCGCCCCGACGGCACGATCGCTTCGCCAGCGAACATGCGGTGCCGAGACACTTGCCGCTTCTCGACTGCGACTGTGGCGATGCCCAACCGTTTGGTCGCATCGGCCGTCAACGTGACGGTTGCCAGTTCCGTTTCATGCGGCATCATCTCGACTTTGGCGGGTGCCGCTTTGACCTCCCCGCTCTTCGACGCGGTCGAATCGCATCCCGCAAGACACGCCGCAGCAAGCACCAGCATGGCGGGGAAGAAATGCACTAGCTTCATAGAATCTTCGATCTTCAATCGTCGGATCGCACGCGAGACCACAAACAAGCAACAAGTTGCCATTGCCAAGCTACGTTCGAGCTACCTTGGAGCAAGTTTAGTCACCGAGAGATTCGACGACAGTGAAGCACAAGTCAATTAGCACAAATTACAAGCTCTCTCGCAACTTGCTCACGGCGCATCCGCCGCGACAACCACTGGTGGCGACGTCACAAGCACCACTTCTTCGACCTGCATCGGAGCCGCAAGCAAACTCCTGCCAACGCTGCGTTCCAGCTCAGCAACCGCGCGATTGCAGGCCGCGATTTGCGTCAAAATCTGACCGCGAACCGTTAAATATTGGGTCGTGGTCTGTAATACGAGCAGGTAATCCGAACCGCCGTCCTCGAACCCCTTGGTGGCGATCCCTAACGCCTCCTCGATGATAGGCTCGACGTCTCGTTGAAGAATTTGAAGGTTCTCATTGGCCTGTTGGAGCTGGCGATACGCGGTTCGCACATCCGCGACAATTTGGTCTGAAATCGCATCGCGAGTATGCTGAGCGGCGTTCAGCTCCCAATCAGCTCGCAAGATCCCGCCCTGGTTGCGATTGAAGATTGGCACGTCAAACCTGAGTCCACCACTTGCTCGTGTGTAATCGCTGGTGGACCGAATGTCCGTCACGCCATCGATACGCAACCACAACCACCGCGAAAGCCTGGAACGTTCACTCGCCGCAGCAACCGCCCACTTGGCCGCGTGCAAGTCGGGTCGACAGGCGAGTGCTTCTTGGACCAGCTCATCTTCGCTTGGCACTGTTGGAATCGGCAACTCAAAATCGCTCGGCACAAGCGGTGTCGCGAGATACGGAAGCCCAATCAAGGTGGCAACACGAGCTTCGGCGATATGGATCGCGTTGCGTTGAACACCCAGGGCGGCCTTCGCATTCAGCGCATCCACTTTCGCTGCAATCGTTTCCAACTCGCTGATGTCACCGTCATCCAAACGCTTGTTGGTTAGCTCGGAAATCGCATCGCGAATCGACTCGGCTTCCAGTGCCAACTCGGCTTGCCGCTGGGCGAGTGCCCAATCAGCGTAAGCAACGCGTACATCACGCACCAAGTTCAAACCGTTCTGAACCAGTTGCTGACCGACTCGACGATACTCGCGATTCGCTACCTTCACACGCGTCGGGCGAAGCAAGTACGACTCGATCGGTGCGAACAACGTATACTGACCTTCTTTCGCACCCGTCGGAAAGTAAGTCAAGAACTGGGGATTCGCCAACAAGGTCGATTGGACTGCATCACCACCAGCAGCACCGAGCTGGGCCAAAGTGGCTTGGAACGCAGAGTTATTCGTCAGAGCCGTTAGAACCGCTTCATCTTCACTCAGTCCATCATCGATCAGCACACCGCCCGGAATAACTGTCTGGCACGGCGCAGCCACTTCCATCGTCGCCCCAGTACGGCAAGAAACTTGGCGCGTCACGAATTGCGGATCGCAATATGCCTGAGGCGACTTACAACCGATCATCACCGCCATGACACCTAGCAAGCTCGCAACAAGCCAGGCTGCAGAATTGATGCGGACGGCCATTTCGTACCCAGGGGATTATCGAGTGCGATGCACAAAACAAGCATCACCTGATTCGTAGGATCGACCGACTCGCGACTCACAACCAGCCTGAGCGAACATGCCGGAATCGCCTCAGCAACCCCAATGATCGAACCTAACGTCTCGCGCGATACAACCCGCAAAGTCGCCTTGAATCGCGAGTTGAGTTTCGCTCGTTAGGTCAACGGATCACGCGACTCGTCCAAATCCGCAAACTCCCTGAGCAGTGTCGTCGCATAAGTGCCCTTGGGCAAATCGAAACGGACAACCAGGTTCATCTCCGTTTCCCAGAACAGCTCCGGTAAGATTGGCCTGAGCCGAATCACGCGACGTTCTTGTTTCAAACCAAATTGGACCAAACCGCTTGTGATTTCGGGGTATCGCTGGGCAACTCTTTCCTCCAACTCGCGAACTTGGTGCTGGCTGAGCAATTCACCATCGCCCCATAACGGCGCTGTCAACTCGAGCAATCCTGTGTTCATGCGATGCGATTCGTCGCCATGCAAATTATCCGGAAGTACGAGACTTCGATTCTGGGCAAAGCCGAATACTTCGCCTTTGAGTGCCGTGTCCCAAACTCCGTGCAACACACGCTCCGCAAGACATGCGTTGAAAAGCAGACTGCGAGCTGCAGAAATCAGAAGACCTCGGACAGTTCGATCGTGAATGACCATCTCACCCGCGATCAGTCGCAGTGCCTGTTCCACATTTCGGCCGTCGTAGCCGAACCGCTGGTGGCCGAAATAGTTGGGAACACCTCGCTGAATCATCGCCTGCCAGCGATCCGCAGCCGCGTCCTTGGAAAACGTGCAATCTCGTAAACGAACATGGAACCGATTGCCAACGTGTGTGCCGCGATGCAGCTTGCGGAGGTTGCGAGTCACCCGAAGCACACGCACGCCCTCCATTTCAAGCTCATCAGCCTTGGGCGATTCTTGTCCTGGCAAATGCAAGCTGAACCACTGTCGTGTGATCGCATGCTTGTCTTTCAATCCACAATGGCTAACTAGACGTTTACGAATGCCAAGTTTGTCCGCGAGCGCCGCCGCGACGTCACCTGTATTTTTGTCCGACTTTTCGATCCAAACCAGACAATGTTCGCCATCGCCGGACGGTTCAAACCCAAGAATTTCGTCAACCTGAAAATCATCTGGCACCCGTTTGAAGCCCGCCGAGCCGATCGCCGGACCATACAACTTTGGTGGATCGATAGGATTCACAGGTGATTTCAACACGAACGCCCTTTGCCGGCGTCGGATCCGAAGTAAGCATGGAATGATGTTCCGAGCATGGTACCTTGCAAAAACGCACAGGCGAGGCGGCTAGACCTTGAACCAGCGTAACTGGACTGAACAAAGTCCGGTGCCGTGGTCCGGCCGGCTTTCAACGATGGGATCAGCTTCAACGTGTCGAACACGGACGCCGGGATTTTCCTTCACTGGCGGCCCACTTGAACGCCCGAACGACTTTCTTCATCCGTGAGTTGATACCCTGCCGTGATAGGCCGGCTTGATCCTGACGAACTCGCTCGTTTTATCGGTGCCGAAGTACGATCGGCAAAAACGCAAATAGTCCGCTAGCATCATGGCGACCGTGTAGGCTTCGACTTCGATACCGAACGTAGGACTGCGACCACTAGCGAGAAACTCAGCCACAATCCGGTCGTATTCACGGATCGACGTTTTGCTGTTCCATGGTCCCAGAAGATAGTCACGACCGTTAATGGTGACGCGGGAACCGCCTGAAGAATGATTGCGGTATTTGGGTATCGACTTCGTGAGTTTGGGCATCGGATGCACCTTTCAAAAGCGCAAACGGGAAAGTCCCCGTTTGGCGTGAATCGAAAATGTGCTCCATCGCCATCGATGGGTCGCGGTTTGGCACCGCAAATCACGAAGAAAACAAGCAAGCGACGCGGACGGGGCTCGAACCCGCAACCTCCGGATCGACAGACTCAAACTTGACTATACGAAAAGTACGCTTTTCCTCGTAAAAACCAGGGTAACGCTTCCGGTTTTCGATTGCAAGGTCTCGCATGGAGTCGCCTTGTTTCTTAGCGATTTTCGGTATCTGTGAATTTAATCCGGTAGGATACCGGATTAAATTCCTTGTCTTTGCGAGTAGCGCCTTCATGGGTTGTTTTATACCCCTGCTTGCTGAAGAGCCCGCTCGGCAGCTTCGATTCGCATCGCCGATTGAGAGGAGTTAGTCACTGTTTGCCTTCGATCTTCTAATCCCAATTTGGCTGCAGTGACAGCATCGAAGAACTCGTCGATCCATTTTTGGCATGTGAGTCGATTGCCACCCTCATACCGCACTTGTAGCTTCACGTCGGCCAGGCCGCGCGTAGCCCAACGGTGTAGCGTGGAAGTGTGTGTTGGCTTGCCTGAAGGCCCTCGAACACGTCGAGCTGCCTTGGAAAGTGGTACTAGCTTTGTAGGATCAAGTTGATTTTGCATTCGGTTGATACTCCGTGCGAGTTGTTAAGAACTCACTCGAAGCTATCCAACGGAACGCAATTCCCAGATGCGGACTTTGGGTGGTGTTTGGTTGGGTCAGTCTTTTCATAAGGCTAGTACCCTTTGGGGTGATCATCGTTCCGATTCCCTTCTTGGACACGATGAGACCTTCGTGCTGCAGCCGATCCAGTTGACTTCGGACTCGATCGCACAACCTGCGGGATTCCTTGCCCTCCGCTCGCTCGCGAATGTTGGCCGCAGGTACGCAGTGTTTATCGCAACCCAGCTCCAATGCAGCCTGAAGGAACGTAACGTCTTCTTCTTTCAGCATGGGTGGCATTCCATCGTTGGCAGCTTCGGAAAACGCGGTGGTACGCACCAAGATTTCGCCATATTCGACCAGTTTCCGACCCAGAAGTCTCATGGTCAGCAGGGGATGTTGTGCTCCCCAGTTCACTTGCAAACCGCTGTGGTAGTCCATTCCCACCGCAAAAGAGGCAAGCTTTGCTGCGGAAATAAAATCGCGTAGTTGTGCTGCGAACTGCTCCCATGCTGTTGCGAGACCGATTAGACCGGTCCAGTGCGTCATCTGCCGTAAAGTGTCTTTAGTGCTAATGACCTGGCCTGCATCGTCAATAATCTGCATCTCACGCCAAGCGGTGGCAATTGACTGTTGCCAGAGAGATTCACGTCGCGTCCAAGAGAGTTGAGCAAACGCTGCCACCTCTTGCTCGCTTAATTGGACTACCCGAGCGACGTCAGCAAGTATTGCCAAAATTGCTTCGTGTGGGCTGGTTTGGATTTCCGGCGAATTGTTCTTCATGATTGGTTGAGGGGTGTTTTACTTATTCAACATGAAAGTGTAGCGAAGCATTCTTCACTGCTTCGATCATTGCAATCCTGGTTTGATCGCACTTGGCCAACGGCTGGAGTCACCCAGCAAGATCCTTATCGCTCGCCCCGGGCTCGTCTCTTGCACTATCTTTGACCTTCACCTACATGGCCTTCGTTGTCGGCAATTTTGCTGTCGTGTGTGCTTCGGTATCACCGACATCATTAAGGCAACTTGGTACGGGCCAAAGCGGAGTAGCGTAAGATGAACTACAGCTTCGTTTTTAGGGTAAAAATGAAAGCTGCGGATTGTTGCGTATAGCAGAGTTATTATCTTTATTTTTCTACGTATCTTCGCAGATGAGACGGTAAGAACGAAGAAAAGTTATAGTAACTACTCTGTTATACGCAATATAACGGACATTCGCGAATCCGTTGAAAAACTCTTTAAATATGCAGGGATTTCGGGAGCTGGATCTCGCAGCAAGGCCTGTACCAGTTTAGGAATATCCTACCGTCGTCCGAAGTGACATGTCGATCGCGATACAAGGCTGAGTTGCGGCTACTCAGATGTGCGAAATTGAATGTGAAGCCCGGGCGACTAAGGTCAAACCAAGCCACAGGGCGTAGTGACCCATGCAAAACCAAATGCAAGTAGGCAGCAAGCCCGCGTCATCTTGATTGCAGGCCCGCTAAGTGGTGTTTTGGCCATCGACGTCGACTCGGAAGCGGCCGAAGCTGTTTGGGTTGAGAGGCGTGGAGGAGTGCCTGACGCACCGCGAGTTTATTCAGGCAGCGGTGACCCTAGCCGTTTCCACCTCTACTTCGAGCATCCACATTTTGAAACAAAGGCCAAGGCAACCCCATGGCATGCAGAGCTGGAGTTTCGGGGAAATGCCGGTCTCTTGGTTTTGCCGCCGTCGGTCCACCGTTCTGGCGGCCGGTACCGGTGGTCCAACGTCGAAGACCCTTGCGAGATCGTATTGCCGCCTCTTCCAGCAGAGGTGGTCGCCGCACTGATTCAGCGGCGGCCAATATCGCATGAAACCGCACTTGAGCAGCGGCCATTACGGTCTGCTATCGGACTGGCCCCATCGACAAGGGCCTTTCTCGATGGGCAATTGGCAGACGAGGCAGGCTGGAACGATAGACTGTTCCGGGCAGCCTGCGACATGAAGGCGTGTGGCATAAACCAAAGCGACGCGGAGGCTGCACTAATTGCTGGTTCGCGACCGTGGACCGACTCGGATGTGGACATAGCCAGCCGAACTATTGACTCAGCTTACAGTCGTCAGCGTGAACCCAGCCGCCGATGAGTGGACGTTTTCCTGCAAATCGAGACCGTGAAATGGACGGCTAACTACAAATCGGCTTCGGGTAATGGACAAACTTCTACAGATTGAGATTCGCAAAATCCGTCATTTTGTTTGCTTTTTGTTTGTTTTTTGCTCCCACGAAAACCCACCAGTTTTCACACATGTTTGGTGGTCGGTGTTGCGTTGCTGGAAGCACCGCCACCACCAAACAATATATTTGCCATAAGGGGAGTCCCGCCCGCCGCCGCGACTGAACGTCGCGACGTCAAGAACTAGGTTCAAGTGTTACCTTCGCGAAGCGATCAGAGTATCCAGTCCAGTCTTCGAACTTGCACACATGCCCGTTACATGAAGATCTGATGTGGAGACAATCTCTTTCGTTAAGATTCGTTGACCACTTACTCGTACCACCTGATAATCCGCCTGTCGCGAAGACGCCCTCAGGAGATTCGTATGAGTCAAGTGATGACGTCGGAAGGTGAAACCACCAAAAAGGACCACTTGCCGCGTGAAAAGGAGCTGATCGAGGAGTTATCCAAGATTTGGCTTCCACACCGGCGAAAGGACCTCGAGGTAAGGTACCAAGTGGGTTTTTTGCTCAATAAAGAACTTGGCCCACCTACTGCCCGACAGGGCTACGGGCTGGGCACGATCATTCAGATCGGTGAGGAATTGTCGATCAAGCGCAGCGAAGTTAGTCGCTTGCGCCGATTTGCGGTGCTCGCCGATACGTTTGTGCAGTTCGAGGCTGATTACGAGGACCTAAAGTCCTGGACTGATGTCCGAGAGTTCTTGGCCGCACAGGGCAGCAAACCCAAACCGCTAAACGACCATCGTAGGTCGCGAGGCGTGCTCCGCACGTTGAAGTCGGTACTCGAAAAGTTCAACGACTCCGGGTACCAGTTCAAGGGAAGCGGGTCGGACGAAGAAATTTGTCAGGTCCTGAAAGATATCTTCGCGTATGCGAAGAAGAATCTTGGAGTTAAGTTCGATGACTAGGCAGTGTTGATAACAACCAAGCCGCCTTCCACCGAAAGGTCGAGGGCGTGTTGGGGTGATCGCGAAAGCGGTTACCCATACTGATCGTTGTTTTTTGTCTGGGCGTCTTCGCGACTTTCGATACAGCCCGGTCAGGATTAGTGCCGTCACTACTCTGGCTAGACTCGACCATGGCTCCCCCCAGGCCGCAATTGAGGCCTGGAGTGCTTCTGGGGCCGCCCCCACGGCAAATATCGCGGCAGAGCCTTCCCGATGGCGCCACGACCGTTCCAGCGACCCGCAAACGTGGTCTGCGATGCCTGGCCCAGCCGGGGTCATTAGACCCGAGTCTTGGTATTCTTGCTCACACCGGGTGCCATTCACCATCTCTTGGGAAGCGGCCAGCTCTTGGCACCCCCGCTGTTCGTCATCGACACCCTGCATGAAGTAACGCTTAACCAATATCAGTGATGACGGGTGTTACAGTTCAAAATAGCAGGTGCGGTAATTAGGAACCAATTAAAACAAGCAGTCCAAAAGTTGTCGGCCGTCAACTTTTCAAGTTAGCGGGATTAGGATCTTTCCACAGCGGTGTCGACGCCTGCCACTTGTCTGCAACGCTCAATTCAACGGGGCCCTACCAAGGGCAGCTCCGCCGCTCGAATAGCGTTAGCTGTCCATTTCCCGGGGTTGGTGGCCGGAATTGATCAACGTCCAGGCCAGGTAGATCGCTAAATCCAAGTTTGGCTCGAAACATCCCAATCATGCTGCGAATTTGACCGGCGACTTCGCCGCTGCCGACCATCCGCTGGTCCCAACTGGAGTCGTTGAGCTTTCCACCCCGGGTTTGGCGAACGAGGCTCTCAACCCTTGTGGACTTGAGTGGCTGAGTCCGATGGAGCCACTCGCGAAAGACTGGCTCGACAGTCAGCGGCAACCGTAGCAACACGTATTGAGCATCAGTGGCCCCGGCGTCTCGCGCGGCCTTCATGATGGCTGGTGCCTCATGATCGGTAAGTCCAGGCACCACGGGGGCCACCATGACACGAACCGGCACACCGGCTTTTGCCAACGTCTCGATCGCTCGAAGTCGCGCCGAAGGTGTACTGGTCATGGGCTCCATACTGCGAGCAAGCGCTGCATCCAGCGTCGTGATCGAAACATTGACGTGCACGAGGTTCCGTGAGGCCATGCCACTGAGTAGCTCGAGGTCTCTGAGGATTAAAGCGTTCTTGGTGATGAGGCTCACGGGCTGACTGCAGGTGTCAACGACCTCAAGGCACTGACGCGTCAATCGGAACTCACGTTCCGCCGGTTGGTAGCAGTCGGTCACGCCTGAAAAGATGATGGGCTCAGGACGCCATGAGCGGCGCGCAAGGAATTCGCGTAACAGTGCGGGGGCATCGTGCTTGACAAAGATCTTGGTTTCAAAATCCAGGCCCGCGTTGAGCCCCAGATACTCGTGCGAGGGCCGGGCATAGCAATACGCACATCCGTGAACGCAACCCCGATAGGGATTGACGCTGTAGCGGAAGGGCACATCCGGTGAGTCGTTTTCCGAGACGATGCTCTTGGCCGAGTCAGGAAGGTATTGGACTGGTTGGCTCAATCTGCCCTTCAGGTACTCATCGTCCCACTCAAGGTGCTCAAGATCAGGCTCGACATGAACACGCTCAAATCGGTTTGGCGGATTGAGTTGTGACCCGTGTCGCATTGGTGTTCCCTTTCCCGCTATTCTACCGAACTCGGCGAATATGCCGAGTCACCGCTATTCGTCAGCAAGGTCGCTGAGTCACTTTCCACCCACCAGTGGCGTACGACCATGATTGCACAACATACGTGGCCGGTACGCGATCCGTGACGTTAGAGAGGTCTCCAAGTCCTCGGGACGATCCCGGGTTAGCGGTTCGTCCACGCGTGATGAGTGCAGGACACCGGCGTTGGCGAAAGCCACAGGAATCATGAGTGGGAATCGCACGGGAATAACCTAGGGCGTATTTGGCAGATTCCTCACGTGCACCTCGTGGCACTCAAAACAGGCAATCTAAAAGGTGGGTTCAGAAACGCGCCCCTCCCCAGTGCGATCCCCCCATGTGAACAAGTGATGCTTGAAATTTGATTGTTGGCACCACGCCATTTGTCAAAAGCCAGAGCAAAAGCATCTTACGATTCCAGCTGGGGGTATAGAACCATCCTCATTTGTTCACGCTCGCGAAGCTGTCGTTTAACTCATGTGAGATAAACCGCAGCGGTGAGATGTGAGCTCACCTGCAGCCACAAAACGACAACAGCTCGGTCGGAAATACGTCCCTGGTTTAACTGATGTGAGTTAAATCACCTACGACAGAGAACGTAGTTTTGCGCGAGATTTTTTTAGTCATCGCTTAGCGAGTGGGTCGACCCCCGTGACAGGCCCCTTCGCCCACAACATTTGTACGGCGCAATGCACCGGTAATAGTCCAGTGTAATTTCCCCGAGTTTGCCTCTGCGCACGTCCATGGCGAGATGCCACCGTGTTCAGTGCCGTGGAGTCACCGGAATTGGTTCGACTTTTTTCAGTCTAAAAAACGCCCCATGACTCGGGCTGAATCAATGAACGGATTTTGGGACCTACTTTGATGTGTTCCTGGCGAGTGCTTAGCTGGAAAAGCTGAGGGCATTGTTGACTGGACTAAGGCGTGCGTGATGCGGGGCAGGCGACACAATGAGCCATGATGATCCGAATAAGATCATCGACGACGCACCGGTATTGATGGCGCTGTTCGATGCAGCGTTGACCTTCGCTCGTGAACCGCTGAATTTGCCCGCTCCTGCAGATGTGATGCGACTCCATCTGGAAGTCTTTGCTCCGCACTTGCTCCTACGAGAGCAAACCATTCTTTGACACTGGCACTACCCCCGCCTGAACAAGTCATGTTGCTGATTCGAGTACCGGTGCGACCACTTTTGTCGGAAATCGGAACTGAGCCAGCCCCTAAATCCAGCTGAGGGTGTAGTGCCATCCTTGGCCGTGCATGCAGGAAGCGCTGTCGTTTTACTGGGGTAAGGTAATCCACAAGATTGAACTTACCCACATGCAGTCAAACAATGCCGAGTTTTTCGGCAAGTGGGTCAAACCCGTCGAACCAAGGCAGTCGTTGTGGCCGACACTGTCCCATGCCGACGTCCCATCGCAGGTTCAAATCAAAATCCCGGTCATAGCCAATTGGTTTGACGATGGGAGCGACTGGTGATTTCCATCGGCCGGTGTGACCTTCGGAGATCGGAAAGCGTTTGCCATGCCGCTACTCACAACAGCAGGCGCGGTAAATAGGAACCGCTTTTATTAAGCGGTCCAGATAGTTGACCGCCGTCAACTTTTGCTTGTTCCGCGAAGGTTGGTGCGGTCGCAGAGACGAAGTTTCATGGGTGTGCACACCGTTCGACGACCATGTTGCGCATAGCAGCTCCACTCCATGCCCATGACCCACTACATTGATGCGGAGCGAACAGGTAATCCCCTGCCTGTTCCGCTCGGCAGCGACGTGACCAAAATCATGTCGCTGTTTTTGTTCTTTGTGCAAGCGGCGACGTGGCCTTTCGACCAAATGGACCGGGTATGCGTGACTGTGATCGCATGTCGTCGAGGTGGACTGCCCGAAGGTGCCTGTTCCGACGGCAGTCATCTTGGCTTTCACTGTTGCCGGACGTACAGTAGTAGCTACTGCGGACAATAAATTGAAGTCCAGCCCGCTCTTGCCGGGTGGCTCGTCCGTGAATAAGCCGACGTGACCGCTCCCGCAAGGGTATTCGGTTACGTCGGCTTTTTTTTGTTCGATGTAACGCCTTCGCTGCATACGTGGATGAAGGAAAATAAGGCGGTAGCCACCATGACCGACACCAAAAAACCCATCGACACTGTACGCATCCCCGGCGGTATCAAAGCAACCACGTGGCTCAGTACGTCCGAGAAGGCAAGACCTTCACCACGACGACCATCACGCGAACTTTCAAGACGGAGAATGGCTTTAAAGACAGTACGAGCTTTACCCTCGATGAATTGCTCAACGAACTTTGGCTCTATCGGAGATGTCTTGTGACCAAGCGCAGCGACTTTATGCGAATATCGGAGGCGGTGGAGCATCTCGGCGTTTCGGACTCCTCCCTGCAGAATTAGGGAACGCCGGATAGATTCAGTCACACCGGCATCCTTTTAATGGATACCGGGTCTTTCGCCAGTAGGAACTCGATGCGATGCTGGAGCCGGTTAAAAAAAACTGAAAAAACGATGCCGAATTGACGAGGCACCCACAGAGATCGGATTGACAATGAATAGATTGGAGTGATGACGTACCGATGAACGCGACCTTGCTGGAGCAACTTCTCTATGAAGACGAGAGTTCGACACTCGACTTCAAAAGAGATCAATATAAGTTCAATGGCGGTTCAGATGACGACAGGTCCGAGCTGTTGAAGGACATATTGGGATTCGCCAATGGATGGCGACGTTCAGATGCTTACATCTTAATAGGCGTCGAGGAAATCCGTGGTGGTCGAAGTCACGTGGTTGGAACGACGGATCATTTGGCTGACCACACTCTCCAGCAGTTCGTCAACAGTAGGACTAACAAGCCCATTCAATTCGGGTACGAAGTCTGCCGCGTCGATGGAAAACAGATTGGCGTAATTAGCATCGACCAACAACCCCGCCCATTCTATCTGAAGAAGGCATACGGAAAGTTAGAAAAGGACAAGGTGTATGTCCGCCGCGGAAGCTCCACTGACCCTACTCAACCTGCGACACCGGAAGAGATCGCACAGATGGGCATGGCAGCGAATGCGTCATCACCCGAAGCCGAACTAAAGGTCGAGTTTGCTCATGCTGAGCTTGATCACATATTCGGCTCCGAGATGCCGTGGGTCGCAGAGTGGTGCGACGTACCGAAGTTTGAAGATATTCCGAGACTGTCTCGCCGCCGATCATCGGACTCTTTCGGTATCGACTTCGATGCAATCCAAAGTGTCACCAGCCATGAAGTGCTGAACGAGGAATTTTACCATGAGATGGCGAACTACGAGTTCATGAAGAAGTTGGTTCGACCAGTGCGACTGGTTGTAACAAACACCGGAAAGGTTGCCGCAAATGACGTGCGTGCTGAAATCATTGTCTGCAAAAATGAAGGCTTGGGACTATCGGAACCACACGATATCCCAGAACGACCTAAAAGGCGCAAGTCAAGTTTCGACGTGACTTCGAAAATAATCAGAGGAATCCGACCCGCAGCGTTGCGATCGCCCGGCTATGTGACGATCAACACCAATGATGAGAGGTTCAAGTTCACAATGGAGTGCGGGGACATCCAGCCTGGACGAAAGATTTTCTCGGACGAGTTCTATTTTGGCGTTGGTGAAAGTGGTGAGAAAACACTGACTGGCCACTTCTTTGCCGCAAACCTCCCAGAGCCCATGGAGTTCACGCTCACGATTCAAGCCGATATTACCAGAACCTCGATGACGGTGGACGAACTGACCAAGCTCGCCGATGTCCATGATGATCACGACGATGACGAGTATGAAGAAGGCTGAGAACAGCATCCAGGAGTCCCAAGAGGTTCGTAATCGACACAATCAGCCGTGATGATCCGAACATGATCTGGAAGCTCGCCCCAGCGAGGCTGCCACAGATGAGTAAATGGCGGTCACGAAGATGGCCGAATCAGTCGGGCCAACAACTCCGACACGATCACCGAGTCATCGTGAAGGTGAAGACGCGTTCTCTAGATTGTTCGATGGGCTTGAACACGTAGCCTACCTTCACGCCAAGTTCGCGAGAAATGGGAAAGTCAAAGGTGGGCTGATCAGCCAGCGTATTGCACCGATCCGCCAGTCCAGGTTGAACGGACTCAAGCGGCGTCGCTCGGACAGGTTCGGTTTCAACGCCTGCGAAGAGCAGATATGCGTACAGAAAATCCTTCATCGTCGGGACCCCTTTGTGGTTTACATTTACCATCCGCAGGTGTAGCAAAGCAGAGCGAGTCGTCACAAGTCCGGGACGACTTAATCGAATGAATATCTTCTAACCTCAGTTGAGCCGGTAATAAGTGGTTTCGTAGACCGCTTGTCACTACTATTGTTGACCGGCTGTCGCACACCACTGTCGGTGCGGGGTCGCACATGGCGGTTCGGTTAAGTGTTTAGACGGACCATGGTTGCACCATGAGAACCGCGTTGGTCTCGGTGCCGACGTCGTCCGGTAAATTCCTATCGTCTTGCGCTGAAGGCTTCGCAACGTGACGACCCGCTATTGACTCACTGGGTGCGTCCTAACAACTTGCCCTCAATTAACGTCCCTGGTGGTCTGGAACGGCGTCAGGCGAAGCGATGGAGCCTCGAGCGGGCTTCGCCAATGGTTGGGCTGGTAGTCAGTGAGAAAACCCAGCGACGATGACACGATTCACTCTCACGGATGTGAAGGCGGACTATGAAGGTTTTGTTACGATAAAGATCACACACTCCACCTTCAACATCGCCAGAGGACACACAGTGAGAAGAGCATTCACGATTGCGATTATTTTCCAGATGTCAGCCTCTGGGCTGCGAGCCGACTACGATCCGCTGGTCACAGCCAATTTGCAAGTTGAATAGACGGACTTGGCAATCAAGGACGCGAAGCGTTCTCGCGAGATACCGATCCGCGTCTAAAGACGCTCGACAATGGTTCGATGGCGACGCGGTGCGAAGTGTTCTCGAAAAAGATGGTTAATGGGAAAAGAAATGAAACGCCATAAAAGTAAACTCCGACAATCAGCTTTGATTCTCGCGCTATCGCTGTATTGCATGCTGCCCGCGGCCGATGTTCACGCACAGGTGCCAGGTGCGCGACCACCGGCCGAAATAGTAAAACTTGCGAAACCAGCGTTAGACGAAGGCCGACGAGCGCTCGAAGTTCAGGACGCCGTTGCTGTGCGGGCTGCAGTAGCGAAAGCCATCTCGGTGCTCGGGCCATGGGCGGGGAATCCCGAGACGGCCACGCGTCACTATCCGCCGATCGTGACTGAACCGTTCGATGCGGCAAAGGCTCGCGAGTGGTGGCTGCGAGAATTCCAGCGGGGTCAGCGAGGACTACCATGGATCAAGAATCCAACGGGCGATCCTCGCGTGATGCCAGCCGGTCTGCGCGAAGCGGCATTCCCGCTCGATGGATTGGCTCGCACGGCGCTGCTGTTTCCTGAACATCGTGAAGAACTCACCACTCAGGTGCGCGTCGGTGCGGACTGGCTCATCAAGTTGCAACATTCCAGCGGCGTGTTTCCCTTTCCAATCGGGCCAGGGCTGAATCCGCGAGACAAAGTTGGAAAGATTGTCGCGAGAGCGATCCAAGAGCATCCGGAGATGGTCGTCAACGATTGGATTCCCGATGACCAGACCGACGGCGGATTGCAGTTTGACAACGGCTTGTGCGGCCGAGCACTCGTCAGCGCGTGGGAGTTGACTCGCGACGAGAGGTATCTCGCCGCCGCGCGGAAAGCGGGCGATTGGACAATCACACGACCGCTCGTCACTAACTGGAATTACAACGCCTTCAGCGTCGGACTGCTCGCACGGCTTTTCATGGTGACCGGCGAAGCGAAGTATCTTCACGCGGCGGTGACGAAGGCCGACGTCGGCGTGCTGCCGGGCCAGATGTCTGGCGGTCGCTGGTTCGACGCACACAACGCCTGCGCCGTATATCACAACATCCTGCTGCGCGAACTTCTGGAATTGCTTCATGCGTTGCCCGCAGAAGATGCTTTTCGCCCGGTGCTCCTCGACGCATTAACGCGCGGGCTAAACCAGGCGGCCGACGAAACGCTGGCTCACGGATTCACCGGCACTTGGACGGACAACTTTGCGCGCGGCCTGCATTGGATCGGAGAAAAGAAAACCTGGCGCGACGCGTTGAACGTGAACCTCAACGCCAGCGGAAAGAACGGAGCCCCAACTCCCGGCTTCGCCATCCTCCCAGTACTGGAAGGCATCCTGAAACAGGAACCCAAGCCATGAGAACGCTTCGTCGTACTGCTGCATTTTTCGGCATCGCTCTTGTCGTCCTCGTCATGGCATTCGCCGTCGCGCGGGCACAGCGAGCGCGGGCGGATGCGGCATTCATCGCAGCGGTCAATTTGCAGACCGTGACGTTGATGGTGGACGGAATTGAACGGCGGGCGGTCGTTCACCTACCGCCAGCTTACGATGGCAAAGCGTCGCTGCCCGTGGTACTGATGTTTCACGGCAACGGCGGCACGGCGGAATCGGCCGTGAAAGAGACCGGCTGGGTGGCGAAGTCAGATGCGTTGAACTTCATCGTCGTCTTCCCCGAGGGGACGCGGCCCGACATGACGCAGCCGCCGAAGTTTGGCCGCAACAATCCCGCATGGAACGACGGCTCAGGGCGCTTCCACGCGGGCGAGCGCAACATCGACGACGTGGCCTTCATCGCCGCATTGCTTGACCACCTCGAGGCGAAGTACACGGTGGACAAGCGGCGCGTGTTTGCGACTGGCTTCTCCAACGGTGCTTCAATGGCATTCCGCGTGGGCCTTGAGCTTTCCGAGCGCTTCGCCGCCATCGCGCCCGTCTCCGGGGCTCTCTGGATTGCCGAACCCAAAGCTGCGCAGCCCGTGTCTCTTTTTTACATCACCGGTACCGCGGACCCCATCAACCCGCTGGAAGGCGGCGCACCGAAAATGGCGTCCGGCTCCAGCTTTACCGGGGTGCCGGAAAAAGCCAAACCGCCCGTGCGCGGAATGGTTGAGGCGTGGGTGAAGCTACTCGGCTGCACGCCGGAAGCGAAGCCACTTGCCCGTAGTATCGAAGGCATCACCACTGTCGTCCACGCCGGAGGACGCGATGGCACGGAAGTCATCTTCACCACCATCGAAGGACACGGCCACATCTGGCCTGGAGGGAAAAGTCCCCTGCCCGAATTCATCCTCGGCAAGGCCACGAGC
>JBGSNA010000056.1:0-4795 GCA_041739875.1 Pirellulaceae bacterium
GCACGATTGCAACGATGAATTCTTGCCGTCTTTACATTGTCGGGCACCGAAGGCGGACTTACGATTGAGGGGTCCCTTTTACCACGACTTTTCTAGGTCCCCTACGTTGAACTCATGTTTCGATTGATCAAGAAGACCGCAATTGCTCTCGGCCGAATTCTGTTCGCGCCGATTCGGGCACTATTGGAACTCACCGATTGGGCAGCCCACTCTGCGGGATCGGGAGGAGATTCCTATGATGAAGAAGTCGTCGTCCCGTTGTGGCGCCGCATTCTATTGTTCCCAGTCCGCAGGGTTTCAGGAACCGCTTCGATCCTTTGGCAGATCGTACGTTTCCCCGTTCAAGGCTTGCTATCCGATCCGATTCGCGTTCGGCATCTGGCCGCCGCCGCGCCGGCCTTGATCGCGCTCACGCTGTTTGCCTACGTGATGCTGACTCCAACAGTATCGGGGCGTAACCTTGAGACTATGTATTCCAATGAATTTGATCAAGCGAACCGGGATTCTATGATTAGCCGCGCCACGTTGCTGGCCAACCGTCTAATCCGACCAGGCGTTCGTCGTGCACCCGAACCAACATTCCGCTTTTGTAAAATGCTGGCCGTCAACAACCAACTCGATCGCGCAAACGCCATCATCGAATCGCTTGCGCCCGAATCGTTCGCGGGCTACCCACCGGCTCACGAACAACGAGCGGTCGCGTACGCGAGCCTCGTTGGCCGGGGGGTATCGAACGAAACGGTCCTCAACGCCTTGATATGGCACTTGAACAAAGCCGGTGAGCGAAGTAGCGAAGACTTATTGCTGGCCAAAGCCACCTACTACCGCGAGACTCGGCAAGCCGACGCATGCATCGCAATGATCGAAGCCGCGGCCCGCATGAATCCGATTCATTGGTTCACCGTAACCGATCTATCTCTCGAGAAAAAAGATCCTGCAAGAGCCGAACGCGCACTGAACTTTGCCCGCAAATCATTCAGTGAACTCTTGGCCAAAGACCCCCTTAAAATCGATGTTCGCATCCTATTCAGCCAAGCCCAAGTCCGACTCGGATTGCTTGACGATGCGGAAGACACATTGCGATCGGGACTCGAATTCTTTCCGGAGGATGCAAAGTTACGCCGGGCGAAAAACCTTTTAGATCTCACGCGCTATGACCGGATGGTTCAAGACAAAAAAAGTGTGGATGAACTTACTCAACAACTCTTGAGCATGCTCGAGACGTCGCAAGAGCCAACGCTGGTCTACGATCGCATGCTGGGGCTCTACAACCAATCGATGAGTGATGAAAACCGTGCGCGCATTCGGACGGTTTTCGAGCAGGAGGCGGACAAGAATCAAGAGGTCGCCGTATTGCAATTTGCCTTGAGCACCGTCGCCATCGTCGATAAACGGTTCGAGGACGCAATTCGTCTCCTGGAGCGGACGCTGGAACTCGATCCCAATCAGCATCTTGCAAAGAATAATCTCGCTTGGCTGCTGGCGGATGCTGAGCCTCCACAGTTGGATCGATCGAAACAACTAGCCGAAGAAGCGCTCGCTGCCCTCGAGGCCCCAAACTACCGAGATACCTTGGGGCATGTTCTCTTGATGCGCGGTGAATACGATCAAGCCGTGATCGAATTCGAACGAGCGTTGCCCGGCATGCGGGACAAAGCCAAGACGCGAACTGGGCTCGCGGCAGCGTATCGCAAACTCGGAAACGAAGAGATGGCCGTTCGCTACGAAGCCTCGAGCACCAAACGGCCTTAAGGTTGCATGGCTGCGATCGGTTTACAATTTGATCGCAACCGAAGCCAAGCGAAGACGGGCGAAGCGACTCACTCCGATGCCCAATAGTCCAGGACCTGCACTTTGTCCAAGTGCGGCTTGAGGACTTCCACAAAGGCCTTGTGAGCCGGATGGGGCAAGTAAACAGCGCGATCGTCTTCGGATTTGAAGGTGATCAAGAAGCAATGCGTGAACCCATTGGCCAATCCTTCTGGACTGTTGTCGACTCCATATTCGAATGCGGCCACTTCAGAAATCTTTGACTTCAAGCCACGAAACGCATCCACGACCTTGGCGATGTCCGCTGCGGAACTATCGTCCTTGAACTTGAACATGACCAAATGACGCAGCATGGTGGACTTGCCTTCTTGAGCGGTCGTCGTGGAATGAAACACCATCGCCGGCAACAGCATGGCCGAGAGCAAGCAACCGCCGAGTGCGATTGTCCATGGTGAACACAAAGTACAACTCCAACGCGATGCCAGCCTATGCATGATGAACCTCACAAGCGAAAAAAACGAATCGAGGGCGACTGAGAATGAACGATTGAGTCTGTCATTATAGGCGACCCGCTAGGCAGGGAAGGATGGCCTCGAAACGGATTTTTCGCTACAACCTCGTTGTGGAGTTGTCGCACGGACAAGCATGTGAGCGGTCGAAGGAACGTGGGACGGGGAGATCAAGGTCAAAGATTTGGCATGACTATCGATTGGAAGAGGAAACGAGCGGTTGTCTCAGGCGGGTCTGCGGGATTAGGTAGACATCTCTCCCTAACGCTCGCTAGCCACGGGGCAGAGCTCGTGCTCATCGGTCGCAACCGATCGCGTTTGGAAGCTGTTCGCGCAGAAGCGTTGAAGGCCGGAGCACCCCAAGTGGACCTGTTCGCATTCGATGCGGCCTCGGAATGGAGAAATCGTGATGGGCGATCGACCGCTGCAATTCATGATTCAGAATGCGACCGGTTCGTGCAATATCTCGAAACGCATGCTCTCGATCTCTTAATCAATGCCGTCGGCCGATCCGATCGCGGTCTGCTTGGACAAATGGCCTCGAGTGAAGTCGTCGATCTGTTTCGAGTGAACGTGCTATCGACGTTGCAAATGACGCAGGCGTGTTGGTCGAGCTTGCAACGCAGCACGGGCTGTGTCGTCAATATTGCTTCTCTCGCGGGCCTTGTCGCCGGCCCTGGCTTGGGGGCGTACTCGATGGCCAAACATGCGTTGGTGGCCATGCATCGCCAATGGCGATTGGAAGCCGCCGATTCCGGAATCCATTTCTTATTGGTTTGCCCGGGACCTATCGAACGTGACGAACAGGAAGACCGCTACAGCGATCTGGTGCAATCGCGTGGACTCAGTGCAGACCAAGCCAAACCCGGTGGCGGGGTGAAATTGCGACGGCTCTCACCCCAGGAACTCAGCCTGCATATCCTAGAAAGTGTGCGAAAGAAAAAATTGGAACTCATAGTTCCGAGCAAGGTGCGTTGGCTCTCAGCGCTCATGCTCCTATGGCCCCAATGGGCCGACCAGATCGTACGCAAAAAGTTTTGATGTCGCATTAGGCCGTCGGTTTCTCACCGACTTTCATGCTAAGTAATGTGGTTTGGCTGCTACCGACCTTGGGAACGCATCATTTCCACCACAAGGTTGTAGCGCAGATCGCGGAGTTGGGCGAGACGGTTTGTCCAACGCTGCACGTCGCGTGGCGTTGGTGGCTGGCCATTGAGGATCACGAAGACCTCGCCAACAAAGGCGGCGTTATCGCCGCGGAAACGATCGAAATACTCCTCGCTGCCCAAGACAGTCGCCATGATATCGTCAAGCGGTTTGCCTTTGGCCAATTCCCGTTGCCATACGGCGCGTTCGCGAGACGACAGTTCGCGTCCCAACCATTCCTCGTACCACCATCGCACCTGGTCGATCGGAGAATCGAGATTTGGGGGCGCGGGCGTTGCGATGGTAGCTGGAATCAATTGCAGTGTTGGACGAACCGTATCCTGACGGGCGTCGAATGGAACGGGAGCCGGGGTGACCAATAGAACATCCCCTCGGTGGGATAGCGTGGCCTGAAGCGCGTAACGATGCCGTGGTCGCAAGCTCTGGGGATCAAACTCCAAAACAAAGTTCATCGGCCATCGGCCGGTGAACGGCAACTCCGTTTCCGCGATCGTGACGTATTCCCACTGTGGCTGCGTCACGTCGATCAAACGAACGTTCGCAATCATGCCCGGAAAAACCCGGTTGCGCGCACTGGTTTGGAGGGTTCCTTGAATCGTCTGGGGTCTGGATTCCAAATAAAGTGAAATATTCGTCAATCGACCGGTCCGGTGATTGAGCACCAGCAGAGTCGCTCGCCCTTGCCGATCCACCCGTCGCCCCCATTCGTCAGCCAAGTCGTAGGTCTGCCCGTCGACAATGCCCACTTGGTATCCACCCACCGTGATGATGGTGTCCCCGACTTCCAATCCGACTTGTTCGGCGGGCGAATTGGGTTGAACACGAACGATGACCGCACCGGTCGGTGTGTTGCGTGCGAAAACTCCTAAGCGCGTCAATTGCGGCTGACGCGGTGGCAGTGTCAAACCAAAAGTCCGTTGCGCACGTACAGTAGCCGAATCATCCTCGCGATCACGGGGCGGTTGCGCTACCGCTGGGCAAACCAGAAAAATCGCCAAGCCGACGATCGCATACATCGTTGCGCGATCTTTGATGGTGAAGGTACTATCCATCATAAAGTCACCGATGCATTCACGGATTCATCCACCGACGGTCGTTCACCCTGCAGATAGGCTTTTCCAGCTGTGATCAGATACTTCAGTCCTGCCGTCCCACTGTTATCCCAATACTCACCATGCGTCGTCTCGACTTTCAAAAGTACGAGCGACGGATCGGTCTTGCCTTCGGGAAACCACACTTTCCAGACTTCTTTCCACAACGACTCGATCTTGCTTGGATCGTCGACGACGCGGCATTTGCCACTCAGCGTCACGAACTTGCGATCACTCTGCATCGTCACAGCCACGTCG
>JBGSNA010000059.1:0-12573 GCA_041739875.1 Pirellulaceae bacterium
GACATCAAGCCAGAGAATATTTTGATCAACCGTAATGGCCAAGTGAAAATCGCCGACTTTGGACTCGCGAAGATCATGCGAGACGAAGACACGCTCGCACCAGAACTCGAGCTAACCGGTACCCAGCAAATCATGGGCACGGCGAAGTACATGGCTCCAGAGCAAATGTCGGCGACAAAAACAGTTGACCATCGTGCCGACATCTATTCTGTGGGTGTTGTGTTTTACGAATTGTTGACTGGTGAGTTGCCGATGGGGTGGTTCCAGCCGCCGTCGATGAAAGTTTCGGTGGATGTGCGATTGGACGAAGTCGTGCTAAAGACGCTAGAGTCTGAACCGCAACGGCGCTACCAACAGGCAAGTGAGATCCGCACAGCCATCGAGAACTTGAAAATCCGCCCTGATGGACCCAGGAGCGGTGTCGGGTCGGATGTGTCAGCTGGCCAATTCCGACTTCACAAGCTGCTGGATGTCACCGAAAGCAAGTACCGTACGCTTCATTCGGTCAGCACCATACTGGGAATCGTTGCTTTTCCGCTGCTTGCGTTTGTGATGACATTCGTGAACTTCATTGCCGCTGGCGTTTGCTTGGTGGCTGCCTTGGCTTCGGTGGTCTACTCCGTTCGCATTAAGCAAAAACAGGTTTATCGAGCCAGCTACAAAGGGCACGAGATTGTGCTGGACAATAGCGGCACGTGGGCTGAGAAAGTTTTTCTTGACGATGGGCTTGTTCGCACGGGCGGATTCGGCACCAAGATGGAATTTCGCACCAAGATCAAAGCCGGAGATGGCATCGGCGATGAAATCATCATCTGGGTTGACGCTGGCTTCAGCACCATCCGCTGCCGCATCGAAGCGGAAGAGAAACTTGGTTAAGTCCCTGGCGAGGAAATGTTAGCGGGTGATGAGGTTGCGACAAACGTCGGGGATGGCGGCTTGATTGGCTAGGTGAAATGTCGGGATGCGTTGAGAAATCAGGGGACCGGCGATGGCGCCGTAGTCATTGATGTCGTGCGTGTTAATGATGACCGCAACAGCCCAACCGCGACGCGACATGCTGATGATGGAGCTGAGTGCCTCCACGGGACACGACTGTACGATAAACAACAACGTGGTCTCGTTTGAAATTCGATTTTGACTTTCGGCGATCAGTTGGGGAAGCGTCAGACCGTCAGTGCGTTCGAGTCGCGCGAGAGTTCGCGTGACTTCCGCAAGTTGTACTGGGCCACGCGATGCGCTCACGACGACTGGACGCAATCGATCGCTCTCACCAAGCATCTCCGCTGATTGACGCGCCGTGTCTCGAACGCGCGCGTCGCCGACCCAGCCTTCCTTGCGAATTCGGTCAGCGGCATCGCGTCCATTGGTGACAAGTCCGAAGGGTTCGCCGGCATCGTGTAACGTGGCTGCGATGGATGCTGCGGCGGTGATTGCGAGATCGCTTCGCATCGGTTCATGGTTGGATGGATTGGTGGACTTGTGCAGATCTAAAACGAGAGTCGCACCGATGATCGATGATGGCTCGTAGACTTTGCTGTGCAGGGTTCCTGTGCGCGCGGTGGCAGCCCAATGGACGCTTCGCATCGGATCGCCGGGTTGCCATTGGCGGATACCGCGAAGGCGCGTCGGATCGTCCATCACGTTGTCACGCATGCGGATCTCGCCGATCGGCCGACGTGATCCAATGTCATAACCAGTAAGCGATACCACCTGAGGAAGTACCGTGAGATACTGGGGTTGGGTTCCGACACGGTAACGTCGATAAAGCCCCATCAAATCGCCAGTTTCGAGCACGGTCGGGCCAATTTGGTAATAACCTCGGCGGTTACAGCGGAGTGTGTATTGGATCTCGCGAGTCTGTTGTGGCCACAACAGCATGACCTGCACGCGACTGCCCTCGATCCCGAGCGATGACGGTGTGTGAAGAAGAGCGGAATGCGGCAACAGGTCTTCGACAAGTAGCCAAATGATCGGAATTTTGGAGTGGTTGGTCAGTGCGATGTCGACGTTGACGAGTGAACCGAGTTTCAGTTCTCGATCAACGCCGCTACGTACAGCGACGACAGAGTCGGTCCAGACTCGTGCGAGCATCGCATTGAGAGCGAGTACGCCAGCGACCGTGATCCCTGCCAGCACCCAGAGTGAGGCACCAAACAACATTCCGCACAGCAATAGCGATGCAACGCTAGCGATCCAAGCGAAGACGTTGGGGCCTGGTGGCTTGCCGGTCATGGAGAAAGGGTACTCACACAGAGCAGGAGTTGGTGATGATGCAGCGGCAACAGAGAAAACGAACGGGTAAAAGGAGCCGGCCGTCGTTTCCCTCAGCTGGCGTCAATGGTGGGCACGGCGATTTCACACAAGATGGATTCCAGAATCGTTTCGCTCGTGACTTTGCGAAGTCGACTTTCGGGACGTACGATCAAACGGTGGTTCATGACGGGGGCCACAATCTTCTTGACATCGTCCGGCAGTACATAGCTGCGTCCACGGATCGCAGCCATGGCTTGTGAACAACGAAATAATGCGATTGTGGCTCGGGGGCTGCCACCAAGTGCAAGATCGCTGTGCCCACGCGTCTCGTGAACGATTTGCAACAAGTACTGGCGAACTCGCGGGTCGACGTGGATTTGACGAACGGCTTGCTGAGCTTGAACGAGCTCTTCCGCGTTGGCGACTGGCTTGAGCGTGTCGACTGGATGCTTGAATTGAAGCATGTCGAGCATCCGCATCTCTTCTTCCATGGTCGGATAGCCGAGGGTGAACCGCATGAGGAATCGGTCAAGCTGGGCCTCGGGAAGCGGGAACGTGCCTTCGTGGTCGACGGGGTTTTGAGTCGCAATCACTAAGAACGGTGGCGTGAGCACGTGAGTCGTTCCGTCGACCGTGACACAGGCCTCTGCCATCGCTTCGAGCAGTGAGGCTTGCGTCCGTGGAGTGGCTCGGTTGATTTCATCGGCCAAGAGAATTTGTGTGAATACCGGTCCAGGACGAAACTCGAACTGAGTCGTCTTCTGGTTGAAAATCGACGTCCCCGTCACATCGCTGGGGAGCAAGTCGGGAGTGCATTGGACGCGTTTGAACGAACAGCCGACGCTTCGTGCTAACGCTCGAGCGAGCATGGTCTTGGCAACACCCGGCACGTCTTCGAGCAGTATGTGGCCGCCGGAAAACCAAGCGACGAGTGACAGGACGAGTTGTTTTCGTTTTCCAACAATGGCAGTCTCGACGTTGGCGATGACGCGTTTTGCCAAGTCGCCGACCAAAGCGGCAGCCGCAACAGGTGAGTTTCCGACCGGCAGCGGGCTCGCGGTTGTGGGCGGTCGTCCGGCGGGTGATGCGGGCGGTGTCGATCCAGGTCGGGCGGCGGGCGTCGTCATACTCGGCTCAATCAATTACGGCTCGGACGGAAAAGACACAAATTTCAAATGCTAAGGCAAATAACGATTGCGAGGGCGCTAAACGAAGGCATTTTGCATGAACTGGATCAAGAAAACCCAGTAAACGTTCGTGCAAGACAAATCGGCAGTGGCAACATCCAATTGCTAGATCATGATAATGTGGCACTGCGATTGCTTACACTAGGATAGTTCCCGCCGGGACTGCCACGTCGGCAGACCACAATGCGAAGGGCGATTCGCAACAGGCCGCAAAGAGAGACCCGCTGGTGATTACGGTCCCCAATCTGCTGGTTAGCGACGACGACTCGGCGTTCCGCCAAGTGGTTTGTGAAGCGTTGTTGCGTCGTGGCTTCACCGTTTCCCAGGCTTGCGATGGCGAGGAAGCAATTGAGGTGATCAAGCACACCGAAATCCACATGGTGCTCGTCGACCTGCATATGCCGAGGCTGACAGGATTACAGGTGATCGAATACATGGCCCAGTCGCCGTCCAGGCCGCCGTGTGTGCTCATGAGCTCGGCAATGGACGAGGCGATCGAAAAGGAAGCGATGCGAATGCGGGCCTACCGCGTGCTCGCGAAGCCGTTCCGTTTGAATGAGCTCAGTAACGTGATTTGCGGGGCGCTCTCGGAAGTCTATAATTGGAGACCGCCCAACTCGTTCGCTTAGAACGACACCGACCGCAATTGCCAGAACTTGTAACCATTGCGGTTCCCGCCCCACCTTTGAAAATTCGTCTTCCTATGTTCTCACCCATTCAATCGCGACGTGAGTTTCTTCAGCGCTGTGGAACTGGTTTCGGGGCTCTCGCACTGGGCGATCTGCTTTCGCGTGAAACGCTTGGCAATTCAACTGCTCAAGGTAACGGCGAAGTTGCCTTGCACTTCCCTGCCAAAGCCAAGCACGTGATTCACTTGTTCATGAACGGCGGGCCAAGTCATGTGGATACGTTTGATCCAAAACCAGAGTTGGAAAAATTCCACGGCAAGACAGCACCGATTGCCAACTTGAAAACCGAGCGACCGACCGGGAACGTGATGCAGTCGCCGTTCAAGTTCAAAAAGTATGGCGAGTCAGGAATCGAAGTCAGTGATTTGTTCGCCAAAACCGCAGAGCACGTCGACTCGATGTCGATCATCCGCTCGATGCACGCCGATGTTCCGAATCATGAACCGTCATTGATGTTGATGAACACAGGCGAGTCGCGATTGGTGCGCCCATGCGTCGGTTCTTGGTTGACGTATGGCTTGGGCAGCGAAAACGATAACTTGCCGTCCTTCATCGCAATGTGTCCAGGCGGCTATCCGATCAAGGAATCCCAAAATTGGCAATCCAGTTTCTTGCCGGGTAAATACCAAGGCACGTACATCGATTCGAGTCATTCTCGTATCGATCGCTTGATTGAGAACATTCGGTCCAATTCGGTATCGCTTGACGACCAGCGTGACCAGTTGGACTTGCTCGCGTCGCTCAACCACACTCACGCAGTTCAACGGCCACACGATCGTCGATTGGAATCGCGAATTGAATCCTTCGAGCTCGCGTACCGGATGCAAAGTGAAGCTGCCGAGGCGTTTGATATTTCTCGCGAAACAGAAGAGACCCGACGGCTCTACGGTGAAGGCGAATTCGGTCGCCAAACGTTGATCGCACGCCGCCTCGTTGAGCGCGGCGTCCGTTATGTACAACTCTACACGGGCGCTGGTCAACCGTGGGACAACCACGATGATCTGGAAACCAACCACAAGCGACTGGCCGAGAAAGTTGACACCGCGATCGCAGCTCTGCTGAGTGATTTGAAACGCACGGGGCTGCTCGAAGAGACGCTCGTGATTTGGGGTGGTGAGTTCGGACGCACTCCCGTCGTCGAGATGCCCAAGGAAGGCAGCAATCAAGGTAAGATGAACGGCCGCGACCACAATCACTGGGGATTCACCATGTGGATGGCTGGCGGTGGCGTTCGTGGCGGGCAAGTGGTCGGCTCCACAGACGAGATCGGCTTTGCCGCTGTCGAACGTCGTGTACACGTGCATGATTTGCATGCGACACTCTTGAAGTTGATGGGTTTCGACCACAAACGTCTTACCTACCGGTACGCTGGTCGCGACTTTCGGCTCACCGATGTTCACGGCCACGTCGTCGACGAGATTCTGGCATAATATCAGTCGCATCGGCTCCGGTTGCAAACGCGTCTGATCCGGTGGCAACCGTCACGCTCGGCGATGGCTCATGGTACTTGCCAGCATTACCCACGCGTTATTTAGAGGAAACGATGCGTCTACTCGTTGCAGCTCTCGCTCTTGCTTGCTCCGTCACGCGCGCCAACGAAGAAGCGCCTCGGCACCCGATTGACGCGCCCCGACCCCCGAATATCGTCTGGATCGTTGGCGAGAATTTTGATCTCGACTTTGGTTGCTATGGAGCCGCGAATGTCCAGACGCCCAACGTCGATTCTCTCGCGGCTGAGGGTGTTCGGTACACGAACGTTTTTTCAACCTCGCCCGTTTGTGCACCGAGTCGCTCGGCTCTCATGACCGGCATGTATGCAACGACAACGGGCATGCACCCGATGCGATCTCATCGCACCGATTCGTTTCGTTTGCCCGATGGCGTCGTGCCGTTGACTCACCGTTTACAGCAAGCGGGTTACCAAACAGCGAACGTGACTCACATCGGCGATCATGTGGTGGGGACCGGTAAACTGGATCTGAACTTTGTAAACGAAGGCGAACTTTACCAAACCAAGCTGTGGTCCGAGATTGATACGAAAAAGCCGTTCTTTGCCCAGATCAATATGCCAGAGGCAGAGTACGACATTTACGATCGCAAATCAGGTGAGAAACCTCGTGTGCCTTGGGTTGGTGAAGAGTGGCACCCGAAGGTCGCGACGCCTGAGAATGTGACGCCGCCACCTTACTATCCGGACCATCCAATCGTTCGTGAGGAGTGGGCTCGCTACTTGAACTCCGCTTCAGGAATGGATGTGCGAATTGGATGGATCTTGGATCAATTGGTCGCCGATGGCGTCGCGGAAGACACCGTCGTAATCTTCTTTGCGGACAACGGTCGTTTGGAAGCTCGCGGTATTCATTGGTGTTTTGACAGTGGCTTGCATGTGCCGATGGTGATTCGATGGCCGAAGAACTTCACGGCGCCGGCGCAATACGCGGCCGGGCGTGTCGATGAGCAAATCGTCAGCCTCATTGATCTCACCGCAACGACACTCGCAATTGCCGGGATCACGCCGCCAACGACCATGCAAGGTCGAGTGTTCCTTGGCGAAGAAACTCGGCCGCGCCGCAAGTACGCATTTAGTGCTCGCGATCGAATTGACGAGACTGAGATTGTCCAGCGAAGTGTACGCGACGAGCGATATCACTATGTTCGAACATTTACGGATGGAGCTGGCTTTCTATCGCTCAACCGATACAAAGAAAAATGCTTCTTGGTGACGCCTTTGATGCGAGAGCTTTTCGCAGCTGGCAAGCTGACTGGGCCACCGGCGGACCTCATGCAGCCGTTTCCAAAGGAGCTGCTGTTCGACACGCTGAGCGATCGCTTCGAGATTAAGAATCTGACGGATTCTGGTGATGCGGAAGATCGCGAAGCCCTCGTACGGATGCGGTCGGCGCTGGATGTCTGGATGGTGGAGACCGGCGATTTGGGGTTGGTGCCCGAACCACGTGACGTGGTTGTACCTTTTGAAAAAGAGATGCACGATTGGTTTGGGACGCCCAAGCTCTAATCGCTTGCTCTAACGGACTTCAATTGAGAATGAACGCTCATCGAAAAGTAAGTTTGCAACGGGAGCCGAGCAAATGCTCGCTCGGCGCCCCACTCGATGTCATCGACGGACCACTCGCCTAAGGTCGCGTGCGGTCGTTCTCAAGGATACTCGCTAGCCGTGCTTTGAGCCGCTCAGCAACTTCAGGGTGCTTCGCAATTACGTTGTGCTGTTCCGCAGGGTCATCATCGAGATTGAATAATTGAAAATCAGGCATCTTTGTATTTGCCAGTTCAACTTCAACAACGACATTTCTTGCCGATCGTTTTGCGTAACGATGAAGCTTCCAGGAGCCGCTGCGAAGCGCCAGCGAACTGTCGCCGTTGTCTTGTTGCACAAGTTCATCGCGTCCACTGGCGTGGGCAACGCCGAGTAGCGCGTCGGACACATTCATGCTGTCGCGACATGCGTCTTCTGGCAATGGCGTTTCAGTTAACGCCGCGAGGCTGCTTGCCAAATCAATCGTACAGACGACGTTGTCGCTCACACTCGGTTTGATTTTGCCTTGCCATCGGGTAATGAAGGGCGTTCGCGTGCCGCCCTCATAGACGCTGTATTTGCCGCCCTTGAACGGGCCTGCTGCGCGGTGCTCACCAATCATTTCGATGGCACCGTCTTTGTAACCGTCATCGAGTACGGGACCGTTGTCACTGCATAAAACCACAAGCGTTTTCTCTGCAAGCTGCAGACGATCGAGTGTCTTCATGATCTCACCGACACACCAATCAAACTCAACGATCGAATCGCCTCGAAAGCCAAGCGAGGTTTTTCCTTGAAAGCGTTCGTGTGGGATTCGCGGAACGTGAATGTCGTGGGAGGAGAAAAACAGAAAGAACGGGGCTTCGCGATGCGACTCAATGAACGCGACCGATTTCTCAATCCATTTGTCTGCCAGGTCTTCGTCCCGAAAACGTGCTGCGTGGCCACCGGTGTAGAAACCAATGCGGCTGATTCCGTTATGAATCGTTGAGTTGTGGCCGTGCGACCAATCCATCTTGAGTGAATCGCGATGCGAGATGCCTGTCGGATGATCTTCACTCGGAGCCTTGTCACCAACCCATAGCGGATCCGAAGGATCGAGATTGAGCACTCGATGATCTTGCACGTACACTTGGGGGACTCGATCGTTAGTCGTCGGTAGCAAGAAACAGCTGTCGAAGCCGATCTCGAGAGGTCCTGGCTTGAGCTCCCCATTCCAATCCGGGCCGCTCTCACCACCAAGACCAAGGTGCCACTTGCCCACGACGGCTGTCGCATAACCCGCTCGTTTGAGTATCGAAGGAAGTGTTTCTGTGCCCGGTTGAATGATCGCTGGAGCGTTAGGCGGCGCGATACCAGTGCGCTTTCCGCGGAACGCGTAGGTGCCTGTGAGAAATGAATATCGTGTGGGCGTGCACGTTGAGGCGGAACAGTAGCCGCTGGTAAAACGGATGCCTTCTTCAGCGAGCTTGTCGATGTTCGGTGTTTGCAACGCAGTCGCTCCGTAGCAAGACACGTCACCATACCCGAGATCGTCCGCCATGATGACGATAACATTGGGCCGTTCCGCAGCTCGGACCGTCACCGAGACAGTGAAGCACGCCAATGCCAGTATCAAAAAACGTTGGCACCGAAACAAAACACACATTCGTCAAACACCCATTCGAAGAAGCTGAAAAACCTTAATAGACGAACCCCCGATGATACTCTCTCCGACGATGCGATGCTGAGTCGTCACGCGAAAGACGGTACGAACAACTAGTCCAATCCCCCGATTCGTTCGCCCTGGCCGTTCCATTTGGGCGCGGGGTGTTTCACATTGCCCTCCTGGATGCGAGCTTTGTCGCTGAGCAATCGCATTTGGTCGGCAAGAAACAGACCCGGGACGAGATTCCCCGCACGCCGCAAGCGATATGCCATGCGGCCCTTTCGTTTGAGAAAGTACATGCCGCTGATTTCGCCGATAAACAATTCCCGTTCCAAGTTGCGTCCTATCGTTTCCACCGCGTCGCCGACATCAAATCCATCGACTTCGACTTTGATCCACATCGCTGGCCGCAAGCGAAATCGCAGTTTTCCATAACGATAGTGGTAATAGGTCTGGTCAAACGAAATTCGCTTGAAGACCCGTTCGCTCGGGATGACGCGCGTCACGATCGGCACGTCCTCAGGATGGATCCAACTTTGTCCATCTTGTGGCCATCGAGCGAAATAGCCGTAATCAGGAAGCGGAGGCCACATCAGACGTTCCGGGAAAGAGGAGTTGCATACATGATCGGTTCCGTTCATCGGGTCGAAAACAACACCTCATTCGCACCGAGACGATCACGCGGTCGGGAAATACAGGCTACTCTTTTTAAGCCCAGTTTCAACCGGAGTGCTAAATCGAGGCGACACAACTATTTGGCGTTTGAGGCGTTCAACTGCCAGCGGGGACGCCTCCTATGCGTTGACGAGTCCAATTACTTGCTCGAGCTAGTGCCGCGAGGCTACAACGGGCGGCGCTACAACGGGCGCTACAACGGGCGCTACAACGGGCGGGCGCTACAACGGGCGGGGCGCTACAACGGGCCATCCACAGTATGGCAGTCACGAACCGTTGGATCTCCAATTTCAGATGAGCTTCTCCATTGTGCACGCAGCGTTAACGCAGGCTCAACCTGATTCACATTGCCCCACAACGAGAATTCAGCGCAGCAGCCAAGACAGAAGGTTCTCAGGCGCAGCCCCGTAGCCCGGTAGGCCGAAACAAGCGAAGCGAAGTTCCGTTGCGCCGGGCATGGCGCAGTGATTGAAGGTGAAAGTCCTTTATGGGTCCTATCGGAGGTAACCATGAGCGAAAAGCAGTTGCACGAACCGACACGAGCGATCGAGGTCGCGGAGGTTGGTTTCGCCGTGAGGTCGTGTGAGATGGAAGCTCGTAGCGAACCGCAGCACCGAACGAAAGTGAATCTCCAAGCAGGCATGTTGACCTGGGCAAGCGGGCCGGTATCCGTGACACCCAATATCCGATCGTGGTCAGGGTGTAGTGGAGGCGGGAGCGGCGGAACATCACTGTGTCTTACCCCGGGAGATCTCAAGCGATCCAAGCGATGTGACAATAGTCCAGCTGACTTGGTAGGACTGTGCGAAGGAAACGACCACAGTCCGATGTCGTTTGAGAAGTCGGATCACCTCGTAGTAGTGATGAAGCTGGGTAATGCCAGTGGAGCGAAGGGGGTGACAAGTTGAAAAGTTCTGAATCGCGTCAACTGAAATTCGTGTTTGCCGACAACTCACGCTCAAAAGAACGTGAGAGCATGTCCGATCCGAAAGCCGACGAATCGGCCGGGAGGTTGTACCTGCTGCACACAGCGGATGACAATTTGACGAATGAGACAGACGCCCCTGTTAAACAGGAGAATCCGGCAGACGATCAAGACACTCTTCAAGATCGTTTATTGGAACGAGTCGCTTCGCTGCCGAATTTGGCACGGGCGTTACTCTTTGTGGCACGTAACAAAGGTGCTGCCGGAGTCGATGGTGTTTCAACGGAAGAAGTTGTGGAGGCAGCTCCCGATCTTCTACCGAAGATCCGCTCGGCTCTGATCTTGGGAACGTACCAACCAGGTGATATCCGTCGCGTTTGGATTCCCAAACCGGGTGGAGGTGAGCGTGGATTGGGCATTCCCAATGTCATTGATCGCGTCGTTCAACAAGCGGTTCTGCTCCAGTTAGAACCAATCTTTGAGCCGACCTTTCATGACAGCAGTCATGGGTTCCGCCGTTATCGGGGAGCTCAAACCGCCATCGCCCAGGCAACGACGTACTTCCATGAAGGCTACGGCACGACGGTCGATATCGACTTATCTAAGTTCTTCGATCGCGTGCATCATCAACGACTGCTCGCCCGCATAGGCAAGCATGTTGGCGATGGACGTGTGCTGAAGTTGGTGCATCGGATGCTCAAAGCCAAGGTGGTATTACCTGATGGAACGCGAGTGGTCAGTGAAGAAGGTACGCCGCAAGGCGGGCCTATCGCGCCTCCAACAAAAGTGCAAAACTTTCTCTTTTCCATTTTTGCTAGCTTTCTTCGCAAAAAGGGGGAAGTTGATGCGGTAGACGATCCGAATGTGGTCTGGCTCCACAAGGATCTTGTCGATCAGCGTGCGCAGTATCTCGCGACGTAACGTCCAGTCGGCAGATTCCAAGTTCGTGCCGATCGATGCGCAGAAGCTGTCCAAGCACGACAACGCCTCGCGCAACGTCGCCTGCTCGCGAGACTCGGACTCCAGCGTTCGCAATTGTTGTTCGTGCTTCGTCAGACGCTCACGCGCACGCTTCAAACGAGGATCGAATTCGGCTCGATCGAGCACGCCGTCGGCGTACGCATCGATCAAGCGTTCGACACTACGCTTCGACGACGCGACTTGTTTTTTGATCGATGCGACAGAGTCACTATCGCTCGGCGCGGCCAGGCGTCGCTCGTACTCTTTGCGAAGCAACTTAGGATGACGCAACAACTCACACGCATCGTTCCACACGGCCTCATCAAGCTTGTCGGTGCGCACCTGTTTGCACTCGCAGACTCGCTTGCCGCCAAAGCGATATCCATCGGTTCCGATGCAACGATAGTAGGCATAAGAACGCACCTTGCCTTTCGCGCTGGTGCGACTGACTGGTTTGCCATAGAACGCATATCCACACTTGCTACATTCCAGCAAGCCTTGCAGTAAATACTTCGCGCCGCGACGTGACTCATGACCACGCTGTCGGTTCTCGGTCAACTGTGTTTGCACGGCATCGAACAGCTCCGCCGAGACGATCGCGGGAACTGGAATCAACAACTGCTCGCTCGTGTCGGTGTCGTAGGTCGACCCTGTGCGACGCGGTGTTTTCGAGTTGCCTCGTTGCGTGCGAAGCTGCGGTCGGCGCGGCCCGGTGCGTGTCTTGCCAAATGCCGCAGAGCCTTTATATGCAGAGTTTTTCAGCATCGCCCATACCGTAGTGCGATCCCAAACGTCTTTGCCCGTCGATGTTGTTGTCTCCGATACCGTCAGCCGCCGAGTCGCTTCACCAATCGACAAGCGATCGCGACCGACCCATTCAAAGACCTGACGAACGACCGTCGCTTGCTCGTCAACGACTTCATAGGCAGCCTGGCCATCGCCTTCGCGGCGAGTGATGTAGCGGTAGCCGTACGGTGCGGACGATAACACGTTCACACTGCCGCGCGTCGCCGCGTGACGCTTGCCGCGACGGCTGCGTTCCATGATCTTGGCACGTTCGTATTCAGCGAACATGCCTTGCATCTGCAGCAGCAAATCTTCTTCCGGACTGGCACCGATCGCGCGATTGAGAAACGCGATTTCAATACCCAGCTTCTGCAACTCATCGACGATCAGAACTTGATACGCATACTTGCGTGCCA
>JBGSNA010000109.1:0-2216 GCA_041739875.1 Pirellulaceae bacterium
CGCCAGATGCTCTCGGGTTTCAATGGATTGAAAGTACTGACATTCGGCACAGGTCATTGGCGTTCTCCTAATCGAGATTGGAAACAAAAACGGTCGTTCGACAACTTCTTTCCTCTTTCACCCCCATGTCGCGTAGACACGTAAACACGTAAACACGGACGAAATTACGTGTGTGGGCATACGCGGGTGAACAGGTGAAAGAAGATATTTTTTTCTTTATGTGTATAGGTTTAGCTTCAAACCTCTTTCTTCCAACTTTCACCTTCGTTCGGTCTCTTTCACCGTCGGTCGACCGATTCTTCACCAACATCCTTCCCCCAGGGTGAATTCTTTCACTCCGTCTGCTCGTGGCTACCTGGGTTGAGCAACTGGTACTCGCGGGTCGGCCGACCCGTCGTTGCGGACGTGACGGTGGCTACGTCGCCTCTTTGCTCAAGCGTGATGATCAGTTCACGAAACGTCCGTGCGTCCATCTTCATGCGTTTTAGTAGCACGCTATGCGGGATGCGGTATTCGTCCGCCTCCCGTAATTTCGTGATCACGCGCAGGCAGTCGGCATGGAATGGGTTCTCCGCGACATGCGAAGACGCCATGAACAGCATCCGTCGCGTGAGGTGGTTCACGATATCGATCGCCCAACGTGCCGCTTCGCCATCGATCACTGGATCACGACATCTAGCACTGACGGCGTAGAGCAATGCCAATTTCCGTGTTTGCTCGTTGACGCGGCCCCAAACGGTCGTGCCGACGGAATCATTGTTCGACTCGGCCTTGTTGTATTGAGCCTCGGCAGCCAGTCGTGCTTCGACCAATAGCCGCTTGGCGTCATCGTCATGTTCCACGACAGCCGGACGCGGGTGCCAATGTCCGAGATTACCGCCGCCCGGCTCGAATTCCGACCACCATTTCGCCGTCGTGATGATGCGCTGCGGCACATCGGCGATCCTCGGTTCTTGCCCCTGGCCGCGTTGCCCACATTCGAGGATCATCATGCGGGCAAAGAAACCGTTGGTCAGCATTCGCTCCGACAATGCTTGGTAGTAGTGGTTGGGGATCGCGGTACCAAAGATCACCAGAGCCGGTTGATCGATCGCACCCGGAGTCTCCTTACCAGCTTTGCGACGCATGGGATAAACGCTATTGGCCGACGAATACATCGTCAGCAGCGTCGACAGTATATTTTCATGTCGGCCGTCGGTGGACTTGTTCATGGATTGCAGGATGCCGTCGATCTCGTCCGTTTGAAAAAGCATCGACGGAGTCACGAACAACGCGTCCTGGATACCCTCGCCAGACGCAAATCGTTCACCAACGCAGTCAGCCATCCCGATCTGATAAAGCACTCGTGTATTCAGCTTCCGCGGCCAATCTTTACCGGCGGCGCTGTGGGCTAGCCCCAGCAAGTAGAGGTTCGTACGGTTGTCGCCAGGATCACGGACTCGCCTTCCCGCCAACATGGCTTGCAGTGCAAGCGCCCCGCAGAACGCCAATGTCGGATTGGGATACGGAGCCGTTTCCAGGCAATGGTCCATCAGTTCCGCAACGAAGCCTGGAATGCGAAGCAATCTTTCTGACAGTAGCCCAGGATCGTCGGCGGTCGCTTCCTTTGTTGATTCGCATTGTTTCCGCGCCGAGGACACCTTGAACTTCGAGAGGTCAACGTCGCCAGCGTGGGTTGCCCCGAAGCCTTCATCGACTAACGCACGCGTTGCCGATGCAAAATCGCCAGCGTGTTCAAGAATTGCGAACACGGCAAACGGGGCATAGGCTCGATTGGGCTCGAACGGTCTTGCATTGGAGCTGAAAACGAAGAACACGCCGTCCTTCAGCGTCGCACTACAGCCGTCTTGCTTACCGGGACGGCACCATTGTTGATTGTCACCGTCACGCAGCATTCGCCAACCATGTCGCAACAGAATTGCCGCGACATCGCCGCGTGAGTTGAAGTCGTCGCCCGGCTGTGTCCCATCGCTGAGCTTCGATTGTGGTAACGAATAGACAACGCGAGTCTCGACCTCGTTCAGCGATCGCGCTGCCTCGATCAGAAGGCTGCGCTGAAGGTCGCTGATCGTTGGAATGTCGGTAAGTTGCCCTTGCAAGATCGTATAGCCAGGCGATGGCTCGCACATCACCAACCCGCCTTCGCCGCGAGTTTCGATCAGCACGTCCTTTCCAGGCTCGTCCGGTGTTGTGGTGCGAGCTAGCACGGTGCTGCC
>JBGSNA010000139.1:0-1724 GCA_041739875.1 Pirellulaceae bacterium
TGCATGTCGCATTCTGACGCTGCGGACGATCTTGCTCAGCGGAACCTGGGCTGCAACCTACGGCGCGATCTTAACAACGAATACCGCTTCGCTTCGACCTTACGGTCCAAACGCTACATTGAACCGTCAACTCGCTGCATAATCGCGCGCCCCAATGAGACGACACCCAGTCGATTGACATGCGATCGAGGATCGTTCTTCTCTTCAAAGCAAGTCAGTATTGAATCAACATTATCAAATTCGATTTCGGTGGCCATGGGCGAATGTCTTTCATATAATAAGGGGAGGCAAACCAAGCGTCCCGAAATCATCGCCCAAAAACCCAAAAAGCGCAATCGCTACCCAGCTCGCCTATTTAGCCCAGTGTGCGCGTTGGCCGTGCGTTCAGACTGCTGATGTCAATCCCGTCAAGAATCTCTCGCATCGAAGTATCGCTGGGGATAGCTTCAATACCGAAGAGCTTTTTGATGGAAGGTTCATTGGCACGCTCTTGAAAAGCCAATAGCGACGGGTCTTTGAGCGAGAACATGGCGAATGCAGCCATGAGCGTACCGACCATTGAATAAGTTGTCCCACTTTGGTTTCGTGAGTCGGGGACGTCCTGGAACCTTCGACGCAGTGTATCGATCAGTGCGTCAGCGCAAAGAAAGCGTCGCAACTTGGGAACTTCGGGCACGGATTGCATGGATACGATGCTCTTCAGAGTAGGCCAAAGCACGCATTGGAGCATCGCTACTGAACGCCGATCAACCCTCAATTAAATCGCGACACGCTAGCAAATCATGAGCCCGCAAATCACGGCATTTCGTTCTCGACCGGGAATTGGTGCCGTCGAGCAAGGGATTTCTAATCCGTGAAGATCGCTGGGCCTATTTGCAATACGGCGAAGACGCTTCTCGCGGCCAAAAGTTGTTCGAAATGCAAACCGATCCAAACCAGTTCACGAACTTGGTTGATGCCAGCGAGTATGCGAGCGAAGTAGCCAGACTTCAAGCCAAGCTGACACAGAAATTAGCGACTGTTCGAGGCAACGACTTATCAGTGATCGTGAGCCCTCGTTGACAAAAAACGGCGTCACACTTTTCTAGATGCCTGGTGTCCAACCGGATTTGGGTTGACGCGAGATGTGGACAGTCTCTACGTGTCGGCGATTTTCGATACGCTCCGTGAACTGTTCGACGGCTTCGATATCGCCTAGCGGATGCAGCCCCACGCGAAATGGTACTGTTTCTCCAGGTTCGATAGTAATGACGCGGCCTTGTTCTTGCTCAAATGTTTTTGTGTTGGGCAAATTGGTCGAGGGTTCAAGGCCGATGACATATCCGTCTTCCCGAGCGGCGGTGTTTTTCCACATCACGAAATACGGAAGCGTTGACGTGCGATAGCTCACACCAAGCCCGACGTTACGTTTCGCGCTGCGGATCATAGCCGCAGCGTCGCCGCCGCCGCTGTCTTGCATGCGTCCAAAGTAGACTCGTTCCGCGTAACCGGATTGTGGTTCGCCGATCTTGTGCCACTCGTCGATTTCGTTGGCCGAGCGTTCATCCTTGGGAGCGAGTTCGGCGACGGAAGCAGAGACCTCGGCACCGCTACTGAGCAGTGGTTCGCCGACGTTGATGTGATAGAGCATCTGGATGGTCGTCGCGGTGCTCGCTTCATTCGTCACATCGTCGAGCAATTCAACGTCAGGACGTCCTGCCGTGAAACGGATTCGGCTGCGCAAT
>JBGSNA010000163.1:0-17353 GCA_041739875.1 Pirellulaceae bacterium
TTTCCCAAACCGATTGCAAAACAATCCCTACAAGTTGACTGTGTCTCGCACACGCAAGCGGTCGAGCGAATGAGTTCATTAGCATCCTCGCGATACGAACTCGACGCGATCGACTATCGTCCCAACCAGCAACGTTTGTTCTTGAGGATCGCCGGTCCCGAGTCAGCCAACCAAGCGATCGCGTCGGAAATCCAATCCACTTGGGGCGAAGACGTCTCCGAGCCAGACTCACCGAGAGAATTTTGGCAATCAATTTGCGAATTCAATTTTCGCGACAACGATCCAACGATCATCAAAGTTGCCGCCACACCATCTCAGCTACTGAATCTGCAGCCGCAAATCCAAGCGGAGTCCGATCCCTTTTGCCAGTGGAGCGTTGCCGGCAATACACTTTGGATTTCGCTGAGTCGTGATGCCAATATGGATGCAATCGAGCGAGTTCTCTTGTCTAACAAACTCGCCGGTTTAGTCGTTCGCGGCCCAGCAAAGAGTCCGTGGATTAATCATTCCGGTTCACTTAGTTTTACACAGTCCGTCAGGCAAGCGATGGACCCGGACAATCGATTTCCGATCTAAAGCCAAGCATTTTGATGCACTCACTCGACCGCAAACAACCACCACTCGAGAGCGCTCATTGCGTATATTGAAGCATTCGAAGGTTTCAAGTTGGTCACTCGATCCCAGGTGGACCCATGAACGGACAGTGGATTGCATACACAGTGCTTGCGAGCTTGGCATCAACATTGCTTTTAGCAAATCGGACCCTTGCGCAAATTGGATTGCCAACCGATCCGTACTCATTGGTACTCATTCACGCGGACATCGATGACACCGATAAAGTCATGGCGATTCGCGATGTCGACAAGAACGGTTGGCTTGATGCCAAAGAGCAAGCACCGCTGGCTTGGTCGCAGAAGGCATCGGAGTACGACCTCAACAGAGACGGCAAACTCACGCACCTAGAAATCGCAATTCGATTCGCTTCACAACGCGATGATAATGATGTCCAGCAAATTGATCGAACTGTCGTCAGCCGTGCTATGCAAAAGTACGACAAGAATCGCAATGGACAAATCGATCCCGACGAGGTGACATCCGCATGGCCAGAAGATCCAAAAGAGATCGACGTTAACGCCGACAACATTCTTACTATCGAAGAACTCACCAACGCGTTTGCGTTTCGGCGAGTCGTCCGCGAAGAAACTGGCATCATCGGTGTTGACCAAGGCTGGGCAATCAAGATTCGATATCGTTTCGATCGCAATTCGGATGGAGGGCTGAATCCTGATGAATGGACCAACACACCGCTTCCTGGTGATCCAGAATCGTTCGACATGGACAAAGACAAACGGTTGTCTCTCCTGGAGATGGCGACGATGTTGGCGAAACACCGTCAAAAGCTCGGGCTGACTGCTCAAGACCAATTGGAGGCTCGTGCGCTGATCCTGCAATTCGACACGGATTTCAGTGGTGTCATCACCAAAGAGGAGATGATTCCACTCGTCGCGGAGCTGGGTGATCAGGTTGAAAAGCTCAAACAGTTCAACACAGACAAGGATGGTGCGATTTCGCTATTCGAGATTGAAACGGTGCTGAACAAGCGTCGTGACGAACTGGGCTATTCCGATCAAGATGCGCCAAAGCCAAATTATCAATTGAGAGACACGACGAGAGTCGCGATTTACGCATCAGTAAGAACGAATTGAAAGAAGAGACAAGCAACGTCGGCCTTGGCAAGAACGAGACGCCCCAAATCGATCGCGACACCGATGGCTTCATCGACCAAGATGAACTCGCAAAATACCTTGCTCGAGAAAAGTAGGTAGAAGCTTTCAGACGAAAGCAACGTTTATCGGTTAGCTAAATACTCCGCCAAGTCTTCTGAGATTGAAGGAAGCCGGTGTCCCGTTGCCAACGTGTACTTGCTCGTGTCAAGCACACTGTATCTCGGTCGAGGCGCAGGAGCACCGAATTGTTCCGTGGTAATCGGTACAACTCGCACGTTGACCCCAATCTGTTGAAAAATCTCGATTGCAAATTCGTACCAGCACATCGCTGACGATGTGACGATGTGATAGGTCCCTACTTGGTTACTTTCAATGAGTCGCAAAATTGCTGGAGCTAGCGCAGCGGTGGAAGTCGGATTGCAAAACTGGTCTTCAACAACGCGGAGTTCTTCCCGTTCCGAACCCAACCGAATCATCGTCTCAACAAAGTTCGCTCGTTTCGCGGTATGCCCATAAAGACCGCAAGTCCGGATGATGAGATGCTTGGGGCATGTAGCAGCATATACCTCGCCTTGAAATTTGCTTCGCGAGTAGACCCCTTCGGGTACAGGCTGATCGTCTTCCGACCAAGAACGACCAAGCGGACTCGCGCCTGCAAAAAGGTAGTCTGTACTGATTTGAACAAGAGTAGCGTTTACCATGGTCGCAAACTTTGCCAAGTGCTCCACGGCCGTCGCGTTTATTTCGAAACAACGCTCGGGCTCTTTCTCAGCTAAATCAACAGCTGTATATGCGGCACAGTTAATGATCACCCGCGGACGAACCAACATGACCGCTACTTCGATGGATTTCGGATCGAATATGTCCATCATCTGGTGCGTGAACCCAACACAGTCATCACCACACAAACGAAGAAATTCTTGTCCAAGTTGTCCGTTGGAACCAGTGACGAGGATCACGCTAGGCTCACTTCTTCTCGAGGTGCAATAGTTCTAACCGTTAAAACCCGAGCATACTCTACGACCCCGCCAAGCCCCAAGGATGAGCGATATGAAATTAAACAGGCGTCACACTCTCAATGGTTCGATACTGAAGTGATAGTCAATCGGCACCAGGTGAAAGGCGAATCATCTGTAGCGAACAATCATGGGTATTACCTAACGAACTTGGAGTTCGGTCATAATGTCGTGGAATGGCACAAGCGTTGCGTTAGCTGTAGCGATCTTCGCATTCTCAGGCTGCAAGGCGCCGGATTTTGCCTCAACGGCAAATTCGTCTGTTAGTGGCGTCAACCACAGCGCAATGGCAAATACCATTTCGATCGTAGCGGGTAACCAACAAGGTTCTCTGGCAACGATTCAGCTGGCCAGCGGAGCTTTCGAAGAACTCAATAAAGAAGACGTCAAGATCGAAGGATCCGCATCAGAGAATGTCGAGGCTCTAGTAAAGGAACCGATCAAAGGAGACAACTCGAACGAAGAATCCGGCAAAACAAATAAGAGCAAGCAGAAACCATCGAATAGCGACGAAAAAAGGTCTGAAACAGAAACGACTGATTCGGAAAACCTCGTTGACACCGCGTTGGAGCCGATCGCATCTGCGGGGCCCACTTTAGTGCACACACAGCCAGAACTGTCCGTTTCGGATGCAATACGTACCGCACTCTCAGCCAACAAGGCCATCGCGGTACTCGGTTACACACCGCAAGAAGCTGGCACCTTCATTTCGTCTGAACTGAGCGTCTTCGATCCTGTCGTGGGTCTTTCTGCCAACGGAGGAAAGTACGACCGACAACTATCCAATTTCATCGATAGTGGCGGTACAGTGCCTTCAAACGAACAAAAGACCGATTTCTTTAAGCCACGTGAACGCAACAATCTATCTATCTCGAGGTTGTTGGAATCAGGCGGTACCGTGGAAGCTGGCTTTGGTACAAATTACCTCCACCAAGATCCGGTCGGCGGGTTTGTAATTCTGAATCCGTATTGGCGGTCATCACTAAACTTTGGATTGACTCAACCACTCGGTCGAGGTCGTGGACGAACTGTCACCACCGCTCCGCTTCGAATCGCCCAAGCGAACCAACACCAGGCGAACCATGCGTTTCAAGCTCAAGTGAATGCAGTCGTTCGCGGCGTACAAATCGCTTACTGGGACTACAAAGTTGCGAACCGAGAATACGAAGTTCGCATAGCCGCTGTGCAGCGAGCGTCGGCGACACTAACCCAAGAAAGAGAGCGACTTGAACTCGAAGAGGGTTCCGTTCCGGATGTACGACAAGCGGAGGATCAATTGCTACGGTTCCAGGCCGACGCACTTCTCGCCAAGAACCGTGTTGTCCAAAGTCGCATCTCACTGGCACAATTGATGGGATTCAATCCTAATGCACCGGATCTCGCCCAAGCGATCGACGAACCCACAAACGAAGTTGAGTATGACCGTGAGTACGGCGAGATTGCCGCCCTATCACGCCCTGAGCTTCTTGCCGTTCAATCGCAACTACGAGCAGCCGAGATCCAACTATCCGCAGCTAGAAACAACGTCCGTCCGGACCTTGACTTGACGGTTGACTACGCGGTTACCGGACTAGAAGCCGGACTCGATGATTCGATAGCCACAGTGCTGGACAACCGATACAACGATTTGATTGTGGGTCTCGATTACAAACGAGCGATCGGGCTGCGTGCCGCGTGTGCTGAAATGCGAAGGGCAAGAATCCAACTCGCACGTACTCAAGCCGAACGCGAGCAACTTCAATTGAACATTTTCTCGGATGTTGCGCGTGCGTGGAACCAACTACAAACCAGCCGCGAAGCCGCCGAGATCCAATTCAAGCGACGCAAAATCGCTCAAGAGCTCCTCGACGCTCGTGTCGAACTTTTCGAAGAAGGCGAGAGCTCACTCGACTTGAAAGTCAGAGCTGAAGCAACACTGCTCGACGCCGAACTCGCGGAACTCGCTAGCCGCATCGCTGTTCAACAAGCGATCGTTCGCTGGGAATACGCGACGGGCCAACAATACTATGTCGAATTTTCCGACGGCTGACAAAATCAGAGTTACGACAACATCAGCCGAAAGACACTGTTCATTCGCAAAATATCTCATTCGCTAGATAGCACCACTTTGTATCGAGATTAATCTCTCAACCGCCATCTAGAACTCTTCCAGCACTCGCTACGATACGAAATGTCAACATCTTGGTGCACAATTCAGTCGCGTTGAACAGTGCAACGGTCCAGCGAGGGAACGCATTAATGTCCCATCTGCCGGCGCATTAGTGCTGGGTCAAACGCTTCGCCGTATGAATTTTCGCGATACTGGATACAATCACTGCTTTGGACCTGCTCGGAAACAACTTCAGGATTCCAGCACGGAAAGATAGAGTTAGATTGGCCAAGTTGCGCGTTTCGCTGTGCGGGTTCATTTTGGCGAAAATTCTTCGCCGCTTTGATTCCGGATGCTTAGACTTTGCGAGCCGACTCACACACGATCTTTAGGCCAGTGCGCGTGGTGGCGCTGGAAAACAACAGTTGAATTCAAGAAGGGCAATTCGACCAGGCGGCCTTTCCTAGCTTGCGTGAGATGACAGAGTAGCCGATGTCGAGGGGGGTGTACTTACTGCAGTAGGGTGGCAGTGAGACACGCGGATCGGGATTTCAAGGGCAACCGCACCACGATGCAGCCGCTCGCGATAAAGCGGGACTCGGTAGCCGTTGCTTTCACCACTGTCGGCAAGGATCAGCATTCCCTCGGCTCCTGCGTAACGAACTCGTCCCGTTCGATGCCACCACCGGCGAACTGCATCGGTGGCCACCTCTCCGGCAGCAGCACCCGTCGCCAGATACACAAACGCTTCCTTGGCAACTGTATCGTAAACGCCGTAGGAAATCGCTTTTGAATCACTGCTGTAAGATTCAAAGTCGTGGTCAAATGCATACAACGATCCATCGGTCCAAGAACGTCCACTGCGTGCAAATTGACCGATCAGTTCTTTCTTATTCGTGTCCACGCTGAGAATCGGCCAACCACGTTCTTCGTACTGCTGACGAAGTTGTTGTAGCCGTTCGAACTGGTCGTTTCGAAATTCACTGGCACCCAGCGGGATATCTTTGGAGACCTTGCGACCTCCGTGCCCCTCTATGGGTTCGAAAGCGAGAACTGGCTAAAGTCGATTCTTGGCAATTATAAAGGAATTGACGCCTACTAAGTAGGTTGAGCCTCAATCAGTTCGCTACAAGATCAATGTGCCGAAAAGAGTAAGTGGTCGTGAAGTTTCTCAATTCGATGGCGTCAAAAGGGCGGTATTACCAAATTGATCAATCGCATCAACTCGCAAGTGCGCTAACGCCAGCATTCCGCGGGCAAATAAAGGGGCCGGGGTGGATGGACAACATCGACCGATCTCGCCTAAGCAGCAAGCGACGTTGAATTGAAGACCATTAAGTGCAATTGACAGCACGCCATTGCTGATGATCGCGTTACCGGCCGAAACGTGGAACACGTTTTGCTTTTTAGAGACGATTGGATTTGGTCCCCTCCACCAAACGCATAGCTAATTGTCGTTGGCGTAAACCATGCTTGACTTGCTGAAACAATCTCTCTGTACATCCGAGAATCGGGTGCATTCGCGAAGATGCTGATACTAGCTGCAATTCTCACTGTAGCGCTGATGGCTTGGCGAGCGCTATCTCACGGTCCTGAAATGGCGATTCAGGCCGGATGGGCGTTGGCTATCATCTCTCCCACTTGGATCATTCAAGAATTGGGACCTCTGAACATCGACATTAGATTTTTGGTTTTTGTGCTCACGTGTCTCGTTGGACTATTTAGACCGTCGCAAATCATTCGTTTTGACAGTTGGATGTGGCTTGATATAGCGTTACTTACCGTCATTGTCATCTCAAACGTATCCAAATGGCAGGCAGGAGTTTGGACCTTCGGTGGCCTCCTTGAATCGCTCCAGGTTTGGCTTTTTCCGTATTTGATCGGCAGAGTTATCGCTGCCTCAACTAGAACCAATCACGACTTTGTTCGAGTTGGGGCGCGTGTAGGTGTAATTGTCGCGACATATTGCCTATTCGAGTCAATCTCCCACTCGAACTTTTTGAACGATTTGGTCGGCAGATTCGGTTCGCTGCAAGGCGAAACAGACTATCGATTTGGTTTAAAGCGTGCGGAGGCAACATTCCGACATCCCATTTACTGCGGTATGGCCGTCACTTTGCTTTCGCCTTTTGTATTCACCCAAGCCAATCGTGCCTTTTGTAACGAATGCCAGAAAATTTGGATCTGGTCGCCTCTCATATCGTTTCTAGGTGTTCTGGGAACGCTGTCACGCGGTCCAATAGCAGTATTTATGATAGTGATGTTTGTAGCGGTGGCATTCACATTCCGTGCCGCCAGAATTCCGATTCTGAGCCTAGCCATCATTAGCGTTTTTGCATTGTTTCCTTTACAAACGTCTGTGTTTACTGCAATCGAGGGGTTTACTGCAACCGATGGCTTCGAAATTCGCGAGCGTCAACTTTTTATCGATATTTTCGGAGAACGCCACGAATACACGGGAACCCGCCATCGGTACTTGCAGTTCCTCGTCTATTCAAAAGCGATTGACGAAGCTGGCTGGCTGGGCTTCGGAGCGTGGGGTTCTTCGCCTTCGCACCAGCTTTACGTTGAAGAGAAAAATCGAGGTCTCTTTCGTTCCATTGACAGTCAATTCCTTCTTCAATTATTAAACACTGGCTGGCTCGGAATCGTGTCGTTCTTACTCTTAATTAGTACAACGGTGTACTACGGACTAAGAGTGGCGACTGCTGAGAGTAATGCGAATCGACTTTTGGCATTGACTCTAGCTGGCGTACTATTTGCCGTTGCCATTTCACTGAATACTGTCTGGTTTGCCAATGACTTCAGCTTCTTATGGCTCTGCAACTCAGGCATTGTGTGTAGTCTTTGGGCACGCCGACAGGCAAGTCGGGGTCTGCCACTCAATGCCGCGATTTCGGCGCTGAAGTCATCGCATCACAATCATGGGATTCCAATCGGGATCGCGGGCTTGTACACCGCTAAAGTCCACTGTTCAGACGAGTTGAACGAATGTTGATAAATGCTCACAAGCCGCGAGAGTCGATGTTAACCGTCGATGCTTCAATCAAGCCTATTCAAATGGCCCAATATGTGGTGAACGCAAGTGCTGTGAATACGGCTGAATTACGCGCGACCGACGAAAAACTCAGTCAATTTTTGATGCGTATTCGAAAGTGGCTTGCGCTTGCGATAATCTTAGCGGTACCTATCGCGGTATGGGTATCGGATCGATATCAATCGAGGCAATATAATTTTTCGGGGAGTCTCCTGGTTTTGGAGAATCCGACGGCCGCCAAGTTCTTAGGAGCTCCAGATTTGTATCAGTATGCCGTGATGGCCAAATCGGATGAGATGCTGATGTCTATTGCGGAAAGGCTCACAACCCAAACTAAGATATCTGGTTTGGCAAACTGTATCACCGCTAAGCCGAACAGAGCGAGTCTCGACATTCAGCTTGAATGGAGGGACGCGCTCGAAGCGCCCAAGCTTCTTAATGAAGTGCTAAGTGAACTTGTCGCTTACTCGAGGAAGTATCGAGATGAGAACCTAGGGGAATTTGAGGCTGATTTAAGAAAGGAACTTGAAGCTGCAATAGCTAGGGAGCAGTTGAATCGGGAATCGTGGAATGAGTTTACCGGGAAAAGACCACTCTTTTCGATTGAAGATCAGGTTCAAGAACTTGAAGACGAGATACGCGAAACCGCAAAGGTTGTTGCGTTTGCGGAGAGGAAGAAAGAGATTTATCATAATTTAATTATGGAGATTGAGTGGCAGATAGACTCGCAAGATGACAAGACTAAGATGCAGACAATTGATGAACAGGGCGATGTTGCCAGCAACGTGCAACGTCAGACGCTTCTGATGAACGAGATTAAAATATTGAAAGAACGAGCGTTTGCTAAATCAGAACTAGAAACAATGGTTTCTGAGTTGGAGCGGAAACGGCGACTTAACGCTAAGGGTCTAGTTCCAAGCAGCCAGGTAACGTTACTTGAAACCCAAGTCAGGCGACTGGAGATAACTCTTAATGATGACGATCAAACTTCGGCCTTGAGAAAAGAATTGGATACCGTCGCCAATCGTTTAGCAGATTCAGGCTTTCAGAAACGTGATGCACATTTATCAGAACTACAGGAGGCCCTTGAACAAGCAAAGTTTCAGGAAAGTCTTGAAGATGCTGAACTTAGTCTAAATCGGCATCATTTAGACGCTATTGAAAATGACTTAAAAGTGCTTGTTCGTCGTGCTCCAGAAGGTTTGGCACTCCAGGATGCGGTGGCGTTAAGCAGAAAGCGAGTTGACGACATTCGACGTGACCTCGAGGGAATTGCACTAGTGAAACGTACGCACGGGCATTCGTTGTTGATCGTCAACAAAGCAAAACCGTCCGCACAGCCCATGACTTCAAATCGAAATAAGCTTTTTGCAAGTAGCTTTGGTGCAGTGGCGCTTATGGTTTTGATACCTGGCCTCGGTATTGAAATGTTTCGCCTCCGACAATCACGAGGCGCTGAAATCGCAGAGCGCTACCAATTGCCAATTGTTGGTCGCCTTCAGTATCGACCGAGTGCGCAGTCCGCCGAACTGTTGGAAACAGCAAATCTGATCGCCTTGCGGCTCGATAATGTTCCTGTCTCCAATGCTACCATCGTATTAATTACAGAGATTGGCACACGAAATACCCCGGCTTGTTTTATCGAAGCGGTAGCGCAAGCTTGCAGTCGTCGTCGAAAACGCACTTTAGTCGTGCAATTAGCCAAGCCCGATAGCTCAAAGCAGGCGAACACTACGACAAATGAATTCGACCAGTATTTGCGAGGCGAAATTGGACTGGAAAACGTTTTGGATTTGCTGCAGAGCCCTTTGCTATCCGGCATGACGTATACGACGCTTTTCGGTTGTATTGATCACAGAACGTTCGACTGGCAAGAAGATCTTCAGTTCCGCGAGTTGCTGAAAGCTCTTGCCGATCAATTCGATGTGATTTTGGTCACGGGGTCAACCTTCGGTAAGCGTTATGAGTTTCACGCCCTAGCTGCGCTAGCAGACATCAATATCCTGACGTGTATGGCCCGCCAACCGGATATCACCGCGGACAATCTTATGGGAGATATCGTCGAGTTCAATATTCCAGTGCTAGGAATCGTTATTCGTGATTAGTCGCATTAGGAAGTCACCACCTAGAAGCCGGAGAGCGTGAATGTATCTGGTTGCGATGCGCGAACCGCTGATCGAATTGGAGGAGGATATCCTCATTCGCGAAGATGTGCTTACGTCACTTTGCTATTTGCGCGACGCGATGGAGGGCAGGCTAGGTAGTATTGCGGTTCTTGCTCCGTTGGGGACCCAAAATCATATACCCCGTCCAGAGATACTTGTCCCCTTCCATGCTCAAGAGCATGGTTTGCGATTAGTGACCGCTTCCCATTGGAGTTCTGGTGATTCGAATGAATCAACCCTTGCCAACGCCCAATACGAAATTGCTTTGTCAAAACTCTTGTGTGAGGCTTCAATTCTTCAGGTGAATTGGCAGGATCTAGCCTGTTGGGGATCGTCACCTGCAATGCTGGATTTGATACGAGAATCCGGGACGCCAATCTTGGTCAAGCAAAGTTCGCCTCAAGAAATTGTCACATTGCATGACAAAACTGCTCGAATTAGCAAGCGGTCGAAGGTCGAAAACCTACGAGAAAAGGCTCTTCGAAATGTTTTGGTATGTGCCGAGCTGTGCCTTTTCGAGTCATATGATTTAATGCGGCGCTATGGACCGTACTGCCGCAATGCTAGGTTGATACGGTCAAGTGGGGTCACTCGCGATCAGGTGATTTCTGCTCCGCAGTTGGAAAAGCGAAGTCAACTATTGAATAAAGCGGATCCAATTCGGCTAGCGTTTGTGGACGCGCTAACTGAGTCGCATGGCATTCACCACGCGGTGACCATCGTCCGGCGAGCAGTAGCACTTGGTGCAAACTTTACCCTGCAAATTTGCAATGATGGTCCCGAGCGACAAGTCGTGCGCTATCAACTTGCCAAAACACCGCTAGAAGACCGCATTGTGCTGAAGCCATTGCCGCTGTCTTCCGCCATAATTCGAGAGACACTCGAGAATTCCCATGGGTTGCTTCGTACACCTTTGGTCGATGTCGACGACAGCAGCACGTTTATGGGATTCACCGCGGGGTTGCCTATGATTAGCTATGACGAATCAATAGCCCTTACGCATGCAGTAGAGAACCGCTCCGTAATCCTCATGCCAAATTTGTGCATCGACATAGCAGCGCGGCGATTACTTGAATTGGATCAGAATCGCGATTGGCTATTCGATAAGTCGATTTTGGCACGCGAGGCAGGTCTATCCTACAGCATCGAAAGTGTTTTCGAACGTCAAGCGGAACACACCATGCGTCTCATCGAAGACAAACTTAGTCCCCAAAACAGTCGAAATCTCGATCCAACAGCGGAACGAATGCCAAGCGAATTGGCTGCAACTGCAGAGGAATCTTAGCTTGATGTTTTCATCCACATTTGATCTGCGACCTGAGTAACAATCGCTATGAGCATAAGCTATGACATTGAGACCTCCGAAACGCAGACAACAAGTTTAGTTTCTGATGCGGTAATCAAGCGAAGCAAGGTGAAGATTGCGTATTTTGTAAACCAATACCCGATGACGAGTTTGACATTTATCCGTCGGGAGATCGCAGCACTTGAGAGTCTCGGCTGGGAAATTCAACGCTATACGATTCGGCGTTCAACCTGTCAGCTTGTCGATCGAGATGATCAACGGGAAGAGCGGCAGACTCGAGCGATTCTGGATGCTGGCCTGTTGCGGATATTATCTGCCGTTGTATCCCTTGCGAGCAACTCTCCAATTCGATTCCTCAACGTTATTTGGGCGGCATGGTGCTTCGGGCTCCGAAGCCGAACGAAGTTCAAGCATCTGTGTTACTTCGCAGAAGCCTGTCTCCTCCATCAATGGTGCCGACGCGACGAAATCGCCCACGTGCATTGCCATTTCGGTACAAATCCCACAATGGTTGCGATGCTGTGCTTTCGCCTGGGTGGGCCAAAGTATAGTTTTACAGTTCATGGCCCCGAAGAGTTCGATCGGCCAGAATCTCTCGCACTTCGTGAAAAAATCGACGGCGCAAGTTTCGTCGTCGGCGTTAGCAACTTTGGCTGCAGCCAATTGTTTCGCTGGTGCCCCCAAAGCCAGTGGTCCAAAGTCAAAGTCGTGCGTTGTGGGCTCCCTAAAGCCAATTTTGACCTTACTCCGACCCGTCCGAACACTGCGTCAAGATTTGTCAGCGTTGGTCGTTTGCATGAACAAAAGGGGACATTGCTGCTGCTTCAAGCCGTCGCGCTGCTCGCTGCTCGAGGTCGTCAGTGCGAAGTAACACTTGTAGGCGACGGGCCACTGAGGCGAGAGGTCGAGGACTATATCGTACGGCACGAATTGGGGTCGCTTGTCCGGCTTGTCGGTTGGCAGAATAGTGAAGAACTCCAACAGCATTTACTTGAGTCACGCGCTTTAGTGCTGCCTAGTTTTGCGGAAGGACTCCCCGTGGCTTTCATGGAGGCATTGGCACTGGGGCGACCGGTAATCTCTACCTATGTCGCTGGAATTCCCGAGCTGATCAATCGCGAATGTGGCTGGTTGGTTCCAGCAGGCTCCGTCGATCTGCTTGCGGATGCGATGACCGAAGCGCTGGATGCTACTTCCGATCAACTTGCTGAGATGGGACGAGCTGGCTGGAAGCAGGTTCTGCAACACCATGATCTCCGCGTCGAAGCAGAAAACCTGAGCCGTTTGCTTGATCAGACAACGAAAACGGCACATATAGCCAGCAATCATCAACGAATTGGAAACAAGATCGAACCGCTGCTGATTGATGGAATTCCAATTTTTCCGCTCACAGATTCAGAGACGGTGGAACTGGTCAAGGAACTCGTGAACAAGGACTGTTCAGCTTACTTCATCACGGCCAACTCGCATTTCGCGATGCTGGCTCGTCGTGATCCGCGACTAATGAAAATAGCAAACGAAGCTGCATTCATCGTCGCGGATGGAATGCCATTGGTCTGGGCGGCTAAACTTAGCGGCGAGCCACTCCCAGGCCGCGTGACGGGGGCAGATTTGCTACCTAGCCTCTGTGAAATGGCGGCGTCAGAAGGCTTTCCGGTTTTTCTGTTTGGTGGTGCGAATCAAGTGGCGCAACTAGCGGCCGATCGGTTGGTGGAGCGATTTCCAAACTTGCAAATTGCAGGGGTTGCCAATCCGTATGTCGAGCGCCTTTCGACGACTGAGCATGCCGAACTGGTGGATCAAATACGACGATCGGGTGCGAGAATACTATTCGTGGGTATGGGGCAACCCAAAGGCGAATATTGGATCGAAGATCATTATCGTTTTTTCCCTAATATGGTATCAGTTCAGGTCGGTGCTTCCTTCGCTTTTGCTGCTGGCGAGATCCCGCGTGCTCCAGAATGGCTGCAGTGCTGCGGTATGGAGTGGAGCTACCGCTTGTATCGCGAACCGCGCCGTTTGGTGAGACGATACTTGTCAAACGGCATCTATGTTGTTCAGTTGCTGGGAAGAACTGTTGTCCGTCGCATACTTCGGTTTCTGAAAGTCTCATCCTCTTAGGTTACCTCCAATCCCGCAGCTAAAACATGTTCATTCTGATCGATCTTTTTTGCAAAATATTCAATGTGAGAATCATTGGATTAACATACGGCATGATAAACCCTACTGCTCGCTTTACGGCCGACACTTTCCCCTTGATAGTTCGGCACAGTGTTTGCTTAGTAATGAGTCTGAGAGATTTTTTAGTTCAATCTAACTTTGAGAAATCGAGATAAGAGTAAAGTTCATGTCCAGCAAAATTCTTGGCGGAACAGCGTATCTAGATGCGACCACTCCTCAGTCAACAACAGCGTACGAGTCAATGAAGCGAATGCTAGACGTCGTCGGGGCATCTGCTGCTTTGATCCTTGCCGCACCGTTGATGATTGCTATTGCCGTAATCATCAAAGCAACGGATAGCGGGCCAATCTTTTATGTACAGGACCGGATTGCCCAAGGCGGACGGAGATTTCGATTTTACAAATTCCGTTCGATGGTCGTAAACGCCGAGGCGGCCAAAGCCGCTTTACTAGCGGCCAACGCTCACGGTGACAGTCGTACTTTCAAGATGAAGAACGACCCGCGAATTACTCGAATTGGTAATCTGATACGAAGAGCAAGCCTGGATGAACTGCCGCAACTGTTCCATGTGCTGAGTGGTGACATGAGTTTAGTTGGTCCGCGACCATCCTTGCCGTCAGAGGTTGAGCTTTATCAAGGCGACGATTTTGGTCGTTTGGATGTGAAACCTGGTCTTACCTGTACATGGCAGGTTTCCGGTCGAGGTGATATTCCTTTCCATCGACAGTTGCAGATGGATTTAGCGTATATCCGTGATAGAAGTTTATGGAAGGATCTAAAGCTTTTGTTTTTCACAGTTCCGGCAATCGTCACGGGTCGGGGTGCCTATTGAATCCGGTCGGGCTCAGGTTGACCAGCGAAGTCCGCACGATGCAATTGTCCGAGAAAGAGATAGGTACACTCTGCGATCGAGTTCGAGGCGGAGTCGTTCATTGCCACGCACTCTGTCGCATCGACGAGCGAAGGAGGCGGTTGGTCGGCAAGAACAGAATCCTACCAGAGCGAAAAAGCCTTACTGGCGCTGACTCCACCCCCGTCGCTCAGGGTCGAGTTTGGCACAACGATCCCGATCCGAATTGGCGAGTGACGTTCTAGCCGAGCGAGTTACCAAGCTACTTGCGAAAGACCAAAGCCATCGAAGAACTGATCCCGTGGCCGTACCGGAATCGAATTTCTACGGTTGATTTTGGCGAGGCGTTGCAATCGCTCTTAGGTGAGCGGGCGCCTGGCCTGAGTACCACCTCGTCTGTCGGCTAAACGAGCAATGGTGGCATAAGCACAATAGTTGGAATAAGCTGACCGCACTGGTAAACGGTACGTTTATGTCTGGGGCGCCGGCATTCGTGCGAAGCTTCGCCTTGAGGATGACGCCAACAAAAAGCAGTGTTTATTGGTGCTGATGGGCGAAACAACTGACCTTCAGAAGGAGTTGATCGCGGTGCTGGACGGTTATTGCAAAAGAAAGCAGAGCTGAACCGAGTTGCCAATCGACTTGAAGACTCGCGGACTCACGAAGACTCCCAAAATAGCTGACGGTGATGGCGCACTTGGCTTCTGGGAAGCTCTACGCAAACTGTTCTCGGAAACGCGAGAGCAGCGATGTTGGGTTCACAAGACGGCCAGCGTACTGAACAAGATGCCCGAGAGTGTGCATCCCAAAGCGAAAGGCGATCTCGATGAAATCTTGCAAGCAGAAAACAAAGCGGGTGCCGACAGCCATAAATACTTTCCAAAAAAAGTACCGTGCAAAGTACTCCGCGGCCGGCGACTGCCTCAAGAAAGACTGCGACGTGCTGCTAGCCTTCTATAACCTTCCGGCTGAGCACTGAAGTCACTTGCAAACGACCAACCCGATCGAATCAACGTTCGCCACGATCCGGCTTCGTCATCTAAAGACTAAGGGCAGCGGAACAAGACTCGCGAGCATGACGATGCTGTTCAAGCTCGCTCGGTCAGCTTCCAAGAAATGGAGACGACTGAACTGTCACGCAAAGTTTACCCACGTCATCGAAGGACGTTCCTTCAAAGACGGAATCATACAGGATGAAATCGACGCCTAATTCAAAAACTCAAAACACAGCAATTGGCAATATCTCAAGAAAACTACTAAGGCAATCACTAATAATAAAGCGGATTACATTCTAGCCCGGATTATTCACGGCAGCATCGGTTCGTGATGTGTCGGTCGGAGTTAGCGTGTCAGTCGAGTGGAATCATCGCTGGGCGTGCAATCGGCGCGGACTGCCCCCTACCCCAAAGTCGTGTTCTTGGCCCGAGCGTTGAAGCTAGTCCGCACGGAGGCCCGGCGGTCGGTACGCCGACAGCAAGTCAGCAATGCGATTCAGATGGCTGACCCACGGCCAACTCGATGAGATTTGCACGCGCACCCGGCGCGAGCTCACGATCACTCGACATGCCACCTTGATGACATGAGTCCGCCAAGTGCAAGCATGACCCTCGCCAAGTGGATCGCGACGGCGACGACGGCTGTGATGACGACGCTTCGTCGCAGGCGACTGCGCTTCCATAGGAATCTCGGCTTCGCCGGACTCCTCAATCGTCGGCTTGATCTCCACGATCTGCCGCAGTCGCACCAGCAAGTTGGCGGCTACACAATGCATCATCACGCGGAACAGATTGGCCATGTAGCGATGGTCGCTGAGCCGATCGCAACACAGTTCACACTTCAATTCCTTGTTACGGTTTTCGCTCTCGCCGCGATCCGAGTACTCGTCATAAACACCGACCGGACAAACACTCACACCAGGTCGATTGGTGACCACGGCGCGGCGATTGGTCCCTTGAGACTGAACCTCGCACTTGACCACCACGCTTCGAGATTGAGGCCACGTCTTGGCGCGATAGTCAAGCAACGTGAAGTTCCGCTGCGGCTCGCCAGTTGATTCGAAAGCCGCCACGGTTTGCTGCAAAAGCTCGTTGCTTTCGCGTTTAACGCGAGCGTTCATCTGATAACCGATGCTGTAAAGAACCCCCTCGAGCCGCTCCAGAGTGTCGTACATTTCTTGAACCGCGAACCCCGAATCGGCACGAATGTGAATCGTCACGTGCGGAAATCGCTCACGGATCTTTTCGACAACTCGCCGCAGATCATCGGCCGCTCCCAGGCTGGCGTGGGCACTGCCAAAGAGCAGACTCGGCAACACGACCATGTCGTTCTGGGCACAAGTGATCGCGCGAACTTGATACTGGTACTGGTTGTAGAATCCGTGAAAGAGGACGAGCTGTTGATTGCCATGCGCGGGATCGTCGAAGGTGTCGACGTCCAACGTGATCTCGGCTGGCTCTTGGGCAAAAGAATCGACGAAACGGCCAATGAACCAGTCTTCCATCTTCAGCAGATCGGTTGCGGTGACGGCGTTCTCCAACCGTGAGATGGTCGGTTGGCTGGCTAAGTCATCGTCTTCGGGCGACCGATCGGCGATGAGTTTGAAGATGGGATCACTTCGCAGTGAGTCGTGATCGTTCTGGTCTTCGTATCCGGCGATGATTCCAAAGACACGTTGCCGAACGATCGACAGTGCAGAGTGTGTTGGATCGCTGCGGGGATCGGAGACGAGGCGGGTGAGCGACTCAGTCCAACCGAGTTTTTGATCGAGTTGATAGAAGGCGATCAGGCCGCCGTCGGAGGACAAGTTCTCGTCGACTTGCTCGATCTGGACGGGCTTAGTTGCCCAAGAACCGAAGACAAACTGCTTCGCAGACTGTAAACTCATGTCTGGCCTTGTTGTGTTGTCGAAAGTGCTTGTTAGCTAAACACTTAGACGCAAACGAGGCCATTTTTGTTTGCTGACTCATGAATAATCCGGGCTAG
>JBGSNA010000019.1:0-2382 GCA_041739875.1 Pirellulaceae bacterium
CTCCGCAATCGGTCCCGCGAGTACCGAAAGCAACTCTCGTTGCAGCTGCCAAGTCGCAGCGGGAAGAATGCGGCCCCAGTTCACTCGAACGTCTCCGAATCGCTCCGGGAGAAACTCGTCCGCTTCCCCCCACAGCCCCACCGATTCGATTCGAGCCCCCAACGCATACGCCACCACCGCATGCCCCGCCTCGTGGTACGCCGTGATCGTTTCGTGATCGTCGGTAAGCTCGTTATCCATGCTCGGTTCTTCCAATACTTGGATCTTTTGATCGTCTTGGCTCTTCAAACGTGGCATCTCGGCACCTTTTGAGGGTGTCGGTCTGGCACTGATGTAGGCACGTCAACCTGTGTGGCGGGGCAATCTTAACGCGAACTTCATTCGCCGTGTCTACCAGATTCATGGACCGGATATCAAACTTCTCTACATGCTCTCACCGCAACTCACTAGCCGTACTTGGGTCGTCATCCCCGCCCACAACGAATCCGGGCGAATCGCTGCTGTCTTAGCGGACTTGCGCCGAGTCGGTATCGGGAATATTGTCGTCGTCGATGATGGATCAGGCGACGATACCGCTCGTCAAGCTGCCACCCAGAACGTGTGGGTGCTCCAGCACATCGTCAATCGCGGACAAGGCGCCGCCCTGCAAACCGGCATCGACTTTGCATTGTCCAAGAAAGCCGAGATCATCGTCACCTTCGATGCCGATGGCCAGCATTTGGCAACGGACATACCAACATTACTCAAGCCGATCGAACTCGGAAACGTGCAAGTCGTTCTCGGCAGCCGTTTTCTTGGTCAAGCAATCGGTGTTCCCGCTATGCGTAAGTGGATCCTTCGCGTTGCCGTGTGGGGAACGCGTCTAACCACTCGACTTCCGTTGACTGATACGCACAACGGCTTGCGAGCGATGACAGCCGCTGCCGCCGCGAAATTGCGATTGAGCGAAGACGGCATGGCACACGCTAGTGAGATACTCAGCAAGCTCGCTCGTTCTGGATTGCGGTGGCAGGAAGAGCCCGTCACGATCCGATACACCCAGCAATCGCTCGACAAGGGCCAGCGGAATCGCGCGGCCTTCCAAATTGCATTCCGCATGTTTGTGGCGAAACTCGTCGGATGACTCCTTTCCAGTGGATTGCCGGCGGGTTCCTTGTCACCGCCCTTGCGATCGAGTTTTCGCTCCAGCTTCTGGGGATGACTCGTCGTCGAATCAGCCTCTCCAGGGCAATGGTGTGGGGTGCGGCACTGGTGCTCGTGCTCAACCCGGATCTGCTGCAAAACGCAGCCGTTCGAATGCGGATCGGTCGCGGTAGTGACTTTCTGGTGTATTTGCTTGCACTCAGCTTCCCTGTCGCGTGCTTTTATTTTCTGCATGCAATCGAACAACAGCGTGTACAACTGACTCGCCTCGTACGTGAACTGGCCCATCGTAATCCGCTGCACATCCCTCAACTGCATTCGCCCGACCCGCGACCGCAAGTTGACTCCACTGGCCCAACGAACCTGGATCAGTTTGCCGAATGAACAGATCAGCACAAATGATCGGAGATCCATGAATCCAATCGCAACTCATCAACGGTGCCGTTTAGGAATTCACCCTCCTCTCAGGAGGGTCGAGCCTAAGCGAGGGGAGGTTTCCTATGATCTTCCCTCTCCTCGCTGGCGCTCGACTCTCCCAGGGGGAGAGTGAGGTAAAGCCTGGATTTGCCGAGGCTTGAGGGCTGTTCGAGTTCTCCCACGCCACAGCCAAAATGGATGCCGCCAAAAGTTGGCTGCTTCAGATAAACGACTAGTATGAACGAGCGGTCTTGTGAGAATCGACGACTTTCGTCGGCTACAATCGATCCGCGTTAGAATTGAAAATTACGAATTGGGTGTCACCCAAGTGGACGAAGTCCGCGCCGACGAAACGACGATTTGGATGCCAGCGTGGACGGAAACGTGGACGACCGTTCGATGGATCTGGACCGCGGTGCTGTTGGTATGGCTAGTCTTAATCTACTCGCCGTCCTTCAGCGGCCCCTATGTGTTTGATGATCTTGGCAACGTGATCAACAATCCCGCAATCGAAAACTTTCCGCCGAAACTTGCTTGGTGGCGAGCGGAAACTCGCCCACTCGTGATGGCCTCGTTCGCTTTGGAGAAGCAGTTCTTCGGTGCGTGGCCCTTCGCGCATCGCCTCGGTAACGTGTTGATCCACTGGGTCGCAGCTATTTTATTTGCCGAATTGCTGTATCGAATTTGCGACGTTGCCAAAATCGCTGCTTCAAAATCAATGCAAATCAGTTTCGCGATGGTCGTCGCAACCGTTTGGGCAGTCCACCCGCTGCAAACGCAAGCCGTCGCCTATGTTGTCCAGCGTTGTGAATCGATGATGGG
>JBGSNA010000236.1:0-9606 GCA_041739875.1 Pirellulaceae bacterium
GCCGACGTTGATGCCGGCGCGCCAACCAACGCCGATGGAACGATCAATTTGGTCCACTACACCGCCTGGCTACTTTCGGAGATGAACCGTGGCGATTAATCCGAGAAAGATGAAGCCGAGTGAGTGCTGCCGCACGCTCAATAGCACGCCGCTCGGCGAAGTCATTAGCGAACGGCAACTCTATCGCTACCGCACCCGAGCCGGGCACCGCATCGGAGACGGATCGCACGTCGATCTACTCAGGTTCACCGCCTGGCTCATTGAAGAGCGCCATCGGCCAAGGCCGGTAGACGGAGCTGATCCGTATGAGAAGGTGAAAGATCGCGCACGCGAACGTAACGCCGCGATTGCTCTGGCTGGTCGGGACATTGGTGTGCTACCAGCCGTTGTCAATGTCGAACGCAAGGTGAAGGCTGCAAATAGCTTTCGCTACTTCTGCGAAGCCTATTTCAAGCTGACGTTTCATCTCGATTGGTCGCCGGATCATTTGAAGGTGATGAACAAGATCGAGGAAGCCGTCGTGCGCGGCGGGCTGTTTGCGTTGGCAATGGCGCGTGGCAGCGGCAAGAGCTCGCTCGCCGAAGTCGCCTGTATCTGGGCTGTGCTCAATGGCTATCGCGATTTTGTTTGCTTGATCGGCAGCGACGAAGGCCACGCGTGTGACATGCTCGACTCTATCAAGACCGAACTCGATGCAAACGAATTGTTGCTGGCCGACTACCCCGAGGTCTGCTTCCCAATTCAGTCGCTCGACGGAATCTCCAATCGTGCCAACGGACAACTGTTTCAGGGCAAACGCACGCAAATCGGCTGGACAGCTAAAGAAATCGTGCTGCCGACTATCGCTGGCAGCCACGCAAGCGGAGCGATTATCAAGGTCGCTGGACTGACCGGCCGTATTCGAGGAATGAAGTTCAAGCGACCCGATGGCAAGACGGTTCGGCCTTCGTTAGTGGTTTTGGATGACCCTCAAACCGATGAGAGCGCACGGTCGCTTTCGCAGTGCGCCAACCGAGAAGCGATTCTTGCCGGCGCAGTACTGGGTCTTGCCGGTCCAGGCAAGAAGATCTCTGGCATCATGCCATGCACGGTCATTCGTCCTGGCGATATGGCCGACAGCATCCTCAATCGTGATCGCCATCCGGAGTGGAATGGCGAACGGACGCGGATGGTCAATGCCTTCCCAACCAACGACGCACTATGGCAAAGATACGCCGAGATTCGAGCTGAGGGTTACCGCAATGGCGACGGCGGGGCGGCTGGCACCGAGTTTTATCGCCACAACCAGACCGAGATGGACGAAGGGTCCGACGTTGCCTGGAAAGAACGGTTCAACCACGACGAACTGTCGGCGATCCAGCACGCCATGAATCTGAAGCTGCAAGACGAGGCCGCATTCTTTGCTGAGTACCAAAACGAGCCGTTGCCAGAGGAGACAGTTGATTCAGACCAACTTACCGCAGACCAAGTTGCTGCGAAAATCAACAACATTTCTCGATGGACAGTTCCGATCGCCGGGAATCATCTCACCGCCTTCGTCGACGTTCAACAAAAGTTGCTGTTCTACGTCGTCGCCGCTTGGGAAGATGACTTTACAGGCTACGTCGTTGACTACGGTACCTACCCCGATCAAAACCGAGCCTATTTCACACTTCGTGATGCACGGCATACGCTTGCGACCACCGCTGAAGGAACTGGCCTGGAAGGGAGCATCTACGCGGGCCTGGAATCGCTAACAAGCAACTTGCTTGGTCGCGAGTGGGTGCGCGACGACGGAGCGGCGATGAAAATTGGCAAGTGTCTTGTCGATGCAAACTGGGGGCACTCGACCAATGTCGTCTACCAGTTCTGCCGGCAGAGTCCACACGCATCGATTCTCCTTCCGTCGCACGGGCGATTCGTTGGCGCGTCATCGAACCCCTTCAGCGAATACACACGCCGCCCCGGCGATCGTGTTGGTCTGAACTGGCGAGTGCCGAGTATTCACGGCAAACGAGCTATCCGCCACGTCATCTATGACACGAATTGGTGGAAGTCGTTCACCCACGCCAGGCTTGCAGTATCCATGGGTGATCGAGGTTGCCTTTCAATCTTCGGTGGTCAAGCCGAAACGCATCGCATGTTCGCCGAGCAAGTGACGGCTGAATACTTTATCAAGACCCAAGGACGCGGCAGAACGGTTGACGAATGGAAAGCAAGACCCGAACAGCCCGACAACCACTGGCTCGATTGCCTGGTGGGCTGCGCCGTCGCTGCTTCGATGCAAGGTGCGTTGCTCTTTGGCACTGATACTCGCTCAACGGAACGAAGAGACCGAGTTAGTTTCAAGGAACTTCAGCAAAGAAAACGGAACTAGAGCCAGAATTCTTTGGTTGCCCTTCGTCGCAAACCATGCGAACCGGGTAGTTGTATTCCCAGAAGCGAGTGCAACGTCAATTCAAAATTTGAAAATAGCATGTCCGAGGATCTTCAGGATGAAATTCGAGAGAACGCGAAGGGGCCAGCCAAAGCATCGGGTGACGCCGGTTCGATCGAGCAACACAAGTTGACCGAGCAGATCGCCGCAGACAAACACCTAGCCGCTAAGACTGCAGTCAACAAACCGAATCGCGGTCTCCGCTTCAATAAGATCGTGCCGCCATCGGCTGACTGATCAATCTTTCGCCTCAAGTCCCACCACTCAAGACTCACACCTTCTTTTAGGGCTGCCGGGGACGGCAACAAGGAAACCAACACGGAATGTTGAAATCATTGTCAGGGATCATCGAGCAATGGAGACGCGGACGTGATGTTCGTCCCGTCACCACTGGACGCTCGCCCCGGCAGCCCTTCCTTTCACGATTGCGAGCGAAGTACGACGCGGCGAATACCACCCTCGACAACTTGAAGCACTGGTCGCGAGCCGACGGACTTTCCGCGTCGTCTGCAAATAGCCCGGACGTTCGACGCATCCTACGCAATCGATCGCGATATGAAGTCGCCAACAACAGTTATGCACGCGGGATCACGCTGACGCTCGCGAACGACGTCGTCGGTACCGGCCCACGATTGCAAATGCTAACTGCCGATGAAAACGCGAATCGCGTTGTCGAACAAGAATTCATGGCTTGGGTGGATGCGGTAGGGTTGGCTGAAAAGCTACGCACCATGCGACTCGCTCGCGTCTCCGATGGCGAATCGTTCGGGCTGCTAACTAGCAACGAACGCATCGAAACCCCAGTCAAACTTGATCTTCGGTTAATCGAAGCCGATCAAATCGCGTCGCCGACTTTGGCTCTTGATACGCCACGCTACATCGACGGCGTCCTGTTCGATGCGGACGGTAATCCGCTCAGTTACGACGTGTTGCGTGAACACCCAGGCGATACGACGTTCAGTGTTGACGAAGAATACGATCGCGTCTCAGCGAGAGCTGTACTTCACTACTTCCGTTGTGACCGACCAGGGCAAATTCGTGGCATCCCCGATATCACGCCGGCGCTACCGCTGTTTGCTCAGCTTCGTCGATTCACTCTAGCAGTTTTAGCTGCTGCTGAAACCGCCGCTGACTTCGCGGGAATCCTTTACACCGACGCCCCAGCCAATGGCGAGGCCGACGCTGCCGAACCTTTTGAGCCGATCGAGCTCGAAAAGCGAATGCTGCTGACCATGCCCGGTGGTTGGAAGATGGCTCAGATGAAATCGGAGCAACCATCGACCACTTACGCCGAGTTCAAGAAGGAAATCCTCAACGAGATCGCGCGTTGCTTGAACATGCCGTTTAACGTCGCTGCCGGCAATTCGTCGGGATACAACTACGCCAGCGGTCGTCTCGATCATCAAACGTACTTCAAATCGATCCGCGTCGAGCAGACGCAACTCGCCCGCGTCGTGCTTGATCGCGTGCTGATTGCTTGGCTGCGTGAAGCGATTCTCATTGAAGGCTATCTCCCCAACTCGCTTCGCACTCTCGACTCGACTTTCGAGCATCAATGGTTTTGGGATGGGCATGAACATGTCGATCCGGCCAAGGAAGCCAACGCCCAGAAAATCCGTCTCGCCAATCATACGACTACTCTGGCCATCGAATTTGCGCGGCAGGGGCGTGATTGGGAGACGGAGTTAAAACAGCGGGCCAAAGAATTGTCACTCATGCGTGAGCTTGGTTTGACGACCAGCACCGAAACCATTTCAAAATCTCAAACTCAAACCGAGGTCACGGATGCCCAATTCGACGATTGCTCCCATTGAAGCCGAAGCCGAGTCTGTCCCATCGTCGTTGCGAATTGTTTGCGATGACGCTGCGACGATCACGCTCGCCGCTGCTGAGAATCCCGAAGAGGGCAAGCCAGCGCTGCGCAAGTTCTCGATGAACGCCTACACCGGCGGCGCTATGCGGCTCGGCGGCTGGCCCTATCCGGTGGTCGTTGACCTCGCCGGTATGCGAGTGACTCGAAAGTCGCGTCCGATTTTGAAGGACCACGATAGAGCAAGCATCGTCGGTCACACCGATGACATCGTGATCACGGACAAATCGCTGCAAGTGGCCGGCGTGATATCTGGCGTGGGTTCGACCGCTCAAGAAGTGATCGCGACCAGCGAGAACGGGTTCCCGTGGCAAGCATCGCTGGGTGCCAGTGCCGACAAAGTCGTCTTCATCCCCGAAGGCAAGTCGGCGACCGCTAACACTCGCGAGTTCAAAGGGCCGGTCTACATCGCTCGCAAGTCGACGCTTGGCGAAGTCTCCTTCGTCGCACTCGGTGCCGACGACGACACCGAAGCAAAGGTCGCAGCGAGTCAGTCGGAAGATGATGACGATGCGGAGGAAGTCGAAGAAGTTGAACCCGTCAATGCGAGTTTGGATATGAACAATAGGCCGAAACAACCATCACCTGTCGCCGAGATGCGAGCCCAAGCCGCAACGGAATCTCGTCGCATCGCCGGCATTCGCGAGGTGTGTGACAACAAGCACGCCGAGATCGAAGCCGATGCGATTGAACAAGGATGGAGTGTAACCAAGACGGAATTAGCGGTGTTGCGAAGCGAACGACCCAAAGCCCCCGACCAATCTGGATCGAAGCCAACCTACACTCGCCAAATCCTCGAAGTTGCTGCGTGCATTTCGGTCGGTATCGACGAGAAGGTTCTTTTGGCCAGCTATGGTGAACGAACGCTTGAAGCGGCCCATCCATTGCGTCACATCGGTCTGCGTGAACTGGTTGCCGAATGCGCTCGACTCGAGGGAATCGACGTTCCTCGCGTTTTCGGTGATGGCACCGCAACGATTCGAGCCGGCTTTTCCTCGATGAGTTTGCCGAGCATCCTAGAAAACGTGATGAACAAGACGCTGCTCTCTGCTTACGAGAACACGCCAATTGCTGCGTTCGATCTGTGCAGCGTCGGCACCGTGTCCGACTTCAAGGAAGTTTCACGCTATCGCCTGCTTGGCACGGGTGGCTTTGAGCAAGTCGCTCCCGATGGCGAACTCAAGCACGGCAAGTTGTCGGATCAGAAGTACAGCAATAAGGCTGACACATACGGTCAGATCCTGACGTTGACTCGTCACGACATCATCAATGATGACTTGTCCGCTTTCATGGATATCCCGCGACAGATGGGACGCTCGGGTGCAGAGTCGATCGACGACCTGTTCTTCACGCTCCTCCTCAAGAACACCGCGTTCTTCTCGTCGGCCAATGGCAATTTGCTCTCTGGTCCCGATACCAAGTTTGGACCTGATGCGTTGACCGTTGCCAAGACAACTTTCCGCAAGCAAAAAGCTGGACCTGGTGGGAAACCCAAAGACCAGAAGCCGATCAACATTCGGCCCGAGTTCTTGGTCGTCCCAGTCGAACTGGAAACGGATGCTGAACTGTTGATGGGATCGGCTCAGTTGATGATCGACGCCTCGGGTTCGCCGACCAAGATCCCAGTCGATAACCCGCACCGCAACAAGTACCGCGTGATCAGCACGCCGCACTTGTCGGACTCGTACTACACCGGCGCGAGCGGAGCAGCGTGGTACCTATTCGCCAATCCGAACGTGCTGCCAGCGTTCGAGATCGTGTTCCTCAACGGTCGCCGCACGCCCGTGATCGAGCGAGTCGAAATGCCACCAAACACGCTCGGCATGGGTTTTCGATCCTACATCGACTTCGGTGTTAATTCGCAAGACCACCGCGCCGCTGTGAAGGTCATCGGCGAGTAATCGCAGCGGACCTTAGTTCCTCACCACCCAAGTCCAAGGACTCACCATTCCCATGCAAGCTCAATTCGTCCACGACGGCAAAGCCGTTGATTTCGCGCCCACTGTAGATGTCACGGTTGGAACAATTGTTGTTCTAGGCGACCTTGTCGGAATCACCAAACGCGACATCAAAGCTGGTTCACTTGGTTCGATAGCCGTTGAAGGTGTTTTCGACGTTCCGAAAGACCCTGCTGACGCGGTGGCCTTCGATGCCGGTGCTAAAGTTTTCGTGGATGACGTCGGTGATGTCGTCACCGATGAAGTTGGCAACAAGTACCTCGGTAAAGTTGTCGCCGACGCCGCTGAAACCGAATCGTTCGTTCGCATTCGCCTGAGTCAGTGATGGAACAACGTGAGCAACATCGCACAAATCACAAACGCGAAAGCGATCTTCGTAGCCGAAGGCGCAACCATCGACATCGTTCCTGAAGCCGACGTGGCCGCTGGTTCGGTTGTCGTGGTCGGCAAGTTGGTCGGTGTTGCCAAGTTTGGGATTCTTGCTGGCTCACGCGGAAGCATCGCTGTACGAGGTGTTTTCGAAGTAGTGAAAGACCCAACCACCAACATTCCTGCTGGCACGATCCTGTACTGGTCGCAAGTCAGTTGGCATGTCGTCAAGAACGCCTACGCCCATCCGATGATCGGTAAAGCGATCGAAGACGCACCGCCTGGCAGCCTCACTGTTCGACTTCGTTTGAGTCAGTAAATCATGGTATCAATCGCCCGCATCACCGCCGATCGAGCACGAACTGTCATACCGCTTGTGCTTGATGAGGGCCTAACCAGTCAATGGCTGGCTGTCGGCGAATATCGCAGTTGCTTTTGCATCGCCACAGAAGCCAATCCATCGCCGTGGACAATCGAAGGATTGCTACCGGACGGAAAAACAACCGAACTCGCCAACTACGAACCTGAGAACCTATTCAATCCCAGGATGCCGCGTTACATCGCGGTCAACGCGATGTGCGGATTGCCGATTCGCTTTGTCTCAGCCAAGCAGCAACCGGATGCACGCCTGTGGATTGTTCTGAAAAGTTGAGTCAGCGAACGCCAGTCCGCCATTCGCGGATTAGCGTCCTCTGTCTCACTCCAAATTTCATTCATCGAGTCCGACATGATCCATAAGCTCGTCAATCTATTCATTCTGATTTTACTCTTGGCGTTCGCCGGATGCGAAACCAGCGAAGTACGTGTTCGCGCGTTGCCGACTCCCGCTGCGGAGCAACCCACCGCCAACCTTCCTGGCCAATTGCATCAGCGCAACTGGACCGGATCGCTTGGTCAAGGTAGTTGCGTCCACGCATCGTTGGTCAATCACCTGCGTTGGCTTAACGAGTTCGAACTTGGCGAGCGTTGGCGGTCGACCTACAGCGATGGCGAGTGGGATTCACGATTACGTGATCGTCTCGATTCGGCTGGCGTTGAATACAGCTACACACTCAAGGCCGACCCCAGGTTTCTCGACTGGGCAAGTGCCACTCGGCGAGGTGCGATTCTGTGGTGGAAGCCCTCGCACTGTTGCACGTTTGTTGGCTGGGTCGAGCGTGATGGTCAGCAATATGCGGCCATTCTCGACAACAACTATCCGGGGCGTTTCGAACTAACGCCGCGCGAGCAATTCATTCGACTTTGGGCAGGCTACGGTGGCTTCGCTCTGACTGTACTAAACGATCCCAGCAGTTCCCTGCCCTACCGCAGCTATGAGGTACTTTAATATGAATGACACGATTCGCATTCGGCTCAGCTTTGGGTTGATCGTTGTAGCCGTGGTCCACGCTGTCTTGCTGGGACTGACTTTTGTTGCGCTGCATGAACGGCCAACAACAACGCTGCCCGGTGAAAACTGGACAGTGCCAAGCTATCGGCCCGCCGGACCAAGTGTTGGTCAGATCGAAAAGTTGCAGCAACCGCAATCGGTGAACTTGCAAGCCCAAGGCGAAATCAAGCAGCAGATTCGCGTTTGTCCTACGAATTGCCCGCCGACCTATCAACCGTACTACCCGCCGACTCGGATTGTGCCCGCGCCTATAGTTGTTCATCCGACGATTATTACACCGACGGTTGGCGTGCCTAGCTTCACGACAACTCCTGTCGCCATCCCGACTTCATCGCTTGTCAGTCCAACAAGTTCTGCCACAACCCCGCCGCCGAAGAAAGCATATCAAATCGCACTGTTCGTAGGAGCCGATTCGACCAGCCAAATGCTGCAGGACTGGTTCGATCGGGACCAACAATTGGCAGCGCTCAGGGAAAGTTGCGAGTTCCAAGTCTACACGGCGGCAAACCCGATCTACCGAACCCGGTACGCCGACATTGTGCCTGCGGAGCAGTTCCCCGTTGTACTATTCCAAGACGCAACCGGCGGACACATTCATGCTGCGGGGAGGACGATGATCCCTCGATCGCCGTCAGAGCTGTACTCGGATTTGAAGCATGGCTATACGCTCTACAAACAAGCCAAGGAAGCGCAAAAGACCGGTGCATTGAAAACTCGCGGCTACTCGTGGGACGAGTCGATCACGCCGCAGTTGTACCTATCCGCTGAAGACTGCCCCGATGGTTACTGTCCAACTCCCAAGCCCGAAACGCGACGTCCATTGGATCGTGTTCGTGATCTGTTCGACGGTGCCACCGACTCTCGCAATGCGTTGATGTGGCTGTCGGCTGGCGAGATCGCAACAGTCGCATTGATTGGAATTTCAGTCTTGCTCCTCGGGTTCATTCTGATCAAGCGACAGAACTAACATTCGCTCGCACGGCAGCGAACACGCCCTCGATGCGTCTCCACAGTCATACCCAGTTTTCAGGAACATTCAAATGCTTTTAACCGTTGCCATCATAGTCGTAGTCGTTTTGCTGGCCGTAGCCTTGTTTCCCGTCAGGAAGCCAGACCTCGATCTCAAACAATCATCCCCCATAGCGTTCCTTACGCCCGAAGCACCTCGCCAGTCAACGTTGCGTCAACAGCAACTAGACGAAGAAGCGAGTGCCGTTGCGACTGAATATCAACGCCGGGCTGATGCAGTTTGGCTCGATGAAGTTCGCACAAAAGCGTCCAAATTGCTCGGGGCAGCGAAAGCGAAATCCGAGTAGTGGCCGACATGCTGCATCGCGGCCAAACCTGGCTGGCCGAAAAGTTGAAAAAACACGCATCGCGTCCGATTCTGTATCAGCGCGATGACGTTAGCGTTGAATTGACTGCCACGATCGGTGTGTCGAGATACGAGCAAGACGATGGCGAGGGTGTCATCACTCGTGCTCAAGTCCGTGACTACTTGGTCGACACGCAAGCCCTCGTTCAATCCGCAATCGGCACACTTCCACGTCGCGGCGACCGAATCATCGAACAAGACGGCACTACAACATTCATTTTTGAAGTC
>JBGSNA010000300.1:0-2091 GCA_041739875.1 Pirellulaceae bacterium
GTGCCGAAATGCCTCGCCAAGTCCTTTCGATCCGAATCGTCCTCGATTCTGGGCGGCGGCATTGACGGAGGTGACCACCGGCCAGCCTGCTGACGGTCAATTGTTCAAGGCGATCGATCGTCGAGGATTCCGCTGGGCGGATGGACGGCCTTATTACACCGGCATCTCTACGATGCTTGCTCCCAATTCCGAGTTGTGCATCACCGGTGCTGATGGTTCCGATGGAACGCTGCCCCCGAGCAGTCGTCACCAGGGCGGCTGCCACGTGTTGATGGGCGACGGCGCGATCAAATTCATCACGGACTCGATTAACGCGGGAACACCGACTAGCGGAAACATTCACCTTAACGGAACGGGCATACAAGCTCCCGGACAGGTTAGCCCCTACGGGTTGTGGGGTGCGCTTGGTTCACGTGCCTCACGTGAAACCATTCAGGGCGCGTTCTAACCAGCCATCCTCGTTGTTTCTCACTATCCTCCGGTCCGCCAAGGCCGGAGGATTTTTTCTCTCATTTGTATTCTTATAGGCCAAGCATGCGAGCTATCCACTCCCTTCTGTTACTTTGTTTCTGCCTGATTGGAATCGGTGTCACGGGCTGTGCGGACGATCAACCACAGAAAATTGAAATGACCGATGAGGCACTCAAGATGTACAGCGAGTACGACAAAGAGTTCCAGCAAACCGCAGGGCAGGATACTTACAAAGAAGCGAAGTAAGATCTTACTCTTCGTCGGTTGAGAGTCGTTTTGCAAAAAATCCTCTGCCGCAGCGGCTTGCTGCGGCTTGGCGGAAAATTTCTGAGACTTCGTGCGTTCAAACATTCTCGCCGCGTTTTCTGATTCTGACGCATGCTAAAGAGACCGTTCCGCTCTTGGGATGGCGCGACGCGGTGGCCCTACGCTTATCCGCGAGCACGATTGGCACGCTACCATACGCGATTTCCGTCAATCCAATTGATGGCGTCATTTCGGTACAGGCGCGACAATGCCTCAAAGAGACTGTCGCTCTGCTCGATTTCGCGAGGGCGATTATGAGGCTCAGAAAACAGTCCACACCTTCAAAATTTTGCGGATTGCGTCAAGAGTCGCGAGACAGCCAACGCGGATATTGAGATCGGCCACCGCGGTACCACGGTTTGTTATCTGCTCAATATCGCCCGCGCCGTCGGCAAGGTTGGCGAGGAATTAGAATGAGACCCGCAAGCGGAGCGGTTCACGAATTGCAAGGAAGGCAATAAGTTGCTTTCGCGCGAGCGTCGCAAGGGATGGGAACTTCCTTCGTAACGCCGTAGTGCAGGCTGCTAGCCTGCAACGCACGTTTGCACGCATTCATCTAACATTAACCGGCTAGCAGCCTGTACGACGAAGTCTCCATCATGAAAATAGCTTGCACACTGATTGCGTTTGCGTTCACTCTGTTCGTTTCTGCGGTCGCGCACGCATCACAACCGAATATTACTTTCATTCTGGTTGATGATCTTGGCTACGGTGATCTGGGTTGTTCCGGCCAGAAGCTGATTGCGACGCCGCGATTGGACCAGATGGCCGACGCTCATCAAGACCAACCGAACTGGAGCGTGCGGGGAAGCGAGCCTCGCCATTAGGTGCTGCCTAACCTGCTTTAGGAAAATTGCATGCGACCTCGCGCCGATTCTGCTTCGCCTGCTGTTGTAAACTAATCATTCACACCCTGGAACTCTCCGACGTTGAGTCAACTTGAGTTGCCAGTTCCCCGCTCTTCTTCGGACTCCTTTCATGTATTTACCCAAGAACCATTGGAAACGCCAGGGTTTTACGCTTGTAGAACTGCTTGTCGTCATTGCAATTATCGGTGTTCTTGTCGGTCTGTTGCTCCCCGCTGTCCAGGCAGCGAGAGAAGCAGCGCGACGAATGAGCTGCAGTAACAACTTCAAGCAAATCGGATTAGGAATTCATAATTACCATGCCGCCTATGATCAGCTGCCTCAGCAAGCTGGTGGAACATGGCGAACTCCGATCACCTTGGCTGCGTCGAACGGATCTGCCGTTCCTGGATCCAACATTCGGCGACTGAGTTTCTTGGTTGCGTTGACTCCGTTCATCGAACAACAG
>JBGSNA010000029.1:0-5709 GCA_041739875.1 Pirellulaceae bacterium
GAGGCCATAGATTTCACCGGTTTTGGGTGATTGTTCTTGCTGACGGCTTCCTGGATGATGTTCGGACTACGGACCAAAGGCCTTAGCTCGGAACACAAAGCAACATGTCACTTAAGGGAATCGTTGAGGGGACAGACACTAGACTTGGCCGAACGTTCGACTTATCAATCCAAGCACTGATCATCGTGTCGCTTGTCACGTTTTCCTTGGAGACGCTTCCGGACTTGCGGCCAAATCAGCGTTCGCTGCTCGATGCAATTGAAGTACTTTGCGTCATCGTTTTTACGATCGAGTATTTGCTGCGTCTATTCGTGGCCGATCGGAAAATTGGATTTGTGACAAGTTTCTTTGGGGTCGTGGACTTGGCTGCGATCCTGCCATTCTACTTGTCGCTCGGCGTTGATCTTAGGTCGGCAAGAGCATTTCGTTTGCTTCGTCTCTTCCGAATCCTTAAGCTCGCCAGATACAACAAAGCGATTCGTCGGTTCCATCGTGCGCTGATCATTGCTCGTGAGGAGATGATTCTGTTCGGTGCTGTGGCTGTGATCATGCTCTATCTTGCAGCTGTGGGCATTTACTTCTTTGAAAACGACGCGCAGCCAGAAGCGTTCGCTTCGGTATTCCACAGTCTATGGTGGGCGACAACAACCCTCACAACGGTCGGGTACGGTGATGTCTACCCGGTGACTTTGGGGGGAAGGTGCTTTACATTCGTTGTGTTGCTGGTTGGGCTCGGCGTCGTTTCTATCCCGGCTGGTCTAGTGGCATCGGCACTCTCCAAAGCGAGGGAAATCGAAGATGGTGAAAAGCTTTCTGAACCGATTAAAGAAATCGGTAGCTGACGCCTACGACCCCGATCGTGAAGCGAGGATCGTTCGCATTTCGAACGCTCTGTACGAAGCACTGCGAACACAGAAACAGAAGTTCAACCTTCAGCAATTCGTCGCTGGCTCAGATGTCGCGAAACCCGAAATCCGGAATGCGGCTCAGACTGCTTTTCGACGATTGATTGATACCATCTGGAAAGATGGCGTGGTAACACAGCAAGAACGAGACACCGTCGTTTGGGTCGCGAGATGCTTGGAAATTTCTGATGAAGAGTCAAATTCGATTCAGCGAGAATATGCGATTGAGCAGTTTCAATCGTCACTCGCAAATGCAATGGACGATGGAGTGTTGTCCGACGATGAATTTAAGCACTTGGAGCACATCGCATTAACCGTTGGCATGACGGCATCAGCACTTGCCAGTGAGTATTTTCGTTCGCAAGGTGAAGGTTTCGTGCGAGCAATGTTCTTATCCGCCATTGAAGATGGGGAGTTGCGATCGCAAGAGTGGAGTTCATTTGTTAAGACTGCAAGACGACTTGGCCTTTCCGACAGTAGCACTATCGAGCTGATACATTCCCCTGCGCAACAGTTTGTTGAACATGTGCTGGCGGATGCCAAAGCCGACGAGGTGTTGACCGACGGTGAGCGAAAACACGTTGAATCGTTGCTTGCGAGACTAGGGCTCGGTGACAACTTCTGTCTCTACGTTCGCAAGGAAATGAATGATTTTGAGACCGCAGCACGAATCGCTCGAGGAGACCTCCCGTCAATCGAAGTGCCGTTGGGTGTCGAAATACGAGCTGGAGAGATTGTCCACTTCTGTGCAGAAGCCGTTCTCGTCGTAACAAAGATACGAGCGTCTGGGCCCATCGAAGATGTTCATAGAGGCTTTGTGATTCTGTTGGATGGCCGAGCAATCTTCCAAAGTGCATCTACGGCTCAGTCGATCAACTATCGAAGAATCGTTGCCATCGGCGGAGACGGCAGGAGCGTCAAGTTTCAATTAGAGGGAAAACCTATTTGGGCACTTTCATTAGTTCAGGATAGCTCCTATTTCGCACTTATGTTTCGCAAAGCAGTTGCCCTAGCCAATCAGACTGCGACACGTCGAGTGGAGGGCGCACCATCGAGACATATTCCGAGGGATGTTCGGCAGCGTGTCTGGCAACGATATGGTGCAAAGTGCGTAGAGTGTGGAGCCAAAGACTACCTTGAGTTCGATCATATCATTCCAGTCGCAAAAGGTGGAAGCAACACCGACGCCAACGTTCAGCTACTTTGCCGAGGCTGCAATTTAAAAAAGTTGGACCGCATTTGATTCGGTTTGTTACCATTGCCAATGCGTCTCCCTACTGAGTGATTCTCGTCGAGCCGAAGAAAGATCCCCGGGTTCTATTTTCGCCCCGCAGTCATTCTTAGCGACGCGTATTGTCGGTCGAGTTTTTGGATAGGGTTTGTTCTGGAGTTCTCTAACTCGGTCGTAAATTGCCAGGACTGGTCCTGGCCTACGTTGTGTTCTTGATTATGCGTTTCTTCGGCCGAGGCCGATGAGGTCGTCGGACTCGCTGCCGGGTTGGATCAGGGCCTCGTCGGTGCTTTGCGGGTCGATCTTGCGACAGGTCTCCGTCAACAAATCTGCTAAGTCATCGAGCGGGTCTTCCCAGGTCTCGATCGTGGATTCGGCCGGTGGGATGTTGGCCATCTCGTCCAAGAGCAAAATCATTCGCAGACAATGTCGAAACAGGATGCCTTCTTCCTTTTGAAGCTTGCGAGCGGTGACGTACTTATTAAAGTCACCACCGAATTCCAAGAGCTCACCCACGATCCACACTGGTGTGACGTTGACGTTGTGAACGCGAGGAAACTCGGCCCGAAACATTCGCAACAGCTTTTCACCAATGGTCAGCGGCCAGACTTTTGGTTCGTCAAACATCACTCGGCCAAAGCCCTTGTCGCTGACTTCCTCTTCCGGATCTTGGCTGGCTTGCCCCAATTCTTCGGGCGTCGCTAGTCCTGTCTTTAGCAAGTAGGGATCCAAACGCGATTGAGCGAGAGTTCCCGGTGGCATCTGTTCGAGCGAAGGCAGCCTCGCATGACGTGCCACCGTACCGGGAACTTCAAGCAAGCTTTCAAGAACCGCGATGCGTTCGTTCGGGTCAGCGATCGCGAGATGGTTCGCGACATAAACACCAAATAGTGGATTGATGCTCCGTAAGTGCACAAGTTTCTCAAGTCGCTCGGTCGGATGTGCGAATTCAGGTCGATAATCATCCACGTCGTAGCCGCGACTCTCGATCAGCTCGGGATCTTGGTTGTCTTCTGTTTCCTCCGTTGGCGTTTCTTCTGGTTTACGCATTTGATCCAAGATGCCGCCAAATAAACCAGCGGTCGCTTTGGGTTCGTCGGGCTTTTGTGTATTCGAGCCTGGTAGCGGCTTCGGTTTGGCTGCACGCGGTTTGGGTTCCAGGTCGACATACCCGGCTGTCCAAAGCGTAATCAACATCCGATTCAAATCACGTTGTGCTTCTTCGATGCCTTTCGGATGGAGCAGTCGCTTCGCCACCATCTCACGAATGGGTTCGACTTCAGGCGTTCGATCAAGCAAGTAAGCGAGTAAACGCCATGGCAACCGACCGCGGCTTGAAAGGTCCGCAGCCGAAGCTTGTTGCAAGGTCAGGAATTGCTGTTCACTCCAATAAGTCTCATCGGTGCGGCGTTTGGGCATCTTCTTCTTGAGTTGTTTCTTTGCCTTGAGCAGCCCCGGGTCCTTGGTGTCTTCGGGGATCGAGTCGTACTTCTCTCGCCAACGATTGATCTTCACGTCGTCTTCGTGGGCAAGTGAGAACACGTAACCGCGATCATCGTATTGAGGCCGACCGGCGCGTCCGAAGATCTGTTGTGCGGATGCGATATCGACGAGTTTCCTCTTCGTTCGAGGGCCTTTCAACAAACTCGGAAGCAGCACACTTCGTGCGGGCAAGTTGATCCCAGCAGCCAGCGTCTCAGTGCAAACACAAACGCTGAGCAATTTGCGTTCAAACAGCTCTTCGACCATCCGTCGATAACGAGGCAGCACTCCGGCGTGGTGAACTCCGACGCCACGTTGCAGGATCGCTTTCAGCTTCGGCCCCGCGCCCTCGCTCATGTCGACTGCGTTGAGGTAATCGGCAAGGTCGCTTTGTCGGGACTTGTCGATCAGACTCTTTCCCTTGAGCATCTCGGCGACGGTCCAGCACTCACTGCGGCTGAAACAGAAAAACAGTGACGGCGTCCGGCGTGAGGCTTCGTCACCAGCGGCGATCTTCTCAGCAAAGTCGGCGAGCAACTCGTCTTCGACCCACTCGTATTGCAGTGGCACTTTGCGTTCAGTGCCACGCACGAGAAGCAAGTTTCGTTGGTGCGATCGAGCCAGCCACGATGTAAACTCGATCGAGTTTCCGACGGTGGCACTGAGCAAGAGCGTGCGAATGTGTTTGGGCAACAGACCGAGAGTCAATTCCCAAACGATTCCACGTTCGGGGTCGTTGAACGAATGGAACTCGTCCATGACGACGGAGCCGACGTCGTCGAAATTGAATCCTTCCGAATTGAGCAATCGATTGAGCAGAATCTCCGCAACCACAACGAGCACTTGAGCGTCTGGGTTCACCCGGCGGTTGCCCGTCACCAGACCGACACTGTCGATGCTGTATCCCCAGCGGACGGCGGACTTTTGAAGTTCGTCGAATTTTTGGTCGGTGAGCGCGATCAGCGGCGTCGTGTAATACATACGCTTGCCAGTGCGCAGTGCCTCGTAAACTGCGGCCTCGGCGATAAGCGTTTTTCCAGTTCCGGTCGGCGCACAGACCAGCACGCCCTGCTCGCCGGTAAAATACGCTAGCAGCGCCTCCTCCTGGACCGGGTACGGCGCGAACGGCAAAAGCTCGAAATACTCCGAAGCCAACGTGTCACGATCAGGAATCTCGCCATCGGAATGCTTGGTTGCGTCTGTCATAGTGCCATGTTTGTAACACCCCAGCCGCTCCAGCGTTAGCAGTATGCGCCGAGTCCGCCAGCGACCCCAATCTCGGTAGTGAGTTTCTGGCTAGTTTGGGATGCAAATCAGCAGCCGAGGCGGCATTGGTCGCACTCAAATTTCCTCGACTCAAGTTTTCTCGAATAGACCGAAAACGCGAATGCGAGTCGACAGGCAACTATCCAGCAAGATAAAATTTACGCCCAGACAATCATTGCTCAAGGTAACTGACGGGAATCCATGGCTATCGGTATTGACCCGACCGTCGACTATGCGTTCAAGCTGATTCTCGGCAGCCCCGAGCATCCTGCGATTACCTTGCATTTTCTCAATGCTGTGTTGGGTGACGACATACAAATCACGGAAGTCGAGATCCTCAATCCGATATCTCGGAAAAGGAGACGATGCCGATAAGCTATCGATCCTGGACGTGGCTGCACGCGATGCGAATGGCCGACTTTTCGATATTGAAATGCAAACTAGTCTGCCTGCGGGCTTGTCCCAGCGATTGGCGTATTACACCGCATCCATGTACGTCGGCCAGATCGGTGAGGGCGATGACTACACGCGGCTTAGACCTGAGATCAGCATCTGTGTCCTGGATGCCCTGCTGTTTCGGCAAACTTCTGCCGTTCATAGTGATTTCCGGATGCGGACCCGTGACGGAGGTCTGGACTTGACCGATGGTCTTCAAATTCACCTTCTTGAGTTGCCTAAGTATGTGATCCCAAGTGATAATGGTGTGATCACAGATCCCATCGAAGCCTGGCTCTATTTCTTTCGTCGAGCTTCGGGAATGACGACCGAAGACATCCAGCAACGATTCCGATCATCCGCTTTCAATGAAGCAGCCGAGGTACTCGA
>JBGSNA010000086.1:0-9220 GCA_041739875.1 Pirellulaceae bacterium
TCGAGTGCCGCGGATCAGGATCCGTGTCCGGCGACAACCTTAGCATGGCTCGACAAGGTCTTTGCCAACGAAGTCTGGCCGAAAGTGGGTGGCGCGGAGTGTCTCAAGTGCCACAAGCAGGCAGGTGATGCTGAGGACACAGGTCTTGTACTCCAGGACTTAAGCCGATCTACGGAATCTGAACGGGCCGGAGTGATGCGACTTAATCGCGATGCGTTTGTGCGAATGGCCCTTCAAAAAGCCGATAACCAGCCACTGTTGCTGGTTAAGGCGACCGGGGGACTGGATCATGGGGGAGAAGAGGTCTTGAAGAAAGATTCAACCGGCTACCGCATTTTGGAGGACTTTGTAAAGCGCGTGACCATTCCGCATTCCGTTCCTTCCGATGAGCCGATTGTCGACCAAGGAGAGAGACCCTTCTTCGAAGGCGTGGTGATGCTCAATCATCGCAAGCTGCTGAGGCGGGCGACATTGTCGCTAGCGGGTCGTCTACCGACAGAGGACGAACTCGCTGCCGTCCTCGGAGAAGGACTCGAGGCACTGCCAGCAATCCTGGACAACGTCATGACCGAACCGGCGTTTTACGAACGCCTCCAGGAAGGGTTCAACGACATTTTTCTAACGATGGGAGTCGACGGGAATCCGGATCAGACGGTTTTGTCGTACGAGCACTTTGAGAAAACACGGGGCTGGTACCAGAAGTATGACCTGAGCCACATCGAAGATGAAAAGGAGCGTCGGCAAGCCGGTTATAAACTCGCCAATGACTACCGCGCGGCATTGTTGGGCGAACCAATGAAGCTGATCGAATATATCGTGCGAAACGATCGGCCATTCACGGAGATCGTCACGGCGGACTACATCATGGTCTCGCCGTTCACGGCTCGCGGCTACGGGATATTCGACGAGGTGGAAGACCAGTTCACAAACCCAGACGACCCGTTTGAATACATCCCAGTGAAGCTGAAGGCGCTGGTCGGTCGGAGCCGCGCGGACGACCAGGAGTCGGCCACCGGATTCTATCCGCACGCTGGGCTCCTCAGTATGTTCCAGTACCTCAGTCGTTATCCGACAACGGAAACCAACCGCAACCGTCTGCGGGCCCGCATCTACTACGAGCATTTCTTGGGTGTGGACGTGCTCGAGTTGGCTGCTCGTGGGTCGGACGCTGCGGCAGTCAGCGCGAAGTTCGAGATCCCGACGATGCAGGCGTCGGAATGCGTCGTCTGCCACAAGACAGTCGATCCGGTCGCGGGGCTGTTTCAGGACTACTGGCGGTTCGACACAAACTTCAGCATTTACGGTCGGCGAAAGGAAGGCTGGTTCACCGACATGTTTGCTGCTGGCTTCGAGGGCGAAGACCTGCCTGCCGAGGAGCGTTGGCGGTCGCTGCAGTGGCTCGGTGAGCGGACTGCGAAAGATCCCCGTTTTGCCGAGACGATGGTGGGGCACGCGTATTACCTGCTGACCGGTCGTCGACCGCTGTTGCCGCCGACGGATCTTGAGGACCCGCTGTACTCTGCGAAGCTTCTCGCTTACCGGACGCAGCAGCGACAGGTCGATGCCATCGCGTCACACTTCGCTGAAACAGGTTTCAATTTCAAGCAGGCTCTCAAGGACTGGGTGCTGAGCGATTTCTATCGAGCTGACGGACTGGCGACCGTGGACGTAACTCCAGAGCGACTCGCCGAACTAGACGACATCGGCATCGTGCGAATGCTGTCACCCGAGCAGCTTGAGAGAAAAACTGCCGCGGTGTTTGGCCGGGCCTGGGGGCAGCTCACCGAACAAACGGCGATGCTCTATGGGGGCATCGATTCAAAAGAAGTCACCGAGCGGGCTGCTGATCCGAGCGGCGCGATGGGAGCCATTCAGCGAACACTTGCCAACGATGTCGCCTGTCGGAATGTGGCCTTGGACTTCAGCCGAACAGCCGAACAGCGGCTGCTCTTTCCCGACATCGAGCCTGATGTATTGCCCGGCGCGTCGCCCCAATCCGACGAACGTATCCGCCACGCCATCGTCCACTTGCATCATCGCGTGTTGGGTCGCTACGACGAAATTGATTCTCCTGATGTTGTCCGCACATTTGACCTGTTCGCCGGAATCGTCGCCGATGCCCACGACCGAGGCCAATTCGACCAACAAGAGATTTGGAGCTGCCGCCAAGGACTGGAAACTCCTGTCCCGGATCCGCAGTACACCGTCCGAGCCTGGCGTAGCGTGGTGACCTACCTGCTGCGGCAGGATGAGTTTTTGTATGAATAAAGGACTACAGTATGAGACGTGACTTTCTGAAGTGGTGTGCGTCTGCCGGGCTTGGGCTGGCGGCTCCAGTGCGATTGCCACGCGAGGCGCGAGCAGCGGATACGCAGGACCTGCCGGCTTATGAGGGGCCGTATTATATCGTGTTCAACGCGTCTGGCGGCTGGGACACGACGTACCTGATGGACCCCAAAGGTGTCGGCGGTATCAATCGACTTTACGAACAAGGCGACATCCTGACGCACGGCGCGCACAAGTTCGCCCCGACTGCCGAGCACAAACAAGGCGGACTGAGCAACGAAGAGTTTTATTCTGAGTTCGGCGACGAGCTGCTGGTGCTCAATGGGCTGGACTACTCCGTCAACAATCATTCGCCGTGCTCGCGGTACATGGCTACTGGCGAGTTGGACAGTCTGGCGTATCCGACGTTCGCGGCACTGGTCGCCGCTTGCCAAGGCCCGGCGTGCCCGCTGTCGTTTTTGACGTTTGGAAATTACTCGGCCACGGGCAACCTCGTGGCAATGTCACGAGTTCCCTATCTGCCGTCGCTGAAACGCATCGCTAATGCCGACTCGATCGAGGGCAACGAACGGTCACCGTATCACGATGATTTTGCCATGGCTCGCATTGAGCAGGCATTGGCCGAGCAACGGGCCGACCGCGCCGCGCGACCCTTGCTGCCTCGCCAGGAGCGAGCCGAAAACATGCTCTACGCGGCGCAAGTCAACTCGAAGACGCTGGCCCGTATCACACCGCACATTCCGAGAGACATCCCGAAGCAGCGGTTGGCGCAGCAGGCTGAGATCGCTTTGGCGTCCTTCAAAGCGGGCGTCTGCGTCTCGGCGAATCTTTCAATCGGCCAGTTCGACAGCCACGCCAACAACGACACGGACCAGATGAAGCTGATCCCCGAGTTCCTGGAAGGCATCGCGTATGTGCTGCGTCGTGCCGAAGAGTTACAAATCCGCGAGAAGCTGGTCATCATCGCGCAAAGCGAGATGGGCCGCACGCCAACCTATAACAAGGGCAAGGGCAAAGATCACTGGTCCATTGGTTCGATCATGTTTCTTGGCCCCGGCATCCGCGGCAATCGCGTTATTGGTGCCACCGACGAAAGCCAGTTCACCGTGCCGATCAATCCGCAGACTCTGGAACTCGACTCTGACGTTGACTTCCGCGTTCGGCCCGAACACATACACGTCGCGCTGCGTCAATTGGCCGGCATCACCGAGCATCCCCATAGCCAGCAGTTTCCATTCAAAGTGAAGGAAGAAGAGTTGCTTCGCTCATTGTGGGGGCCCTCCCTTCAATAACAAAGCTCTGTAGTGAGCTCGATGCCTGGCTTCCGCATGCAGCAAAATCCGTGGCAAGCGGTGGCAAGGCGTGACTCACAAGTGCGTCTGTTTGGCAGGAATCGAATGTTGGTGGCGATGGGTGCCAGCGTACGACGTTGATTTTGGCAGTTGCCCGCGTCATACTTTTGGGTTCCGATTCGTTGTCGAACCAAATCCTGCCTCACTATCCCACCTCTTGCCGATCGGTATCGAAGCCATGTCCTCATGGTTGGACCACTCGCGAAGTCTTGCCTTCGCGTCCGCGTGCTTGCCACTCATGTTGGTAGCCGGCGGATGGACGCAGGCGACAGAGCCACTGTATTTCGAAACGGAAATCCGACCCATCCTGCGCGAATACTGCTTTGATTGCCACGGCGCTGTCGCGGAGATGGAAGGAGGCCTTGATTTACGTCTCGTTCACTTGATGACGGCTGGTGGCGACTCGGGGGCAGCTCTGGATCCAGGCGATCCGGAGGCTAGTCTGTTATTGACGCGAATCCGTGAAGGCGACATGCCTCCTGGTGAAACGAAAGTCCCTGATGAGAAAATAGCAACTCTGGAAAATTGGATCCGCCAAGGCGCTCCGACTCGTCGCGAGGAACCTGAAAAGATCGGACCGGGCATTCCAATCACGGAAGAAGAACGTAACTACTGGGCCTATCGACCGATCGCTCGGCCGTACGTTCCCCATGCTGCTTCCAGAGGCAATATCCGCACGCCGATCGACGCACTACTTGCTGATGCCATGCCGGACGGTTTGACTTTCTCGCCCGACGCGGACCGATTCACAATTATTCAACGCGTCTTCTACGATCTGATCGGTCTGCCTCCTAACGTCAATCAACTCGACCATTGGATGCATGTTTCGGACATCGATTGGTATGAACAATTACTCGATCATCTACTGCGTTCACCCCAATACGGCGAGCGCTGGGCGAGGCATTGGCTCGATGCATCTGGCTATGCCGATAGCGACGGGCACACAATCGCTGATAGCAGTCGTGAGTGGGCATGGCGTTATCGAGATTACGTCATCCGTGCTTTCAACGAAGACAAGTCGATCGATCAGTTTATCATTGAACAGCTTGCCGGTGATGAGCTGGCTGGTCCCGCCTCGGGTGATTGGACTGATCGCCAAATCGACTTATTGACGGCTACCGGTTTTCTGAGATTGGCGGCTGATGGCACGGGTAGCGGCGACGATAGCCCCGAGGCACGCAACAAGACAATCGCTGACACGCTGCAGATCGTTTGCAGCACATTGCTCGGATCCAGCGTGCATTGTGCGCAGTGCCACGATCACCGCTATGACCCCATTTCGCACGTCGACTACTTTGCCTTGCGAGCCGTCTTCGAGCCTGCGTTGGATTGGCAAGCTTGGAAGCCGCCGGCGCAGCGATTGGTCTCACTCTCTACCGAGCAGGATCGTTCAAACGCAGCAGCGATCGAAGAACAAGTCAAAGAAGTCGCTGTGGCACGCGCGACCAAACAGAAGGAATTCATCCAAGAGGTTTTCGAAAAGGAGTTGATGAAGTTCGAAGAGCCGCTTCGCTCGCAGTTGCGAGCCGCCTATGAGACGGAAGTAGCGTCTCGCGATCCAGAGCAAAAACGGCTGTTGGCCAATCATCCCAGCATCAACATCTCACCCGGCGTGCTTTACCAATTCCGCCCCGATGCCGCCGAAGTGCTCAAAGGCTTCGATGCGAAGATAGCCGAGATGCGAGCTAAGAAGCCGGCCGAACAATTCATCATGGCATTGGTGGAGCCGCCCAGTCACGTTCCCGTCACCCATTTGTTCCACCGCGGTGACTTCAATCAGCCGAAGCAAGAAGTTCAGCCAGCTGGGTTGACCGTCGCGGCACCCGAGGGCGCACGCGTGATGTTTCCACTGGACGATCCTGATTTGCCCACCACGGGGCGGCGTCTGGCCTTCGCTCGATGGCTGACGAGCCGCGGCAATCCGCTGACCTCGCGGGCGATCGTCAACCGTATTTGGATGCACCACTTCGGTCGCGGCATCGTTTCGACCCCGGGCGACTTTGGAAATTTGGGTGGCAATCCTTCGCACTTAGAATTGCTCGATTGGTTGGCCAATGATTTCATCGACCATGATTGGAGCCTCAAGCACCTGCATCGACGGATCCTGACTTCCACTGCTTGGCGTCAATCTTCGTACCGCGAGCCGGGGCGAGAGAGTCTTGACGCCGACAACCAGTTTTATTGGCGAAAGTCACTGCAGCGAGTCGACGCCGAGATCCTGCGTGATTCGATGTTGGCGGTTGCTGGTAATCTTGACTTGAAAACCTTCGGCCCACCCGTTCCCATCGCTGAGGATGAAACGGGCCAAGTTCGTGTCGACGCCAGTCAACCGCGTCGAAGCATCTATGTGCTCGCGCGTCGCAGCCAACCGGTCGGCATGCTTCAGGCCTTTGACGCACCGGCGATGAGCGTGAATTGTGACGTACGGACAGTATCAACGGTCGCCCCCCAATCGTTGATGATGCTCAATGGTGAATTCATCCTCGCACAAGCAAGCCGAGTAGCGGAACGGGCGATAGCTGCCGATCTGGAGTTGAATCCGACCGAGGCAAACGGGGTGTTTGATAGGTCTTGGTTGCCAAGTTTGCCATCGCCGACTTGGCTTTATGGTTCGGGCGAAATCGACGAAGAGGCTGGAGTGATACGAGATTTCCACGAGCTTCCCCACTACACGGGCACTTCATGGCAAGGTGGGCCAAGCTTGCCTGATCCGGTTTTGGGATGGGTCATATTGCACGCCGGCGGTGGGCATCCTGGCAATCCTCGTCATCCCGCGATCCGTCGTTGGATTGCCCCTGCGGACGGCCAGTTAAGCATCGCAGGGACGCTACAGCATGGCAGCGAAAATGGCGACGGAGTTCGCGGTCGGGTCCTTTCCGCGGACGGCATCCGTGGCACTTGGCAAGCCTCGAACAAGTCGACCGCTACAGAGGTGCCTGCGTTTGCGGTGCGGTCCGGGGAAACCATCGACATCGTCGCCGACTGCCTTGAACACGAGACGTCGGACTCGTTCAACTGGCGTGTCACACTGACGTTCGCACCCGTCGACGGACGACCGGTGGTCCATGATTCGGCCATCGAGTTTCGCGGTCCCGCAGATGATCTGACGCGGTTGCCCGGCCAAATCATTGCGGCCTGGAAACTCATCCTATCCCGCTCGCCGAATGATGAGGAGTTAAAGCAATCGCTTCATTTTGCGAGCGGGCAAATGACGCTGATGTCACGGGATCCCCAAGGTACCTTGCCGGGACGAACACCGGCGCATCAAGTCCTTGTCAACCTCTGTCAGATGTTGATCAATTCCAACGAGTTCCTTTACATCGAATGATCTGGGCCTTGGTCAAACATGATTCCGAACACACCACCAACTTCACGACGTCATTTTCTTCAAGGCTCAGGCATGGGCGTCGGAGCTTTGGCGTTGCATTGGATGTTGGCTCAAGAGTCGGCATTGGCGATACCTCCGGTGCTGAAGCTAAAACCTCATAACGATCTACGGCCTCGAACGCCGCACTTTGCGCCGCAGGCGACAGCGATGATTTCGTTGTTTCAACATGGCGGGCCGTCGCACATGGATCTGACCGATCCAAAGCCCGAACTCACCAAGTTCGACGGGACCGATTACTCAGGCGACATTCAGTACTCGTTCGTCAATGACGCCAGTAAAAAGTTGCTGGGCAGCCCCTTCAAGTTCCAGCCACACGGTCAATGTGGAATGGAACTATCTGAATTGCTTCCCCACACCGCTGGTGTTGTCGACGAACTATGCATGATTCGCAGCATGCACACCGGTGCCAACGGTCATGAAGTCTCGATTCGCTATTTTCACGGCGGGATCCCTGCTGTCTTGGGTCGACCCACCCTTGGCTCCTGGCTTACCTACGCCTTGGGCAGCGAAACACAGGACTTGCCCGCTTTCATGGTTTTGTCAGATCCGGGCGGGCTCCCTGTTGATGGCGCATCCAATTGGTCCAACGGATTCATGCCTTCCATGTTCCAGGGAACCGTGCTCCGGCCCAAGGAACCGCGGATCTTGAATCTGCAACCGCCGACCCATTTGTCAGGCGATTACCAACGCCAAAATCTCGAATTCTTACAAACGCTCAATGCCCAGCATCTGGCATCGCACCCCGGCGAATCGGATTTGGAGGCACGCATCGCCAGCTATGAACTTGCGGCGCGAATGCAAACTGCCGCAAGTGATGCTCTGGATATTTCCCAAGAGACGGCGGCCACGCACAAAATGTATGGATTGGATAATCCGGAATCCCGTGAATACGGCACGCGGTGTTTGTTAGCGCGACGTTTGGTGGAAAGGGGAGTTCGTTTTGTCCAACTGTTCCATAGCGGCCAGCCTTGGGATAACCACAGCAGCATCAAGACCGGTCTGACATCAATTTGTCGCAAGACAGACCAACCCGTCGCGGCGCTCGTCGCGGATCTGAGACAACGAGGCATGCTCGACTCCACGCTGGTCCACTGGGGCGGCGAAATCGGGCGTTTGCCGGTCACGCAAGGTCAGGGGGCCGCGGAGAAGGCAGGCCGCGATCACAACGGTCAAGGCTTTAGTATCTGGATGGCAGGTGGCGGAATCCGCGGAGGCATCACCTATGGAAAGACAGATGATTTCGGACACCATGCGATCGAGAATGTCGTGACGCCCAACGATTTCCAGGCCACCGTCATGCATCTATTTGGCTTGAACTACGAAAACGTTGCCTATCCTCACCGCAACCAACAACAAATCCTCACAGCAAACCGCCCCACCCGCGTTATCTATGAATTGCTACGCTGAGTTGACCAACGAAGTACGAGCCAATTTCGTTAACGAGGCAAGACTTCATCAATACGAAAGGTATTGTTCACGGGGCACATGCTTACCGCCGACTTGCAGCCTGTGTCCGCATTTCCAGGTACTAATCTAGTTGAGTACTTGGCAGGCTCCCCGTTTATTGACGAAATCAACGTGACGCCGTGGCAACTCGATGCAGACGCGATGCTCGCTATTGATATCGCTTCTGGACTCGGCCTCGAACTCGATTCCAGCATCTTTAAAAGTACACAGGCGTCGCCAACCTGCTGTAACTGTAAATCGTGCGACGCGGTCGATGAGTCGCCGTCAAATCCCAATCCAACTTGGCTTAATGGGTGTCGGCCGTCGAAATGGGCTGATACTCAACCCACAGCGTCTTGACGCTATTTCCCGTTTTGACCTTCCACAGTTTGGAGGCCGCGTTGGACGCTTGACCAGCGGGAAAATCATGTGACTCAGTATGTTGACCCTGATCATCTTGCCAGTGGAAGGTGACGCGGGTCGCATCTTGCTTGGTTGCGTACAGTAAATGCATCTCTGCGCGGCGATATGACTTGCCACCATCGTTATAAAAACGAACTTGCACGGGTTGGGTAACGCTATCGAGTCTTGTATCGCCCCAGCTGAGACTTTGTGACCAGAAATCAGCGGGCTCTTCGCCGGAGCGAGTGATTCGCCAATCGCGAACCAGAGGTTGCCAGCTTGATCCTTGATCGATCGAGTAGTCGACCTGATAGGCAACTTGCGGTGAGGGTGGGTTCGATGACGC
>JBGSNA010000108.1:0-2430 GCA_041739875.1 Pirellulaceae bacterium
CGTTCTTGAGTTGCGATGAGCGGAAGAAGGCATTAATAGAGATTCCGATCAATCGCAAATGTTCAAGAGCAGTGCAAATGTGAACGGCCAGAAAACGGAGAGCATCACGAGGGCTGCCAAAATAGACGTCAAACCAAAACCCGATATAACTTTGAGCCGGATGTTCATGGAAGTCCTGTGAATCGCTGAAGGAATCGGTCGGAACGTTAGGTTCAACCTATCGCAGACATATCAAGAGTTGCGAAAACGATCAACTCCGGTTCAACTCAATCGGATAACGGTACGGTTCAGCGGGGCCGCGCGAACGACTCTCCACTTCAAAAACGTCAACGCGCGGCCTCCGTTGCAACCCATGGTTCGTCGGAGCGATTTGACGAACTCGGGCGACCATGAGAGTGGACGAAAGCTAATTCTACAGCATTCCGCTACGAGGAACAAATCACTGTCACATTGGAAATCGTTCAACCGAATGATTGGCAATCGTATTTGCAACCCCGAATTGCAAGAACGCGGAGACAATGACATATAGCATGCATCGTCGCTTGTGCTTGAGAATACGCTGGCGTACGTAAAGCATTGCTGTCGCAAACGTAACGCATCCGGTCACGATGGATATCAATCGGCCAATGTCTTTCTGAATGAAGAAATTCACCCCATCTTGCTGCCACATCAAGAATAGAACCAAGAGCCATCCATAGCATACGACCCGTGATGCCTTGAGCAAGATTGAGATAGATCGCTTAGGGTGTGATACCGGCTGCGGGAGTGATTCCGTTTTTTCAGCAGGCGGTTCGTAAGGCGATTGAATCACGGTAGATACAAAATCTTAGGTCGACGAACGTTAGTGATCAGCGGGTCGGGAGAGTTGACTATCCATTCGGGCTCCGAAAAGACCACGGGCTCCGAAAAGACACCGCCGGGCTCCGAAAAGACCCCTCCGGGCTCCGAAAAGACCCCGCCGGGCTCCGAAAAGACCCCGGGGGTCTTTGGTGGGGGGTGGGGGTCTTTGGTGCGCTTCTGTGTTTGTTTCTGTGCTGACTTGTCGAAATGGAGCAGCGTGAAGCACGTTGAGCTTGCGGCAACGCAGCGATTCGCATCAAGAAGGTCCGCCCAAGTGACAACCTGGTGGTCTCGCTCAGTCAACATCTCAGCGATGTGGCCATTTGGCGTAGTCATTCGCGAGGCTTTCTCCCCAATTTCCGTACCACGTGTATCCGCCCCGTCGCTCGCCGCCAATTTCCTCGACGTCGTACTTCATCACGCCGTCGCGGTCACAGAAGAACGGTCGGTTCGATTCAATCTCGTAGAACCTCGCCCACAGTCGCCGCGCGTTGGGATCACTCGTCAAGTTCGGTTCGCTGGCGCTCCTTTTGTAGCGAAACCCTTCGATTTTAACTGCGTCGAACCATGCCATACCATCATGGACACATCGAACCACTTCAGGAGTCGGCTTGTCGAGACTCATCAGGAACTTGAGAATCCCGGCACTCTCCGCACCACTGAGCGATGCGAGTTCATAAGCACGAGCGTTTGTTGGAGCCAAGGTGACTTCGTCGTGTTGGGCGCACCAGACTGTTGGCGTACCCTTTACGATCACTTGAGACTTGACGATACAGTCGACACCTCGCTGCAAAGCTCTCTTTGCTGAGGCACGGCGATCATCGTCGAGAAACGCAAAGTCAGGGGACGTGATGGAGTCGTCGACAAACTCCAACAAGCGAATCATGCAGTTGTCGTTGAAGGTGATGTGTGTGTAATAGCCTTTACGCAGTGGAAAGTATTGCGGCCAACCACCGTTGGGATACTGTGCCTGGAGAATATGGTCAAAGCCTTTGAGAAACGCTTTTTCGTATCGCTCATCGTTGGTGATGCGAAACGCGTGTGCGAGCAACCGCAATTCACCAGAGGTTGCACCATTATCGAACGTACCTTGAAGCTTGGATCGATCGCCAGAAAAAAGCTCTTGGGTTGTGTCTTCGTTCTTTGGCCAATCTCCATGCTCGGATTGCCAAGATAGAACATTGTTCAATCGTTGCTGACCTTCATCGCTTGTGAACCAAGAGTCCGGTTGACGTAAAAAGCTCTCGGCAGACGAATCGCCACGTACCGAGAGACTGAGAAGAAGTACGTAAACGATTGCAAGTAAAACTCGTGCGTTCATTTAGGGTCTGTTTTTGTGATGGGATTACGAAACTGATCCGGCGCAGTAAGACTTAAACTTAAACTTTACGAGCGCTACGCGGACCAGTTAGCAGCTTATTTGAATGTCGGGAGGGAAGGAACGTAGGGCAGGTTTTTATCTGGAAGCTCGGTGGCGGGAGAGTTTGGGTTTAAGTTTAAGTTTAAGTTTGGGTGGGGAGGGGTTGGGCAGACGGGGCCATTCATTTGCCTTGTCCAGCGTGCAGGGCTGAGCTAAGAAAAAACCGAGTC
>JBGSNA010000125.1:0-2234 GCA_041739875.1 Pirellulaceae bacterium
CCGCGGGCAAATCGCTGGGCTTAATCGGGCCCGATGGAGTCGGCAAATCGACATTGCTGGGTTTACTTGCCGGTGCTCGCAAAATGCAAACCGGCTCTGTCAATGTGTTTGACGGCAGCATGGCAAATGCGAAGCGCCGAAACGCCGTCTGCACGCGTATCGCCTACATGCCGCAAGGGCTCGGCAAGAACCTCTATCAAGCGTTGAGCGTTCGCGAGAACCTTGACTTCTTCGGCAAGCTCTATGGCCAAACACGTGGTGAACGCCAGACACGCATTGAACGACTTACCAAAGCAACTGGACTGGTTGAGTTCCTGAACCGACCAGCGGGAAAGCTCTCCGGTGGTATGAAGCAAAAACTGGGTTTGTGTTGTGCGCTGATTCACGATCCCGACTTCTTGATTCTTGACGAACCGACAACAGGAGTTGATCCACTTTCGCGTCGCCAGTTCTGGGAACTGATTGACTCCATTCGTGCCGAGCGCACCGGGATGACCGTGTTGGTATCGACGGCGTATATGGACGAAGCTGAACGATTCGACCGCTTGATCGCGATGGACGCGGGAAAGGTCTTAGCGACGGGTACACCCGATGAAATCAAAGCTCGCACGAAAACGGACAGTCTGGAAAAAGCATTTGTCGCGTTGCTCCCACCTGAGAAACAAGGTGACAAGAAAGAGTTGACGATTCCGCCGCGAACGGAAACTGAGGGTGAAGCGGCGATTGTGGCTGAGGGGCTGACGCAGCGGTTTGGTGACTTCACCGCGGTTGATCATGTCAGTTTTCAAATTCATGCGGGCGAGATTTTTGGCTTCCTGGGATCCAACGGTTGCGGCAAGACCACCACGATGAAGATGCTGACGGGCTTGCTACCGCCAACCGAAGGCAAGGCGTGGTTGTGGGGGAACGAAGTGGACGCGAGCGACTTGGCGACTCGTTACCGCGTCGGCTTTATGTCCCAAGGCTTCTCGCTCTACGGAGAACTGACGGTTCAACAGAATTTGCAACTGCACGCGAGACTGTTTCACATGTCGGCTTCCAAAACGCAGCAAAGGATCGAAGAACTCGTTGGCCGTTTTGGTTTGACCGAGTACCGCAACAAGAAAGCGAGCTCGTTACCCCTGGGACTTCGCCAGCGACTGTCACTCGCGGTGGCCGTGATTCACGAACCAGAAATGTTGATCCTGGACGAGCCCACGTCGGGTGTTGATCCAGTCGCTCGCGATCAATTCTGGGAGTTCTTGATCGAATTGTCTCGAGATCAGAACGTCACGATCTTTATTTCAACACACTTCATGAACGAGGCGATGCGGTGTGATCGCATCTCACTGATGCATGCAGGGAAAGTGCTGATTCAGGACGACCCGCACACGATCGCAGATTCCTTCGGCGGCGGCGCTCATGGTCTGGAAGACGCATTTATCCATTACATCGAAGAGGCTGCCGGTGAGACAACAAGTGAGCCGACGGCGCTCGCCGCGGGTTCTTCGACGCAATCAATTGCACCTGACGCCAGCGAGTTCGGCTCACGAAAGCAGCATCCGCGGCTAGCGTCGGCGGCTCGAGTGAATCAACAGCGATTCCCTGGGCTGACGCGCATGCTTGCTTTCAGCTATCGCGAAACGATGGAAGTTTTGCGTGACCCCGTTCGGTTGACGTTTGCGTTTGGCGGAAGCCTGCTTCTGTTGCTAGTGATCGCGTATGGGCTTTCGTCGGATGTTGAGAATCTCGCCTACGCCGTTCTTGATCAAGATCGAAGTCCGGCAAGCCGTGCTTACCTGCAAGAGTATTCGAGTTCGCGATACTTCCTCGAAGAGCCCGAGTTGCTGAACAAAGACGATCTTGAACAGCGGCTCGCAACGCGCCAGATCACGATGGCCATTGAGATTCCACCGTCGTTTGGTCGCGATTTGAAACGGGGCGGGAACCCTGAAGTCAGTGTGTGGATTGACGGAGCCGAAACGTCTCGGGCATCAACGATTGAAGGCTATGTCGTCGGCGCTCATGCAAAGTTCATGGAGCGTATGGTTCGCGAGAGTACTTCACCGCAAGTCCAAAGTGAAATTTCGTCGTTTGAGCTTCGCTTCAAATACAATCCGACATTCGAAAGCATCTATGCGATGGGCCCTACCGTTCCAACCATGATGCTGTTGCTGTTTCCAGCGATCTTGATGGCGGTCAGTGTCGCTCGCGAGAAAGAGATCGGTACGATTACCAACTTCTATGTCACGCCC
>JBGSNA010000126.1:0-11933 GCA_041739875.1 Pirellulaceae bacterium
CCAGCACAGAAGGCGTCTCCAGCTCCAGTCAAAAGGACGACGCGTGCTTCGTGTGGATGACCGAGCAACCATCCGATCAACTGCTCCATCTCTTCCGTCATCTCGACATTGACCGCGTTTAACGCCTTGGGGCGATTCAACTTCACCGTCGCGATCTGGTTCGATACGTCAACATCCAGGGTCTTGAACTTTGGTAAGGGCCCCGTGTTCGAGTTGAGATTCATCGCTAGTCCATCTTCATTCGGCAGTTTACCAAGGTTCTCAATCAGACGACTGACAAGTACCACGGCCCGCGAGTGCGTCCCGTGACCCAGTAGGCGATCACCCGCCCAAGCTTCAATGTCAAAACTGATGCGCCGGCCATCGATTGCCGTGACCTTGGCCAACCCACGAACTGTTGCTCCGAGTGGTGCAGCACCAACGTGTTGGATGTTGACCTCCGTCCCGACTGATTCTTCACCGGGTTCGAGAAACTCTCGCAGGGCTTCGCGAGCAGCTCGTTCCATGAGCAGAATCATATTCGGTGTAGAGAACACCGACGCTCGCGCATCACCGCCAAGCGTGATGATCATCGTGGGATCAACAACCCACGTGAGACTACCGACAGTTCCAATACTCAAGCCAGGCTTCATCGCTGTGCCAATCAAGTGAAATCGCGATCCCAGTGGAACCGCGAAAAGCGAGATTCTATTGGATAGCCGAGTCCCGTGTAGCTCTCAATGTGACGATGAGTTGCTGGTGTTGTCAAATCGAGCATGGAGCTTGATGGACTAATGATATATTGGAACCGGATCCGGTTTACGCAACGTTGACCAGACTTGTCCACGGGGCTGGTTATCATCCGCCTGACATTGATGCTCAGGAGGAATCGCAATGTTAGAGTTCCAAGTGCGAGAGGGTACCGTTGGTGAGATTGCCAAGGTGACCGATCGCTCCCACTGGCGGAGCTGGACCACCACGAAGACACTCACGTTTCGAGAACCAGAGCGACGTTCAAGGTCGAGTGTAGTCTTTCGCTCGGGCAGGTGGTTGCTGCGTGTGGAGATTTCGGACGTCAGCATGCATGATGGTGTTCGCTGGAAGCCAATGAAGTGATCGACATTGCCAGCACTGTCAGATGTGTTGCGCTTCGACCAGACGAGTCCGACGACTGATATTCCTGTATGGATATTTGTTGCCAACCGATCCATACAGTCTGAACTTGCCAGTATCACTTGCCGCGATTATTCGAGACGAGATTAATTGTCGAGTCGAAATGAAGTCGATTCTGTTCGATGTTCGGCTGCCCCGTGCATGTAGCAGTGCCCCGCTATTCGCCGGGGCCGCCAGGCATTCAGCACCAATGTCTCAATCGAAACCAGCGGTTCCAATTGCCTTATCGGTCCAACTTATGTCGACCGCGTGTGCCATTCATGATTGCCACTTCTTTGCCGTGGCTTCGTTCTTGCCGCGTTAATGCATTCACCAAGCGTGAGTTCATCTACGATTCGATCAACCTGCTTGATTCGGTGCTCGTCGCGAGCAGTTACCGACGTTTCGCTAGACCTATCCCGAAGGGCCGACAGGTACAATTCAAGGCAATTGGTCTTGGTCTCAACCTTAGATCTTGACCAGGCGGAACGCTCTGGAGCATGCCCTTCGAAACAATGACTATGTCTGCAATAAAAACGTAAATAGTGCAGCTTGTTTTGAATCATTGATTCGAGTCGAAAATAACGGCACCAATCGAAACGGAATTCGTCGGCGACGTAATGTGTTCGCATCGGTAAGGGCCTGGAGACCCTGGCCAAGCTTCGCCACACCAGTGACGGGCGATTGCATTCGCCCTTTGACATATTTCTACACATTAAAGAGTTGCAACTGATTTCTAGCAGGCTCCAAGGAAGTGTCCCGTTTTATGCCAAGCCAGTTGATAGTAATTTCATGATAGATACTGCGGAAGTCGATGCTCGTTTGCAGGTCGCCATCGATAATGTCCATTAAATCTGGCGGACCTCCAATTAGACCTGATCGTATTCTGGTTCCAGCGATGAACACCGGGCCGGCCCCAAAAGGACGCCGAGGAACCAAACTGTTGCCTGACATATTTTTTCGAATCATTATACTCGTAAAATCCTTCACTTGCGAGCGTCGATCAAGCGACCAGGAGTGTAGCGTACCCTAACCGCGCACGAATTTCGGATCGACGGTGATCGTTCGGATATTGCTTGTCCCACCATCGCCATCAGTTAACGATACGCGAATCACGCGATTCGGCTCGTCGTCGCCGGTTGGATTGGAGATCTGGAAAGTAAGCGATCGGATGAGCTCCTCAACAATCACTCGCGTTGCAGCGGCTTTGAATGAGACAACAAGCAAAGTCGTGCCAACACCGCCATTTGCATTAACGGATCCGATGTCCGTCCCGTTGTACCGAAGCGTATTGCCGATCCGGCTGAATGGCGATGCAAACGCTAGTCGGTTGTCCGATCCGATCCCTTGCGAGATTCTCACCGTCAGCGTGCCGCCAAGAAAGTTCGGGCTGTCAGGATCGACGACGGTGCCCAATTTAAGGATTTTGGTAGGATTGTTTCCAACGAGATTATGGGTCACTGAGTCCGAAATTAGATTGCCGATCCGCGGTGCGTCGTTCTTGGCGACAGTAGTGATTCGAATACTCTTGGTATCGCTCGTCAATCCAGTCTTGTCGGTCAACACGAACATAACGTTGCGCCCAAGTGTGGGCGGGGAATCCGAAGTACTTCGGTACGCGATGTTACGCACAAGTGCTCTTGTTGCAGCTATAGTCGCACTCGAATTCAATCGTACGATTAATGCCGAAGTGCTGCCACCTGAAAAAGTACCAATCAATATTCCGCCGAAGCGAATTTGGTTGCCCGAAACACTGATTTGCGCAACAGAAGAACCTTGATTTCGAATCGATAGGCTGTCTGTCGAATTAACTCTCGCAATCGATACTCGCAAGTTGCCACCACCGAAATCGCTGCTATCTCGATCAGTCACGGTGGCTGACGGTGCGAGAATCACTGCCGCCGCTTGTTCGACGTAGGAGATTGAGCCGGCCAAGTTCAAAAAGGGTGAGTGGCCATATTCTACAGCACCTCGATCGACTATCGACGTTCCGTTCTGATCCGCATCGATGACTCGCGAGATCCCGCGTTGATCCTTGGCAAGCGGCAAACCATTAGGATCGGTGGCCAGGGCGTTTGCTCCTGAGTCGATTGCCGGACTCGTTGCAACGAGGTTATGTGTGCGAGCTGTTCCTGCCGAAATGGTCAGTCCGGTTTCAAGAACAGACGACGGAGCCAGCTGGCCAACGCCGTTCGTTCCTACGATGTTCGCATTGACGCCATTTCTAAGTCCGCCTGCGCTACTCGCGTTACCAACAATGTTCCGCGCTGAAGTAGGTTCAAGCCTTCCTTCAATATCGTTTGAAACGTTACCTGTACCACGCAGATTTCCGATCACGATGGAGTTTCGAAGCGTGATAGATCCGCCAGTTCTGGTGATGCCGCCACCCAGATCGGACCCCTGATTGTTGACGCCATTGCTGTCGGCGCGATTGAATGCGATGGTACTATTGGTGACCGAAGCCGTTCCCCCAGAAACGAACAGTCCACCACCTTGATCTCTAACGGAATTTCCTGAAAGCGTGCTATTCACTAGATTCAGACTTCCGCCAGTGACGTAAATGGCGCCACCGCCTTGATGCGCTGAATTAGCAGAAATCGTGGTGTCGACGATGGTGACGGCAGTCTGCACAGTGGGATTCAACGTACCGCCAGCAACCCAAATGGCTCCTCCGTGGTTGGTTGTCGAATTATTCGTAATCCATGAATCCCGCACGATTAAGTTTGCCCCCACGGATCGAATCGCTGCACCCGAGTCGACCGTATTCGCACCACTCAGCTTCAATCCTATCAGTTCAACGTTAGGAACATTTCGGAATCCCTCTCGGATTGAAAAGAGTCGGCTACTTCCCGCAGCATCAATGGTAAGCTTGTCCTGTCCTAAGCCCAGAATCGATACATCTTCTTCAATGACAATTTCGTTACGAAGCGAAATCGTCTTGCCACTTAAATTGGCAGCAAACGCAATCGTGTTGGGTCCAGAGTCCCTATTCGTAAAGAACACAGCTTCACGCAATGAAATGTCGCCCGGCGCGAAATTGCCATTGAAAACGTCTGTTGTGAGATCGACGGTTATGGTGGCTAGTACCCGTCGCTCATCTAGATGTTCAATCGCAAGTCGACGCAATCGACTGAGAGAACGCCGCATAGTGATTCTCCGTGATAATAACTACCGTGAAAGTGCTGCTAGGTTGGGGGAGCTAATCGTTGTTGGTTCAACGAATCACGCTCAAGCTCATTGAAAAATGCGTCAATCGCAAGTAAGGATGGCGTCAAAGACGACGGTGGCGCGGAGTCGTCGTTGAGGATTGTGCCAATGCCACGGGAGTCGACGATGGTGGCGTTGGTTGATGCGCTGAGGTCTATAAAGAACCGCTCGTTCGTTTCCACCAGGGCATCGCCTTTGATAGTTACTTCGATGGTACGAGTCGTTGTTCCTGGAGCAAAGGTCATAGTTGTTAGCGCGCGTGCAATGAAATCAGAGGACGCAACCGCAGTATCGTTGGTGGTCTTGAACTTAACCGTCACCTCCTTCGCACTGGCCTGTGACAAACTCACGGTGAAATTGAGCTTCTTCGTGCCGGCACTTCCTTCCGTGATTGACGCATCGTTTATAAAAATGGCAGGAGGCAGGTCGTTATCGACAATCGTCACGACCGCAACTTGTCTGCCACCAATCCTCGCGGCACCAACGGCATCGTTGAGCGTCATGCTGAACGTCTCGTTGAGTTCATCGGTGGTGTCGTTGGTGACAGGTACTGTAAACGTTTTGCTCGTCTCGCCAGCGAGGAAGCTGAGCACGCCATTGGTTGGCGTGAAATCGCTGCCTGCAGTGGCCGTCAGGCTGCTCGTGCTATAGGCTACTTGGACTGCCGGAGCGCTGATTCCGGTGCGATTGACGGTGATCGTTACCGCACCCGCAGATTCGCTGACGGAGTACGAGGGAGCGGACAACGAAAGCGTTGCGAACGGGCCTGGGTCGGGTACGGAACTCAGGCGGATGACGGCGAAGTCTTCGTTAGAATCGCCTGCAACGTAGAGCTGGCCGGATGCACTTCGAGCAATCGTGGTTGCTTGGGAAGAGAAGTCCGGGCCAAATCGAAGTGCCAGAATCCCATTGCTGTTAAACGAGGCATCGAGTTGTCCAGTCGGTGTATATCTCGCGATTGCCATTTGGTCCGCGAAAGGCTCGGTGGCTTCAAATAGACTTCCGGCGACAAGAATCGTATTGTCCGGTTGAATCAGCAAGGAATTGAACACCGATACGAAGGAGAACGGGCTGAACTTGAGCGTGGTTTGTCCTGCTTTGCCGAAGGTGCTATCCAGCGTGCCGTTATTATTGAGGCGAACCAGAAGGCCGCGTTGATCTTGGCCGCGGTTCGTCCTATTGATGCCTGCTAACACGATTTTTCCATCGCTTTGAACTGCGATGTTCCGCACTTCTTTGTTTTCGTCGGTCGAGTTACCGATCAATCGCAGGAATCCATCACCGCTGAATGTTGTGTCCAGCGCACCGGTGCTAAGAAGTCGAGTTACATTGATACCCGAGCGCCCATCGCTAGAGGCGAAATTGTCTCCAGCAACGACAATTTTATTCGAGGGAGCAATGGCCAAACCGATGCCGTTATTCGAGACAACGCTTGTCAAGGCAATTCCGTCTCCATCGAAGGCCGTGTCCAGTACACCACTATGAGTGAGCCTCGCAACTTGCAACGTCCTGTCAAACATGGCGACAGCCAGGACGAGCTTTCCAGTACTGTCGATTTCCAAGGCGGGTAAGCGTGAAGAACTCAGCACACCCACCTTGCCATCGCCGCTGAACGTGTTGTCAAAGGCCCCATTGCTTGTCAAGCGAATCACACCGGCCAAGCCGTCAACGCGAGCTGAGACGACAATTTTGTCGTCGCTGGTAATGGCTAGGTCGTGCCGTCCGCCATTGCTTAGACTTAGGCCCGATGTCAAGAGTTTTCCGCCGACTCCAAACGTTGTATCGAGCGAGCCGTTTGTGTTGTAGCGTACGATCGCCAATTCCGGTGTGACATTGAAGCCCGATGTGACGGTTCCTGCGACGACCAGCTTGCCATCGCTCTGAACATCGGAACTACTGATACTGTCGAACTGCGGTCCCAAAAACTCGGTGACTAGGCTTCCATTGCCGCTAAACGATGTATCGAAAACGCCTGCCGTGGTCACGCGCGCAACCGCAAACGCTGCTCCATCGGTTCCAACGGCAACCAACTTATTTGCGCTATCCAACAACAGCTTTGGTAAGCTGGTGCGGAACGGATCGAACGAGATTGGAAGCTTGCCATCACCGCTGAAGGATGTATCGCTTTGACCAGTGGTTAGAAATTGGTGTATCCCTCGATTTGTCGCGTCCGAGGTTTCGCTAGTCACGCTAATTTTTCCATTGGCTTGTACGACCAAGCCGCTGCCCGTTCCTGCGTTCGTCTTGGTGACGATGCCATCGGTATCGAAACTCGTATCGAGCACGCCATCCGAACTGAGCCGGGCTACCAATAGCGAGCCGTTTTGATCACCCGTCAGCACGATCTTGTTACCGGGAGCTGCTGCAATGTTAGAAACAGTCGTATTGGAGGTGAAACCGATGAAAGCCTTACCATCACCGCTGAATGAAGTATCCAGCTTGCCGTTGGGCAGCAGACGAGCGAGCACACCGTCGCGTTGAACTTGACCAGCGACGACGAGGGCAGAATGACCACCGACGACGATCCGTCCATCGCTGCGGATGATCAGGTTTGCTGGGCTCTCGGCGAAAGCGGTTCCGTTGAAGTCGATCCTGGTGAAGCCAGTCGTATTGAAGGTGGTGTCGAGAGTCCCGTTGGAGAGATAACGAGCAACGATAAACTTGGAATCGGTTGCGCCGAGTACAACGATCTTGCCATCGCTTTGAACGGCGACGGCCACTGCCGATTCGCTGAAGAAATCGACGGTTGTAAAGCTGTTGACGACGATGCCTCCATTACCGAAGGTGTTGTCGAGCGTCCCGTTCGCGTTGTATCGCACCATCGCGTAATCCTTGCCACTGAATGTATTGCTTCCCGTCGAGCCAACGGCCAGGATTTTTCCATCACTCTGTACTGCGAGCCCCTTGAGCAGATCCAGCGGATCGCCACCTTGGAAAATAGATGTTGTCACGCGACCGCCAGTGCCAAAGCTGGTATCCAGAGAGCCATCGGCAAGATACTTGGCGAGCGCATATCGATCGGCGCTCGTGCCGCCAACAACCAACTTGCCTCCAGGCAAAGAGACTGCCGAGGAGGCGGCATCTGTGACGCTACCGATGAATCCGGTTGTCGTTTTGCCATCTTGGTCGAAGCGGATGTCCAGCAAATCGTCATCATCGATCACGACTTCGGCTGGATTGGGGCTGCCAATGGCGGCATTCGTTGGGCTGGAGAGCGTCAAATCAAATCGCTCTGGGCCTTCAAAAATAGAATCATTCACGAGCGGAACGCTGACGATCTTTAACGCCTCACCGGGTGCGAAGGTAACGACACCGCTGGAGGTCGTGTAATCCTGAGCCACCAGTGCACTATCTGGCGAAGTGGCGTAACGCACAGTCGAAGTGAGGCTTAGATTGCCCGTGCGTTTGACAAGAATTTGTGCGGATTTCTCGGCTTCACGTACGTGCGGTGAGACATCAAAGAATTGAATTCTCGCTGGGGCATTGGTTGCCGGTGCGACGACTTGATTGGAAAACTCCGACGTGTTTCCGCTCGGGTCAGTGGCCGTAGCGGTGATGATGCTGCCAACCGCGACCGATGTGCTGACGGTGAGGCTGAATCCACCGTAGCCCTCGCTATTGGTAGTTGTTGTCGTTGAGCCTAAGTATGTTTCACCTTCGCCGTTACCAGAAGCATCACCGGTCGACGAAGCATACAGATCGATCGTGAAGGTGGTTGATGGCGTGCTGTCGAGCAATCCGCCGGCGCTAATACTTGTAGTTGTGAGATCCACGCCACCGAGTAGTGGATAATTCTGCAATAGATTCGGGCCGAAGTCAGGGTCACGGCGGTCGTTAGGCGTCACTCCGGCAAAATCAAGATCGATCCCCAGACCGTCCTGGTTCAAGATGGAGTTACCACGAATCGAATTGGATGCACCGTCGACTACTGCCACGCCCGCGCCACCGTTGTTGCGGATTCGATTGCCTTCTCGAGCACCAACTCCGCCGACTTGGTTAAAGGAACCAGCGGCACCGGGACCTTCACTAAACACGATCGGCGAGAATCGAGTGATTTGCACGCCATCGCCACCGTTAGGAAGGGCCGCCGTGCCGGTAACGCTCGTGCCTATAAAGTTCCCCAGGACAATCGTCGATTGACCACCACCAATCAATATCCCTTCGTTCGTGTTTCCCGAGATCACGTTGCGAGTCGCTGCGCTCGCGCCGCCGATGAGATTCCCAGACGCCGGGACAAAGTTAAATGTCGGAGAAACAAGGATTCCGCGAGCGTTCGGTTTCGCTACCGTGCCGCTTAAGTTTGTACCGATAAAGTTGCCGGTTACTGTGTTGTTATTGCCGCCTAACACGATGCCAGCGAGACCAGAAAAGTTATTGATTGCTAGGCCTCGAATCGTACTACTTGACGCTCTCACAAATAGTCCAGTTGCCGCGCCAGCCAAGCTACCATCGATTTCTAATTTGGGTCGCCCAGTAAAGCCGGGAGCCGTGTTCCCATCAATTAAGACGGAGTCCACGATCACAGGCAGCGCCGAGGTTGGCTTGATCGTACCGGTGACACTGAATTGGATAACGTCGGAACCCGCACCTACGTTTGCATCGAGTATGGCTTGCCGCAACGTTCCTGCGCCGCTGTCTCCCAAACTGCTCACGGTGAACGTTGCGAGTAAGTCGCGACGCTCCAATCGCTCAAATTTCAACTTATTGAAGCGTTTGGAACGGGACAATGTCCTAGCATTGCGAGACACTCTTCGATGGGCCTGCGAAAACATGGGACGCCTCGAATCAAGGTTGAGAAACTAAATTGTGTCTCCCTACCCCAGCTCCGCTCCTGTGGCTATTACCTTACCCTACTCTGACTATCCGTGCAACCGGTGACGTCCATTCGATTCGCAAGAACCTTCCTGATGCCATTGAAACCCGTATCGAAAATGAAGAACATTTGACTGATGCTGAATTGGCCTCGGCAGACCAGTCAAGCTTTGTGTGTTCTTTTGTGTCAAGTTAACCGTCGTCATTGATGTCTGCGATGGCGAGCGTTTAGTTGACGCTGTTCAGATCCACTGCGATCGGTTTTACACTTGTGCGGCTGCCTGCTGGCCCCATTCGATGCCAAGGATGGACTTCACCACACAAGCGCGTGTCGCGGCTTGGCCGCTCCCAAGGTCGCTTCGCTGGGTCGAACGCGTTAACGAATCGCTTGCAAAGAATGAACTCAAAGCCAAGTGAATGTCTGCGCAACGAGGTCCTCTCATGGGCAATGCAGGAAGGGCTGCGCGTAGCCGACCAATATCATGACGGCGTCCGCTTGCTCGGAACCACTCTAGTGTGCTTGCCGTTCATGAACTTGAACCAGTTTCCGTCGGAATCGAGATACTGGGACGAAAACAGATAGGTGTCCTTGTCAATCACTTCGATGATATCTTGGTACTTCGCCGTATTACCGTCGCCCGCGAAGCTGGGGCCCTCGGAATCCAGGGTCAAGACTCGGCGATCTGCATCAAGCGAACCTTCGTAGAGCCAGTGATGGGTCATGCACGACGCGACAAATGAACCCACGAATTTTCCTCGGTGAGGATCGAAACCGAGAGTCATCAAGGATCGCATGGGTTGGTCACCAGGACCCTCGCTCTCCATATCTCCCAAGGTCCAAAACGAACCAAGTGCACGTATTGACTGTTTGCCTCTCGTAACGGAAGGCGGTTGGCCGGGGGACAAAGTGCATGCGGTCTCAAGCTCCCAGTCGCCTAGAAACTGCAATAGAAACTGATGTTCGAAAGTTGGTTCAGGAATCTGCATGACTCTTCTTCCTCAAATCTTGACGGCCTGGCTCGAAACTGCGATCGACAACAGGTTATTGTCGAACGCGGATCACGGCAATCGACAGCGACACTCAAAAAATCCGTCTGCCACGCGACAGAACCGGAACTAGCCCCTGTCGTCATAATCGCTACAGACCGTCGTGTCGATTCACCTGGACCGCTTCCGACCGTGATTCACTGGCTTAGGCAAAAAACGGGCAAACAACTCGAAAGTTGCTCAAAATTCCATAGGTTTTCAACGAATATTGGGTGGAGCGATTAAGATTCAGTTTAACATCGGATCACCGGCACTTCCGGTATTGCTTCATCCATTTTGGTTACGCTTCATCGAGGTCAATTAAGGTGTCCAATTAAAGTGTCAGCGACGGTCTTAACTCTGGTCAATAACAGATTCCAAAAACATTTTGGAATTCCTTTGTGTATACGTGGTGTGTGGTCAGGGGCCTGCCCCCGAACCCCCGAGATTTTCTTGGCATGGCGAAGGGTGTTCAATGATGTTTTGGTGTCACGGCAGAGAAGTTCGACTATCCTGGAATTGCTCAGTAAAACGCAACAGGCTCTGTCGAGACACAACCTGCCAGGGATAACTGAGTCGATGGTGCGTCAATGACGTCCTCGGTGAGCGTTTGGATCGGAGACAATTCAGACGCTCACTTTGTTTTGCCATAATTGGTCTGTCTTGACCAACAGATTCATGATCGTGTTAAACTTGCGCATGCTCGCGACAATCGCCATTCGTAGCTGACACCTTTGTTTTGTCCCAACGCTTCACCACAATGCAACGCTACGTAACCTTCGGAAACTACCCCCGTCCCATTATCCGCTTCCTGCTGTCTCAAGAATGTCCTCGAACGATGACACGAAGAAGGTGCCAGCGTCATAGTTCGTCGTCATCTTAAAGACGGTCGCTCCCGGCCGAATTGCTTATCCCATTTTGGAAACGACTCCGGGGCAAGCGAGGGCAAGTTCAAGCGGTTGCTATGGACATGTACGGGCTTCCTGACAATAGCCCTGAGCTTTCGCGGGATCTCGAGTCGGGAAAAGTCGACCTCGGGGCGGTTGCTGGGTGTTTTGCGACGAACCGGCCATTGGTGCCGATGGCGACTGGATTAAACTTGGGGCTAACGTTAACATCTCTGACATCGGGCCTCTTCGGACCACTCGACAGCCCATGCCCCACTGACCTGTCGCTCTGTCGCGACGCAAAAACACACGTACTTGGTAGCCCGGCACTGAAGGGAACTCGCGGAACGCTCCGCTGGACCTCCCCTACCAGCGAACGTTTCGACTACACGCGTCCTCGCCCTGCAGCCTTAGGCCTAGGAGTCGAGCTCCGATAATGTCAAGTGTTCCTGCGTTAGAGATCAACGCGTCGCGTCAATTTACGAATTGGATGCTCGAGCAAAAGCTCAGCTTGGGATTCACGACGTACCAAGCAGGCAAATTGTTTCTACTGGGCCTACAACCCGATGGTCGGCTCTCGGTTTTCGAGCGCACATTCAATCGCTGCCTTGGCCTGTGGAGCAACGGCCAAACGGTTTGGATGTCGTCGCTGTATCAATTATTGCGATTCGAAAATGTGCTCGAGCGGGGGCAATCGGCCTCGGGCTACGATCGGCTGTATGTTCCGCAGGTCGAGTATACGACAGGTGACCTGGACATCCACGATGTGGCCGTTGAGAAGAGTGGCCGAGTTGTATTTGTGAATACCCTGTTTGGTTGTTTAGCGACGATCAGCGATACCCACAGCTTTGTTCCGCTGTGGAAGCCACC
>JBGSNA010000138.1:0-1501 GCA_041739875.1 Pirellulaceae bacterium
CGCGACTTCGTTCTGCAGATCGCTGATTTGCTTCTTCAGCGCTGCGATCGTTGACTCGACGACGTCAGCCGGCAACCGACGGTGGATGTGTTGAGGGCAGTTAACGTCCCATGCCTCGACATGGAACAGAACAGATCGCTCGACCTTGCCAGCGTATTGTGGATCACGAAGCCGATCATTGAGTACTTCGTCTCCTTCAATCACTTCTGCGCGACCCCATAACTTGATTCGCTGGCTGTTGACGTAATCCATCAGAAAGATGAAAGCTTTCGGGTTCTCGGACAAGTTGCCCAGCGTGATGTATTGGCGGTTGCCACCGAAGTCGGCAAATCCCAGCGTTTGTTCATCGAGGGCTTTGAGAAATCCAGAAGGTCCACCGCGGTACTGAATGTATGGCTGACCCTCCGCGTTTGCCGTTCCGAGATAGAACATGTCGAGTTGCTCAAGGAAACTCGCGAGGTCCGATGTGATCTTAGTCTGCCAGCCACCATGCGATTCCATACGGGCATAACTCGATCGAGACCCTTTTGATGTCTGAATCGCCTTGACGGCGGGTGAGAATGCGATGTCGCTAGAAGGCGTTGGCATGATAGAGACCACACGGTGATTTTCGGAGTGACGGTTGGAAAAGCACTCGCTCGTCTCGGTCGAGCGAGTGCAAGCTTTTGCAACGACTATTTTGCGAGCGTCTTGTCAAGAAAAGCATGCATCAGTCCAGCGATTTCAGCTCCATTGGATTCGAGCGCAAAGTGTCCGGCATCGAGGAGGTGGAACTCGAGGTTCTTGATATCACGCTTGTACGGTTCGGCGCCGGCGGCGGGAAATATCTGGTCATGCTCACCCCAGACGATTAACATCGGCGGTTGATGCTTGCGAAAGTACTCCTGCCATTTCGGATACAGCTCAGGGTTGCTGCCGTAACTCAGAAACAAGTCGAGTTGGATCTCCTGATTGCCATCGCGGTCAAGCAGAAACTGATCGTGTGCTGGCCCATCAGGACTGATGCTCTCCACGTTCTTCACGCCGTGTGTGTACTGCCACTTCGTGGCATCGTACGACAAGAGTCCACGCAATGCTTCTCGCTTCGAGGAATCAATGGATGCGTTCCAGTAGGCCTTGATCGGCTTCCAGAAATCATTGTCCAAACCTTCGTCGTAAGCATTGCCGTTTTGAACAACGATAGCCGTCACGCGGTCGGGATGCGCCTCGGCGATTCGGAAACCGACAGGGGCACCGTAATCCTGGACATACAACGCGAAGCTGTGAAGTCCGATTTGCTGCGTGAAGCGATCTACGATGTGGGCGAGATTGTCAAAGGTGTACACAAACTTGTCGCGTGGCGGCATCTCGCTGTGCCCGAACCCTGGATAGTCTGGCGCCACAACATGATATTTGTCCGCTAGCAAGGGTATCAGGTTGCGATACATCTGCGAGCTGGTCGGAAATCCGTGCAGCAAAAGCACACTCGGTGCATCCTTCGGTCCAGCTTCGCGATAGAAGA
>JBGSNA010000159.1:0-70225 GCA_041739875.1 Pirellulaceae bacterium
ACATTCGGGTACCTCGGGATCATCGCTTGTTTGTCAACTCCCCCAAGTTTTTCGCAGACTTCCACGCCCTTCATCGTCTCTCAACGCCAAGACATCCCCCATGTGCCCTTAATAGATTGGCCATCGAAATCCCGAACTCAAGTCCGAAGACCTGAACCGCGAATCGTGTGGTTATCCACTTTCTATTTACGATATCACATTAACCACAACCTTCACTTTGAACCACAACTCCAGTTGCCTGTCGATGAGCTTCGCTGTGACGTTGCAGAAAGCACAGAATCCTTAACAGAATACGTCTTGCCTTACCGAGCAACACTTGCCTTCGAACCTGATTTCACCGGGGTGAAGCCACATCCAATTAACTCATGCTACGTCGACTTGGCCACGCCTCTGAAGAACTTATTTAAAAACCCGCCTAGTGAAGCACTTTCAAGGCCATGCGGAGGACGGAAATCTCCCGCATTTCTTGATCGCACATCGTAAAGCGTGGTGCTCTTAAGATGCCAATTCTTCTACCAAACAACCAAATTGTCAAATATCAATTTCCCAACATGAGCTGTAAGCTCAGCGGCCAGGAGACGCTGCTGGTGAGCAGCCGGTTAGCCTGTATACCAGGCCATCCGGTTGTTCACCAAATTTCGCCACTTCGCTCGTCGTCTTGATTTCTCAAGGACTCGCTTCGCGGCGGGTCGCGGAAGATAACCGAGGTCGGCGTCTTTCGCAAGTGGAACTCAGAGCCTTTTTTAAACTTTTTTCTGGCTCGTGGTGCTCCACGGTGCGGGCTTTGCAGTCCGCGTTTTGATCCCTTTCGGAATCGGGTTTCTCTCGGCGACTTGCGTCAGCGAGAGAGCGAAAAGATACAGTCAGTTTGCTTCTGGTCAACCGCTACTGAAGAAAAAGTTTCAAATCAGTTTGGATTCGATGAAAAGCTCATGAATCCCGCGGTGAACATCAACAAACAGGTGTTCTTAACCTGTGATCGGCCTTTGTTTTCCGAGAACGCCTCACGCTTTCTAGGGCGTGGACAATTTTTACGACCCGAAGGTCTGACTCGTTTCACTCGAACCGAACAATAAGTGGAGGTAGACGGACTTGAACCGACGACATCTTGCTTGCAAAGCAAGCGCTCTCCCAACTGAGCTATACCCCCGAGTGAAGTAAGGAGTTTGAAGAGTGATGTTTGAAACGTCAAGACGACATTCACTCAAACTTCACTCTTCAAACTCTAAACTTCGGGAAAGTGGGCGTACCAGAACTCGAATCTGGGACCTCTACATTATCAGTGTAGCGCTCTAACCAACTGAGCTATACGCCCGACTTTACTTGAATTCACCTCCGTGACGGCGTCACTTGTGGTGAAATCAAGAAGTTGTGGCCCGAGAGTCTACGCAAACTCGTGCCGCTGTCAAAGGGAAGTCAACATGAATTAGCTTGAATCCCTCTGGGAGAGAATTTTTTCGGCTCTTCGCGACTTCGTACTTAAATCGACGTTTTCTTGGACACCCTGGTTCATGCAAAATAGAGTCTGTTCCGCCAGGCGCCAGCCGTTTAAGCAGGACAGTCGGTAGTCAACCTAGACGCCCTTTCGTGAAACGTCACCGACGGGCACTTAGAAACGTGCCAATTAGCACCCTTTTAGAGTTCGGATTTTAGGAAGCATGATGCAACGTTTTTCCGCAAATTTACAGCCGTTTTCAAGGTCGTTGAGTCTCTCCAGAGCGTGGCCGCTCGCGTTTTTTGCTGGTTTGGCTTGGCATTCAACTTGCCCAGCAGCGACGCCGAGCGCGGCTGCCGCGCTTTCGCTCAAGCCAATCCAAGGGGACGCGATTTTTGAAGAAGTGGAGGCTGCTGCCGTCGATCGCTGCCGAGTTGAAGACATCGAAGATGACGCCATCACAGGCTGGGAGGTGATTGGACCGGAAGGTTTGATTCTCCGTCGTTTTATCGACAGTAACGCTGACAAAAAGGTTGATTTGTGGTGCTACTACCAATACGGCGTCGAGACCTATCGGGATGTTGATGCCAATTTTAACGGAAAGGCGGACCAATACCGCTGGCTCGGGACCGCTGGCACGCGATGGGGATTGGACGAGGACGAAGACGGAAAAATCGACAGCTGGAAGCAGATCTCGCCTGAAGAGGTTTCAGCGGAAGTGATTTCGTCGCTTCGCACGGCGGACTCGCCTCGATTTGCACGCCTGCTCGTCACGGGATCCGAGCTGAAAACACTCGGTCTTGGCAAAGAAAAAATGGAATCGCTGTCCGCAAAGGCGTCGCGAGCTGCGAAGGACTTCTCCACTTTGGCGTCGCGTCAAAAGGCGGTCGGGGAGAAAGCTCGATGGATTCAGTTTGCTGCGTCACCCCCGGGCGTTGTACCCAGCGGCACGAACGGTTCGACATCCGACGTTGTGGTTTACGAAAACGCGGTGGCGATGTTTGAGCAGCAAGATCGTAGCAACCAGTTGATTATCGGCACACTGATTCAAGTCGGTAATATGTGGCGTTTGGTGGATTTGCCCATGATTTCCAATGAAGGCGAGCCGTTGGCCCAGGCGAGTGGCAACTTCTTCACACCAGGCGGATCAGCGATTCGCAGCGAGCTTCAGGGGAGCGGTATGGGGATGAAAGCCCAGGAATTAGTGACCGAGCTTGAGGCGGTTGATCGCCAGCTTGCCTCCGCATCGACGCCGGCGGAGTTGGAGAAATTGCACGATCGGCGAACGACTTTAGTGGAAGAGTTGGTGAAGAGCTCAAGCGATCCGACAGATCGAGATACTTGGGCTCGTCAGCTGGTTGATACCGTGAGTATGGCGATCCAAAGTGGCAACTATCCTTCCGGTTTAGGCCGTTTGAAGCAAATCGCCACGAAGCTTGGAAGCGACAATGAGTCCCTTGGCGCCTATGCCGATTATCAAACGGTCGCGGCTGAGTACGTAACTCGGCAAATGGCGCCAGATGTTGAATTGGCAAAGGTTCAGGAGTGGTATGTCGAATCATTGACTGACTTTGTCGATCGATATCCGAAGACAGCCGAAGCAGGCCAGGCGATGCTTCAACTCGCTTTGTCCAAGGAGTTTGAGGACAAGGAGCGGGAGGCTCTCGGTTACTACCAGAAAGTTGCTGCGTCGTTCCCGAACACGGACGCAGGCGAGAAAGCCGCGGGCGCGGTTCGCCGACTCGATAGCATTGGTAAAGTGGTTGACTTGCAGGGTCAAACCCTTGATGGAAAGTCGCTCAAACTCTCTCAGTTACGTGGCAAACCAGTGGTTTTGCACTATTGGGCGACTTGGTGCGAACCTTGCAAGCAGGACATGAAAATGCTTCGTCGGTTGCAGTCGCAATACGCGAAAGCTGGGCTCCAATTGGTTGGCGTTAATGTTGATGTGACGCCCAACATGGCGACCTCGTTCTTGAAGGAAAACCCACTTCCTTGGCCGCAAATGTTCGACAACGGCGGCTTGGAGTCGAGTTCACTAGCGATGCAGTTTGGTGTTCAAACGTTGCCGACGATGATGTTGATCGATGGCGATGGGAAGTTGGTCCGCCACAATGTCCGCATGGCAGAACTTGACGCCGAGCTCGATAAAATGGTGAGCGGAAAGTAGAGCGACGCAACATCGTTCTGGTCCCCGTGGGGAGCCAGGACACTTGCAGTTGGCCACTGAAGCACTCGCATAATCGGCAGTTGATCTTACCTTTGGCAGTTGTCGATAAAAAATCGACGCTGCCATTTTTTTTGCCCGAGTTTTATTTTCAGGCCGAAAGTGCGGATACTGCTCGCGGATCGCGACTTATGAATAGCGAGTGCATTCATTGAGTCGGTAAATTACGATTGCTGGCACGCGGAGTGTCTCGCTCTTATCGAAGGGACGACGAAATCTCAGCCAAATGCGTAAAAAGCTCTCAGATCGAGGCAATCATGGCAAATCGGAACGATCTACGATCAAGTCTTCGTGCTGCCGACAAGCGTCGCCAGCGACGCGTGGAAGCGTTTTCGTCGTCTTCGTCGCCCGAATCCCTCAAGGATGTCTCGGACGCTCATGCGGTGAGCGTGGATGCCGTGGATGCGATTGTTCGGGCTGCGGTTGCGTATTGCCAAGGCGAAGGATGTCGTTTTGATGCGGTGTTGGTGAACGGGCTCCGCGGCTATATCAAGCAGTCCTCGCCACAACGGGAACAGGCTCGAGGCTTCTTTGAACTGCTCTGTCGATTGGCTGACGAGTTGGTTCAGAAGCATCCAGGATTTGCTCCAAGGCAATTCCGAAACGCCGTTCAGGAATTGCTCGAAATGGCGAACGGCTACGATTCGAATAACCCGCACGACACCCGTTTTCTCGACTTTCTCGAACTGTTGAGTCGAGGTTAAGTCCACGAGATTAGAATTCGAGGTGAATTAAAAGACGCGATTGAACAACACGGCTGAATCGAAAAACACGCCGGCAAACGCAACTACAGAGAATAAAAAAGCCGCGGACTTGGTCCACGGCTTTTGCTTTTTTCAATCGTTGGACGTGCTTACGCTTTGGGCGTCTTCCGCAGGTCGAGCCATTCGCTGTGGAATGTTCCTTCCATGTCCGTACGCTTGTACGTGTGAGCGCCGAAGTAATCTCGTTGGGCTTGCAGCAAGTTTGCTGGCAGACGCTCCAGGCGGTACCCGTCGTAGTAGCACAAGGCGGTGCTGAAAGCGGGCACAGGAATGCCCATGATCGACGCCACAGCGACGACTTTACGCCATTTCTCCTGGGAGTCTTCGATGGCTTTCTCAAAGAACTTTGCGATGAGCAGATTTTCGAGATTCGGATCGGCGTCAAAGGCTTCTTTGATCCGATCAAGGAATTTTGCCCGGATGATGCAGCCGCCACGCCAAAGTAGTGCTGCGGCGCCGTAATCAAGATCCCAACTGTGTTCGGTCGAAGCCGCTTGCAGTTGTACAAAGCCTTGGGCGTACGACACGATCTTGGACGCATACAACGCTTGACGCACGGCTTCGATAAATTCCGCTCGGTCGCCAATCATGGACTTGGCTAACGCTTGCATTTCAGGGTTCGAGGAGGCTGCCGGACCACTCAGCGTCTTGGCGGCCCGTGTGCGTGCTTCCTTTTGAGCCGACAATCCTCGAGCAAAAACGGCGGTGGTGACCAACGTGCTCGGCACACCGAGGTCTAGCGCCAACTGGCTCATCCATTTGCCCGTGCCCTTGGCGCCTGCGACGTCCAGAATTTTATCAACTAAATGACCACTTCCACCCTGGTCGTCTTTAGCGCTGAAGATATCTCGGGTGATTTCGATAAGGTAACTTTGCAAATCACCACGATTCCAATCATCGAACGCATCATACAGTTCGTCGTTCGTTAGTCCGCCGAGTTCATGAAGCAATTGATAGGCTTCGCAGATCAGCTGCATGTCGCCGTATTCAATGCCATTATGGACCATCTTGACGTAGTTGCCCGCACCGCCACTGCCGAGCCATTCACAGCAAGGGATATCGTTGTTGGGCCCGACTTTGGCGGCAATCGCTTGGAACATTTCCTTGATATGCGGCCACGCAGCTTTACTTCCGCCAGGCATCAGGCTGGGGCCTTTGAGCGCGCCTTCTTCGCCACCGGAAACACCACAACCGACATAGAGTAAACCGGCGGCTTCGACTTGCTTGGTGCGCCGTTCGGTATGGAGGTAATATTCGTTGCCGCCATCGATGATGATGTCGCCCGGTTCACAGTACGGCAGCAATTGTTCGATCAAGTCGTCAACGGCCGCACCGGCCTTCACAAGCATCATCAGCTTGCGTGGTCGCTTGACGGCTTTGACAAACTCCTCGATCGAGTGAGCGCCGACGAAATTCTTGCCTTTCGCTCGGCCCGCCATCAACTCATCAACCTTGGAGGTCGTGCGATTGTAGACGGCGACTTTGTATCCGCGACTTTCTACGTTCAGTGCCAGGTTTTCACCCATCACGGCCAAACCAATTAAACCAAAATCACAGTCGCCACTCATTTTAAGTCACTCATTCTGCTCGAGGGGGGAGAGTCGATATTTCCGGGAATTCTAGGCTTTTGTGGAGAATTCGAAAGGGCTGGGCAAAATCCTGGTCGCCGGATATCACGTTTGTGCCCTGTTGGGGCACCATTTGTTCCGATCCCAACCAGAAAATCCGGCATGACCGGGCTCGCGTGATTAGAATTTAGGCTTCTACCGGCTCGTTTCTTGCTGTGTCGTTTGTCCGCAATTATTGTCAAAGGCTGTGTCCGGCTTGCTGCGACACATCCTGCTTCTCCCTTTCTTCGTCAGCCGTGCTATCGATCGATGAAAATGCCACGAAATCTATTGCCGTTGCTAACACTCGCTTTCGCCTCGGTGATGACTCCGACTGCTTGGGGGCAGGCCGGCGGCGGTACGTTGAACACAACCAATAACTTCATCAACCCAATCGCCGGCGTTGACGTCGATGCCCAGGGTGTCTTGAGGATTCGTCAATTCGATCCGCGTGTTGCACAACAGCGTTTGATGGCGGAACGCGCCCAAGTGGGCCAAGATGTGATGGTGCCGAGCGAGCTTCGGAAAGTCTCGCTCCAGCGTTTGGAAGCGGCAATCAAGGATCGGCTCGAGGGTGGCCAACCCCTCACTAATGATGTGCTCGGTTTAGCTGGCCTCTCAAGTGTCCAGTACGTGTTTTACTATCCGGAAACCAAAGACATTGTCATTGCAGGGCCTGCTGACGGCTTCGTGGCGGACCCAACCGATCGACTCGTCGGTATCAACTCGGGTCAGCCAGTGGTGCTTCTGGAAGACCTCGTCACCGCTCTACGTGCTTTTTCGCCTGGAACCATTAACAAATCACCGATCAGTGTCTCGATTGACCCGACCCAGGAAGGATTGGACCGCATGCAACGGTTCCTAGCTTCGATGCGCGGCCCCGTTGGTGCACGAGACGTAGAACCATTGGCAATGGCGTTGAAAAACAATTTGGGTCTACAAACGGTTTCCATTAAAGGCATCCCGACGGCGACACACTTTGCTCGCGTGCTCGTGGAAGCGGATTATCGCATGAAGTTGATCGGAATTGGCTTGGAACGGCTGCCCGTTCGGATGCAGAGCTATGTCGAGCGAGCGAACCCGATTTCCGTTTCTGCAAATGCGATGGAGCGATGGTACTTCCAGCCAAATTATGATGGGATTTCGGTCAGTGAGGACGGCTTGGCGATGAAGATCAACGAGCGTGGCGTGCAACTCGTGGGTGCCAACGAACGTGTTGCTGCTGGAGGAGAACGCGTTGCTGCGGGTGGACGTGGAAACAAAGCGAGCCAAGCATTTTGCAGCGATTTCACAAGGCTTTATCCAGAAATCGCCAAGCGAGTGCGTGTATACGGTGAGCTTCGCCAGCTAATCGATCTTTCGATTGCCGCCGCCTATATCCAAGATCAAGATTTCTACGGTCAAGCGGATTGGACCATGCCAGTCTTAGGTGACGAAGCTTCCGTAGCTGTGGAAACTTATGCCACGCCAGTCCAAGTTGAGACTGCGGTAAACGCGATTTGGAAAGGCACCACGTTGATGACGCCTTTGGGTGGTGGAGTTCAAATTCAACCGCGACTCGCGCTGAACAGTGACCGCCTCCAGGTCGAAACCAGCGGCGAGAGCGTCCAAGTCAAAACACAAGCTGGTCCTTCAGATTTGGCCGATGGACAATGGTGGTGGGACTGATTCCACAGTAGCTGATCCCACGGCGGCTGATCGTCGTCGCAGGCTTTTCAGCGACTCGATGTGTATGATACGCGGTGTGTTTTCCACACCGCGTTTTTTATAGTTTTCACCATGAGTCATCCAAGCAGTCAGTTCCATCTCGCATCGGGCGAGTGCCGGTTGATCGTTGTACAAGATCACTTGCAACCGTGTCCGTATTTGCCCGGTGTTACGGCTCGGATGCCTTTGCGTCTGCCCGTTGGTGGTGTAACGCCACAGATGACGGATGTCTTGCTGGAGAATGGATTTCGTCGCAGTGGAGATTTCGTTTACACGCCTCAGTGTCCCACGTGCTCCGAGTGCAAGCCAACGCGTCTGGATGTGAATGAATTTCGCTGGACGACGTCGATGCGCCGCGTCTTGAGTCGCGGCGACCGCGATCTGCGAACGAGCTGGGCGATGCCAACGGTTGACGCTCAGCGAGTGGAGTTGTTCAACCGTCACCGTGACGAACGAGCACTCGGTTCCAGCGACGAAAAAATAGATGCGGACTCTTACCGAGCTTTCCTAACCGACAGTTGTTGTGAAACGCGTGAGCTTTCGGTTCGCCTCGAGAGTCAGTTGATTGCGGTATCCACGGTCGATGTAGGCGTCGAGAGTGTTTCGGCCGTCTACACGTACTTTGACCCGGACTACTCCAAGTACTCCTTGGGGACCTACGCGATCTTGAAACAGATCCAATGGTGTCGCGAAAACGACCGTAAGTACGTCTATCTAGGCATGTATGTCGCTGAGAACGAGCATCTGAACTACAAGTCGCGTTTCCTGCCTCAGGAGCGACTTTGTGCGGGTGACTGGGAATATGCCGAGCGATCCTAGCTTGCCCGGTGGAGCAGATTGCTACGCGGTTTTGCTACAGACACGTTGCAACGCAATACAATGATAGGCTCGTCGCGTTGCAGGATGACGCTTATCAACGGGGCAATTTTTCCATTTCTTCTTGGCTCGTCCTTTGCGTTACACTCAAACGAAGCACGCTGGCTTCGTTGGTGGTCGTTAGGTCACCTTCTATTTTGTGGATGCTGATATGACTGGGATGCTGACATGACTGGATTGTTTGCTGCGTTAACGCGTAACCCGTTGCTGGACAAGTTGCTGCTATTTGTGGCGGCAATGAATCTTGCGGTAAATGTTCGAGCGTCCGAGCCGCTCGATCGTGTCCAAGCCCATCTTCGAGGCGGGGAATTCGCTGCCGCTCGACAGATTGCGTCGGTCCTGCCCGTAGCCCAGCGAGACGCGGCGTTCGCGCATATCACTCAAGCCCAAATGCTTGGCGGTTCGCTCTCCGCGGCCGCAGCGACACTGCGAGAAATCTCGAGCCCCATCGCTCGTGACCTGGCGATGGGGCACTCTTCCAACACGTTGACTGGCCAACCTTCAAATGCGTACGGTCCGCCCACGGTAGGTGCTGGTGGCGGTCAGGGCGGAGGCAGTATTGCAGACTTTGATTCGCTGATGCAGCTAATCCAGGCAACCATATCGCCAGACACTTGGGAGGCACTTGGTGGGCCGAGTACGATGGCGCCGTATCCGCAAGGTATTTTGGTGGATGCAAGTGGAACGGTTCGTGAAATCGAGACATTGTCGGCTCAGGATCGGTTTGTTGACCTGGATCATTTATTGCAAACGAACGCCAATTCGAATTCGTTCAGCGAAATGGCGAAACCGAATGAATGGCGACTTGCTTCGGAACTTCGTGTGGTATCGCTTCGGCGAATGCGAGACGAGATCGCTCGCCGTCAATTGATTGGGATGCCACTAAGCGAGTCGCTTATTTACTTCGCAGGCATCAGCGAAATCAGCCATGTGGCTCTCGTCGACGATGATGTGCTGATTGCCGGTGTCGTCGGCGGTATCGCAACACGTCAAGGTTGGCTGGTCGATTCAGGATCCGGTCAGCATCCCTTGCGATTGGATTTTTTTAACACGGCGGTGCGATCCGCTTTCAGCCAGAGACCTTTTGGCTGCACCATCGATCCGTCGCTTGAAGGTCTGGCCGCTGCTCAGCAAGTCGCGATCGATGTGCAAAGCGATCGATTACCCATTGGTGCTGCATCGGAAAAACTGGCTGAAGCCCTTGGAAAACAGCGAGTTGAAGTGTTCGGAACCCAGGGAGACTCGACGATCGGCTACCTCATGGTTGAAGCCGATCGCCACATGAAACGACTTGCACTTGGGGAAGTCGAGATGCCCGACGGTGTTTCTAACTACCTAGACTTCATCGACGAGATGATTGCCCAAGGACCGCCCGCAGAAGTCTTGATTCGATTGTGGTTCACGTCGAACCCTCAGAAAATCCAATCAGATGCGAAGCGACAGGTGTTTTGCCTAAGCGGTCGACCACTACGGCTCAGTGGCCAGAACGAGCGAAACGTGAACGAAAATCGTCACCGTGTTGCGGATGATCCGCGGACCGTTGCGTTGGTCGATGAATTCAACCAGCGATTCGAGCTGATCCGAGCAAAGTATCCGATTTACGGCGCTCTAGAATCCCTGTACCGCGTTGCGGCGCTTGCAGAGCTAACGAATCGGTTTGCACCCCAGGACGTAACTCGCAGCGTAGTTCAATCGATGAGCAATCTCGAACTTTTTCCAGGCGTACAATCGGCAAGCAATCACTTCATGGTACCATCGAGTGTCGATAGTCTTGCTGTGCTCCACACGGTTCGTCATCGAAGTAAACGTCACCACATTTTGCTCGCGAGCGGCGGTGTCTTTGTTGACTCAAACCAAGCGATCGATCAAAAGATCGAGACCTATGCGACTTTGGCCAGCGACTTAGCTCAGTTCGAACGTCAGCCAGTCGTTGTGGATCGTTGGTGGTGGGATGCTAAAGGTTCATTAGAATATCCAGCATCTCGTTAGCCGTGGAAATGACTCGCGAGGATGCTTGGAACGCTCGTTGATAGGTGATCATCCGAATCGACTCCTCATCGATGTTGACACCCGAGATCGCGAGATGCTGGCTTTGCAAAGTTGCATAGAAATTGCCTAGTCCCTCTGCGGAGCTTTGATGCAGGTTGATTTCTTGAGCCAGTTTGGCAATCGTTTTTTCATACGTGCCTCGAACGGATCGACCATCCAAGTTGTCGAGCGGTCGATCGACTAAGTCAACCATTTCGGTGAGGATGTCTGTGTCGGCACCGATTCCGCCTGCACTTATTGCCAGCAAGTTGCTGTTGTCGACCAACGTTTGATTCATCGCAATATCCGCAGCACCCGTGCCTCGGAAAAATGTGTTGAGGCCAATTGCGGCGAGAAAGCCGCTGGAGTCTTCGCCAAACGTGAACTGAGATGTGGGTGAATCCGATTGAATGGAAACCTCGCCGAGGCTTGTGACGGACGCCGAGATGCCTTCGATGGCATCGATCTGAGCCACGATGGATTCGACCGTTGAGTCACCAATTTGGTTCAGATTGCGAACGGAAATTCGCTGATTTGAGATGACTTTGCCATCAAGATCCACGACACTCATGTCGAATGTCCCGTTTTTGGGTACCCAGGCAAGGTTCGCATCCCTCAATGGCACACGAGCCGCTGATCGGGACGTCGACAAGACCGAATCAAAGCCACTGCGACCTTGGCCCTGAGAGTGAACCTCGTTGACGCTGCGGATCAATCCTTGCGCCATATCGTCCAGGCTTTTTAAGTAATCGCCAAATACGGCACCACGTGCTTCAAGTGCCGCCGCCAACTTGCCGCCGGTTGCTTGGAGAGGTGAATCCGTTTCCTTGATCCGTACTTCGAATCCGTCTTCCGATGGATTGTAAGCACTGTAAACTTCACGGAAGTTGCGATTACTGATTAGATAGTCGCCGCCAACAAACACATTGACGGTGCCACTCTCTTGTTCCTGGACATTGATGTTCACGTAGCTAGCGAGTTCTTCAAGGTCGAGGTAGCGTTGATCACGCAAACCGGTTGCATCGCTTTGGCCCACACCGCCACCCTCAATTGTCGCGATTTCTACATTCAAACGCGCAATTCGTTCTGTCAAACGATTGATCTGGGTCGCAATGTCTTGAAGGTCATTGTTCCACGTCACTTGACGCTCTAGCGCACTTGTGCGGGACGACTGTATTCGCGATGCCAACGATTCACCCTGAAGAATCACAAATTCGCGAAGAGAGCCGTCTCCCGGTTGCGTTGAAAGTTCGTGCAGCGAGTTATTGAAAAGCGTCAGTTGGCTACTCAGGCCGCCTCCATCCAGATCATTCGTCAGCTCTTCGAGTTGGCTGTAGGCTTTCGTGAGTTCTTCGGATCCAGCCAATGCACTTTTGGCAGCGTACATCCGCTCGATTAACGCTTTGTCGACAACTTGAGTGACGCCGATCGGTCGGACGCCATTGCCCTTGATCAAACCACCTTCGCGAGACGCGACCGCTGGGACTTGCTCTAGCCGTTCCCGAATGAAGCCAGGCGTGTTCGCGTTAGCAATGTTGTTGCCAACGACTTGTAGCCCTACCTGAGCCGCTTGCAAGGCACCCGCTGACTGCTGAATGGTTCCGAAAAGACTCATCGAAGAAATTCCCGCAGGCTCGCAGAGGACTGTCTTCGTTAGGTATCGGTCGCCTGCCTATTGAAGGCCACAAAATCAGCACAAAAGGCACAAATCAACAGCCTCAAGTTACTAAAACGCGAGTGCTTCTCTGCCTCTGCCTCATTCTGTCGATGCAGCGTCGCGTTCCTTTCGAACGCGACGCTATCGGAAATCATTGGACGCGAACCCTGACTAACTCAAGTTGTCGAAGTCCGAGAAGAGCGAATCCACAGCGAGAAGACTCGCGTCGGTTGTCTCGTCGTCCAAACCGCCATCCGAATCTGCCGCGATCAGATCAATCGCATGAACAAGTCCAGCGTCACTGCTGAATTCATTGGACTGTACCGTCGTTGTGGAGTCGTCATCCCCACTCAAACCGAACAGTTCGTCAACCGGGTTCGTGGATCGAACCGGTAACATGATTGGCGTTGAGTTGAACGAGATCTGGACACTCATGGTCGACGAATGAATCGTATCGGCGAGCAAGAATTCACCTTCACCCAAACCACCCGTCAATCGCTCGTTGTCCAATCGACGGATCTCGGCAATCACTTCCAATGCATCACCGGCTGAGATGAATCCGTCACCGTTGACATCGTAGTAAGGAGGTGTTGGCTCATCCGGGTCCACTGGAATGCTGCGAACATTACCAGCGATGTTGAGTCGGTTGATGATCAGCAACGCGTCAAACGCAGTTACTTCACCGTTCGCACTGACATCCATGAAATTGGCGGGGTTTTGTGAGCCAAGAGCGGTCACACTCAAGTTGACACGAGAGGGTTCACTAACACGGCCTTCGGAATCCGTAATCACGTATTCGAAGAAGTCAGCACCAAAGAAACCTTCATTGGACGTATAGCGAATCGTTCCATCGGCTTGTGGAACGGCTAAGCCGCCCGTCGGTGGCGTGACGATCGTCAAGGTCGTCAAGTCAAACGTCGCATCGCCGAACAGAATGTCGTTGCTGAGTACCTCAAGGTCATTGACGCCGGCGCGAACCGAAAGATCGTCGACTCCACCTATGGGAGCGTTGCTTCCGTTGATGGTAACCATTGCCTGTTCACTTTGCTGGCCGAGGTCATCCCCCACGGTATATCGGAAAAAGTCACTTCCCGAGAATTCTGGGAACGGCGTGTACGTCAGCCTTCCATTGGCCTCGAGATTTAACGAACCGCCTGTCGGTTGTTGGGTGATGATGAGTGATGCCGGAACAATGTCACCGTCAATATCTCTGTCATTGCTGAGCAGATCGAGCACCGTCGGAACGGTACGACTCACCGTCGGTGCGTCAGCTCCAAGCACTGGAGCATCGTTAATTCCTTCGACTCGCACCGTAACTGTAATCGGTTCACTCGCAGCGTTCGATTGATCGACCGCCTGGTAGGTGAATGTATCGTTAGCCGTTTGGCCCGGCTTCAGCATCTGTAGCGTTGTGCTTGTTCTCGGATCATAGAATACGGACTGAGTTGCCACATCGAATGTCAACGTCGCGCCAAGCCTCGTTGTTGTCGAAGATTGCAAGCGGAACGAGACAGCCTCTCTCGGGTTAAGGGCTGAGTCCGTGTCTGAATCATTTGCAAGGAAATCGGAGGCGGGGATCACGATGACGGAATCTTCGTTGACGTCCTTTTGGTTCACTCCATTGACCACAGTGCTCTCGATTGTGTCGGCACCGCCTGTTGGAGCATCGTTCACTGGCGTGATGGAGATACGCAAGGTTGCCGATTGCGATTCCCCGCCGAGTGAGTCGACTGCGGTGACGAGAACGTCAATGACTCCATTGGCATCATCCGCACTGGTGAATGTCAGTCGCCCGTCCGAATCAATTGCTGGAAGTGCACTGAATAGAGTTTGCTTGTCCAGCGGTGTTTCGACTCGGAACGAAATCGTTTGAGACGCTGCTTCATCCGCAGGCCCAACAGAGAACGTTGTCGTCCAAGGTTCATCGTACGAGCCACTATCCTCGTTGACAGTAACTGGCGTGCCCGACGCGAAGGTCGGCGGATCATTGATCGCGTTTACAGTGATCGTAAATGTTCTCGTCGTGCTCGCGTCCGTACCACCATTTGTTGTCCCCCCATTATCGAAGAGTTGGACTTCGTAAACCACCATACCGTTCGCATTTGGGCCAGCGGTATAGTTCAGCGTCGCGTTGGAACCAACAATCGTCGCCGTCGGTCCGGAGAGTATTAAGTTGGGAGTACTTGAAGAAATCAGGCGGAAGCGCACGTCAGGAATTTGAGGCGAGGCCGTGCCATTGCCGTTGATCTCGTCCACAGCATCCAACGGACCCACTTGAATTCCCGTAATCCAATTCGCAACGGTTTGTGAACCAGCATCCTCGTCACTGCTCACGTTCGCTGCACCGTTAAACAGTGGCGCGTCGTTGACTTGCGACACATCGATGGTCACAAGTCCTGTCACGGTTCGGCTGTCATCGCTTGCCACATTCCCGCTGCCAAGAGTAATGCTCATGCCATTATCGGTGACTGTGAACGAGAACGTGTCACGGCCTGTGAAATTAAGTTTCGGTGTGTAAACCAAAGCGACGGGAATACCGTTTTCAAGTCTCGTTGTTAGAGTTCCATTTTGGTCCGTTACGGTCGGTAATGGAGTTGCCAAGAACAAGGCCTGGCTTCCACCCTCATTGAGCGGAATCGAGCCGATTTCGTTGGCCGGGCCAGCAACAAACTGGTCAAGGATGCCTGGAGTGGTGGAATTATTGAGGTTGGTGATGGTCCGCAGTGGGATCTCAACAGAGCCATCTTCAGCGACCGTAAACGCGAGCGGGGCAGCCCCAAGTCGCGGTGTTGGAGCATCATTGACCGGTTGGACATCGATCGTGATCGTTTGCGTGAAGGAACGATTCAAGTCGCCTCGCGCCAAATCATTGGTACCAGTATCGACCAGCGTGACCGCAAATTGGAATTCGCCGTAGACGTCGGAGTTGGTTTGGAAGGTAAGCCGACCGCTTGGCGAAATTCTCGGTGCTTGGACGAATGCCTGCGCAACTTGGGCCGCAGTCAAGCCGCCGGTGGGAACGACCTCAAACGACACGGTTTGGGCCAACGCGCCGATGAACTCATCTTCACCTAAGCTTGGGCCGGAAACGATTCCGGTGGCAAATCCATCGAGCGTGAACAAACCAGAGTCTTCGAGCGACTCGACGGTTGTTGGTCCCGCGTTCGCACCCGTGATCGTGAATTCAGGTCGATCGTTAACTCGGTTCAGCCTGAATTTCGATGTTTGAGTCACTGTAATCGTATCGTCGACCAGACTTTGTGACGTCAAGTCATACGTTTCGCTTCCAGCGGTATTGCTGTCGGTGTCGCGGAAACGGAATGTGAACGAGTCATCACCGCGAATGCCGTTGCCGATCGTATTGTTGTAGTCAACCGGCGGCGTATAAAGCAGTCCAGTGCCGTCTGGTGAAAGCTCGAGTGAGCCACCCAGCAACGTGACGGGATCGAAGTCAATGAACTCAAGGACTTGCGATCCACCAACGGTGCCATCGCCTTCATTGGCTGGGCCAACGTTAAACGGATCCAGTAACCCAATCTGGGCATACCCATTGCCGTTTGCCATGACTCGACGAATTGGAACGAAGAACTTGACAACGCCAGTTTCGCCATTGGCTTGGGTGTTGTCTTCCTTGAGCGTGTAAGTGATGACTCCGTCCGCGTCGACGGAGTAAGCCAAGTCCGGCCCATCTGCGGCCGTGCTTCCCGCAACAGTGGCCACAACACGAGGTGCGTCGTTAACCGGTTGCACGTTGATCGCAAAGGTGACTCGGGTCGATTGAGGAACAAATCCGGCAATCAATTCGAAGTCTGTTGCCACCATCACGATCGTTGCCGATCCGACAGCGTCAGGATTCGAGAAAATCGACAGTTCGCCAGTTGGACTCACGACGGGGGCGAGTCGGAACAGCCCTGCTGGGATGAGCGAGGTTGCGTTATCCAGAGCAAACGAAACCGTTTGCCGTTGAAGTTCATCCAGAGCGGAGTTTGGCCCAGGTAAAATGTTGGTTGCCCAGTTTGCAACTACCGTTGTACCGTTGTCATCGCGCTCAAGAATGTTGACGATTGATTGCGAATCAAACTGTGGCGGATCATTCGCTGGCGTCAAAGTGATCGTCACAGTTGCGGCTAGCGATCGTTGATCGGCAAGGTCACGAACTTCCGTCGAACCTTGGGTGAATACTGAACCTGGAATCGTTGACAGGCCATCATCCGAGATGACGTAGCTGAACAAGTCATTGACCGCGAACGGAGTGCGGTTGTTGACATCCGCTGCTGCTTGGTAACTGCCTGTCGTGAACGCACCGTTGACAAAGGTGAACGAAAGCGTTCCACCGTTGATCGTCGAGCGAGTTACTGTGACAGTGCCTACGCCAAGCGTCGCACCATCAACCGGTGTTTGGCCAGGAACGTTGAATGCAACCACTCGGAGGATTTGTTCCGACTCGTCGTACAAGGCTGAGAGTGTCGGTGCAAAGCTGCCCGTAATGCTCGGTGTCAAAGCCCCTACTCCGACTTGCAGCAAATCGTTGGCACCAAAGAGAATCGTTGCCGGCGCATCACCCAAAGCTTCGATCGCTTCAACGGTAGAGAATGAACGCGGGAACGCAACAGGAGCGTCGTTGACTGGATTAATGTTGATCGTCAACGTCTTGGTTGTTTCTCTTGGATCCCCGGCGTTGTCATTGTCGTTGGCGGTTACCAAATAAACGGCGATCCCAAATGCATCTGGAGCGGGGTTGAATCGCAACGTTCCCGAAGGATCGACTTGCGGAAGCACGTCACCCACCATCAAGCCTGTCGGTTGGTTGAGCGCGGTCACAGCAAAGGTCACGTTTTGACGGTTTGCGAACGACTCGTCTCGAGCATTCACTGGCCCAACAGCAATATCGGTTACGAAACCTAGCTGTACGAAAGTGACATTGTCAGCGAGTTGATCCTCGAGGATCGTGATCTCTGACGGCATCGTAAACAACGGCGGATCGTTGCTTTCGGTTACATTGAACGTGATGGTCGCCGGTTGCGATTCTAGTCGTGGTTGAGGCGCACTTGTTGGTTTACCGGCAAACGCCGCACCTGGAACGGTCGTCACCCCATCGTCTTCAACGACATAGGAGAACGCGTCCGTTGGAGCAAATGGAGTTCGCTCGTTGTAGTCGACTGCTGGTGAATAGCTGCCCTGTGTGAATGTTCCATTAACGAATTGGAACGACAGAGTTGCTCCCGTAACGGTTACGCGAGTGACGGTACCTGTGCCACTTGTCAACACAGGATCAGTTCCATCAACGTCGGATGTGCCGGGCACCAAGAAACGTACTACCCTTAGAGCCTGCTCCGTTTCATCGTATAGATTCGAGAGCGTCACGGGGAATTGTCCCTCAGCGTCGCGAACACCATGAGCTGCAGTCTCTCGTAACAAGTCGTCCGCAACGAATGTTCGAATTGCGGCAGCAGCTGAATCCGCCTCAACAGATTCGTCGACGCTAAACGTCCTTGCAAAAGCAACCGGACTGTCGTTCACAGGATTGATGTTGATGGTCATGCGCCGAGTGACACTTCGTGGAGTGGGTACGCCAAACGAAGTGCCATTATCGGTAACAGTCACATCGAACAAGGCAACGCCAAAGACATCCGGATTCGGACGAAGCGTGAGCGTGCCATCCACGGTAAGGGTTGGTAATCCAGCAAACATTCCTGCTGGAACGCCTCCCGGCACCGCAGCAAACGTGATCACCACGTTTTGTCGCACCAACTCATCCAACGCTGTTGCCTGACCTGGTCGAATGATCTCGAGCGGATTCGCATAAATGTCACGTAGGACAGGTACGTTATCAGCCGCTTCATCCTCCGTCAGAACAACTTCACCAAACGTCGGGAACAGCGGAGGGTCGTTGACTTCAAGAACCGTGATCGAGACTGTTCGTGGTACCGAACGGTTGTTGATGCCCAAGCCCAAACCGTCTACCGTGAAATCAACGGTGTCGTCGACGCCAGTGGGTGTCTTGACGAATCCGCTGCCGGGAATCGTTGCAGGTCCAAAATCCTCGACGATATACGTGAATGTATCTGCGATCGGTGCTGGGCTAAAGTTTGGCAAGCGGTTGTAGTCAACACGTGGACGATATTCACCGCCGCTAAATGCGCCACCTACAAAGTTGAACGTCAAAGTTCCGCCTGTGTTCGTCGTGAAGACGGTGCCACTGTTTGCAGCAGTGACAGTCGTGAGCAAACCCGTGGCATTCGTGAAGCTGAACTGGACGACGCGCAAGTTCTGCTCATGCTCGTCATACAGGCCGTTGGAACCGTTGGCAAAGTCGCTTTCTCGCGTTGAACTCAAATCATTCTGTGATTGACGCAGCAAGTCTTCTGGCGTAATCGTCAGCAAGCCGAAACCTTCGGAAATGGCCGTCAAATTCGGATTACCACTGACATCCAGAAACTCTTGCGCCTCGGCTACATTCAATTGTCGGTCTTGTGTAACAGGCTGATCGTTGACTGGGGCGATGTTCACCGTGACGCGTCGAGTGACGGTCTTCGGATCCGGATTACCCGCAGCATTGGTTCCGTTGTCTGTAACCGCGATCTCGAAAACGGCGACTCCATACACATCTGGGTTCGGCTGAAGTGTCAATAATCCATCCGTCGCAAGCGTCGCCAACACGCCTGCGGACAGTTCAGCGAACATGTTGAGAGGAACGTTAACAGGCGTCACGGTGATCGTCACTGTTTGCAACGGTTCTTGCTCATCCAGAGCCGTCGTCGGTCCAGGAAGAATTCTAACTCCGGCCGTCGGGAAGATGTCATAAACCAATCTTCCGTTGTCTGGATTGATTGTGCCGTTGGCGAACACCGTACCCGTCGAATCAAGCGTGTTATCCCTTCGGTCTTCCACGAGTTCTACTGTGCCAAAGGCTGGAAGCACTGGCGGGTCATTCACAGGAGCCACGGTGATCGTGACAGTCTTCTTGGCAGAGCGCTCGTTGATCGTGGTGTAGTCAACGGGCGTTGGGAAAAGCGGAACTGGCGCAGGCACTTGACCGTTGGCGTCATTGGCACCCGGAATGGTATCTGGTCCAAAGTCTTCGACGACGTAAGTGAATAACTCTGTTGGGTTGAACGGAGGATTGCTGTTGTAGTCCGTTGCTGGCGTGTAGGTCGCGCTTGTGAAGGCACCACTTAAATCGAACAGGAACGTCAGCGTGCCACCATTGATTGTCGTGAATGGCACACCGCTATTTGCGCTGGTCACGATCGTTTCGCCACCAGCACTGTTCGGAACGCCGAACAACACGACACGCAGGTTCTGCTCGTGCTCGTCGTAGAGCGTATTCGAACCGGTAGCGAAATCACTTTCTCGCGAAGGATTCTCGGTGATCTTGGTAGGATCATTGGTCGTCGACTGGCGCAGAAGATCTTCGGCGGTGATCGTCAAACGTCCCACACCTTCCGTGACGGCACCTAGATCCGAGTTGCCTGTTCCCGCGAAAGCCTCTTGAGCTTCCGTCAACGTTAACACGCGATCGAATGTGACGGGCTGGTCATTGATTGGCGCGATGTTGATCGTAATCAGTCGCTCGACACTCCTGAAGTCGTCAGCGTCCGCATTGTTTTTCCCATTGTCCGTCACAGTGATCTTGAACACCGCAACTCCGAAGACGTCTGGATTCGGTCTCAAGGTGAGTAAACCCGAGTCGGTCAAAGTGGCAAACACACCGGTTGTGATTGGCGCGAACATGCCCGCTGGAACGCTTGTCGGCGTGGCGGGAGTCACGGTGATCGTTAAACTTTGACGAGCCAGTTCGTCTTTGGCCGTCGCCGACGGTCCAGGAAATATCTTCTTGACGGGTGATGAAGCATCCGCGAGATCAGGATAAATGTCGACAACGATGGTGCCGCCATCTGGATTTACGGTTCCATCAGCGAACAAGACGTTGCCTGCATTGACGGTACCGTTTCTAAGATCTTCAACCAGTTGCACGATGCCATAGCTAGGCAGAACGGGTGGATCGTTGGCGACGGTCACCGTAATGGAGACGGTTGCAGGGGTCGAGCGATTGTTCTGCCGACCTGCTGGTGTGACAGGAAGGACACCATTCGTGGTGAAGTCTTCTTGTCGCAGAGCAATGGTGTTGGAAGGACTGGTTCCAGCGCCCGTGATCGCGACATTCGTGCCAGGAATCGTGACTGCGCCAAAATCTTCGACGACGTAGGTGAATATGTCTGCCGCATCAATCGGTGCTAAGCCGTCAGCGTCATGCTCACTCAATCGGTTGTAGTCTTGATCAGGGAAGTAGTCGGCATCCACAAAGCGACCGGTGGTTGGATCGGCAACGCCAACAACGAGGTCGGCTTGGAATCGTAGCTCTAGTCGCCCATAGACGGTGAAGATCGTCTGAGATGCATTACCTGCGATGTCGTACGTCAAGGTCGAGGCATCAACATTGACAACCGTTCCGGCCCGGTCTCTGGCACTAATCACAACGACTCGGAGATTTTGTTCGAGTTCGTTGTAAAGGGTGCTTGCTGGAGCGATATCACTTTCGGTGGAGCGAGTCGCTTCAACAGGTGTTGCCGCTCCAGTCGATTGCCGTAGCAAGTTCTCCGCAGTGATGTTCAGCCTGGCGACGTTGGCGTTTGCCACGCCGGTGACATTGTCATTCTGTTCGACTTCGGCGACAGTCAACTGCCTGTTGACAGTGATTGGCGCATCGTTGACTGGCAGGATGTTGACAGTGATCAGGCGTTCGACGCTACGCGGACTTGCGTTCCCTGCATCATCGAGTCCGTTGTCGACGACGACGATCTTGAAGACAGCCACGCCGAACACATCCGGGTTCGGCTGGAGCGACAGGATACCTTTGTTGGTGAGAGTCGCATACGAAACCAAAATCGGGTCGGGATTCAAGTCGGCGAACATGCCCACCGGAACACTGACGTCCACGACCGTGATTGTCACACTTTGGCGGACCAACTCATCCTTCGCCGTCGGTGACGCTCCCGGGAAGATTCTCGTTACTGGCGATGCAACAACAATCGGAGTCGAGAAAATATTGATGTTGACAAGCGTGTTGTCTGGTTTGGTCAAGCCAACCAAACTTGCACTGCCATTGGCATTCAATCCGACCGGGAAATTCGTACCGTCAGCTTGAAGTGTTCCATCCAAACGGTCTTCAACGAGTGTGACGGTTCCATAGCTAGGCAACATGGGCACGTCATTCGTCACCCTAGTCGTGATAGTCACGGTACTAGCGGCCGAGCGGTTGCTCAGGCCGACGCCTAAGGTATCGACGGTGAAGTCTTCGTTTCGGAGCGGAATCGCAGGGTCGGCGATACCCGTTCCAGGAATAACCACAGTGCCGAAGTCTTCGACGATGTAAGTGAAAATGTCTGCGTTGTCGATCGGCACCAGACCGTCAGCGTCATGCTCGGAAAGTCGGTTGTAGTCGACGTCGGGTCGATACTTCGCTTCGACAAATCGGCCTGTGCTGACGATCGGAACATTGGGTACGACGCCGGTATTCAAATCGGCTTGGAACGTCAGAGTCATTTCGCCATAGACAGTATCAATCGTGCGAGTTGCCAAGCCCGTAACGGCGTCGTAGTTGTTGATCAGTTTCGAATCGAACGAAACCGTATTTCCACTTGAGTTGCGAGCACTAATCACAACAACTCGCAGATTCTGGGCTGCCTCGTTGTAAAGCGTCGTGACCGGAGGAATCGGCGTGTTGAGATGGATATTGCTTTCGCGAGCAGCGTTTTCCTTCGCGATCAACGGATTGTTCGTCGTGGTCTGGCGAAGCAGTTGTTCAGCTGTAATCGTCAGTTCGGCAATACTGCCATTTGCCGAGCCGGTGACGTTGTCAAGTTCTTGTGCCTCATCGAGCGCAAAATCGCGATCATAGGTGATCGGCGCATCGTTGACAGGTTTGATGTCGATCGTGATCTGACGCGAAACACTTCGTGGCGCCGGATTGCCAGCGGCATCGCGACCGTCGTCCGTGACAGTAATGTTAAAGACTGCGACACCAAAGACATCTGGGTTCGGTTTGAGACGTAAAATTCCGTCCGTCGAAAGGGTCGCAAGCACGCCAGGGAAGTTCGTGTCGAGTACGGCGAACATGTCGCCGGGAACACTTACCGGTGACACAACGATCGTAACAGTCTGTCGCTGAAGTTCATCCAGGGCTGTTGGTTGTCCCGGAAGAATCTGAACAAGCGGATTATTGGCGTTTACCACGTTCGAATACAGATCAACAGCGATGACCGAACCATCGGGATTGACCGTACCATTGGCAAAGTTGATGCCGTTAATAAGGTTGAGCGTGTTGTTCTTCAAGTCCTCAACGAGGTTTACCGTGCCATAGGTGGGCAAGAAGGGTACGTCGTTGACTTGTGTCGTCGTCAAAGTCACCGTTGCTGGCGCTGAGCGCCGTTCCCTTTCATCCAGTTGTAAGAAGGCTACAGAACCGGCGTCCGCGATTCCGTCGTCTGCGACAACAAACGTGAAGAAATCGTTCGGATCAAATGGAGTGAGAGCGTTATAGTCGACATTGGGCTCATAATAGCCTTGAGTAAACGCACCATTAACGAATGAGAATGACAACTGGCCATTGCGAGTTGGCAGGGTCGCGGTCAATGCCGGTGGAACGGGTGCCGGCAAGTTCCCATTGACGAATGTTTGAGTCAATGTGCTGTACAGTTCGTCAACATCAACGGTGAAATCGTCACTTGAATCAAGCGGTGTGTTCGCCCCGACAGCAAAGGCAACAACTCTCAGGGTCTGGCCGTCTTCATTAAATGGGGCACCAACAGGAACCGTGAACTGGCCCTTGAGTGCACCCGCAAGCAAGTCATTCGCGGTGAAGAATTGTTTGCGGTCAACAACGAGTGGATTGCCATTCGAATCAAACTCGACTTGCTCGATAATCGAAATGTTCTTGTCTTGCGCCAACGGAGCATCATTGAGCGGTTTGACCGTGACAATGAACGACTGTGTTGAGGTGCCATTGATCATGAAGCCGTCGCTGACAGTGACCGTGATCACCGCTTCGCCATAAATGTTGGCTACAGATCGATAGCTCAGTGTGGCCTTTGAACTCATCGCGTCATAAACAACATTGATGTCGGCATCTCGAACAAGTGCCTGGTTGTTGCTGGTGGCCGTAAAGGAGAGCGGTTGAGCGGGCGTGATCGACTGCGTTTCACGACCGCCCGATGTGACACCAGTCAAGTTGACGAATTGCACACCATCATCTTCATTGATTGTCCGATCCGGGATCATGTCGAGAGTAGGTGCGTCATTGACGGGCAAGATTGAAATCGTCGCCGTCGACATTGTGATGCTCGGCAACTTGCTAGCGATCTCACGCAGTCGGTACTCGAAACGAAGCGAGCCATAATCGTCAGCCGTAGCGAAGATTCCATCTTGTCCGGCGGAGTTGTAGTCCGCCTTGGGTTCGAATGCGAAATCGCCGTTAGCAAACACGGTCAAATTGCCAGCCGTGTTTCCGAGAGCATCTTTCAATTGCAACACCGTGCCACTGCCACCGCTAGGCACGTTGACCTTGCGGCCGGTACTCGGGTCAACAACCTCAAAGATCTCGAAATTGGCGGCAGGTAAGATCACGTTCGAAAGCAAGTTCGAAGTGAACGTCGTGGTGCTACCTTCATTGACTGAGAAGATGCCAGCGTTTGCGCCCGGAGCAGGTGTATTTCCAGGAACGATCTTGACAATGTGATCTTCAACTTCGCCACCAACGGAGATTTGATCAGGTCGTGAAACTCCAGAGCGACTGATGCGGATTCTCAGTACCGCATCGGTTCCTAGCGAGGCAACGTTGATACCGATATCAGCCATCGATGGCGTCACAACCTGGACCTGATTCACACCCGGCCAAACTGCCGTCTGCTTGAGGATCTGTTCCCCTGCGTCATTGAAGTCACCATCTCGGTTCCAATCGATCCAAGCATCGACGACACCGTAGTCGCTCGCGAAAACGTCAAACACGGCGGGAACTGCGGCGTTGTAAGCAACGTTCAGCACCGATTTTACCGTGTCCAAGGTCAGCCCGTCCTCATCGTCTAGGCCGTTTGCGTCATCGCCGGTTGCGCCAGCATTGGCGGTGGCATTGTTCTCACCGTCAACAATGCTTCCAAGAATCGGGTCGGAGGCATTCTTGATACCCACAAGGATCACGTGACGAGCTGCATCGCCATCAACTCCCGTTGTTCCGCTGCCGAGAACAGTTTGTGGCGCGACAACCGGGCCCACGAGTGATCGGCCATCCCCAAAGTCAACTTCTTGGTCGCTGAGCAAAATCGTGAAGCGAGTTTCGCCGGAGAATCGGTTTGCTTGCAACCGATTGCCTGCTAAATCGCGAATGGCGCCGATCACTTGGGTCGAGACCGTTAACGATCCTGATGTTGCAATCGAGAGATTTGACGCTGCAACACTACCATCCGTACTGCGGAGATAAATTCGACCATCGCCAGCGGATAATGCTGTTAAGTTGAGTGGCTCGGTCGACGTGATTGCGTTGACGATCGCTGCGGCAACGGCATCCGAGGTAAACGTTGTGCTGGGGATAAACGGAATCGCAACAGCACCACCTGAAACTCCGGACACGCTCAAGCCCGTGGTCAGCGGAGCTATAGCATAGCCAATCGGTTCGCCAAGCAGAATTGAATTCGGTGCAGATGGATTCGTATTCACGCTCGGATTCAAGCCGATTGAAGCACTTGACATCGCGGCGATGATTGCGGCAACGATATCGCTCGTTGTCGCTGTCGGTGAGAGTTGAACGAGCTTTGCACCTGAACCCACATTGAGGTCAATCGAGAACTCGAATGTCGTGACAACGGACGGCACAACATTGTTGTTGGTAACCGTAAACGTCCTGGTGTCCAAGCTCGCAGCCGTCGCTGTCAAGGGAACTTGCAAGGTCAAGCCACTTGTCACACCAGGTGTACTAACGATTGTCGCTTGGAACGGATTTGCTTGCTCAGTACGGATTTCACCGCCCGCGACACCGGACGTTGTAAAGGGAGCGGATGTTACGATCGGCGACGGGAACTCGGTTCCAATCGGTGCACTGACATGAATGACTAACGTGTTAAGCGAATCGTCTGACGCGGCGAAACCTGCATTATTGAGAGAGATCGCAAAACGCTTCGCGATCTCGATCGCGTCGGCTGTCGCAAACACGGGGACGGCTATGTTGGTACCGCTGACAGTATTGTCAAGCGTGAACTCAAACGTTGTCGTTGTCGCTGGTGACACATTATTGTTGCGAATGCGGAACGTCTTTCCATCCAGCGACAACCCTGTGGCCGTTGATGGAAGTTGGATTTCGAGCCCACCACTTGGCGATACAAGCCCACTTTGGTTCGGCACTCCGATGCCAAAGAAGCTGATCGAGTCACCGACTTTACCTCCGAGATAAATGCGTCCGTTTTCAATGCCTTGAGCGAATGAAAGTCCAAGGTCGGTGTGACTCGCAACATCCCCAAATTCTCGCAGCGCCCTTGCGATTTTACTCGTTACACCTAGACGCGTGTCGGAATCAACGTCGTCAGACAACTTGCGATCATCGAGAGTATCACTCGCAAAGATCGTAATCGGCGAAGCTTCGGATCGCACGATCACCACTTCGGTTGCCGCCGTCGCAAAAGTCGTCACCGGCTCGCGGAACGCAAACAGTCCTGACAAGAGTGGATTGATCGAGATTCCTGCCCTTGCACCAAGAGGCACGATGGTTGGATTCTGTGGATCCGTCGATACTCCCAGTCCAATCGCAGAACCACTGATCGCGGCAGCCATTTTGGCTGCGATCGTCGCTGGCAAATCGGTTGCTGAAATGACAACTGGTACATTGGAACCCGTCGCCACACCTGTCGTGAATACAAATGTCGTAACGACGGTTCCAACACCACTACTGTCACCAATCGTGAATGTCTTGCCAAGCAAGTCGGTACCGGTTAGAGGTACTCCATCGGCACGCAACGTCGGGACTTGGAACGTCAACGGATTCGGGCCATCCACTTCAGTCGAACCGAGTAGCCCACCGAATAGCGGAGCCAGAGTAGGTGTAAATTCTGTATTGATTGTCGTGCCAACCGTTGTGTTGAAACGCACGACACGCGGGTTGAGAGGATCTGGAGTGAGCGACAAGCCAAGGCCAGCCGACGCGATAGCGCTGCCGATCTTTGAGGCGATGAGTTCGGATTCATCTCGCTGGCCAATCAAAATCGCTACATTGCCGGTGCTAACCACGCCATCAAGAGTGAACTCGAAGGAAGTTGTTGTTGCCGGAATGACGCTCGTGTCAGTGATGCTGAACGTTGAACCAACAAGATCATCACCAATCAAAGACAGAAACTCAGTCACTGGTGGTGTGGGTGAAAGAGGCCCGCCGATTCGTCGTTCGGGGACCGTGATCGATAAGCGACCGATTCCCACGGTCGACGTGATCGGAATCGCAGTACCACTTCCAACGAGTCCCGACAAACCAAGGTTGACGGTTGACCGTAGGGAAGTGGTTAGCCGAACAATGTTGTTGTCTGGCGAAGCAATGGTCGCCAACACCGTTGAGACCGCGCTTGGAGGAACGGCAGGGAACGAAGTCGATATCGCTCCCGCAATCTTCGCAGCGATTAAATCCGGAGTATCGGTCGCAAGTAGAGTCACTGGAACGGCGCCAGACGTGACGACAGCTGAGCTCAGCGAGAATTCGAACGTCCGTGACGTCAAAGGTGTTACGCCTTGGTCAACAATTGAGAATGTTCGGCCAATGAGGTCGTTGCCCGCTAGAGGCGCACCATCGGCACGCAACCGAGGAACTTCGATCACCAAGTTGCCAGTCTGAACGCCTGTCGCGACACCCGCACCGCTGCCTAGCAAACTTGAGTTGCCGAGATTGAGTGTTGATCGAGCCGCTGTAAGGATCCGCAGTCGTGTGACATCGGCTGGATCAATAGTAACACTGATTGCCAGTCCAGCAGTCGAGAGTGTTCTTGCGATTTGCGATGCTATTGTTCCGGCTGAGCTCGTGGCGCCAACGGTGATGGCTGTTGCTCCAGAGGTGGCGGCACTTCCCGTTGTGGTTAACTCGAAAGTCCTACTTACTGGCGCCACACCACTTCGGTCCGTGAGCGTGAATGTCCTGCCCGCCAAATCGGTACCAGTGATTGGCAATCCGTCGGCACGCAGTTTTGGAACTTCAAGTGAGAGCGAAGCATTTGCGACCGAGGTTGCGACTGGGGATCCCGATCCAACGAGCCTAGATGTCCCAAGGTTCACAAAGGATCCTTGCGTGACGCTCAAACGCACGATCGTTTGATCCGCTGGGTCAGCCGTCACGACGACGCCGGTCAAACCAGCAGCCGCAATTCGGTTGGACAGTTTGATGGCGATCGTCGCTGGTGTATCAGCCGCTAATAGTGGAACCGGAACGTTGCCAATTTGAGCTCCGCCGCTGGTTAGAAATTCAAACGTTCTAACGAGAGACGGGTCGGTGCTTACGTCGGTGATCGTGAACGTTCTTTGATGCAAATCAGAGCCAGTAAACGCGACATTACCTGCTGAGAGGGTCGGAACTTGAATCAGAAGATTCCCGGTCGTGTTGATTGCCGCACCGCTACCCGAAAGCCCTGAATCGCCCAAGTTCAGCGTCGATCCAGAGGCTGTTGATGTTAGTTGCAACGTAGCATTATCGAATGAATCAACATTGGCGTTTATTCCTGCCAATGCAATCGCATCAAAAACACTGTCGATCTTGCTCACAATCGTTGGCACGTTGTCAGCAGCATTCACTTCAATCGGGGTGTTTCCAACCGCAGCAATATTTCCCGTTAATACGAACTCAAATGTCGTTGCGAGTGGAATACTGTTATCGACAACGGTGAACGTCTTGCCAACTAAATCCAGTCCAACGACTGCAGCCCCCGTGGAGAGTTGGCGTGGAACTTGGAGTCGAAGCGGAGTACCAATGACTGAGGCTCCGCTACCCAGCAATGTCGATGTGCCGAGGTTCAATGTCGAGCCGGCCGATGCAACCAACCGTACCGTTCTTGGGTCGGTGGGCTCGGTGGACGAGGTCACACCCAAGCTTGCACCACTGATGGCCGTAACGATCTTCGAAGCGATCGTGGCTGCCGAATCCGCGTTGTTAATTGCAATCGCTGTGTTTCCACCCGATGCCATATTTCCCGTCAGAACGAATTCGAAGGTTCTTGAGATCGTTGCTGGCGAGTTGTTGGCAAAAAGATTGAACGTTCGGCCAATGATCATACTGCCAGTGGTCGTCGATGGAACGGTGAGCGCTAATCGACCCGTTACTGCCGCAAGCGTGATCGGTGTTGCTGAACCGCTTCCCGTCAAACCAGAGTCAGCGAGGTTGAGTGTCGAGCCAACAACGGCCACAAGATTGACCAACAGTGGGTCAGTTCCACTCACACTTGCGGTCACTCCAAGTCCGCTCGTATCGATCACTGCAGCTACCTTCGTCGCGATCGTCGCCGGAGAGTCGGAAGCGAGAATTGTGATCGCTGTCGCACCAGTGGCTGTCGCTGCGGTAGTGAACTCAAACGTTCGTAAAGCGGCTGGGGTAATGCTGTTGTCTAGAATCGTAAAACGTTTCGAAAGCAGATCGCTTCCGGAGAGAGCAATACCGTCGCTTCGAAGCGATGGGATCGACAGGGAAAGTGCTGCGGTGGCTGGGGAATTCGCAGCCGCAGCGCCGTTACCAGTGAGGGTCGTACTTCCCAAATTCAGCGTCGAACCAGCAGGGACAATCAATCGAACCGAATTGGTATCGCTGGGGTCGATTGAGACAGTCAACTGGGGACCGAATGCAGAATCAATCGCCAACGAAATCTTCGTTGCAAGGGCCGTCGGCGTATCGGTGGCGAGAATCGTTACGGACGTCGCACCAGCGGTAAGCGGTACGCCATTGGACGTGAACTCGAATACACGCCGCGTTCCTGGCGTTGTGCTTGCATCGATAATGGAGAATGTCTTGCCCAAAAGATCGGATCCCCTGAGCGCGACGCCGTCAATCCGCAAGTTCGGTACACGGATCAAAAGTGATCCGGTCGTCGCCGGCGTTGCCGCTGCGGACGCAATCGTGGTACCTGAACCCACAAGTCCCGAGGACAATGGATTGAAGGTCGTACCAACGACGCTACCCAATCGAACTCTGAACGATGCTGCGGGATCGATCGTTGACGTGATGCCCAAGCCAGCGTTAGGTAATACGTTGACAATTGACTTCGCAATCGCGTCGCGATTGGACGCGCTTTCAACCCAGACAGGCACGATGCCAGGTCCAGCAACGAGTCCGTCCAAGGTAAATTCGAACTTCGTTGTTACCGGTGGAACAAGTTGATTGTTCGTCACCGTGAACTGCTGACCCACGAGAGCAGAACCAGTGATCGGACGGCCGTTTCGATCGTTGATTGGGACTTCGATGCCCAGTACAGCTGTCGGAACTTCTACGACTGGCGTATTGAACTCACCACGATCAACCAAGAGATCAAGTGTTGTGACATTGTCAGTGATCGACATGACACGCAGCACTTCGTTGCCGATTTGCAAGAGGTCGCCAATGCGGACGTCAAAATTTGCGTTCTTGTTGACGGTCAATACACGGTCATTGGTCAAAAGCGTCGACGGTTGACCTGACTTTGTTTCAGCAACAATGGTCGACATCGACAGGCGTATGGGTGCGATGACGGCATGGGTTGGATGCGCGACCGCCGTTGTTCCTAGTTGTCCACGTTCGACCACTAAAAGATTACCGAACGCACCGTTGACGCGGACAATCTCATTATTAATTCGCAAATAATCGGGAGCGGTATCAAATGTATTAATACCAAGTGAAGCAACATCAAGAACATCAATGAATAAGTCCGCGTTTGTTACTGGATTGGTCGTTGTCGATACAGGACCAACATTCAGCTTCACGACTGCGGTGCCCGCAGCATGTGATGTCGCTAGAGTTCCGAAATGACCGCGTGTTACGGTACCCGCCGCAGTCACCAACACAATTTCGTTGCCGATACGCAAGAAATCGCCGGCGACCGGCGCTGTTGCGAGAGGAGGGTTGAATGCCGGCAAAGTGGTCGCTGTCGCGTTCACAAAATCGGTAGCGAGTCCCGTCGTTGGCGAACTCAGATCATCGAATACTTGGACGTGGAATTGCCCCACAAGTCCCGTCGTACCGCCCGCGCTCGTGTACGACAGAATCTGTCCATCAGCGACGGAAGCGTTTGTGCCAGAGCTCGAGAGAACGCTATTGACGCTCGTCGTCGTGACGGTCAATCCAGGAATCGCGTTGAGTTGAACACCACCAGATACTGTGAATGGATTGATTTCCAAAACATCAGTGATCTTCTGGGTCGTTGCAGGCACAAATCCACGAAGCGCAGCGACAATGGCGATGGAAACTTCTTCCGGTGTCGCACCAACATTCACTCGCACCGGCACAAAGGTCGGGCTCGAGGGAGAACCGCCAGTCGCCGATACGATTTCAAGCGTGACCAGGGTGTTGGTCGTTGCCGGATTCAAGTCACGATCCATAGCCAGCGTGATTCGGTCACCGAATTGCAACGCACCCGATGCGAGTCCAGCACCGACATTGATCTTCAACGGCTGAGGCAATTGCAGAACAAAACCGCTGTCAAACTCGAACGTCGCGGACTGTGCCCCAGTCACGTTCAAACGATCGCCATCGGCAATATCCGCTCCGGTATTGGTGTCTAGCGACGAGTTTTGATCGTCAGTATTGAGCAATAAATAATCATCATTCAGCAAGATGATTTCGTAAACACTGTCTGGATTCCAGAGACCGGCTGTTGGTGTCAAACGAATTTGACGACTACTAATGCTGTAACCAAACGTGTAATCCACTCCCGCAGTCAACGGACGACCGTTCTCGGTCACAACAACGCGATCGGATGTCACTGTGAGCGTGTTACCACCAGTGCCTTCGAACGGCGCATTCGCACCACGACCGTCACCTAAGAGAATCTGGAAATTCTCCAAGAGTGGATTATTGAGCTTCACGACCGTGGCTGTCGCTGCTTGATCCGCAGGATCATTGTCGACTGGATTGAGGAGCACAGCATACGGCTGGTCGGTATCACTGCGATCCACCGCTCCACGATCCTTGAATACGCTCGAACCGCCACCGGTACTCGAAGCGTTCGAGTCGACTCTCAATTGTCCATAGACGTCACGCGTCGGAGCTTGAATTGGCGAATCGGAGATACCGAGCTCTTGCTTGAACGTTCGATAGTCAGCGCGATCTTGCTCGACGTCTTGCGAACTGTCTAAGGCGCCAGATCCTGCAACAATGTAGTAGTTACGATTCGCAGCACTCACAAAGGGCGAGCCTGTGTTGCCACCGGAAAGCGAGTCGGTGCCGATGGCCCCATTGTTCGCGTTGTTCTGGAAGAAGTTCGACCGAATGACCGGTGCTTCACTTCCTTGAGCGGCGGCCGTACTGACATTGTTGATGCCAACAGAAAGGCTCGTGAACAAGTTGTTCAGCAGCGTCGGGCTGGCATTTCCAACAATTGCAATGCCGGTTCCAGTGCGATTAATGCCCACAAGCGTGTTATTCACAATTCGCCCAAAGGGGACGGGGATTTGTGGATTCTGCGCCGTTGAACCAGCGAACTGAATCCCTGTCGAGCTACCCGTGACGACATTGTTTTGGATAACAATACCTGGGATCAATCGATCGGCATTGATTTGAGGGAAATTGATGAGTGAACCTGGGTGCGCAACACCAGCGCCACTTCCCTGAGCCACTCCTGGCTGGACGTTAATCCCTTGTAATGACGAATCCGAGATAAAGTTCGAATCGATGATGAACTGGCCTTGCTCGCGTTCACGATTCAAGTCGGCAAGTAAGCCTGTAGCACCCTGTAGTAAGACGATATTGTCAATGAATGCTCGACTGGTGGGGCTATTGGTGCCCAGCAACAGCCATGTAAATGTGTGCTGTCCAGAGGAAACATTGAATCGAACCGTGCGATACGGCAATTCCCCCGAGGCTAAGACTGGATTCGTTGATCCCGGGAAATCAGGGTCAGGAACCACCAGTGTTTGTGGATTGCCGTCGATCAAGAAAACAAGCCCATCATCGTCGACAGAACTCGTGCTAAACGAGAATTCGATCACACCAGCCTGAGTGTTCGTGAACGGATCGAGGTTGAGTTGGTCCGTTCGGACTTGGTAAGCGGATACAGGAATAAGCGACACATTACCGGATTGTAGACTTCGGTCGCCCGTTAGTGGACGTGTTGTGGTTGCCGACCAAGCAGTTGGGAACACTCCTACCGGCAGCGAACCAGCGGGAACTAGTCCACTGATTTGAGTTAGATCAAATGGCGTGTTGACCGGATGGGCCGGAGAACTGGAATTAAAATCAACTCTCGCCGTTTCATTGATTTCGATGATGTGACGATCGTTCGTCCCGAAGGTCACACCGATAGTGTTCAAGTCACGTCGTTCGTCGTAGCCCTGGTATTCACCAGTACGCCGAACTTCGAGTTGGTAACGTCCTGCGAGCGTTAAAGCACCGCGGTTCGGATCTTGATCTCGCGTGCGGTCCGAACCAATCAGATTGGTAATGTTCGAATCACCTCCGGCACCCGTGACCATTTCGCCTCGCTCGGCATAGCCGATGATGAAATCGTCGATATAGAAACCTTCGAAGTTGTTCGCCGTACTTCGAATCGAACGTGTCGGATGCACCCATTCGCCAAAACCGTTGAGGCTATTAAACGACGCATCGGTGGGTAGATTCCCAGCAAATGGATCGACAGCATTGGTTGGATCGAACAACGTGCCTGCTGTCGAGAAATCGACGCGAAGTTGCAGGCCCGATTCACCTGCGTAGTCCGACAAATCCACGCGAGCTTGTCGCCATTGACCAGAGTTGTCGAAGAGCTCTTGTCGCTGCTGCTGCGAGACACTTCGGGGCGTTGTACTGTTCCTGCCAGCGTCGGCTAGGTGTGAAAGGAATCCAGCGAGTTCAGCGGTTCCATTGGTATTGTTGGGGTTGGCTGCACTCAACTGCGAGTTGTTGGTCGCCAATAGTTCCCAAGTTGTTGACCCGTTACGCTTGATCCACACACGAGCTGAATCGCGGAATGGGTTGTTGGCTTCTGAACCGATGTTTGAACCGCCATTGGCCCCACCGAAATTTTCAGTTTCCAGGAAGTAATTGAAGTACAGTGTCGGTCGATCGGCATCGACAGAATTAGTGAGATCGAAGGTATTGGTTTCCACGGCGCCGAAAGCACCGCCAGGCAAGTTGTAAGAACCTCTGCCTGCGGCACCGACGCCCGTTACCAGTGCTGGATTACTACTTAAGTCTTGGTGGAAGGGTGTGGTTAGAATTCCGTGTTGTGCATTGACTGTTCCGTAAGTTAAGTACGACTCGGTACCAAGCGTCGTGATTTGTTGCCACGGTTCGAAGCCGAAGTACAGGCTGACTCCTCCTTGAGCCTGAGTGAATCGACGATCTGACGCTGGACCGTTATCAGGGAAATCGACGTTAGGAATGCCAGGTGTTCGGCTGGCGTCATCGACACCATTGATACCGTGTCCCGTATCCGTGGCACGACGAGTCGTTGGGTGCCAGAGGTTAAAGTCGAACGGCGAAAATGCTAAGCCAATCGGTCGTTGAGCACCCTGGTTCTGTCCACTATTGTAGCCCGAAATCGTCATGATCGGACTGTCGGCCAATCCGTCGTTGATCGTCGTGGTGCCAGTTAACGAAGCAAGTGTCGTATTGGCACCGTTATAAGGATTTCCCGCAACGAACGGTGGGACGTTGGTCATCAGGAAATTGTCGATGTTGAAGTCGTTATGATTGAGCGTTGCAAAGGGGCCGATGAAACTGACCGTGGCCCCTGGGTTTTGAAGGTCTCCGTTGACCAGGAAGTTCGTTGGATCAAAGTTTGGCAAAGCATTAATCGCGTCCGAAATGCTGAGCAGGCCGTCCTCTTCTTGAGTGACAGGAACATTCACGACCTGGCCGACTCGAGTTGTTGAAATCGTAGGCAGTGGCGGAACGTTGTTTTGACCAACGGATACGTTCACACGCGCGGCCGCCGGTGCAAGTGCAGTGGTTACGTTGATCGTGAAGTCGTTGATATCTAAGCCAGCCAAAGCACCGATGAACTCGATCGTGATCGTGCCGGGTAGGGCCGTACCGCTGACCACGATATTCCCGAATAAACCAGGCAGACCAGGTCCGCTAGAGATATTAAATAGGGCGGTCTCGACCTGGGCCCTGGTAGCGTCGAAATCGATCACTCCCGATGTGCCGATAAGGTTGTTTCTTGTGTCATTGAGCGACAGTGTGAATTGACCGGCCGTTGGAGTGCCCGATAGCGAAAGTTGTTGAATCTCGTTCCGTGCGAGTGGGTTCGATGCAGCCTGCGAGACGGTTGTCGATGGGCCTGAAGAATGGATGATGTTATCCGCGCTGAGCGTGAACAACGTTACGGATGTCTGTGCAAGGGCATTGATGAACTGAACGTTGATCGTATTACCAGCGGTTGCACTTCCTGTCACGGAGACATTGCCAGCGAATACTGGATCCAGAGCCTCAATCGCACTTTGGATGGTCGCTTGCGAGCTGCCAATGAATATCGTTACAGGTCCCGTAATTCCAGTTGGACCTGCAGCATCATTCAAAAGCAAAGTAAACGAGCCACCGATCGCCGTCGCCGGAAGCGAGATCGACTGAATCTGGTCCTGAGGACCTGTGGCAGCACCACTCTGGTCTTCAGCTACGACAGGAATCGTGCCAAACGGATCAAGAACGTTAAACGGCACTGTGAAGAGAGGTAAATTCAGGTTTCCTAACGGACCCGTGAACTCGATCGTGAAGGAACTTCCCGCATTTGCATCTCCCAAGACGGTAACGTTGCCTGCCAAACCTGGGATAGCTTCGACTGCGGTCATGATTGCAGCGGCGTTGTCACCAAAGATGATTGCACCTGAATTTCCGCTGATTCCGGACCCACCCGGTCCACTATCGTCAAAATTGAGAGCGAACTGGCCGCCCGTCGCTGTTCCAGGGATCGTCACCGATTGGATTTCGTTTCGTGGGCCTGGTAACGACGATGCTAGTTGAGACTCAATAATCGACGGAGACGCAAACGCGAAGCTGACAGTAGCTTGGTTCAAATTCCGTCCCGCGAGCGTGCCTATAAATTCGACGGTGAAGGAGGAACCCGACGTGGCATCTCCCGTTACTACAATATTGCCTGCCAAGCCTGGGATGCTTCCAAGGGCTGCAATGACGGCCGCCGTATTATCCCCGACGTTGATTGGACCTGACGTGCCGACGACACCATTGGCCGGATCGTTCAACGAGACAGTAAACGTGCCGCTTGCAACGGTCCCTGGCACGGTTACCGTTTGAATTTGATTTTGCACCTGCGGAAATGCTAACTGAGGCGTCGTCAATTGCAGGAATGCACCCCCGGAGAAGACATCGCCCACCGCCACAAAGCTAGCGACACTCAAGCCGGCAAGTTCATTGATGAACTCGATCGTCATCCTACTATTTTGAACGATTCCTCCTGGGTTCGGTGTCCCGTCTAGATTCACACTGGTCACAAGCACGTTTCCGGCAAGTCCAGATATTTGCTGCAACTTACCCTGAACGGCTGCTGCGTTATCCGCGAGGACAATCGTTTGTGAAGTAGTCAGAGGTACTCCAGCTCCGACTCCAGCTCCAACAGTGCCTTGTGTCACGTTGGCATCGCCTAAAAATCGCAACTGGAAACTTCCGCTAGCGGGCGGACCTCCGACACCTGGAACCACTCGGAACTGTTGGATCTCATTGGGAGCAATCGCGTTCGTCGTGATTACCACCGCGTTTTGAGCCGTGGGTTGAAGATTGTTTTGGACGACACTCAGCGGCCCGATGTTGCGACCACGGAGGTTGCCGATGAACTGGACCACGTACGGGTCGACTGTCGTACCGGTTCCCGATACAGTGACGTTTGTATTATTCAGTCCTGTGATGCCACCAATAAGCGCCGCTTGTACTTGCGCCGCAGTCGGTAGTAACTGGAGATTAGGAACGGTTCCCGCGTTGATCGTCAGCGGGTTGGACGTTCCACTGATCAGGGTTGCGCCAACCAAGGTATCTTGGATCTTCAGCCTAAACGAATTGACGGTTGAGCCCGTGATATTGGGCAAACTGATTGTCTGGACGTCGTACGGTACAAAAGTGCTAACGTCGACAACGAGCTGAGGAACGTCCTGGTCTTGCAATTCACCTACGAACTGAACCGTCAACGGACCACCAGGCAGGTTCGATCCCGTAACGATGACGTTGCCAACACCAATATTGGGAAGTGCCTCAAGGGCAGCGCGCACGGTAGCGGAGTTCGCATTGAATGGAATATCCGTGGTCGTCGCGGCGCCAAAGTCCAGTCGGAAAGTGCCCCGATTGATGAGAGTATTCAAACGCAGCGTTTGAATTTCGTCGCCGACCAATTGTGATGTGTCAGCCGTGATCGGTTGCAGGTCTTTGCCGAGCAATGCACCTTGGAAAACGATCTCTCCAGGGATCGGTGGCGCGAACGGATTGACCGGCAATACGTTGCTGACACCCGATAGCGGTCCACCGGTCACATCGACATTGGCCAAACCATTGACGCTTGGCAAGGCCGCTAGGGCAGTGCGAATGACCGCAGGGGTTGCGTTGGCATCAATGAGTGCTGTGGTGTCGAGACGGAATACAGCGGCATTAGTAGTGTGAACGGCCGCTACGGTGTTGTTGATTCCACGGACAACTCGAACTGTGGTCGCTCCAGCAGTGGCACTTACGAGTCGCAAGTCTTCGTTGCCGATTCGAAGATTGGTTGCACCCACCAATGGCGTTGCGTCCTGGACGTTGATTGTCTCGCTGACAAGCGTGACCACAGTCGGGACTGGTGCAGCAGCCAGATTGAACAACGGTCGAGCAGCCGTCGGATTGTGATGCGTGATCGGCGTGGCACCGAAGTTCCCACGATTCACGGTCAATTGCGTGGCTGAGTTAACGTTGGTGATCCGCATTTCTTCGTTGTTGATGCGGATGATGTCGTTAATCGCAAACGGAGTCGTGTCACTGACGGTGATCACGTTCGACGATGCGAGATTAATGATAGGTTGAGTCAGAACCGCAGATGTGCTTGGAACAGCGATACCAGCAGAGAGCTGAGTCTTGACGATTTCGAAAATGGTTGCGGTGTCATTGTGAGCCGCAGCAGTGGTGCCGTTCCAGTTACGCTGTACGGTGAAGACTGTGCCTGCGACACCCGTTACAAGCATTTGTTCGTTGTCCACTTGGATCACGAACGGATTGGCCAAAGAGGCGGCCGGGAACCCGGCTGCGCTTTCCACTGGGATTGTCGTTTGGACTGCGTTAACAATGTTCACGGGATTGTTGAGATTAGTGTTATTCGCAGCGATGCTTGTGATTGCACCTTGATCGTCAACGAGCGACAACGTGAACCGGCTCTGGAATCCAGCCACGCTTCCGTAAGCATTCGTATCGATCGATTGGGTTTCATTCACCGACAATGTTGCCGGTGCGTTATGAGCGATCGGTACCGTCGTAAAGCGAGGGCGTGGATTCGCGCCGAGGCCAGCATCGGAGGTGATCGTGAAGTATCCGATCTCGCTGTTGTTGATCGCATCATCAACGGTGATGGTTTGCGTAACGATGTTGGTATCGAAGACGCGACTGGCCAAACCGGTTACGGTATCAAACGCGACCACTCGGCCATCACCGGTGACGGCAAACAACGTACTCTTGTAAAGTCCGTTTTCAGCGTTTTGAGGCCCGAGTGACAGTCCTTGAAAGTCTAAATCGGCGACACCGAAAGCGTCGGCGGACTGCAGGACACTCGTGACAACACCGGTATTTTGATTAATCGTGATCAACTCACCGGCGTTCGTCACTCCGTACAGCGGACCCGAGTGGTTACCCCCAGCATTGAAAGTACCGAAAGACAATCCCGTCACACGGCCTTGGAGAGGACCGAGATCCGTCGAGTTGGATGTGTCTTGCCCCGTCACCAGCGTCGTGATGTTCGGTGACGTAAAGTACGCCGGAGTCCCATCATTGCCGTCGCCGTTTGGCGCGTTCGCGTTTCCGCCGACGATCACCGCCGTGATCCAAGTCTTGGCCGTCGGGTGGCTGTTGATCGCATGCGCGATTTCGGCTGCGGTCGCCGCGCCAGTAGTGACCCCGTTCGTGTCGAACGTGCGGCCGATGGTTAGGGTGATTTGGCGCGTGCCGGACACTGTCGTCGTTGTAGCGACTGACGCATTTGTATTCCCTACTTGTTCGGCGAATACCAATTCGAAGGTGCCCAAACTTCCCGCATCACGCGCCTTCAAACGAAGATTGGTACGGTTGATCGTAGGCGGCGTTCCAGGGATGACTTGAGTCAGCACCACGGTTTGCTGTGCGAACGTCACGCCGGCAGGCTGGATGTCGCCGATGACACCATAGTTAGGCGTTTGCCCAGCAGGGCCCGGGGCGGCATTTCCGTCCTGGTTGCCGCGATACAAGCGTGAGGCGATATCGGATTCACGCACGCTGTAGTACGTGTCATACACGGGAACTGGTGCGCTTGCGGGACCCGTTGTCGTTCGACGCTCGAAGGTGAATGCGTCGACTTCGTCCGACAAAGCGAACTCATTCGCGCGAGTGGCGTGACTACCGATGTTCGTGTTCAACGTGGCGGTGTTGGGTACTGTCAAACCAGCCGCGCCAATCACGGGTCCAGTGATATTGTCGTTCTGGGCCGAGCCAGCGATGACTTGCCCTGTAGCCGGATCGATCTCGACTAATTGCCCAACGGTATTGGGAATACTGAAGTTCGGCGCGACCAACGGATTGCTCGGTATTTGGCGCTGATACCCGAACATGCGGCCGTCGCTACGGACAACGATGTCTTGAACATCATCGAAGCCAGAGCCGCCGGAAGAGAGGCTGTTGGAAACGCGAGTGAGGTACTGGCCGCCTGTGTACGGGTTAAATGTATAAAGGCTGTCGTTAGCTCCCGCTGTGCCTGTGTTTCCAATCACGTCAGTCGCGACATAGAGCGTCAAGTCATTGAGTGAGAGTGGCCTGATTTGATTCGATGGGGTGACAATATCAAAAAGCCCACCCGATGTTTCTGGGGCAATCGGCACACCATTGGATGAATAGCCGATGAGACCAATATGATCTTGGACAATTCGGGTCACGGAGTTGACGGGTTCGAGTCGTGTTGCAGCCGTCGCATCGTTCACATTCGCTTGGAAAATACCATTGAGTGCCGACGGTTGCTGTTGGTTACTCATCACGGCAACAAAATACCGCTTGGGATTGGTTTGGCTGATGCCTGGCGTCAAGTGAATTGGGCCAACATAGCCATCTTTGACGCCCAACGAACCTCGAGTGAGATCACTGATTCCAAGTTGACCAACAGGCCGCTGATCGTCCTCAACATTGGATTCTCGTCCGATGTAAACGAGATTCTGGTTCTGGTCGTAAACGGCGATCGTGGTGTCGGCGCTGACCGCGCCATCGGCATAATCAATATCAAACACGACGCCAATTGTGCCAGCACCGTCGTTCACGCCACCGATGACTTGGATGCCGGTTTGAACAAGATCAAACGTGTACCAATCAACGTCGGTTGCGTTAGCGAGCGCCCCGGAAATTCCAATCGCTGCGGCGTCGGTTTGAAGCAAATTCACCAGCGTCTGGGCGGTGCCAAAAGTGTCATTGGGAGCTTCTACTTCACCCGCCTCACCGACAATGGGGCTGTGTACCGGTAAACCACGAACATCAATGCCCGTAGCTGCAAAACGAATGTCGGAGTATTGGACGGTTGAACCAGGAAATTCGTCAACTTGTTGCGTACGAATTTGCAATAGGTACTTACCGCGGCTGTTCGCTTCGACTGCTGGTACAGATGCTGGTCTGCTACTCACCCGAACAAAGAATGTTGCCCTGGTACCAGTGGTCCCAGGCAACACGTAAAAGAAGCCAGGGTCGCGATAGTTTTGCGAATAATAGTCGCCACCTCGCAATTGATTCTGCGTCAGAGTGCCTGCTCCGCTACCCGTAAATACGTTTGGACTTACACTGCCGGCCACACTTGCGCCGGTGGTGGCATCGATCACATCAATGACGGCATCCAACGTCGAATCCGTGCGATCGATGTCAATCCAAACAGGCGTCCCGGCTGTTCCGGTAAACGAATACACGTCAACATCCTTGTCATCATCGGGGCTGATGAAGCCATGGACCTCAAAGCCTAGTCGTCGGTTCTCATCGCCGCTCTTCTGTCCTGGCGGATTGCTCGACGACGGAATATTCGGCGCTAACTCTCCGAGGTTCTGTGCGATCGCAGCGGTATTGTTGATGTCGACTTGATTCGTCAATGGGTTTTCGAGTTCACGAACGATAGCAACGTTTCGATCGTTGGAGTACTCATCAAACAAAAGCCCACGCCATTGACCCGGTCCGCCGGTCGTCGGGTTGGCACTATTGTTGGTGTTCTGGTTGGGCAATCCAGCAGGTGTGAAACCTGCCCCAATGGAATCGTCACTAAGCGAAGTCAACACGACGGGGTGACCAATCGTTCCCAGCACGTGGATCGTGCCACCAATTCGGTCGATGATCTCAACCGGCGTACCGGTGGCGGTAAAGCCCGCGTTAGCGCCAGCGAGTTTGATAACGAGACTCTCGTTATTGCTGCTTTGGAGCGTTAGACCACCGAGCGAGTGCAGATTGTCTACGGAGATCTCACCTAGAACGACATGCACGATGTCGGTGTCATCCCATACGCTCTCAACAATGACTTCTTCGGCGCGAATGAGCATGCCATTGACTGCACCTCCCGTGCCGCCGTTATTGTCGAGTTGGTTCAATCGAACCAGTGGACCATAGTTGTCATCGAATTCCTCATAGGCGTTAACTTCGCCGGTGCTGCGACCACGGTCACGCCGGATATCGGCGAGAAGTGAATTCGCATTGACGCTGATGGCTGTGCCAACGTTATCTTGGATGATGTTGTTGACCAGGATTGGTTGAGCACCACGAACATAAATGGTTGCTACGCCGTTTGATCCTCGGCCGTTACGGCGGCTATTGCCACCAGCGGTTGAAGCTGCGTTATTCTCAATCAAGCTGTTCGCGATCCGAACATCGGATTGATGGATTTCCACTGCGTTGAACGAGAACGCACTGCCTTCGATGGTTGTGCTACCGCCACCATACGTGATGATTGCTTGGTCGATGCTACCGGAAGTTGCTTCACCAAAGAAAATGCCGCCCCAGTCGCCGGGAGTCGGTAGTAACAAAGGCGATCGGTTCACATCGAACGTACCGCTACCTCCGTACCGCTTATCCGCTTGAGCCGTGAATACAATCGGCCGGCTGAGTGTGCCTTCCGCGATGAGTGTTCCTGCACCGCGTTCCACTTCGATTCGAGATTTGTTGAGCTTTACAACCACACCGGGATCGATTTGAAGTCGACCAGCGGCGCGAGCGGTCAACGTTCCGCCCGTTTGCGTCGGTCCACCCGAACCTCCGGCGATGATCAAATTCTCACTGAGGACGTGCGTAATGTCCGTATCGTCAAATCGACCTGAAACGCGAAGCTTGGTAATTGTCGAGCCACTAGGCGTATCGATTCGTACGGAAAGCCCGTTGATTGAGTTATCGACAAGAAAATTGCCGTGAATGTCTGGTCCGATTCGGCCAAGCGAATCATCAAAGCTATCCGGGCTCGCTGAGATCGCAGTTCCACCACTGGAGATCTGGTTAAAGGAAAGCGTGGGACGAGCGTTGGTGATAAAGATCGAACTGAAGTCCGACTCGATGCTGTCAACAAACACCTTACCACCGCCGTGTTTAATGTCGGCGTGGTTGACATAATTCAAGAAGATCCCGCTGGATTCGCGGTCAGAATCGTCACGGAATACAATCCCTCCGAATTGGCCACTATCCGGCGCAGGTCCAACTCCATCGGAGTTGCCGCCAAACGTATCGTCATGGTACGAGCGTAAGAACACTGAATGCTCGGGTGTGCCGAACACTTGGATCGAACCAGCGGCCCGGTTGATTCCAGCCGACGTACTCCCCGCTTCGATGTTGGCTTTGCGCAGTTTTAATAGCGCTCCAGCATCGAGAATGACATTCACTCCCGCAGGAACGCGAAACTCCGCACCATCGGGGAGTGGAGCTCCGCCGAGCGTGGTTCCGATCAAATAGGGGTTGTTGTCGGCTGTTGTGCTCAGGTTGCCGTCCAGACCACCGTTGCCGACGATGCGGACAATCACTGGATTGGCTGCCGTGCCTTGAAGGGCCAACGCTCCGGCCGCAGCAAGACCTTGGCCAATGGACTCAAACGGAGCGTTGATTGTACCAGCGCCCTGGCTCGGATTCGTTGGATCCGTGTTTGCAAGCTTGTCGACGAAGAATGTACGAGACGGATCGGTTTGGGATTGGAACCAGAACTGGTACACACCACCGGGGGTTCCGTCCGCGTCGCCATCGAGCGCAGTTCCTCTCGCATCTTTCAAGACGTTTGCGGCTGCTGATTTAAAATTCAAACTGAGTTCATATTGCCCATCAGTCGTTCCACCAAAACCTGAATTAGGAACGTTCGGATCGTACGCCGTATTTCCAGTGCTGGAGATACCAATCTGGTAACTGCCTGCGACGAGATCAAGATCAATGAACGCATCAGCGCCAAAGTACTGGTCGTTCTGTGCGACGAGTTCGAACCGGCTAGGGCTAACCGATGAGTCAAGTCGATAGAGCTTCAAAGCGCTGTTCAGCAAGCTTGGTGCTGCGAGTCGCTCGGCAAACACTTCTGCGCTGAGCCGACCGGCTGTAGGAAGCGTGAACGAATAGAGATCGATGTCGGTGCTGTTGGGCGGAGAGATTCGCTTGAGGTGCAGGAAGTCCGCGTCACCGGTCAGAACTTCGTTGGCAATCGGTCCGGGACCTTGAGCCGATGGGATGTCGTACGAGTGCCCCAATGAAAGAGCGTGACCGATTTCGTGGTACATCGTGCCAGTAAAGCCGTCGCCATAAAAGCGGTTGGACTGATTGAATACTGGTCCATTGAGTACGACGCGGCCAGGGCCACCCAAGCCGCCCACACCTGAATTAGGGCCGATAGTCGGATCGAGAGCGCGCAAGTCACCCTTACCAATGCTCAACCCACCCGACTGCCCCGTGTTTTCAATGAACTCAATTCCGGTTTCCTTCGCGTAAATCTCAAAGATATCACGAACAATTTGCCTTTCGGTTTCCGTGATCAAGTTGAGGTATTGTCCGGGGTTCAGGGGATCGCCAGAGTCGAACAGGCCTAGCACGGTCGGGAAGAAATATGAGATCGTTTGAATCGCGGCGGGCACGACAGGCGTTGTACCCGAGTCACCGATATGTCGCTCACGTTGAATTTCACGGTGACCCGGATCGTCCTCACCACCAGGCAAAGGTGGCAATGCGATTCCCGTTTGCGGTTCAATTCGTCCAGTGACTCTCACGGTCTTGTCGCTGAAGCCAGCGTTTGGTGTGAGAGCTCCTAACGAGATCGCCGAGTTGAAGCTTACACTGGCATCCAACAACCCTAGGTTGGGACGAAGGTCCACTGACAAATCGTCATCCAAAGCTTGGCCGATGTCCAAGCGATATGAGCCAGTGGGAATTGAAGCGAAGGTCAAAGTGACCTTGTTCTCGGCGAGTGAATACACGGCGCCGGTAGGAACTGGGTTGGCTGCTGGTACGCCAGTTTGAGCATTGTAAAGGCGGTAAAAATTAGGACTTTGCGCATCCCCGACATTCAAATCTTGGTCGTCGAAAAAGACTTCGATTTGATTAGCAGCTTGGGAAAGTTGCAGTGTGCTCGTGCTGCGAGTGATCGGTTGAGGCACGATCGCGACAACCTGTGCTCCACGATCGAGACGGAACGTTTGCTTGAAATTGACGCCAGCGTTGAACGCTTCTCCATTCAAATTCGTGAGCGCATTTGCCCCCGCACCGACGATGTCGATCTGATAAAGATCGTCGGGTAAAGCAAACGTAGGATCGTTCACGTTGAATGAGGCACTGCTTGCTGGGCGCAACACGATACTTTGCAAATCCGTTGGGCTGTTCGATCCAGGGTGAACTAACCCAACAAACCCGAGTGCAACGTTAACATCATCAACGATTCCCAAATTATTTGGACCAAAAACACCGTCGGCTCCCGCCCTGGTGAGCTTGATTGAGCTAGTGTTGATTGTGGACTCTCTGAGATTCGCACCACCAGCAAAAAGCAGATTAATGTCGCGTGGAGCGATCTTCAGTGTGTCCCCATCGCGAAGCAGCGGTTCCGCGTCTGGGCGGATTGCGAGCAAGTTTGGACCCGCCAGTAACTCGCGACGTTCAAGTGACTCGAGCAACGCGCGCCGATTTTTGAATTTCGCTGAAGTTGACACGCGTTTGGTGGCTTTACGATTCAAATTATTAATGCCCATGGAGGGAACTCGCCTTGACGTTGAATAGTCTAAAAAATTACAGATCATGACCTCATGTCGCCCCACACGAATGTCGATCAATACAGAGCAATCGCCGCTGTATTCAATGAATCGACCACTCGTTGTGTGGGCAGCCTAGAGCCATAGCGCTGAACGATTTGAGAACGCGTCATCCGCTAGGACGGTCCGTGGAAATAAATTCCCAGACGTGTCCGAACGCGCGCACGCTCCTCTTCGCTTATGAACGATCGACCGTCATGAGAATACTCACGCGGTCGAATGCGATTCAGGCTTTTCTCTAAGCTGCTCCTCGAACTAAACGTTTGTCTCTGGCCAGCCGGCTCCTGCCGAACTGGCGTTATCTTTCGGGAATCGCGTTTGCCATTCCCTCTTTAATTCATCATGAGAATAGTCGCAAGACAGCGTCGATCGCGTTCTCATTTGTCTGCGTTGAATCCGTGTCGTTATCGCTCATGGAGATCGCAAGCGACGTCAAGTCGTCATCGGATACGAATGAGTCAATCCGCACTTTGCCGTCTTCCCAGAGCGTGATTGCAACGGGTTCCGCTGCTTGCTCGGAAGTACTGACTCGTGTTGGTGACAACGTATCGCTTGCGACTATGAACTCGCCTTCACCCGAAGCACTTGTTCCACCTTGGCCCAAAGCGTCTCGAAGGTTGAGGATTCGAAGCACCTCGAGTGCGTCCGCTGCGGTGATACGTCCGTCACCGTTGACGTCATAGTAGAACGGTCCGCGGTCGGCATCGGTGACCGGAACGCCACCGTTAACCAAAGTGCCATCGTTCTGGGCTGCGTTGAGCCGATTGATTACAAGCAACGCATCGACTGCAGTGATCAAACCGTCGTCACTAACGTCTGAGTTTCGATCGAAAGCTGGGTTCTGGAGCCGACTTCCGACGACTTGCAATTGAACCGTCGCTGATTGGCTGCGTCGTCCCTCATTGTCGGCGATTGTGTAGGTAAACGAATCCAATCCTGTAAAGCCAAGGCCTGGAACGTACCGAACGGTCCCGTCACTTTGTGGAATGGCTTCGCCACGCGTCGGTTGTCGAACAATCTCAATGCTGGCGAGGTTGAGCGTGCCATCAAAGTCACGATCGTTCGCTGCAACATTGATTAGAACGTCCTCCTCGCGGAAGGTTCCGCCAGCATCATTCGCGGCTGTCGGAGCAGCATTCGAACTGACGACGACGGTTGCTTCTGGGCTTTGCTGGCCCAAGTTATCCGCAACTGTATAGCGGAACACATCCTCACCGCTGAACGTCGAGAATGGCGTGTAAGTCAAAACACCGCCGGGGGTGATCGTCAACGATCCAAAAGCGGGCTGGAGAGTGATCGTCAAGGACGCGGGATTGATCGTTCCGTCCACATCCGAATCGTTATCCAGCGGTCGAATCGTGGTCGAGCCGTTCGGGTTGAGCGTCGGATTATCGGCGACCAATCGTGGAGCATCGTTGATGCCATCCACTCGGAGGCTCACCGTGACTGGTGCGCTTTCCAAGCCATCGAAGTCGCGAACGCGATAAGCAAATGAATCCGTCAGGGTCTGGCCCGGGGCGAGGCTTTGGATCGCATCGGATCTGGTTGGATCATAAGTGATCACTCCCGTTAGCGAGTTGTACGAAACAAGTGCACCTGAAACCGAGAACTGCTGAGCGGGAAGCACGACCGAGAGCACTTCGTTCGGATTAGTTGCTAGATCCGGATCGGTGTCGTTCGCAAGTAACTGGGATGCGTTAATGGTAAGGACACGATCTTCGTCGGTCGTCACGGAATTGGAAACGGCCGTCGGAGCGTCGTTGACTTCCTCAATGATGATTTGCAAAGTCACCGAACTGGAAACTTCTCCGGCGGAATCACGTGCGACCACATTGACGGTAGCAACACCACTCGCGTTCGCTGCGGGAATGAACTGCAGCACGCCATCGGAACCAATCGTTGGGAGCGTTTGGAATAAAGTTTGTGAAGCCGTATCCGTCGTCACATCGAAAGATACCGTTTGTGGAACGGCTTGTTCATCCGCTGGACCAGGCGAGACACTCGTTGCCCAAGTTTCGCGATACGCGCCACTGTCTTCCTGTACGGTGACATTCGCGCCAGGTACGAACGATGGCGGATCGTTAACCGGATTGACGCGAATCGTGAAGGTCTGTGCCGGACTGACGTTGATATTGCCTTGACCGGCGGCACCATTATCTCGCAACCGGACGGTGAACGTCAGCAATCCATTAGCGTCTGGAGCCGATGTGTACGTCAAGTTCGCATTGCCACCGACGATGGTTGCTGTTGGACCCGTGGTAAGCAAGTCAGTCGGACCACCAATTTGAGTGAACTCAAAAGTCAGTACTTGGTTTGACTCGTCGTTCGCACCAAGAGGTCCCGCTTGGACATTCGTGACCCAGTTGGTGATGGTGGTTGTTGCCGGGGTCGGGTCCTCTTGGCTAACAACACTTGATCCACCACTGAATAGTGGTGCATCGTTTACTGGTGTTACCGTGAACGAAACCGTTGCGAACGCACGTCGAGGATCCGAAAGAGTTTGACCATCAACGCTAATCGTGACACCATTGTCGATCACGGAATAGATAAACGAGTCTGGACCCACATAGTTTGCACGAGGACGATATCGCAACGACACCAACTGACCTGACTGGTTCGTTACGGGCGTGAGCGTTCCACCGTTGGTGGTCGAAGCTGGAAGTTGGTCAAGCGTTAACACTTGGCTTCCACCGCTCAGTCGTGGGATGTTCGTATTGGCTTCATTGGTTGGACCAACATTGAACAGATTGAGCAGTCCAGGTGCCGTCAGTGGCCCTTGTGTTGGAACGTCAAACGAACCGTCCTCAACCACGCTGTAAGCCAAATTATTGACACCTGGCACGCGAGCGGGGGCATCATTGACCGGCAATACATTGATCGTAATCGTCACCGGATCACTCGAGATATCATCACCACGAGTGCTATTGTCCGGGCCATCGTCAGTCAAAACGACTTCAAACTGAAATTGCCCAAACACATCGGGAGCGGGTTGGAATTGCAAAGTTCCTTCTGGTGAGACCGTTGGGAACTGAGTAAAGAACTGGCTTGATTGGTTCTGTGGGAACGTGATCGAGGTAACCGAGAAGGTCACATTTTGCCCAGTCGTCACGTCAACTTCGTCAAACGCGCTCAATTGCGGTCCAGCAAAGATATTGATTGCAAAGTTATCTTGCGTGAACGTTGCTGCGTCTTCGGGTACCGTTACCAACGTTTCCGGAAGCGTGAATAGTGGTGTGTCATTGACTGGATTGAGAATCAAGATGACACGGTTGGTCGCGGTTAGCGGGCCGTTAACGGGTACACCGTTGGGATCGGTGTAGCCTTCTGGGTCAAGCGGATTGGATCCATTTTGGTCGACAACGACGTAGGAGAACTCATCGAATGATGCGATATCACTATTGAGGTCCACCGGCGGTGTGTAGTCGTAACCGATCAGTGTTCCGCTTGTAGCAAACACTGGTGTCAGTGTTCCATTGGCTCCGGTGACGCTTGAAGCACCTACCGCAACGCCACCGATGCTGGAAAGCAGCAATTGCTGTGGACCGCCTTCATGCACCTGGGTCTCGTTCGCAGGTCCGGCCAACAATGGATCGAGCAAACCAATACGAGAGAAGCTCAAACCACTACTCGCTTGACGTAGCGGCAAGAAGTAAGGTCCGCCGTCTTCCTTAAACGTGTAGATCAACGTGCCCGCAGCGATGTCCGGATTGCTACCACTAGCGACTGTGTAAACATTGTCTGGACCAGCGTTATTGGTCTCGCCCAAACGCGATTGATCCGCTCGTGGAGCATCGTTGACCGGACGAACGTTGACAGTTACCAGCGCCGTCGATACTCCGATTGGGCTTCCACTATCGGTGATCGTAACTGCATAGATCGCTGTACCGTATGCGTCAGTCGCCGGGAAAACGGTCAGATCACCTGATTGCGAAATGATCGCAGGTTGCGACATCAAGCCTGGTGGTACATTAGACGCCCCCGTGTTGATTGCGAGTACGACGGTTTGACCCGCCATTTCATCGAGCGCGGTTGCAGGTCCCGGCAGTACGTTCGAGACGACGCCGTTGATTGTCACGCTCCTTGGCGAGCCGACACCCGAGTCTTCCAAAAGGTTGTTCACGCTATTGACCGTAAACGTCGGGGCGTCGTTGACGGCCGAAACATTCACTGTCACCGTGCCAAGCGTTGCTACCGCTAGGGAAGCTGCGCTGGCTGTGGGTTGAGTTCCCAATCGATAGGTAAACGTATCCACGCCATTGAAGTCAGCATTGGGCGTGTAGATAAAGTCGCCCGTAGCTGGATTCGTAATTGTTACCGTTCCGTTGGCGGGTTGAGTAACAAGGAAGACGCTCGGCGTGATCAACTGTGTTGCCAAATTCTGGTCATTGTCCGCCAGCGCTGGTCGCGTGGCATCAATGGATGTGTTGATGACTTGGTCTTCAACGATGTTATAGACATCCATCACGGGAACGGCGGGCGCTATACTACGAATCGAGATTTGATAGTCTTCGACTTCGCCTCCGATGGCGACACCATTGGGTCCAAGGTTGCCACCTTCGCTCAGTCGCAACCGAATCCAAGTATCTCCCTGAGAGGCGTTTGAGGGCGCGAATAGAGTCAATGTATTGACCCCGTCAGTGACCGCAGCGTTGCTAACCGCTTTTTCGCCTGGATCGTTGAAGTCACCATCCCGGTTGAAGTCGACGAAGACATCGAGCAACCCACTGCCAGACACCGCAACTTGGAAGTTGGTTCCAGCTGGATCGAGAGGGTTAATGAAGCCGGTAACATCCGTGGCAGAAATAGGTGATGTCGCTCCAAATCGAGTGAACACGCGAAGCGGTGTTGCTAAAGGTGGTGTGAACAGCCCCGTCGATACACCGTCTTCGTCATCGATGGCCAGGATCGAAATCGTTGTTGATGAGGACGGATCAATGGAGAAGAAGACGCCGCCGACAGCTGTTGTTGCAAAGTCGGCTCGCACGGCGCTGAGTAACTTCTGGGTGATTGAAGTCAGGGGTTCACCAGGAGCGTAAATTACTCCCACACGTCCGGTCGATGGATTTTCCGTTGATCGAACAAACTCAAATGTCGTGCTACGCGTACCGACGGCCACTGTCACTGTGTCGCGACTTGACGGGACACTAATCACTGACAGTGTTGGGTTCGTTACCAGAAGCGAGTTAACGGTGATCGCCGACGGATTGGACGAAGTGACGGTCACGTTGACTTCAGCGTCGTCGGAATTGGGGAACGCGGTGGCATCATTTTCGCCATCCAGAAACTGACCAAGCCTTAATGTCGAAGAGCCCACAATCGCGTGACGTGCACCATCCGAAGCGAGCAACGTTCCAAAACTGTTTGGCGCATCACCGAAGTCGAATCGGACTTCAGGCATAATGATCGTGAAACGAGTTTCACTGTTGTCGCGGTTCGAAGCGACTGCGTTCTGAGCCAAGTCAGCGATTGCTGGGATACTCGCGCCAACGTCCGTGGTTGCGCCACTGGGACGGGTGAGTGTGATCCCTTGTACGCCAGTAAACAGCAACGTACCGCCCCCTGGCGAGAATGAACTCACCCCGAGCGGTGAACGCTGGATCGCGGTAACGAAGGATGTTGCTGACGATTGTGGCGAGAAATTCGAGGTGGGAACAAACGGTACTGGAATTGCGCCGCCAGAGACACCATTGACAACAAGCGGTGTGCCCGTCGCAACAATACTCGCAAGCACTTGCACTGGCGCCGTTGCATCTCGCTCATTCAGCGAAACAACATTGATATTGGCGGAAGGAGCAAGCGAAACAATTCCGGCATCAATCGTCGCAGCGATTTTCTGAGCAATCAGCGCTTCGGAATCGGAGGAAGTCAAATTGATGAGTCGATCCGTTGTCGCCGGTGGCGGCGTCAAGCTGGTTAACTGGAAAGTTTCCAATTCACTGCCGTTGCGGACAGTAAATCGACTGCCCTCCAAGCTAACGGCCGTTGTTCCCAAAGGTACAGTGATCGTCAACTTGCCGGTAACGCCTGCGCGCCCAACAACTTGTAAATTGTTGGTTGCAACGAATGCGGGCGGAAACACAGACGCTTGAATCACTGTCAGTGTATCGTTTGGTGCTCCACCAAGCAGCACGCGACCGTCGTCGATCGACCTTGCGCCGGTCAAACCGAGTGGCGTGGCAACGACCGCCGCAGCAACCTTCACGGCAATTTCGTCGACTGTATCTGTTCGCGAAATTTGAATTGGCCGAGCTGATGAACTGACAACCGGAGTTGGCCCAGAGGTGAATTCAAACAGTTCGGTGGTCCCGCCAGCAACCGTGTAGCGGAACTGATCACCCGGGACGACGCCCGAAGCGACACCAAAGAAGTCCAAGCCAGTGACACTTCCAGTAATGGAGTAGCCGTCAAGCGATCCAATCTGCAGTTGTTCGCTTCCCAAAGCGCGCGGTGCCAGGTTAAGGACGGACGCTGCGGGATTGTTGAGTGCGGCTAAGATCGCGTCACGCACCGATTGGATCGTTGGACCAACACTCGTGAAAGGTCCTCCCGAACCATCATTGGGGCTGCCAATGTTGACTGGAATATTTCCGGCCCGAACAGTGCCAGCTCGATTGATCTCGAATGTTCTGGTTTGTTGAACAACCCCAAGCGCATCGGTCACGGAAATGGTAAACGTATCACCATCGACAAACGTCGTATTCGGGCCAGTAACCTGGATACCGAGAGTTTGCGGAATTCGAAGTACGTTACCACTGTCAAATTCCAGCACGCTGGAACGGCCCACCGAATCGGTTACCGTGTAACGGTCTCCATCGTTGATGGCGTCACCAGCGGGAAGATCCAGTCCAAAGCGGTTTTGGTTATTGAGCGTAATGTCGTAAACGGCATCGGTGCGCCACAGACCGCCCAACGGCGTAAGCCGTGCTAGTCGACTGTTGTCGCTATAACCGAACGTGTAATCAACGCCGGGTAGCAAACGTATGCCATTCTCGGTGAGAATCACACTGTCTTGGGTGATCGATCGCGGATCGGGACCTGAGCCCGAAGGATCAAACAACTGAATCTCGAAGAACCGCACGCTGCCAGAAGTCAAGCGAACGAAGGATTTAGACGGATCGATATCGCCGCCGGTGACACTCACGCCTCCCGGAACAAAGTCAAGCGGAGCCGCCAAATCAGCGATGGGGCGAACAAAATCGGCGCGATCGATCGCTCCGCGGTCGATAAACGTGTTACCACCGACACCGCTTGGCGTGGTCACATTCGGATCGTCAAAGCGAGGGATTCCGTACGCGTCAAATCTTGGACCGATGATAGGGGACGTTGCAAGGCCGACCGGACCCTTGACCGTATTAACAAATGTCGTTCGGTCAGCAAGCGAGGCAAACGAGCTATCGATCACAGCCGAATTGATCGCTGGGATATAGACGCCGTTCGCCGAATCTTGGAATAGTGCTGTTGCGTTGGCAATCACGATACTGCTGGCGGCGATCGGGCGACTCGCATTGTTCCCATTGTTTTGGTAAGCGTTTCCGCCTTCCACTGTCGAGCTGCTATCCGCAGAAATATTCACCCCGGTCCCAAAGCCGGTAATGATATTGTTCAGTACCGTGGGGCTGGCGCTCTGAGCAACGCTGATTCCGACACCGCCTCCATCGCCGACAACGGTGTTGTTCACGATTCGGCCAAAAGGTACCGGGGCAGGTGAATTTCCACCGGCTGCGGTTTCACCAGAGTAAACAATCGCAGTACCCGTGCTAGCGATCACGACGTTGTTGCTAATGACCGTTCCTGGCAGCATTCGTTCCGTATTCGGATTGCGAAGCGTTACTGCGGCGCCGGGGCGACGATCGATAGGCACACTCGAGAAGTTTGCGTCGTTGTCGGCTTGCCCCGTATTGAATGTCGCGTTGATCCCCACATTCGCAAAATCACGAATGAAGTTTGATTCAATGATGTACTGACCTTGGTCGCGGAAGCGATTCGCATCGCCACGTTCTAGATGGTAATCAACCATGATGACATCACGTGGTACAGCCGATCCAGGACGAACCGTTAGTTGATACTCACCGAATCCACTGTTTAAGAGGAAAGAGCTTGCCAACTGAGCGGTACCCACTGAAACGAAATAGTAACCCGATGTTGGCGCGACAAAATTGTCGATCCATGCGCCTCGATTCCGTTCACCCGGGGCGGTAGCGCTAAACAATGAGCTGTTTGTGAGCAAGCTACCCGTATTGTCAAAAATCTGTAGCAGTGAGCCAGAGGCCTTCGTGAACGCAGGACCTGAGGAAATGACTTCACCATTGGTGATGATCAAATCGGTGAGAGAAAACGTCGCGCCCAGCGTCGGATCCAACGTTTGCAGACGGTTGGCCAACCGGAAAGCGACGAATTGTTGTGTATCACTGGCGAAAAATCGCACTTGATTCGCATTGGTGGGGAATCCAAGTGTCAACGTAACAGTGGTGATCTGGCCACTCGAATTAGCTACCGTCACCGATTGGCCATCAAGTGAAGTCACGTTGAGTGGGATTCCAACGCGATTGCTCAAATCCAGTTGTGAACCCAAAGCCCAACCGACAGTATCTAGATCCACGTCAATGGTGTCGCCAGCGTTCAAGAAGATCTTGACGACATCAACGTCGTTTGCTGGAGAATCAGGGATCAAGACATTGGCGTCATCCGTCGCAACATGGTCACCCACCTTGCCGGTTGCTACCAGCGTATCCGTAGCTCCATTGACATAATCGGTCACGGTCGCGCGAGCGAACGTGTCGTAGAAGAAAAGGTCCTGAACGGTTTGATTCGTATGGTCCACGATCGGCAGCGTTCGTGCTGACTCGCGTCCGTAGAACGTTTCTTCCTTGACCAAGTCGACCTTCATGAAACGACCCGATGACGGGTTGACTTGGATTGACTTACCAAACAATTCGACACGATTGCCTGTCATGACTCCGAAATCGCTACTATCACGCCCAGCGGCGTAGATCCCCAAAACTCCAAATGCTTGAGCACTATTGATCGCATCTCGGATTGATCGGGCTACGCTCGTCTCTTCGTCCGAATTGGAGCTAAAGTTCGCTCCACTTCCGGCAGCAGTGAAAGGAACACGGACGCGTCCCGTTTGGACGTTGCCATTGCTGTCGAACTCAAACGTGAGTTGCTGCGAGCCGTTTGAAATGACAAATGTGTCGCCGTCGATGAGGTCATTCCCGCGCGGAGCAATCAGTGTGACGGCTTCACCGTCGAGTCGGTCATTCGTATCAAAGGAGCGACCGAAACCAAACTGTTCATTTAATCCCAAACGGATCGGATCATAGTCTTCAGGGACACCATATTCGGTCCCAGTACGAACTTCCAGCGTGTAGCTTCCAACCAAAATCTCGTTGGGGAATTCGGGTTGTTGGCTATTGAGAAACGAGAACGTTCTTTGTTCGGGCAAGACATCGAAATTTTGGTTGATGGGCGCGTTGAGTACCACCTCACCACGCTCGGCGAAACCGATCACGATATCGTCTATGTAGACGCCTTCGATGTTGTTGTTGGAGCCCGGTCGCGTATTGATTTGATTTGTAGAGATCGACTGGCTGCCAAAAGCTCCAAACTCGTCTCCCGGCAGGAAGTTGCTGAAACCGAGCGACGTGTTGTTCACGGTCAATTGGGACCAGTTGAAGACGCGAATGCGGTTCGTGCCGTACTCAGGGAAGTTGGCAATCGTCGCCGTGGAAACACCACTGGCTGGTGAAATATTCCCTAAGCCATTCACAAACGCCGTCCGAATCGCGTCGCGAACACTGACCATGCTCATCGATTCGGTATAGAAAATCGGGACGTTGCCACTAGGCAAATACTGGGACGCTGTCGTTCCCACATTAAACGTCGTTGGGTTGATCGTTGCTAACGTAAACGCGGGTCCGAGCGTCAATGTGGTTGCACCAGTGACGATCACTTGGTCGCGAACCGACGACGCGCCCAGAGTTGGTGAAAACAACGCGAGTCGGTTCGCAACGAGCGTGGCGATTTCGTCCGGCGTGTTGGTAAGCGCATACTGGACTTGAGTAAAACCTGTTGGTGGAGCAGTCGTCAATGTCAGCGTTGTTGTCGTACCGGCCGCGTTCGTAAACGACAAGGTTTGACCGTCAATGCTTGCGACGTCGACCGGGATGGTTATCGGTACACTGCTTACGCCACCGAGTGTCAACGTATTTCCGACAACCGTCGCGGCGAGCGATGAGTCAAGCGCATTGAGTTTCGTTGCGATACTTTGAGCAAGTACGTCGCCGGTTGTCGTCAATGGATCAAAATAAACTTCGGTAGACGAGAATACGACACCTGTCGCTGGTGACGCGAATCGGGAAGTCGCTACGCCGCTTGACAAACTTGCAGAGAAATTAAAGAGGCCATTGATCGCGGCTGTGACGGCGGCGTAGTCGTTAAACGTTGGCGTAATCAAGAGGGGATCTGGATTCGAATTGTAAGTGACCGTAATCACTCGAGTCGTCGCGTTAAACGACGCCGAAGCCACAGCGTCCGCGACCGGGAAGAGGTTGAGCGGATCGAACCGGTCGACAAACAAGAACGAAACGCCATCCGCGTTCCCAGCGATGTCGGATGTTACGGTAATCGACTCAGCCCCAGTTCCGAAGCGAACTTGCTGCGATGTCTCGAACGTGATAGCTGTCGTGCTTCCGAGTAAGTTCGCAAACTGCAGCGATTTACCCACGAGACTCGCATCCGCGTCGGGGACAGTCAGAGCGGAACCACTAAAGCGGGCTGGAGTTGCCGCGAATGAGGCAGCCTCCACAACTCGTAAGTCGGCGCCCGTCGCCGAGGCGACAAGAGTTGGATCGAGTGTGTTCAATGTGGAAGCAATACTCGTCGCGATGGTTGCAGCCGAGTCGGTACGGGCAAACAGAAGCGAGTTTACAGCAACGCTGAGCGGATCCGTCGTGAGGGTGATCGTGGTGCTCAATCCAAGAGCATTCGTGAATCGGAGTTGCTGACCTTCTGGAATGGCTGCACCAGCGGGAATTTGGACGGCAGCACCTCGAACAAACTCGAATGTCTTGGGGGTCGAATTGAAGGTCGAGTCCGACATGGTGAACGTCGAGCCGGGGATGACATCGGTTCCCGCAGTCGCTTGTACCTCAGTGAGATAACCGTTTCCGAACGTGAACTGCGACTGCATACCACCGGCGGTCGAGAAGTCAAAACGAATTTGGACGTTCTTGTGACCAGCCAACGGGGCCAAATCCACGCGAGCTTGCCGCCAAACTCCGTTGTCATCGAACAATTCTTGGACGGGAATACCATTATTCAATAAAAACTCGTCGTATTCGTCCTGGTTCACGAATTCGCGGAACGAATTATTGGTGGAGACCAATCTCCATTGTCCGTCATCGCCGGTGGCAAAGACGCGGAAACTATCGACCTGCTGGTTCGCGATTAAATTGCCTAAGCGGTAATCATCGTTCGCTTCGACTTCGAGGAAGTAGTTGAAGTACAGCGTTGGTTTATCACCAGCGTTATAGCCTTCGAGACTGAACGGCTTACTTACCGTGCTACCGTGAACACCACCGGGGTTGAGCGTACCGTTGCCTCCATCCAGCGTATTATTGGCTGCATTGCCGTCGATTTCGACGCCAAAATACAAACTCGTTCCACCAGAAATTCGTTGGCGAGTTTGGTTGTGAGGAATGAAGACGCCGTGCTGGTTGTCTTGCGAGTTGGGAGTACCCGTGCTGAAAGGCGTGTTGCGATCATTGGTCTGGTGCCAAAGGTTTTCTTCTCGCGTACTGAAGGCGGCGCCGACCGGGGATATACCAAGAGTGCCACCAAATGCACTAGTAATCGGAATAGCATAATTGCCGTTGAACAACACGTGAGCTGGCTCAACTTTGCCAGTCGCCGTGTTAACGTTCATCGTGTAAATCCAGCCTTGCGCGGTTACCCCGAACAGAGTCCTTGCGTAAGGACCAAGTGTCGCTCCCACACCGCGTTCTGTTAACCTTGGTCCAAGCGTCATGCTTGAGAATTGCACTCCACCGTTAAAAACGGAGGTGAAGTCATCTGGGTGTGGAGTAATCTGCCCATGATTGGTCGTGTTGATCACACTGGAATAGCTGCCGAAACCTGGGTCAACATCGACGCTTCGCTGACTAAATTGACTGAATGAATAGACGTAACCATTGTCCGTTACGGCGAAGAAGTTTTGCGTATTCTGTGGATCGACAGCCAAACCGGTAATGACTCCACCATCGATGATCAGTCCAGTTGCTGGATCGACTTCCGAGTCTGGGAATTGCCCCGTATCGATCACACCAAGCTCAAACTTGTTGGATGCGGGACCAAAGAATTCCGCGTAGGGTCCGTTGCCGAAATTTCGATCCGTATTGGCGGCGGTGCTTCCACGGTTAGTGGCTGCGCCGTTGTTGGCAACCATGCTGTAAAGCACGTTTTGAGTCAACGCGAATGGAATTTCACCGCGTCCAATTCCTTCGCGGTTGCCAACAGCAAATGCTCGTTCACCATCACCAATAGCCGTGCTTGCAGCTGTAGGAGAGCCGCCGAGTGTACCAGTCAATGGAGCGAATGCTAGCGCGTTGTACAGTGCTTGCTCAGGATCGGCAGCCTCGGTGCCAGTGCCAGCTTGATTATTTCGAACAAAACTAAGACCATCGTCACCAGGACTGGATGTCGAGGCGTCCGCTGAACTGATGTTCAAGAAGTTTCCGGTATTCCCATTGTCTTGAGCACCCGTGGCTGGCCCCAAACTGTAGGCGAATAGTTCGCCGTCTCGGCGGATGGCCAAGTCACCGGTCGGCTGAGCAAATTGGCCAATCGTTCGTTCCAACTGTCCTGTAAACGGATCCACGGTGATCAGCGTCGAGCGGTTGGTACCCGAGAGTCCTTGGTTGAGCGTTAAGAACAGGCGAACGTCTTCGAGTTTGTAGGGGACGACCGATGACGCATCGAAGAACGGCGTGATTGTTGGTAAGTCAGCCGTGGTGTTTAACTGCTGTTGCTCAGTAAACAACGTTGTGGTGGTTGTTCCTTGTGCGGGAGTTCCCAGAACCGTTTCCGAAAAGCCTTCTTCGGCGATATTACGAACCGAATCGATCGGTAAAACGCGAACGTTCGTGTCAGACGGAGTTGCTGCAAAAAATTGGTTGAGAGACTCCGGGATCATTTGCGAGCTACTAACAACCACGTAATACGTGCCAACCTGCAATTCGACAGGGCCGATGAACGCGTCGAGTGTACCGGATGACCCTGCGGACAAATTCGTCTGGTCATTTCCTTGGGTCGGTCGGCCTTGGTCCTCGGCAATGTTCGAATCGCGACTATGCAAGATAACTCGTCCGGCTGCGTCATAGACAGCGATTGACGTGTTAGCACGGCCGAGTTGGTCGGCATAATCAATATCAAACACGGTTGATACAAACCGGTTTTCACCGATGATATTCGGCCCCAGCGAATCCGAGCGGATATCGACACGATAAACGTCGATATCTAATTCCGATAGGAAGCCGAATTGTGGGTTTGTCGTTGCGATTTGGTTACCCAAGACGCCGCTTACACGAAGGGCACCGCGTTCGGAGGAGTTGAGAGAGCCTAACGGATCTGCATCTGAATTATTGAACGAAGCAGTTCCAACGCCGCCATTAAATGCTGTTCCACTATCATTGAGATCCAGTCCTGTTTCAGTTAGTTCCTCGGCGTGTTCGGCAGCAAGCGGCGAGTTGTTCGGCGCAGCCGGAATATCAATTGCTGTTGTGGCAAAGCGAATATCGGCCAAACGCACCGTTGTGCCCGCGATCTCGTCGGTCTCACGCAAGCGAATGGACAGCTGATACTGCCCGCTCGACAAACCTGCACCCACCAGAGCTGTGCTGGTCAAGTTGCTAGTTGGATCTCCTGTCTTGAGATTGCTACTGCGAACACGCACATAGTAGTCGTTGACCGTGCTGCTGTTGCCAGTCAAGATCACTCGCATGCCTGCGTCGAGCGAATTTGGAGTCTCGACAACCTTTTGGCCTGTCTTGAAAAGCGGCAACACGCTACCGGTAGGCATGGTTGGCGCACGGAACAACTGACTTGGTGTGTTGGACTCAGCGTTCGAATTGTTACTCAGTGCCTGGATGTTTCCGTTAACGTCGATGACTTCAACGATGGTATCCAGTCCAAAGTCGGTATCGTCGATATCGATATAGACTTCCGTGCCACCGTTGGCCGCGAAACGATAGACATCGATGTCGCTGTTTTGGCTAAGTGCTCCGCGAACATTGAAGCCCAAGCGTCGATTTTCGTCAGCGGAGACTTCGTTTCTTGCTAACGAGCCAAGAATCTGTGCAATGCCAGGTACAGCATTTACGCCAGAGGCAGTTCCGATCGCTCGTTCCGCTTCAGCGATGAACGCGACGTTACGATCGTTGCTGCCTGGGTTGATGACAATGCCTTCCCAATCACCAGCGGCAGCCGGATTTTGGCCTCCAGAAACTTGGCCGATGATCGAAGTGACGAGGACTTGGCTAAAGACATTGGCGGTTGCGGCCGATGTGGCGATTTGTCTGATGTCACCAGCAATTCCGCCGGTGGCATTTACGATGCTCACATAATCAGCAGTGGTCGTCCCAAAGCCACCCGTGATTGCTCCGCCAGGAGCACTGGCGAACGTTCCGCCATTGATTGTAAAGACGTTGTTATTATCAATCGCGAGAGCTTGTTGCCCCGCGTTGTTGGCAATGTTCACACCGACGATTGCTTGGAAGTTGAAACCTCGCGACTGCAAATTTGAGATCGTGCTGTTGACGGTTAAACTTGGTACCAGAATATCGCGGTCTTCATCGGACGCAAAGATGATGAACTTGGCTGCATCCGTGCGTGTAGAGTAATTCTGTAAGGCGAAATCGATCGCTGCGTAGCCGTCCTCGCGAGCACCGTTACTCAGAAACGCTGTTGTCGACGCAGCGGCATATTCCGCGGCTGTACCGTACTGGGTCGTACCGCCAGCACCAATCAAGATCTGACGACCGAGTTCATCCGCTCCGGGAGTACCGCCACCGCCACCACCACCTGGGCCACCAAATCCAAATCCGCTGCCAAAGCCGACAGCGCCATATCGATTCCCACCCGCGCTCGTACTACCGATCCCTTGAGCCAAAAGTGCAGCTTCCAAGTCGAGGATCAACTGTCCGGTGAAGACTTGCGTTTGCCGCATCGTGACGGTTTCGTCCATGACGATGATCACATCGACATATGGCGCATTTTGCGGTTGAACGATGATCGACGAGCAGGCTCCCGATTCAACCGTGTCGTTTTGCGGCAATCCGTCGGGCGTGAATCCAGCACCGACGGAGCAGTCGTTGATGCTCGTCAGGACAACCGGAAAACCAGGCTGACCGAGAACCTGAATCGTGCCGCCAATACTATCCTCAATATCATTGCGGTATCGATCGGCATTGAGCGAGCCACCGGCTTGAACCTTGACGACCAAGCTCTGATTCGCGTCGCTCTTCAGACGCAGTCCACTGCGTTGGTGATTGTTCCAGGCATAAACACTGTGCTCTACGACGTGAACGACGTCTGTGTCGTCCCAGACGCTTTCGGTCGTGAGCGACTCATTGCGAACGAGCATTCCGTTGATGCTGTTGCGGTCCAATCGGTTAGCCTCAACGAGCGGACCTTGATTATCCGCGTCGCCGACGAAGCGATCGATTTGGCCCGTACCGCGACCGAGGTCGCGAACGGAAAGGTAGTTCAACGCGTCGGGATTGACGCTAATCGCGGCGCCAATGTTATCGGTGATGATGTTGTCGACGATTACGGGTTGTGCACCGCGAACAAAGATCGTCGCTGGCCCATTAAATCCGGCACCATCACGAGTGTCATAATCGGTTGTGCCAAGCAGAGTACCGCTAGCGTTATCGGAGATGATCGAGTGTGCCACACGCACGTCTGCTTGCAAAATTTCAATCGGATTGAAGTAAGCGAAGTTACCGCCGACGCTGCTTTCACCACCAGCGAAGCTAATCACTGCATTGTCGATCGACCCACTGCTTCCTTGACGGAAAACAAGACCGCTCCAATTGCCGGGCTTGGGTCCTAGAGGATCAAATTGGTCATGGAAGCCGTCGTTATTCGTATCGAATGTACCGCCAGCGCCAAATCGATCATCGCGTCGGCTAGTGAACACGACAGGATTGCCGTCGGTGCCTTCGGCATAAAAATCAGCACCGAACGTGGCTTCAATGCGTGCGGTGTCGAGTTTCAAAACAAGACCCGGATCGACGCTCAACCGCGCATTGAGTCGAGGTAACAACTTTTCGCCACCGGCGCTGCCAATGGGCTGCGACGAGAAAAGTTCGCCAGCCGGTGACGTTGTGCCGACGTCAGGAAACAAGTTGGTCCCAGCGGGCAACGTTGCAACCAGCACAAAATCGCTTCCCAGGTTGCGATACACGTTCAAACCGACAAACTCGGCTGGAACCGGTGGCAGTTTAGTCGTGCTTGATGAAGAAGCATTGCCAAGCACCACGGTGCCGCTCGATTGGACAGTCACATTTCCGGTGGCCGCATCGGATGACGATTCCCTGCCGTCCGCAGTCACGAACGTAAAGCGATAGTTGTGCACAGCCCCGACATTCAGCGTACCTGAAGCCGAACCGATTGGCGAATTGAGAGCCACCAGCGACGATTCTGGAATACTCGCCAAACTGAGTCGGCCACCACGCGTCGTACCGTTGTCACGATAAGACGATGTCGCACGGTCGAGCTGGGTGACAAACTCATATTCACCATTTGGAGTTAATCGATACAGACGCCGACCAGCATATTCATTAGGTGCCGCCGGCAAGTTCGAGAGATTAACGGCTCCACTGGAGCTCACAGTGAAGCTACGTGTCGGTTGGCTGGCAAGCGATTCCAACCCATCCACCGTCACGAAGGTGAGGCGATAATCGACTACGCGCCCAGCCGTCAATGGAGTGCCTGGGGCGGGAAATGCTGATCCAGCATTCACGGTGATATTGAGCACATCGGGCCTTTGCTCCAGAGCGAGCGGGCCACCCGGATTACCCTGAAGCACTAAGACTTCGCTAAACACGTGTGCGATATCACGATCGTCAAATCGAGCACTCGTCGTCAGCGGTTTGCGCACGTCAACAGCAGGAGTCTCAACACGGACAAATAGTCCATTGACTGAGTTTCGTTCAACGCTGTTGCCACGAATCAGTGGCCCGACACGGTCATAGTCGCTTGTGAACGTTGTTCCAAACTTTGCGATCGAGGCTTGCTGAAATCGCGGAGCATTAAAGTTTGTTTCCTGGAAGCTATTCGGGTCTGCGGTCAGTGCTGCCGAACTACTGTCACTGATATGGTTATAAATCAATGTCGGACGGCTATCGGACATCTGTAGCGGAGCAACTGGCAATTCGGTCAATGTGACGCTACCACCACCGAAACGAATATCGGCATGTGATACATAATCCAGGAATATACCTTCGGTTTCCCAGACACCCCGGCCTTCGGAATAGTCAACGTCGTTACGAAACTCGATGCCCGCCCAGTCACCAGGGCCAGCCGTCGTTGGAATCGCATTGTTGTCGAGTCCTAGCAATACACCATTACGACGTTCTTCGTTATAGCTCGTGATATCGACGGTGCCATCGATAGTTGCGCCGTTCTGGTCGACGATGAATGGCGCACCAAGCACCTGAAGTGCCGCAAGAGAACGGTCCTTGTCAATCGACTCACTACCGACACTGATTTTGGCATTACGAAGTTTGAGGATTGCACCGGCGTCGATCATCACGGTTACGCCCTTGGGCACTTCCAGCGTCTGGCCGTCCTTCAATGGCAAGTTACCACTACCGCCCGTTCCGATTTCATACGCGAGATTGTCTGCGGTTGTGTTGATGAGGCCGTCGACACCGCCATCGGCAAGCAAGCGAATGATATCCTGGGTCGACGCGCCAGGACGTTGTGCAGTTGCGTAGGCTTCTGATTGAGCGATCGCATAGCCGATTGTGCGATAAGGCGACGCCAGAGTTCCGCTGGCCACGGAGTCGACGCCGTTCGTGGAGTCCACAAACAGCGTACGGACTTCCCCAGCAAGAGCTGGAGAGGTCCCGCCTTTCGTCTTGGCAGTACGGAACCAGAAGTTGAAGTCACCGCCTTGTTGGCCGTCACTATCACCATCGAGGCGAGAATTATTAGTGTCTAAAATGGTGCCAACGGTGCTACTCTCAAACGAGATTTGCATGTCATAGCGGCCCTGCGAGCGACCACCACCACCGCTGCCCACTACGTCTGGGTTGTAATCATCATTCCCCGCGGCCGTAACACCGATCACGTACACCGCGTTGCTGCCATTGCTGTTGCGATCAACATCAACACCAATGAATGAGTCGTTGCCATAGAAGTCGGCGTTGCGAGCGACAAGTTCGAACTTAAGCGTGGTTGGATTTTGTCTCCATAATTTCAAATCCGTGTCGAGCATGCTCGAATCGAGCCGTCGCTGCGCAAAGGTTTCGATCGAGATCCGTCCACGCTCGGTCACCGAAAACTGGTAAAGGTCAGCGTCACGGATTTCCGGGCGATGCAGTGCTTGTCCTGGAACGATATCGCTTGTACTAAGGAAATCAGGTTCGATGGTAAAGCCAGCAGGATTGCCGAACTGTGCCGCCGTGTAGAGCGCCGGATTGGAACCGCTGGCGACTCCAGGGACTTGTTCAAATGTACTGCCGATACCGAGTAAGTTGCCGATGCCACGCAGTGCTTCCGTGAACCAACTTGGCTGGCTCGGGTCCGGACTCAGTCCGTAACCATCAAACCAAGTTTCGCCGGAATCAAGGATGAGCACGCCTTGAGTCGGGTCGGCATCGTTGACTCGATACTCTTGAAATGGCAAACCGGGGCCAGTCGTTGCCGTTTCGACGAGTGGCCTGAGGTCACCCGTAACGATTTGCAACCCCCGATTTTCGGTCTCGACGAACTGAACGCCAAGTTGACGTGAGTACAGATCAAGTACTTCTCTAGCCCGCTGTTTCTGTGCGGGCGTAATCGCATTGTTGAGCACCTGTGGCGGTGTGCTGTTATCAAGCCCGTAAGCGCTGGCAAAATTATAGAAATAAACGTTGACGCCATCGATTGTGTCCGCTCTTCCGGTGACTTGTGCGTCACGGCGGTCGTCACGCAGTCCTGGGGAATCAATTCCAGGCCACTGGATCGAGTTACCGGCCGTAGGTGAAATTTGGCCGCTGACAACGATACTTGCATCACTGCCGCCACCAAAACCGGCGCCGGCGATCGATTGCGCCGACGAGAATAGCTGGCCGACGTCACCACTAAGGTCTCCCGAAAATGGAGCCAATGTGACGGGCAATGACTGCGACGATCCGACTCGCAACCGAAGCGTTGCTGAACCGCCCGTAGCGGCGACGGCTGGGATTGCAGACAAGTCACTCGCGAATGTTAGCACGGCGCGGCGAAGGCTCGGGTCATACGTAATCGACGTCGGCTGAATCGCGGGACCATCATCACCTGATTCAACCGTATCTCTGGTGACGAACAGATTATAAAATCTGGGCTGTACCACAGTCGGGTCAGTCGGAACGCCTGTACTTGTTACAACGCCAGCGCCAGGATTCGTGAGTGGATCGTTGTTAAAGTAGACATAGACTTGATCACGGTTTTGCGTGCGCGCAGCCCCAGTACCAACAATGGGCTGTGGTACTACAGCAACGACCCGTGCACCAACTTCGACATTGAAAAAGACTTCCTCACTCGGAGACGCGGCGTTGGGTGGATTGGTCGGTTGGAACCGTTCGCCTAGAGTATTGCGCAGCGAAACTTGTCCTTGATCCGTCTGATCAAATCCGGAAATCGAGATTCGATACTGATCGTCAGGAAGGTCCGAGCTGAAGCGGGCTATCACAATTCGGGTGCTATCCCCGAGCCCAATGAAGCCCGGCGAAACGACCCTCTCGTTGCCATTGGTGAAGTCACCGTCACCGCCGCTGCCGACAATGCGAATCGCCGACAGCGTTGATGGATTGATTTCCTGGCCACCGCTAAATCGGAACGTCAACTGCTGGGGAGCCACCTTGAGTTCGTTGGTGCCCAAGAGATTGAAGTTCTCACCTGAGTTCGCAGAAACACTGATTAGCTGAGGTCCTGCAATATCCGATGCAAGCAGCTCTCGCTTTTCTAGTGACTCGTGTTGAAGACGCCGTGAAGCTCGGGCGGCATGACCTTTGGGTGTCGACCGTCGTGGTGCCATGATTGCTCAGTACTATAGAATTGCGAAGGGAGATTGTTAATCAGCAACAAAAACGAAATATAGACAGGATGTAGATCTATGCTGAATTAGGCGAAATGGGCTGCTTGCGCTGGTTTTCCAGATTCGATTTATTGGCTAGGGAAGGCATAAACGAATTGCGTTCAATGGGGGCGTGTTCAAGTCAACAAGTTCGTATCTTGGCTCTGATTGTAATTTCGAGCCATCAAAGGGGGCACTAAAATCCCCTTAAACATCATGAGTTCGTATCCCCGAACATCAAAGCTAACGCCTGGTCGTAACTATCGTTACCACCGTCAAGGGGGGGTGTTCCTAGGATTGAGTCGAATTCTACCTCGGTAGCGAGCGGCTCAATTTCGAAACCAGCAGCGAGGACGAGGTCACGCGATGGTGTCAAATCTTCTGGGATCGTCACTGTTTTGATCTCGGAGAATTCACTCACCCGGGTTGGCAAATTGGACGTTCCGCTTGTGGCGAACGTTCGGGTCATGGCCGACGCACTGAGTTCGCTCAGTTGTTCGCCTTCGCCGAAGATGTCTTGCTGGCGAAGGATCCTTAACACCTCGAGAGCATCCGCAGCACTCACGCGGCCGTCGCCGTTGACGTCGACGTAGTCGGGTGGCGGAGCGCCAATGTCGCTTACCGCCAAGAACGTTTCGCTGCTACTTAATCGACGATTCATCAAGTTGATGATTCGTAGCGCATCGATCGCCGTGACGCGACCATCTGCGTTCACATCCGACGCAAGGTCAACGAGCGGGTTCTGGTAACGAGACGCACCGAAATTCAGAGTGACGGAAACGACTGAACTGAAATCACCACTACCGTCCACGATGCGATAGGTGAATTGGTCGGACGAACCACTGACTCCGCCGGTATTGGTGTACCGGAACGTACCATCGGCGTTCACGACGAGATTCCCAAACGCTGGTTGCGTCACAGACGAGACATCAACCAAAACGCCCGTGCCATCGGCGTCGGAGTCGTTTCGCAACAGCCCCAGTGCTGGGTTAAGTACTGAGAACTCGGAGCCAATTGCGACATTGTAGGCATCGCTAACGGCGACTGGCGCATCGGGAACACCGGCCACATTGAGCGTAAACGCTGTGCTGATGCGTGAGGTGCCATCAAAAACGCTGAGTTCAATGTCGGCGGATCCAAATTGATTTGGGTCCAATACGATTCTCATTTCATCGCCGATGAACGTGATCGAACTTAGCAATGGACTAGCTGAGATCTGTGCCGCAGTCGGATTCACAATGCTGCCCAGACGCGAAACCGTATACTGCAACGGATCGCGATCCGGATCACGGAAGATCGTTCTCAGATCGACACTTACCAACGCGTCTTCGTTGACATTGAGCGGATCAAGCGATCCGATGAGCGTCGGCGCATCGGGTGTGTTGTTGACAGTGACCGGAATGACCTGGGTCACCGACAATCCAGTCGCATCCCTTGCAGTCACCGTGATTGTCGTCGCACCGAACTGGAACGGCGGCAATGTCAATTCAAGCTGGTTTCCGTTCACCGATGCAGCGATGATTGCAGAATTCTGGCTGGTGACCGAGTAGGTTAGCGAGTCATTGTCAGGATCGCTGAACCAAGTCGACAGATTGAACGTGGGTCGTTGCGGATCCTGTTTGCTTTCATCGAAAGTGAGACTTTGGCGTGTTGGATCGCCGTTGACTCCGATGAACCGAGGTGCGTTGTTGACTGCACCCACCGTGACGGAGACCGTGCCTGTGCTGGATGCACCCAGGTTATCGACGACAGTGTAAGTGAACGTGTCGATCCCACTGAAAAGAGCTGGCGGATCGTAAACGAATCCGTTGCCTTGAGCACGAACTTCGCCGCCTTGGCTTGTCGCTTTAGGGAACTGCCCGACTGCCAATGACAATGTTTGGTTGGCGTTCACTTCATCCGATGGGCCGGCAAGGTCGTTGCCAAGCAGATCCGCTGCGGTGAACGGTCGGAGCGTATCTTCCAGCGTGCTGAGGTTGTCAGGGTTCGCGGTTGGGGGATCGTTGACCGAGTTTACGGTAATCGAGACCGTTCCTTGGAGTAACGCAACTTCACTGAATTGGCCAGCACCCGGTTGGTCAGCAACGGTGTAGACAAAGGTGTCAACAATACCACCTTGATCAGCCGGTGGCGTGTAAGTGATTGAACGTTGGTCCGCGGAAACGCCGATTGTTCCGCCAAGTGTTGACCGGAACGTTCCGGCGCTACTGCCCGCGGTTTGAATCGTTAACAGTTGTGACAGTTCATTCGCCGGTCCAGGCACGAAGTTGGCAAACAGCGTTGCCGGATCCAGGATAAGTGGAGAGTCTTCGTTGATCGTTTTCGTGATGATCGCTGGAGCCGTGCCCGTCGGACGATCGTTGACGGGATCCACCGTCAGTGTCACGGTGAGCGGTTTCGAAACAACGAGTTGAGTGCTTGGGTTGGCGGGCTTCAAATCAGTGACGCGAGCATTGAACGTCACGGAGCCGTTGAAGTTTACTTCCGGCGTAAAGTCGAAAGTGCCGTCAGCGTTGAGATTCAAAACACCCGCGATATCACCATTGGGCAATCGCAGAGTACGAGACCCGGTGTCGCCTGTGAAAATCGCAACCCCGTCGCCATTCGGATCGGTGATTCCAGCAAGCAAGCCGACCTGGGGCGAAATTGCTTGGAGAGGCGTGTCTTCTCGCCCGGTGTAGGTTTGGTTGAAGCGATCCGACGAAATCGTTGGAGGCGCACCTGGAACGAGTTGTACCGCGTAATCCTCGACTTCACCGCTCAGTGCTAGGCCAATCGGTGACAGTCCACCATCTCGAGAAACTCGGAATCGAGCATACGTCGTGATGGCGCTGGTCGGATCCGGGGTGGTCGCTGGAACCCTAACGATGAACTTTCGGGCGACCGAGATCAGATCACCGTTTGCATTGCGGACCTCCGAGAAAATCGCTTGGTTGGTCAACGTGGCGCTAATGATTTGCTCATTCGGGTCGTCGAAATCGCCGTCCGCGTTGAAGTCGATCCAAGCGTCCACGACACCGGCGCCGAGAACACTTACCTCAATTTCTGTATCGACGAACTTGTTCAGTACGCCGCCTGGGTTCACCACGCTCGTGAATCGCACGCCATCCTCATCGTCACCACTCACCGTGATGACACCCGTATCTTCCTTGATGGAAACCGATGCCGGGACGAGGGGGCTTTCTTGAATCGCGGCTTGGATCGCTTGGGCGATGGACAGCACATTGCTTCGATCGGTCGGTCGAATCGCAAAGTTATCTTCGTTGAACACGCCATCGGTATCAAACTCAAGCGTTGCGGTTGCAACGGCGGTTGTGATCGTGATGGTGTTACCTTCCACCGAAGCGAACGAGAATCCGCTAATCGCGACGGCCGGATCAATCGTGATCGCAACGTTTCCTTGGGCAACATTTACGGTAAACAGATTGCCGGTTTCGCTTGCCGAAATAGTGAAGTCATCTGCATCCGCTCCTCGAGATGGTTGGCCGTCGGTGTCCGCATCGACGGTGTTACCAAGCGTCAAGTTAGGAGTGACCACGTGACGCGGTCCGTTGTTCGCAAATAGCGTCGGATAGCGTCCTGCGATTTGGCCCACGGGGTCCGCGGCGTCACCAAAGTCCAACGCGACCGTTGGCATGAGGATGGTGAACTGGGTCGTTTGATCTTGGCGATTCGGTTCAAGCGGGTTGCCCGCCAAATCCGCGATCGCGGGTAGGAAGTAATTCGATAGCGGCCCATCAAACAGAACGCCATTCTCGATAAAGAATGAATCGCCACCACGATCCACGCCCACCAAGTTCGTGACTGGTGTTTGACCGGGAGTATTGATTCCATTGATCGCGAGCAAAAGTGCCTGTTTGATTTGTTCGGCGCTAAACGCAGGCGAAATCCGGACTGGAATGGCCCCGCCTGGAACACCGATCAGATTCAACGTCGGCGCTTGGCTGACGTCGACAGACGTACCGGGCAAGTCATTCAAGATGACTTGGCCGGTTGCATTGCCCAAAGCGTCTAGCTCAGCGACCGCTGTTAATTGTAGCGCACCCTTGTTGTTGTTGATCGCTGCGGCGAGTGACGTGGCCACGTTACCCGGCGTGCTTCCGGGTTGGAACGCCACCGGAACGTTTCCACTGGCAACGCCACCGCCGTTGTTCACCGAGTCGAACTCGAACGTGACACTCGTTGTGCCTTGGCGAATGGTGAGTCGCTCTTGGTCATTAACGATACCACGACGAGTCGTGATTTGAGGGACGCCTCCGATCGGAAGTAACGGGGGATCGACTGTCGTGTCTCCAGGAATTCCAGTCAAGACTAGGCGGCTCGCGTCAATGCGTCCCAGGGAAATGCGACCCGTTGAAACAATACTCGCCGTGATGCCAATATTTGCCGCATTGATAGCCGCGACAATGTTGGCGCCTAGGACGTCGACATTGTCGAACGTGTTGTATGTAATGATGTTTGAACCTGGTACGCGAGCCGTCGGCAAGGTCGCGGTTCCAGTGACATTGAATTCAAAAATCTCGTCGTTACCAAGGTCGTCTTTGAGAATCAACACGCTACCGTCGTTGATGCCGCCACCACCGGTCAGTGGTAAATTCAACAGCAGTGGTCCGAAGACCTGAATTGTTGATGAACCGGTCACGCTTGGCGTACCGACGATTTCTAGTCTTGATCCGACGGAAACATCCACTTGCAAGCCGGCATCGCCGCCGATGGAAAGCAATCCGCCTGGGATCGCAACCACGCCATTCGGATCCAGCCCGGCAATCGATTGAGCCTTGAGTTGGTTCGCCAAGATTACCGTCAGTTGATCCGCGGTTGTACGGCGCGTGATATCGATCCGAACGTTGTTTGTGGCCACCGTCGCATCGATATCGTTGCGATTGATCTCGAAGGTCACTGGCGTACCAGTCGACGAGTTTGGTGTAACCGTGATCGTATCGGCATCAGCGAGTGTTCGGCTAATACCAACTTGTGTCAGCTGG
>JBGSNA010000205.1:0-18299 GCA_041739875.1 Pirellulaceae bacterium
GCGTCAAACCAAGCCCGGAATCCTCAACCGCTTGGTTCTTCAGGCAGACGCTCCAGGTTAATCGATCACTGACAACCATGCATTCATGCAAAACTCTGTATTGAAGTGAGCTTCATGCTGCGCACAGAATGGACAGCTACGTTGAACATCTGGGATTCCGTTGGCGAGGAACGCCCGAAGTTTTGAAGTTAGACGCTCAACCCATTAGCATATTTGGCGATATTCAAGACGCGATCGAGTCACTCAAATTGCACACCGTTCCCTTCCCCGCAAATCAAGGAAATCTTGAGGAGTTGAAATCCTTGCTCAATCGCAAGTCACCCGCCGTCGCCGCAGTGGCATGGGATCGGGGCAATCCCTCCAATTGGATTCAAAGCGGAAATGGGATCGGGCACTATTTGGCGGTTACTGGTATTGATAATGACAAATTGGTATGTTTCGACCATCAAGAAGGACGTGTTCACCTTCGAGAGTTGGCCGATAACCAGAGAACTTATCTGCTGCTTGTGAGTGGTTCTCCCATCGACGTCCAACGCTTGGGATTTGGCGATGTTCTTGATACGAGCATCCAAAGCAGAGTTGCGGCACCATTCTTCTTGCTTGCTTGCCTCGTCCTTGCCGTTTCTCTGATGAGAACGTCGACGAAAGTGGAATTGTTCGCGAGGTTTGGGACACAACTTGCATCAATGTTTCGCAAGTCCAGACTCATGGCAATTCTCCTGGTACTTTTGCTGGCTGGTTCTGGGAGCTACGTAATTTGGCGAACTCCGATTACAATGTCGTTATTGACGCAATCCTCGGTCAATTCGGGGAGCTCTCCTTACAAGTCGAACATTTTCGAAGGATCGGAGATTTCACTGGGATCGATAATCATTGGCTCAGGAGAGCAACATCAGGTTCGGTTGGTGAACCGGACACAGCAGACGATAGGAATAGATGACATTATTCCCAGTTGTGGGTGTGTTCTTATCGAACCGCGGCAATGTGTCCTGCAACCGGGTGAAGCCAAGTTTGTCGGCGTTCAAATTACCGCCGCCAACTTAGGTCGAAACTCACATCAGTTGACTATGATGTCTAACAACCTGGAGATCGATAAAGCAGTGTTAGCCTTCGATGGGGTGAATGGACCAAGACTACTGCCTCGCACCTGTGTTGTCGGCGTGCTTTCCGCAAGTAAAAAGAATCAACTGGATCACCAACTGACTCTGGAAAATGTTGAAACGGACCAATTGGAAATAGTGAGCGCGGAACTGCTTGAGGCAGATGCTCCAATTGAGATCTTACTGAGCGCATCGAAGAACGCCATAAAAAGTGACCAGTTGACGGTTGGGTTTGTGTTGAAGGATAGTGAAACTTTTCGCGGACTGTTTTATTCGAATATTCGTATAATTCTTAACGATGAAAGCAGTGGTGATACGGTTCCGATGCCGCCGATGCTAGCGCAAATTGGAGTCGAGATTGTCGAATGAATTCCGAGATGAAAATAGAGCTGAACTGCACGCTTCTAGTAGAGGATGTCGTGAGCCACGGAATTGGCCGTTGGCGTTGATGCTATTGTTGCTTCCGCTTCAATGGAGTTGTTTAGTCTGGCACGCTTACCGCTCTTCACCGGTACACGACGAGTTCGGCCATTTTTATGCCGGACTTGCCTATTGGAAGTATGGGGACGTCCAATTGTTCAACGTCAATCCGCCTCTCATCCGAGCATTGGGTACGCTTCCGGCCTCGCAATCGGCGTTAAAGAACCACGTGAACGTAACGGTCTATAAACCTCCTGCACGGCCTGAGTTTTTATTGGGCAATCGTTTGTTTCTAGAACATCCAAGCGAGTTTCAGTCGACCATTTTCAGAGGCCGATTGATTGTTAGTGTCTTTGCACTAATAGGAACGGTTGTTTGTTTTCTATGGGGCCGAGAACTTAGTAACGGACTTGGCGGAGTTTGTGCTGCGATATTGTGGGGCTTCCAGCCGCAGGTTCTCGGCCATGGTTCGTTGATTACAAACGATGTGCCCGTCGCAGTGATGATGCTAACGTCGACGTACATATTTACGAGATGGATCGCTCGGCGGACAGTACCAAATGCAATTGGGTTGGGGTTTGCTCTTGGAATCGCACTTCTTTGCAAGTTCACGTCATTACTGCTGATTCCGCTGTTCGTGATGTTTATTATGGTGGCGACTCGTAAGCATCAATGGATCGCAACACTCCTGCATTCCGGATTGTTTGTGATTGTTTGCTGGTTGATCGTCTGCATTCCCTACCAATTCGCAGGCGTCACGCAATCCCTCGGAGACTTTGAGTTCATTTCAACCACGCTCAGCCAAGACAATGGGTCGATCCGATCATTGACTGGCAATCGGTTTCGTGGAACCACCTTGGGGACAGTTCCTGGAATATTGCCGGCGCAATACCTGCAAGGCCTTGATCGCCAACAGTATGACTTCAACCGTCAGCTGTCCTCCTTCGCATGGGGTGTGAACCAGACAGGAAGTTGGTGGTGGTTTTATCTCTATTCAATGGTCGTCAAGTTACCGCTGGGAACGTGGATGGCGATTGTGGCTGGGATCTGCGTCACGTTTCAACGGTTCAATGCCTTCAATCTTTCTGCTGGTGTTGCCGCTACTTCCGCGATTTGCATCCTGTTCGTCATTTCCATGAAAGAAGGAATTGGTCAACAGGTCCGCTATGTGTTGCCTGCCTATCCGTTCCTATTCGTATTGGTGGCGAACGTTTTTGCGACGAAGAGTCAAGTTGCAAGCCACTCACTTTCTTGGGCAAATGTTTTCCGATGCTTGGTAGTCATTGGCAGCGTCGGTTCACTTGGCGCAGCGTTGCAGGCTGCTCCCGACTGGTTACCGTTCTTTAATCAGGCGGCGGGAGGATCACTGGCGGGCTACCGTCACTTGTATAACGATGCGACGGACTGGGGGCAGTCACGCAATGATATCGAAGTTTGGTTGAAAAATCATCCTCACAGACGTCCAGCGTTCCTCGTCTCTGACACCATCGCGAGAGACAACGTCGCTAGAATTGATCAAGATAAAATCGTTGTTGTAAACTCGGACGCGTCGGCAATACCAGAAGGCGATTGTTGGCTAATTGTCAGCCAGACGTCACTAAGTCGATTGAGCGATGAGAAATGGCTGTGGCATCAAACGCCAGTTGATTCGATACATGGGGCCTGTTTGGTTTATATGGTCGAGGGCGGTCAGTGGAAGAAGGAGCTTAGTGCGATACCTGAATTTTGGCGTGTTCTAGACAACGATATCCACCGAGCTGGCTATCGAAATTTGGAAGTGAAAAAGCAACCCTAATGCAAGGCGACTCAACCATGTTCTCGCGTCATCAAGGATTGACAGTGATTGAACTATTGCTTTCCATGGTGATAGCAAGTTTGATGTTGTCGCTGACATTATCCGCTGTTCAGAGTAGCCGGGAGGTAGCTCGGCGGATGGATTGCCTGAATCGCGTGCGACAGCATTCCCTTGCCGTGCAGAATTTCCACACTTCATTCAACGTGATTCCGCCCAATGGTGGACCAAGTGCAGAAAACGACTTGTCCCTGTTGGGTGGACCAGCAATACAGCCGGCGACACTTGAGCTTAGTTCAATCGTGCCGCTTTTGTGGGGCGTTGGTGATCCCAAGCGAGTCGGTCGATTGCAAACTGGCGCTTGGACTTACAGTATCCTTCCACAACTCGAGTTGGGCAGCCTTTTTGACACGAACCGGCCGGTTCACGGAATTCCTATCTATGATTGCCCTTCCCGAGCAGGAAGAACTGCAACTTTAACGGCGAGCGATGCGTATGGAGATTATGTGTCAGGAGGGCTAGTTATCGCAAAAACAGATTATGCGGGCAATGAGCGGTTGATGATGGATCTTCCACGTTGGAAACAATTTCATGATATTGAAGATGGATTGAGCAATACTATTTTAATCGGAGAAAAGTCATACGATCCCTTCGTGCAGACGCCAACGTCATGGTATTGGGACGAGCCGGTATGGATTGGCGGGAGTCATGGGACTGTTCGCGGTGGGTTGCTTATTTTGACGGACAATGCCGGCATTCCGTTCCGAAACAACTGGGGCTCGGCGCATCCGGCGGGGGCAAACTTCACGATGGCGGATGGCAGCGCCAAATTCATTTCGGCATCGATCGATGTTCGAGTGCTCAAAACGTTGTTGACGCCCGCCGAGCACGATCAAGTCACGGACAGCAGTGGACTTTGATATCTCCATAACGTGACGCATCTCAAAAGCACTAAGGTGACGAGGGCGCGGTGCCGTTTTACGGACGTTTGCTAGCAATTGACGCAGGTAGAGGATGAGTTTTCGAGCGGGTGACAGTGGTGAGCGGGGATGCTTTGCATGGGGTCAGACGCGGGAACCGGGATTGGCGGACAAAGATTTTTCAATTCGAGTGATGCCAGCGTTTATCTTTGCATTCTCGCGCCTCGCAAGTTTTGCGCGTCGGACCAAGTCGCCTGAACTGTCGCGGTGACTCAGTCCAAAATAAGTCGATAGCTCCGCCAGCGTCGCTGTCGTGTATCGTCGACACAGGTAGGCCGCTACATCCCGACCGGCCGCGTGACTCCCGAAAGCCAGCGTAATCGACCGGAGCGACTTGGGTACTCTTTCACCGTCGCCGCGATGACTTGTTCAATCAACTCCTCAGTAAACCGCCCGTGGTGTCCTTCATCGTGGAACAACCGACGCCGTCCGTCGCCACGAGTGATGGCATGAACGATACGGGTAGTCAATCCAATGCCTGGGTGAGTGCTTCGCGCACTGCAGGGAGGACTTTGGCTTGGACGTCGGCGAGGGTGCCTTCTTGGAAGGCGCCGGCGGCGGCTTTGTGGCCTCCGCCGTTGAATTGGCGGGCGATCGCGTTGCAGTCGAAACTGCAGCGACTGCGGAAGCTCAGCTTGAAGCCGCCGCGTAGCTGCTCGACAAAAATGACAGCGGCTTTCGTGCCTTGGACGGCAAGCGTGAGATTGATTGCGTCTTCGGTATCGTTGGGCTCAGCACCCATGGCTGCGAAATCTTCTTTGCAGACGTGCGTGTACATCAAGGCGCCGTCCAGTTCACTCTTGGTCCGCGACAAGATCAAACCACGAAGTCTCAATCGACCCAGTGTGTCTCGTTCGTAGAGGTCCGAATAGACTTCGCTTGGTACAACCCCGGCGTCCATCAGCCGCGCGATCACACGATAGGTTTCTGGAGTCACGCTGCCGAAACGAAACCATCCTGTGTCAGTCGCGATTGCTGCAAATAGTGGCACAGCCATGGCGCGAGTGAGCGGCACATTGAAGGCGTCTGCCGCTTGCACGACGAGGTGGCCGGTGGCTTCGGCTTGGTAGTCTTTGTACATCGTGGCGCCAAGTTCGTCTTCGCCAACGTGGTGGTCGAGGACCATCTTGTCACTGCGGCTGGCGCGGAACACGTCGCCCATATCGCCAAGCTGAGCCCATGCGCTCGTGTCCAGAATCATATGGCAATCCGCTTTGACTTCTTCGGCGGTGATATTATCGCCGAGAACACGAATACGACCTGCCGGGTCGAGAAACTGAAGCGCGGTGGGCGTGCGGTGGGCGTTGACAATCATGACGTCCTTGCCGATCGCCTGGAGGACTTCGGCCATACCAAGTTCGCTGCCCAAAGCATCGCAATCGGGACGAATGTGGCTCGTCAGCGTGAATGACTGGTAGTGGCTGATTTGGTCAACGAAGGCTTTCCAAGAAACGCCCATGAATTCTGCTTTCCTAATGGTCGGTTGTAGTAGATCGGGACGCAATCTTAGCGAGTGAGTCTCGGACGATTTGAATATCTTGAGCCAGTTGCTCAATGAGTTGCGCGGGCGAATCGAACCGGGCAGTGTCACGAACACGGGTGTGGAAGTCTACCATCAGCCGTTTGCCATAGAGGTCACTACTGTAATCCAGCAGGTGCACTTCGACTTTGCGAACCTCGCTGGTTTCGAAAGTTGGGTTGGGACCAATATGGATCGCTGCCGGAATGAGCCGACCGTCAACCTGTGTGACACCGCCGTAGACCCCATTCTTCGGCACAAGCGTCGGGATCGCATCGAGATTGGCTGTGGGAAATCCGAGCTCGCGGCCTCGTTTTTTGCCTGTGCCAACGACACCTTCGAGCTGGTAAGGGGCTCCGAGAAGCTCGTTTGCCTGAGCGATCTCGCCCGCTATTAACGCGTTGCGGATTCGCGTGCTACTGATCATTTCTTCATCACGTTGGATCGATCCAGCAATCACACACTGGATCTCCGCCGCATCACAAAACGCTTGGAGCGACTCGACGTTCCCGCCTCGATTGCGACCGAAGAAGAAATTCGGGCCTTCGACCATTCCCTTTGCTCGGAGCTTTTCTACGACGAGCGATTGAAAGAATTGCTCCGCCGACATGTTGAGGAACTCGCGGTCGATTGAACAAACCACCAGGAAATCGACGCCCAAGTCAGTCAGCCGCTGAAGACGTCGACCCATGGTGGTGAGTCGTTGTGGCGCGGCATCAGGCCGCAGTAGGCTGGCCGGATGCGGATCCAAGACAACGGCGACGGAAGGCCCGTCCAGTTTTCTCGCCAATTCACAAACTCGGTCCAGGAGCGCCGCGTGGCCTCGATGAACGCCGTCAAAGTTGCCGATGCTGATGACACCTCCGCCCGCCGTTTCGGGTAGATCATCGATAGTTGCGAGCTGTGTCACGAGTAAATTGCATGTAAGACCGGGGCAGGGCAGGGGAGTCATCGCTAAAGGATACTCATTGAAGCCGCGTTGTCCGAGTCGTGATCGGATGCTTTCGTCCCAGGCGATCTCGAATCCGTTGCGAGGCTCAATCAGCCACGGCGTCCCGCACCGCATGCGGCAAGTCGTCTAGCAGATCTGCGGCGGTCATTCCGTGCATCCCAAGCCGTTGAGACGCTCGGTCGCCCGCACGTCCATGGATCCAGACACCGAGGCATGCTGCGTCCCAGGCGTCGAGGCCCTGGCCCAATAGCGAGGTGATCACCCCGGTCAGCACGTCGCCGGCGCCGGCAGTCGCCATTCCAGGATTCCCTGTGTTGTTGACCCAACGACGGCTTTCGTCGACAACCACTGTCGGGCCACCTTTCACCACGATCACTGCATTGCTCGATTCAGCGATCTGCTGGGCAGCATCGATCTGGGCGGGGCGGTCATTGGCGTTGACGCCACTGAGTCGTCGAAGCTCGCCGGGGTGCGGCGTGAGCACCAGCGGCGTGAGGACTCGCTTGGCATGTTGAGCCCAGTCCAACATCGCGAGAATATTGATGGCGTCAGCATCAAGTACCAATCCAGGCTTGGGGTCGCGCTGGGTTTGGCAACGATGCAGTAGCCAATCAACGATTCGCTGAGATCCGATCGATGTGGTCATTCCTGGACCACAACCAATGGCATCGCGTTTGTTGAGATGGTTCGGCAATTCCAAGATTGCATGTTCGCTGAATCTTCCCTCAGCATCATCCGCAAACGGTCGGGTCATCACGCAAGGATGAAACGCAGCAACTGTCTCCAAGCATCGATCGGGAACGAGCGTGGTGACGAGCCCCGAACCAGCACGCAGTGCCGCAAGAGCGGATAATGCGATCGAGCCAGCCATCCCGCGAGAGCCACCGATGAATGCCACGCGACCCACAACGCCTTTGTGTGCATCGGTGGATCGGCCGGGCATGGTGCGTGGCGGTTTCGGTTGACTAATTGTTTCCTGGTGCATTGCTTCCTTCTCGCTCATGGCTTCCTTCTCGCTCATGGCTTTGTTTCCCGTTGTTGTGTCCTTTCGATTTGTTGCTGATGCGTTTTCATCATCTGCTGCAATTGGCCAACCATCATCCCAGCGACATAGGCGCCTTTGAAGCCAGCGTCGATATTCACGACGGCAACGCTGGCGGCACAGCTGCTGAGCATGCCGAGCATCGTTGTCAGTCCACCGAGGTTCGCTCCGTATCCGATGCTGGTGGGAACCGCAATGATCGGTACCGCAAGATGTCCGGCAACAGCCGCCGGCAAGGCTCCTTCCATACCCGCAATGACGATCACCACCGACGCCAGTCGCAGTCGCGGGACCGCCATTTGAAGCCGCTGTGGTCCAGCCACTCCGATGTCCTCAAAGCGTTGGTACCCAATCCCCATCCAGGTGAGCGTTTCGATCGCCTCCTCAGCCACTGGGGCATCGGTGCTTCCCGCCGTGACGACGGCGACATGGGGCGTTGAGGCCAGATCGGTATCGTCCAGCGGCCGTGGCGTTTTAATGTTCTGGGGGGCAAGGCTTTGGGGGACATGGTTCTGGGGGTCACGGCTTTGGGGGTCCAGGTACAACGTCCGAGCCACGGGATTGTGCCGGGCGGCAGCGAACTCGCCAGCGAGCAGTTCCGCCGACTCCGCTGAAACTCTTGTCACAAGTACTCGCTGGTTCGCCTTGAGTTGACGTTCAATGATCGACGCGAGCAGCTTGGTCGATTTGCCTTCCCCGTAGATCACTTCACCGTACCCACAACGAGTGAGCCTCCCTAAATCAACGGTTGCCCCGTCGATCGCGGCCATTTCGGAGCCTGGATCCACCGGATTTTCCAGACGAGCGAGATGTTCGGCGACGGAGTGGACCGAGGTCTCGCCGCGAGCAAGTTGTCCGAGCAGTTCCAGAACGAGCGGGGCAGGGGAGGGCATCTTCAATCAAGCCGATTTATGGTTAGCATGTGACAGTCGCGATTTTCGCACATAGCGTCTCAATTTAACGAATTCATCAATCTACACTCTTTGTCGACTTGGTGGTTTCGCCATGAAGCTCTGTGGCCGAACCGTCGCCTTGGATTGCACTCAAAATACCTCCAGTGGACAGATTTCTGATGAAAAGTTGTGTTCTAGCGTACTCCGGCGGATTGGATACCTCCGTCATCCTCGGTTGGTTGCAAGACGAAGGCTACGAAGTGCACGCCGTCTATGTTGACCTCGGTCAACCTGGCGAGGACCGCCAAGCAACCCTCAAGAAAGCTCGCGACTGTGGTGCAAAGTCTTCGAGAATCGTCGATGTGCGGGAAGAACTTTGTCGAGACTTTGCATTCCCCGTACTTGCTTGGCAAGCCAAATACGAAAGTATCTATCTATTGGGCACCTCGATCGCGCGTCCATTGATCAGCAAAGTGTGTTTGCAGGTCGCTCGTGAAGTGGGGGCGACCGCCTACGCTCACGGTGCCACCGGAAAAGGTAACGACCAATGCCGATTCCAACTTGCCGCCGAAGCGCTCGATCCAAACATTGAGATGATCGCACCGTGGCGAATCAAGAAGTTCCGCGATGCGTTCCCCGGACGGACGGAGTTGATCGCTTACTGCAACGAGAAGAACATTCCCGTAAAGGCTTCGAGTAGCAAACCGTACAGCAGCGACGAGAACGTGCTGCACATTAGCTATGAGGCGGGTGATCTGGAGGAGATGACGATCAACGGTGTGGAGCTTGTCGAGTTTGGGATGGGGGTCAGCCCAGAACAGGCTCCCGACAAGTCCGAGACAGTAACGATCGGTTTTGAATCAGGCATCCCCGTGACGCTCAACGGCAAGGGAGTTTCTGCGCTTGAGATGGTTGAACAACTCAATACGATCGCGGGACGCAACGGTGTCGGACGCATTGACATGGTTGAGAATCGTTTTGTGGGAATGAAGAGCCGTGGTGTTTATGAATCGCCTGGGATGACCGTGCTGTATGATGCGCACATGATCATCGAGCAACTGACGATGGATCGAGATTTGCTGCACTTGCGAGACCGCTTGTCGCCCGAAGTCGCTGAGATGGTTTACTATGGTTTCTGGTACACGCCCAAGATGGATGCATTGATGGCGTTCATTCGTGAAGCGCAAAAGCCAGTCACAGGCGAAGTGACCTTGAAGCTTTACAAAGGCAACATCAGCGTTGATTCACGCACGAGTCCCAACAGCCTCTATGACGCGGCAATCGCAACCATGGAAGGCGGCGGGTCGTATAACCAAGACGATGCCGAAGGATTCTTGCGAATCCAAGGCTTGCCTAGTCGAGTGCAAGGTCGCGTGCGACCACGAGCGTACTAATGCAAAGGGCGTACTAGTCCAACGTATCGTCGGGAAGGATCTCGTTGCCTCGCGGTGTGATCAGCGCGCGAACAACGAGTGGTGGGGTTGAGTCGTCAATGAAATGCGCTCGACCATCGACGGTGGCCACCGCAGCACCACCATCGACCCAACCCCCGAGTTCGTTTCCACCTGGGCTGGTTAAGTCGCCACGCAAGAGGACAAAGTCGAGGTCGATGGGCTCGGTCCATTTGTCCGACGCAATGCTCGGCGATGCTTCAACGACAAGTATCGTCTGGGAAGCATCGTCTTGGACGTCACTGGGCGAAAGCGATCGGTCGGGTGGGAACAACGTGCCGACGCCTGTGACGAGGTAGTAGCTCGACGTAAGGGACAGCCCCATGATTTGAGAGTTCGGGTGGCAATAAACGCTCGGGCATCCCCGATCGGCGACGGTTGTGTTCTCCAATGCGTCCCAAGGTAGGTCACGCCGGAACTCGTTATACAAATCCTCCTCGCCGAGATACGGCAACAATAAAACTCGCCAGGAGTGCAATGGCTTGCCGCCAGCGTCACGAAGGATGGCTGGGGGATACTGGCCATGGTCTGCGGCATACGCGTTGAGTGCTGAAGCGATTTTTTCAAGATTGCGCATCGAGCCGATCCGTTCACGGCTCGATTGCAGTTGAGCAAATGTCTGTGAGCCATGCTTGAACAGCAGGTAGCTAGCCACAACAGCAAGCGTCACGGCAACGAGCGATGCTAAGATCCACGCAAGTGGTCGTGAGCGTCGTGGCATTTTGGCTGCTGGGTCATCGGCAAAGTTGGGAATTTGAATTTGGCCATTGCATGTAACACAGCGTCCCGCTTGGCCACGATATTGGTTCTCGACCATCGTGCGGGTTTGGCAATGCGGACATGTGAAGAGATATGGCATCAGGCGAGTCTCGGGTTGTTGATTTACTTTCTATTCTAAAGAACAAAGCAGGGCAGGGGAGCCATCCATGAAAGTTCTCATTCAACGCGTCACTCGGGCAAGCGTAACGGTCGATCGCCAGATCGTAGGCAAAATCAACCAAGGTGTGCTGGCTCTGGTAGGCGTCGGGCACGGCGACAGCATGGATGAAGTGGAGTGGATGGCGGACAAGATGTCCATGCTAAGGATCTTTGATGACGAGAATGGGAAGATGAATCGTTCGCTTCTAGATATCTGCGGCGAAGCTTTGATCGTTAGCCAGTTCACGTTGTTGGCGGATTGTCGAAAAGGACGCCGGCCTGCGTTCACGAATGCTGCCGTGCCCGATCACGCCAATGCGATTTACGAAGCCTTCGTGGCCCAGGTGCGACAGCAAGGCGTTCATGTTCAAACAGGTATTTTCGCTGCGTCGATGCAGGTTGAATTAGTGAATGACGGTCCCGTCACGATCATGCTCGAACGGACGCCGAGCTGAATCTTGTCCAACGCACACTATCGCCACGGCAACCACTTGTTCCAAGGCGGCGGAGCGTCACTGGGGCGAGCGATGTAGGTTGTGTCGTAACTGGCTCGCTCCTTCAGTCGGTCGATGATGCCCTGGTCGCCCCAAGCGAGATACACAAGCAGTATGAGCTTGGCGTAAACCGAAAAGTTAGCCAAAGGGCTCTCGCCAAAGAATTTCAGTGCCGTCCCAAATGATTTTTTCAGTCGGAATCCACGCTTGATGTCGACACTCCAAATCTCATCCAGCATCAAGTGCACAAAGAATCCGACCACCACCGCGACGGACTTGTAGACTCGCACGCTCTCGTTCACGCAAGGCATCGCCAGATAGGCGAGTGTGCCTGCGATGGCAGCCGCTGGGATGCTGTGCCACATACCACGGTGGACCGTGAATCTCTTGAAGAACTCCACGACCACAAAGCGGATGAACAAATAGATGAGCATCGCGGCAAGTGCCATCGATTCATGCGATAGCTCCAGATCGCGGAATCGTTCGATCATCAGCATCGGAACCACAGCCGCAGCAAACATGCTCGTTTCGCGAAGCGGAATCCCAGAGTCGCTGTCCAAGTCGGGAAGCATCCCCGCGACACTGCACAAACCGCCTGCGATCAACCCGTTTTCAATGGACATCGATTGCGACGTAACGCCCCAGTAACCGTAGGCGACGCCGACGATTGTGCTTCCGGTGATGTGTGTCTTGAAATCAGCCAAGGCAAAAAACCAGGGCAGGGCGGGGCAGATGCTAGCAAGGCTAGGCCTCGTTTCGAACCGAGGCCTGGCGAACCATGTTTTCATAGGCTCTTTGGTGCTGCCGTCGCCACGGTAAAAAGTGCCCGCTCGTGGCTGGCAAGCTTCGGACAGTTGCTAGCATCTCCAGGCCGCGTATTTTCTCTCTTCGCCCGCCCTGGCCTTCTCGGCTATAGTCCGACGCTGAACGAGCTCCACGGAGCTCCGATTCCCCCGCCCTCACCTTTGCACGGATGCGTTTTCGGTGGAGATCTACGATATCGTCATGTTGGTCGTGCTCGTTGGCGCGATGTTGTTCGGAGCCATCAAGGGTTTCGCTTGGCAGCTTGCGTCGATCGCCTCGATCGTGATTAGCTATCTTGTTGCGTATCACTTTCGCGAACCGTTTAGCCAATCGATCCACGCTGAGCCGCCCTGGAATCGGTTCCTCGCGATGCTGATTCTGTTTATCGGCACGTCGCTGGTGATCTGGGTCGCGTTCCGGATGGTCAGCAGCTCAATCGATCGGCTGAAGTTGAGAGAATTCGATCGCCAGATCGGAGCATTGTTTGGCTTGGCCAAGGGAGCTCTTTACTGCACCTTGATCACGCTCTTTGCGGTCACGCTCTTGGGCGACCAGATTCGAGGCAAGATTGTCGCCAGCAAAAGCGGTCGTTACATCGCCGATATCCTGAACCGAAGCGAGTCAGTGATTCCACCGGAGATCCAGGAAGTCGTGCAGCCGTATTTGGCAAAGTTCGACGAGAAGTTCAAAAACACCCAACCGACCTCCAGCCCGTGGTCGCCTTCCGCCGGCAGCCTGGGACCGGGTGGCCAGGGAGTCGACCAAGTTCTCCCGGACAACTTCTGGGAGACCGCAGCCTCGGTCGCTGGCCAAGTGCAATCGACCCCGTGGCAGTCCGGCCAGTCGACTCCATGGAGCCCCAACCAACCGGCGACGCAGCCCTCGAGTCCGTATCAACAAGCAACTCAACCGCAGCCGCCCTGGACTCCGTATCAGCGATGAGCGACTGCTTCTCATCACTGGGCAACTGATCGCTTCGAAGCTCGGAAACGGCGATCGAATTCGTCGCTCGGAAACGGCGTTATGCAGCGGCTCTGCTTACGGGGCATCTGCTTACGGGGCATCTGCTTGCGGGGCAGCGAAGGATTCGACGCGATGGCATTGCCAGCCCAAGCATTCACCAAAACCAGAAAACTCGTGATTCCCGAGGAAAAACACACCTCGAATACAACATAAGAGGCATTATCGGACGTTACAGAAGGGGCTAAATGGACTGCTCTGGCTGGCGTTTCCGCCTGTGTTGGCATCGGGCATGCGAGGCTCGCACGCGATATGCAACGGCTGCGCCCGGGTCAGACTTCGACGAACATTCCCATGCGTCGGAACTTCTCATATCGCTCGTCGATCAGCTCATCCATGTTCTTCTCTTCGAGTTCGCTGAGCGTTCTCGCAAGGTACGTTTTGAGCCGAGTTGCCATCTGGTGATGGTCGCGGTGGGCACCGCCCAGCGGCTCTTCCAGGACGTCATCGATGACACCCAATTTCGCCAAATCTCGACTTGTAAACCGCAGTGCTGCGGCGGCCTTTGGTGCATGCTCGTGGCTCTTCCACAGGATCCCGGCACAGCCTTCCGGGCTGATCACGCTGTAGTACGAATGCTGCAACACCGCGATTCGGTCGCCGACGCCAATGCCCAATGCGCCGCCGGATCCGCCTTCGCCGATGACGATACAAATGATCGGTGTCCTCAGCCGGCTCATTTTGAACATGCTCTCAGCGATCACCTGCGCTTGGCCGCGTTCCTCGGCTCCGATGCCTGGATAGGCTCCTGGGGTGTCAATGAAACAAATTAGCGGCAGTCGATATTTCTCGGCCAGCCGCATTTTGCTCATCGCTTTTCGGTATCCCTCCGGGTGGGCGCACCCGAAATGACAAGCGGCCCGTTCCTTGTACGTTCGGCCTTTTTGGTGACCAAGCACCATCACCTTGAACCGATCGAGCTTCGCAAAGCCCGAAAGCATTGCCCGGTCATCGCCAAAGTGCTTGTCGCCGTGAAGTTCAACGAAATCGTCAAATGCGAGATTCAAATAGTCTCGCGTGTAAGGACGGTTTTTATGGCGAGCGACTTGGACGGTTTGCCATGCGTTGAGTCCGCTGTAGGTTTCCCGCAGTTTTCCGACCAAATCGCGCCTGAGCGTGCGGATTTCACTTTCGGTCGGTTCCGTGCGATCGGTTTGCCGTTCAAGAATTGCGATGCGATTCTCGATCTCCGCAATTTCCGTTTCGAATTCCAGTCCTGGGCCGCCACTCATCTTTATTTGATTCCAGATCGATTGATATATTTAAAACGCTTTGAATGAATCGGATTATGTGATGCAAAGCCGGTTCTCATGTGCATAGAAATACTATGTTTTCTTATGCAAATACTGTCTACTTTTTAAGCATGTTGTCAGCTGCTTTGACACTGACATTTTCATCAAAGACGCTAATCTCTGGCGGCTTGGGTCGTTTCTTAAAAACCTGCATGGTTCGGAATTCTTTCAAGAACTCCCACATCGAAGGCGGTCGAGCGTCGGGGCTTTTGGCCATCATTCGCTTAATCAGGTCAGCAAATTCTTTGCTGACATTTTCGTTGTGGACGATGGCGCTCGGAACCGAGGCTGTGAGGTGATTGTTCAGCAGATCGTTCGGCGTTTGGCCTGTATACGGTGGTTTTCCCGTGACGGTTTCGAAAAGCACGCAACCGAATGAGTAGACGTCCGTGCGTTCATCGCAGATTTTGCCGCGAATTTGCTCGGGAGCCATATAGCTTCGTGTACCTTGAATAATCTTCGAACCACCGAACAACTTTTTAATTCCCGTCTTCTTTTTCTCAGCAATCTGGAAATCGATTAGTTTGGTTTCGCCGTCGCGGCCAACAAGAAAATTATCTGGCTTAACGTCGCGATGAATCCAACCTTTGGTATGCAGATAATAAAGCCCCTCAGCCGCCTGGGGCACAATCACATCGAGCAGATACGCGAGTGCGTCCGGCCCGCGGCGGAGTGCCTGTTTAAGATTCAACTCGCTGAAGAGTTGCATCACCAGAAATGGAGTCCCGTTCTCGACCCGATATTCCATGATCTTAATGACGCGTGGGCTATTAAGATCTTTCGCAACCGCAAATTCGTGCTTCAACGAAGCAATTTCAACCTTGTCTTCTCGAGAAGATTGTTTGAGTACTTTCAGCGCAAATCGCTGGCCGTTGCCTTCATCAATGGCTTCCCAAACTTCGCTGGTCATACCAGAGCGAATCAATCGTGCGAGCCGATAAGGGCCAAAAAAATCTCGTGACTTGGTCATAACGGTTCAGTTTCGTTTTGAGTCAGCAATCCGTTTTAACGCATCGCTCCAGCGATCGGTCTTGGTTCGGCGATGGTGAAGACGACAGTGAATCGCCCATTTTCTTCTGGCGAGCGACGGCGGCTCCGCTATTCGGCTGGTAATTTGTACTGTCCAGCGCCCTTACAATCCTAACCCAAGCCCTGCCTGCCTGCGATTGGGCCAAGCGGAATGACGGGAACAAAGAGGGGGTTAGCGGTGGTTTGCCAAGAGCTTTTCGTAAAGCTCGCGGATTCGAAACGTCATGGTTTCATGGCGGAAAGTGTCAGTAAATCGACTCCGCCCTGCCCTCCCCATCTGTTTTCGAAGCTCTGCGTTTTCGGCCAGAAGCCCAAGCGATTTGGCTAATTCAGCGGTATCGCCGGTCTTGGGCAAGAATCCCGTCACGCCCGGCAGGACAACTTCTCTCGCACCGTCACAGTCGTAGCTGACGACCGGTTTGCCAGCAATCAATGCTTGCGGCAACGCTCTCGCCAATCCTTCGCGGTAAGACGTGTGCACGAGAGCATCCATCGCTCCGATCATGCGAGGCACTTCGCTGGGGTCGACAAGTCCTGCAAATACGAAATGGTCGGCGATTCCCAGCGACTTGATGCGAGCGGTCAACGCATCCCGGAGGATCCCGTCGCCGACAAGTAAAAAGCGAACATGGGGATGCTGGCGAATCACGCTTACGGCAGCGGTCACCAGATCATCGTGCCCCTTGAGATGAAACAGTCGTGCGATCTTGCCGATGACGATCTCGTGGTCTTGGAAACCGAACTGGGCCCTCACTGCCGAGCGATGTTCATCGGCCGCTAGAAATGGTGTGACATCCATGCCACTGTGAATGGTGGTGAACTTCTCACGGGGTGCAACCTTGGCATCGACCATGAGGTCTGTCATCGCATCAGCCACACTGATCAAATGGTGGCATCGTTTGGCCGCCCATCGCTCGCACATTTGAAAGAATGTTCGAGCGGTTGCGGATTGGTAGGGATGAAAAGGCGCACCGTGAACGGTGTGCACGACCACCGGGACGCGTTCCGCATTCGCGGCATAACGACCCAACAGTCCGCCCTTGGCACTGTGCGTGTGGACGACGTCGGGTTGGAAGTCGCGAATGATTTGACGCAAGCCGCGACTCGCCTTCGCATCATAGACCGGATGGATAGCGCGTTGCAAATCTGGCAGGTACTTTACGTTGAGCTCCCCTGCCCTGCCCTGGCTCAATAGATCACCCTCCGGACCCGTCTCTTGACCAGTGACCAAAAGCACTTCGTCTTGGTGGATCCGCACCAGGTCAAGGCAATTGAAAAGCGTGTTCTCTTGCGCCCCGCCAACGATCATGCGGGTGATGACATGGACAATACGCACAATCAAACCTCGTGGCAGAGCACATTTTTGCGGCGACAGACCTCTTAGCTGAAGATACGAAACTTAGTGTGTACTCAAGAACGCGTCGATATCGCTAGCGACTCTTTCGATCCATTCCGATTGGTTTCAGTGTCCGTGTTTGGCTCCCTCTTGGAATCTGGGCGTCGACCATGAGGTCCGTCATCGCATCGGCAACACTGATGAAATGGCGCCACTGTCTGTGGGGACGACGTGGGGTTTGAAATCACGAATGATATGATGCAAGCCATGACTTGCTCGCGTACCGTGACCTGGATGGATCGCGAGCTGCAGCAACGGTAGGTACTTCACATTGAGCTGCCCTGCCCCGAACTTGTTGGTTGGACGATTTACCGAGACACCTACAAACACTTGCTCGCTTGGGGTTGCTGTTGATCCTGGAAACACAGACTCCCCAATCGTGAAAAAAAAACAGCGAGCATTTACATGCTCGCTGTGGCGTTGTTCGATTGGCTTCGCTGCGTGTCGATTGAGACGAATTACGTGCCGAATTCGATGCGACGTGGGCCGAGTTGTTGTTGCAGTCGGTTGACGATCGACGTGTGCATTTGGCTGACGCGTGATTCGGAGAGATCGAGGGTTGCGCCGATCTCCTTCATCGTGAGTTCTTCGTAGTAATAAAGGATGATGATGAGTCGCTCGTTGCGATTGAGTCCTTTGGTGACTAATCGCATCAGGTCGTTCTTTTGAACGCGACGCGTTGGATCTTCGCCCTTTTGATCTTCAAGAACGTCGATTTCGCGAACGTCTTTGTAACTGTCGGTCTCGTACCACTTCTTGTTGAGCGATACGACGCCGACTGCATTGGCGTCGGTTTGCATCTTCTCGAGTTCGCGAAGATCGATTTCCATGTGCGAGGCCAGCTCATGATCGGTCGGTGTGCGACCGAATTTGGCTTCCAGCTCTTTTCGAGCTACGCCCAGTTTGCTCGCTTTGCTGCGAACCAAACGCGGAACCCAGTCCATGGTTCGAAGTTCATCGAGTATGGCACCGCGAATCCGGGGGACGCAGTACGTCTCAAATTTGACACCACGTTCGAGATCAAACGCATCGATGGCGTCCATCAGGCCGAAAATGCCGGCACTGATCAAGTCATCGAGGTCCACTCCGTCGGGCAAACGTTGCCAAATCCGTTCGCCGTTGTAGCGAACCAAAGGCATGTACCGTTCGACCAACCGGTTGCGAAGCGACTCGTAATCAGGCGAGTCCTTCGTGATT
>JBGSNA010000274.1:0-46364 GCA_041739875.1 Pirellulaceae bacterium
TTATTTTTCAGCGTTTGTTGCATCTAGCTCAGCATCGTAGGCTGCATTTGCGGCATCTGCCGCCGCAGCATCCGCTGCTGGCGGCACGACAGTTGGAGTATTGCTACCTCCACAACCGACAGCGAAGGTGAGTGCCAAAACCATCAAAGCGCACGGCATTAATCGGATCATCTTAAAAAAGCCCTAGTTACCGGAAAAGTCCATGTGAAAGAAACATTCGTCCGACAAAACTATTTTGTGTAGTCGGCCTACGTTATGTCGGTGATTTAAATTTTGAAGCCGCCGATTCGGAAAGTCAATAGACGGTCTACTGCTTGACCTAGGGAATGCTTCCAAAACTTTTGGAAGGTTCGGATTCTTAGGTCCAAATTTTGAAATCGAAATCTTGCCAGCGATTCTCGGCTAGTCGCTGACGGATATTGTTCTTTCACAAGTTGCCATGTCATCGCCTAAGGATTGTTCATATGCGACGGCTCGCCGGAGCTAATTACCTTCTATTGTGTTTGTTTTTTCCTGCTATGTTTGATCTCAGGCAATAGCTCCGCCCAGGCCACATTTGGTAAGCGGCTAACTCCCGCGGTTGGAACGTACTCGCCGGTTTTAGTTCACCGCCACGCTGCAATTCATTATGAATAAACTCAAAGCACTGGTTGAGGAGCTGAGGATCGACTTTGCCAAGAATCTGTCGATGCTGTGTGTCACTGAGTATTGACTTGATTTGATACAAGTTTTTCAAGCTCGCGTCGTTCCTGCGTTCGTTAAAGGCGAGAAGCGATGGTTCTTTGAGTGAGAGCATCGCAAAACCCTCCATGAAGCAATCTGCTTGCGAATGGTCGACACTGGCGGCACGTCGCGGATTGGGGATCGCTTCAGCACGTTCGCGGATCTCTTGGATGAGGGCGTCGATACGAGGTGTTTGAGAACGCGTTAAATAGGGCTTGACGACGTCACGAAGCTCCTCTGCTGCGCAGCGTTGGAGTCTCCAGGTAGGATCTATGTCAATTTGCAAGATGCAAAAACCTTAAAAGATCGCGAGACGCTACTAAGAATAGGTGCTGCAATTTACGTCGTTTTCATGTTCACCGAGAATCGCTGATTCGATGCAGTAACGTCTTGCTCGCTGGACAGAAAAAACTGTCGCTCGCTGCATCGTAAATGCCGTCTTGTCGAAACATTTCGTACGTGGTGATCTTCAGGTTGATCGCCAGCTTGATCATTTGCTTGAAGATGTCGCGCCGCTCATCGGCGTGCTTGCGGCGAAACTCGCTCCGTGTGGTGTGGTCGATACGTCTGCCGGAGGTGAGCCAAATGAACAGTAGCTCGTCTTGCGTTCTTGTTGTCCCAATTTGCATCTCCTTACTCACCACCGGCACGGCGAAGGTTGCAGCGGATGGTATTGCGCAGCTCTAAAGCAAGCGAGTGGAAACGACCCGCAAGTGCAGATGCAATCAATCAACCGTCCGCATGCGGTAGAGCCTCGCTTCGCATCGTCCGGTGTTTCTTGTCGGCGATTGCACAGGTGCGACGCGACTCGTGTATCATTGTCTGGTTCTAGTCCAAGTTTACGTCCTGCCAAAACCTCTAGCCGGCTCCCTCCTATGATCCGACTGTTACTTTTCTTAGCTCTTGTTGTAACGTCGGTTCACGGCGTTTCCGTTCAAGGAGCTGACAGGCCCAATATTCTTTGGCTTACTTGCGAAGACAACAGCGTTGACTGGGTCGGGTGTTACGGGAATCCGCACGCCGATACTCCGAACATCGATAAGTTGGCGAGCGAAGGGTTCCAGTACATGCATTGCTATGCGAACGCTCCCGTTTGCGCGCCCCAGCGGAGTACTTGGATCACGGGAGTGTATGCGTTGTCGATGGGCACGCACCCGATGCGGAGTCGCTATCCAGTCCCGCACGAGACGATCAAGTACTACCCCGACTTGCTCAAGAAGGCTGGATACTTCGTCGGGAACGTTACCAAGACCGACTACAACATTGGCGGACGTGACGACGGTGATTGTTGGGACACGAACAAAGCGAATTGGGAAGAGTTGAAGACGCGTGAGCCGTTCTTTATGGTCATCAATAGCACCAAGTCGCACGAGTCTCAAGCGTTTGGCGACGTCAACAACACAACACACAGCCCCGATGATGTGCGACTCGCGAAGTACCACCCCAATATCGAAGATATTCGCAAAAACTATGCCCATTATCATGACCAGATCAAGAAGATGGACGCAGACATTGGCAAGGCTCTAGCCGAACTCGAAGCCAGTGGTCTCGCGGAGAACACTATCGTGATCCACAACTCGGATCACGGCGGTGTGATCGCTCGAAGTAAGCGATTTCTTTACAACAGTGGCACGCACTGTCCGCTTGTTATCCGCATCCCAGGGAAGTTCAAACACTTGCGGCCTGGGGAACCCGGCAGCAAGATCGAGGATCTGGTCAGCTTCATTGATATGCCGAAAACTTGGCTGAATCTTTGCGGTGCCGAGACACCCAAGTATCTGCAAGGCAACGTCTTCCTCGGACCGGACACCGAAAAGCGAGACTATCACGTGAGCTTTCGAGGTCGCATGGACGAACGCTGCGATAACGTGCGAGCGATTCGCGACCAACGCTTTCTCTATATCCGTAATTACATGCCCTACGCGCCGTGGGGCCAGCACTTGAACTATCTGTGGACGATGCGTGCGACTCAAGCTTGGGAACAGCACTACAAGGAAGGCAAGACGGATTCGATCACCGGCCGATTTTTCCAAACTAAGCCTATGGAAGAGCTTTATGACACGGCGGCGGACCCAGACAATGTCAACAACTTGATTCAAGACGTGGCGTACGCGAACGACGTCAATCGCTTGTCCACAGCACTGGATGAATGGCAAGTGAAGTACTTTGATTCTGGGCTTTTGCCAGAAACTGAAGTCGTCCGCCTTTCCGAGCAACGTGGTACCACGATCTATGAGATGGTTCGCGATCCAGTCGCGTACGATGTGAAGTCCTTGCAAGCGGAGTCGGGACGAGCACTCGAGCAAGACCCAGCGAACCTGGCACAGTTCTACAAGAATCTCAATTCAAGCGATCTTGGACTGCGATACTGGGCAACGGAAGGCTGCTTTCACTTGCAAGACAAGGTAACGCTCGATCTCAGCCTCATTCGCGATCGATTGAACGATGATTCGCATCACGTCCGGATTATGGCTGCGTGGATTCTGTATCGTGCTGGCGAGAAACAAGCGGCTCAGGATTGCTGGAACGAATTGTTGCGTAACAACTCGTATGCGTCGCTTAAAATTCTTAACATCGTTGACTGGATCGGCGAAGGCACTGAACCCTATGCCGAAGCGATCGCAGCGTGCGGCAACAGTCACGACGGTTACGTTGATCGAATGAAGGAGTACATGGGCATTTTGCCGGTTACAACCAAGCCAGCAAAAAAGAACAATAAGAAAAAGGTGAAATAGCGATGCCACATTCAACAAGAAGACGTTTGTGTTTTGCCGTGATGCTCGCGGTTTCGTTTGTTGTGGCCAGTTCGGGCTCTCGTGCGGATGACGCAAGCCAGCAAGATCCGAGTAACGCTTGGCACGGTGAGAAACCGAACGTGCTTTGGATTCTGATCGAAGACTGGTCAACGGATTTGTCGTGTTACGGTACGCCCCTCGTTCAGACGCCGAATATCGACAAGTTAGCAAGCGAGGGGATTCGGTACGAACGTGCGTTCACGACGGCGCCGGTTTGTTCAACGTCGCGATCAGCGATGATGACAGGTTTCCACCAGAACTACATTGGCGCGCACCAGCACCGAACAACTGAGAAGAAACCGTTGCCGTATGGAATTCAACCGATCCCGAATCTGCTCCAGGACGCTGGCTATTACACCGCAACCATGAAGGGATCGAAGACGGATTGCAACTTTGCAACCTCACGGGAGTTGTTCATGGGAAGCGATTGGAGAGAGCGGGCCGAGGGCCAACCGTTCTTTGTCCAAGCGACTCTCGCAACGACGCATCGATCCTTCGTACGTGACCCGGAACGTCCGATTGACGCGGACCAAGTAAAATTGCCACCGTACTATCCTGACGTTCCGCTCGCACGCCGCGACTGGGCGAACGGGCTCGAGACAGCACAAGTGGTTGATCGCGAAGTCGGCGAGTTGCTTCAGCGTCTCGACGATGACGGGCTAGCGGAGAATACGATCGTCGTTTTCATCGGCGACCACGGGCGATGTCACATTCGAGGGAAGCAGTTTCTCTATGATCCCGGGGTTCACATTCCGCTCATCATCCGCTGGCCAAAGCACATCCAACCTGGAAGCGTCTCCAACGAACTTGTGTCGTCGCTTGATATCTGTCAAACGATTGTTAACGTCGCTGGAGGCAAACCCGCTCACGAATTGCAAGGGATTTATCTCTTTGGCAACGACCTGTCCAATCGAGAGTATGTCCATTTCAACCGTGACAAAATGGACGATACCCACGACGCAATGCGGGCGGTACGAAGTGACCGTTATAAGTTGATTCACAACTTGATGCCCGAGCGTGCGTATTGCCAATTGAACGAATACAAAGAGAAACAGTATCCCATGTTGGCGTTGATGAACGTGATGAACATGGAAGGGAAACTGAATGCGGATCAAGCTCGTTTCATGGCAGCAACGAAGCCAGAATTCGAGCTGTATGACTTGGAGAATGATCCCCATGAGATCCGCAATCTAGCAGATGATGCCGCGCACGCAGAAGTGAAGGCGACGCTTTTGGCCGAGATTAATCGATGGCGAGTTGCCGTCAAAGACAAGGGCGTGAGCGACGAATTTCGCAAGGGCGGATGGCCAGCCGACTACCCAACGAAATCGCTGGAAGCATGGAAGTTGGAGTTGAGCCAGTGGGAGCAGGCGTTATTGGTTGACGGCAAAGCATCCCGCGTGGTGGGTGGCAAAAAGAACAAAACCAAAGTGAAAAAAGCGAAATAGTTGGTCGGCTCGATGCAATCGCGTTCGTGAAGCGGAACGAGTACGAAATGAAAAACACCTTCGGATTGGCTGTACTTGTTCTGTCGATGGCACTTGCCATTGGCGTTCATTGTCACGCTGAGCAAACGCGGGCACGACCCAACGTGCTGCTGATCATCACAGACGACCAGGGCTATGGTGATTTTTCGATCCATGGGAATCCGCATGTTCAAACGCCAAACATTGATGGATTGGCTCGTTCATCCGTCCAGTTCGATCGATTCTATGTGAACTCGTTTTGCGCACCGACGAGAGCGGCACTGTTGACGGGACGCTGGCCGCTTCGCACGGGTTGTCATGGCGTTACGCACAACCGCGAAGCGATGAAGCCAAGTGAAGTTACCCTTGCCGAAGCATTGAAGACCCACGGCTATCGCTCGTCTTGCATCGGCAAGTGGCACAATGGTGAACAGTATCCGTTCATCCCAACCGGGCAAGGTTTCGACGAGTCATTCGGATTCAATAACGGTCACTGGAACAACTACTTCGACGCGACACTGCTTCGAAACACAACGCCAGAAGCATCGGAGGGCTATATCAGTGATGTGTTGACGAATGAAGCACTGCGTTTTATTTCCGACAACAAAGACGACCCGTTTTTTTGCTATGTCAGCTACAACGCGCCGCACTCACCGTACCAAGTTCCGGACAAGTACTTTGACAAGTTCCAGCAGAGCGGATTCAGCGAAAATGTAGCGGCGTTCTACGGCATGTGCGAGAACATTGATGAAAACATCGGTCGACTGCTGGCTCGTTTGGACTCTCTCCAAATTGCCGACAACACAATCGTGCTGTTTCTAACGGATAACGGTGGTACGGCTGGCGTCAAACTCTACAACGCTGGCATGCGTGGTGGCAAAACGAGTTTGCACGAAGGTGGTTCTCGCGTTCCATTGTTCGTGCGGTGGCCAGCGGCGAATTGGAGTCCACATGTGGTTAAACCGATTGCGTCGCATATCGACATCTATCCGACACTGTTGGATCTTTGTGGTGTGACACCGCCAAGCGGACCGAAGATTGACGGAATCAGTTTGCGTCCGCTACTTGAAAGCGAGTCGCCTGGATGGACGGAACGGGTTCTTTTTACTCACAATCCCATTGATGAAACGAACCGGTATCCTGGCGCAGTGCGAACCCAGACCCACCGACTTGTTCGCGAGATCAAAGGACCTGCAGGCGGATCGAGTGCCAAGGCTCGCGACGAGACGGCGACGGCATGGCAACTCTATGACATGGTTGCGGACCCGGGCCAGACAACCAACATCGCGGTGAAGAACCAAGAACTCGTCAAACAACTTAGCCAGCTCTATGACGAATGGTTCAACGATATTTCCAACGATGGACTTCAACGCTATCCATTGCCAATTGGCCATGCAGAACACAATCCCGTTGAGTTGCATGCGCCGCAGGCTTATTTTGACGAGCCGCTACGATTTACGCATGGGCCGGGCTATGCGCACGAATGGTTGACCGGTTGGACGGAAGCGGAAGCGAAAGTCTGGTTTGAGATCGACGTTGTTCGTGCGGGCGTTTATGACATCGAGCTAACGATAGCCTGTTCCGAACCCGACGCAGGCTCGAAGTTGACGCTTACCGTCGCCAATCAAAGCTTGGACATCACTGTGCCGTCTTGTCCGCCAGTCGAGATCGAGCTTCCGCATCGTGACGAACTGGGCAAGGCAAAGTATCGCAATCGCGAGTGGACAACGCTCCAAGTGGGATCGGTGAAGCTGGCTCGAGGGAACACGCGGTTAACGCTCCAACCTCTATCGATGGCTGGGTCCCAAGTGATGGAATTCAAGCAAGCGAGACTCACGCGGCACGCGGAGGGTCCTCAAGGTTCTGAGTGACCCAAGGTTCATTTTTCTATTCAATTGGATGTGGTTATTGATGAAATCTATTTTGTCGATCGTTGTTGCGATTTTGGCGTTGACGGTGAATGGTTTAGTTGCCGTTTGCGAGGACACGTTTCCAACACCGCCGGATACTGAGACATCGTCCACTCGGCCGTTGTCGGCCCAGGAGTCGGTTGAGCGAATGCAGATGCCAGATGGCTTTCGCATGTCTGTTTTTGCAAGCGAGCCGGATGTGTGTCAGCCCATTTCGATGACGACGGACACTCGCGGACGCCTTTGGGTCGCAGAGAACTACACGTATTCCGAACGCCCAGTGGTCTTTCATGAACAGTTGCGCGATCGGATCCTGATTTTCGAAGACACCGACAACGACGGAACGTTTGATAAGCGGACCGTTTTCTGGGACGGCGCACACCAATTGATGAGTCTCGAAGTGGGAAGCGGCGGCGTGTGGGCGTTGTGTCTTCCAGAGCTGGTGTTTATCGCCGACAAAGACGGTGACGATGTGCCCGACGCAGAGCCACAAGTTCACTTGGATGGTTTCGCGGAGAAGCAAGGTTCGCATACGGTTGCGAATGGGTTGCGATGGGGACCGGACGGTTGGCTCTATGGTCGCCAAGGAATTATTGCGAAGTCATTGGTTGGTAAACCCGGCAGTGTGGAGTCGGATCGCACGGACGTGAACGTGGGGATTTGGCGGTATCACCCAACACGTCATGAGTTTGAAAATGTTGCATACGGGACAACCAACCCCTGGGGCATGGATTGGGACGAGCATGGAGAGATGTTCTTTATCAATACCGTCATCGGGCATCTGTGGCACGTGATTCCGGGTGCCCATTATCGACGCATGAGTGGAGGCGATTTGAATCCGCGAATTTACGACGTGATTGAGCAACATGCCGATCACGTTCATTGGGCGACGGGTGAAGTGTGGACGGATGTACGAAAAGGTGTCACGGACGCTACCCTCGAAGCTGGCGGCGGACACGCGCACACAGGGCTGAATATTTACCAGGGCGGCCAATGGCCCGACGAATGGAGTGGGAAGTTGTTGACCGTGAATTATCACGGCAAACGGTTGAACGTCGAGCGCCTTGAACGTCAAGGCACGGGCTTCGTCGGCAAACGCGAACCCGATGCGTTTATGTCGGATGACCCTTGGTTTCGTGGACTGGACATTATCCCCGCGCCGGACGGCAGCGTTTATTTGAGCGATTGGAGTGACACGGGCGAGTGCCACGATAATGATGGCGTGCATCGATCCAGCGGCCGTATCTACAAGATCACGTATGGTGATTCTCAGTTGTCTGGGTACGGTGACCTCAACTCACGGACCTCTGTCAAGCTCGCTAAGTTGCAATTGAGCGATAACGTGTGGCTCGCACGAACAAGTCAACGCGTGCTCGTGAATCGTCAAGCATCAGGTGTCGACGTCGGCGATGCGATGGCGGCATTGAACCAGATCGCGGAGCAAGAATCGAACACCGTCTATCGCTTGCGAGCATTGTGGACACTGCATTCGCTTGGGCTCGATGACGTGAGTTACTTGAAGCATCTGCTTGCTGACCCGAATGAACATCTGCGGGCTTGGGCGATACGGTTGCTTGAGGATCAAAGCCGTGCGAACAACGGTCATCGTGTCGCGTTCGAAGAGTTCGCAGCGAACGATTTGGCCATCCTTGCAAAGACGGAATCCAGCGGTTTGGTCCGGTTGACGCTCGCATCGTTATTACAGAAGTTGCCGCTTGATCGACGCTGGTCAATTGCGAGTGCGCTCTTGTCGCATGCGGAAGACGCGGATGACCACAACCAACCCCTCGTGCTGTGGTGCGGAATTCTTGCGCTTGCCGAGGCAGACGGCAATCGATTTGCGGAACTGATCGCGGAAGCGAAGATCCCACAAATCCAGCGTTATGGTGCTCGACGATTGACCGAGGATTTGGATACGGCACCGCAGGAGCTCGGTGGACTTGTGAGCATCGTTGCCAAAGAGAATGCGAATGAATGCGTGAACGCAATGCTTGACGGGATCACCGATTCGCTCGCAGGCCGACGACGCGCGCCCAAGCCAGACGGCTGGGATGCGGCGGCGGCCATGATGTCGACCGGGGCCAACGAAGGCACACTGGATCGACTCAGAGATTTGAGTGCATTATTCGGTGACGGACGAGCTTTGGATTCGCTTCGTGCTGCGGCGATTGATCCAAACAACACGCTCGTACGTCGCAGCGGTGCATTACGGACGCTGGTCGAATCGCGTGCGCCGGACCTTCAAGCTACCTGCGAACAGCTCCTCGATGTTTCGGGTTTGAGTGTCATTGCGGCTGGTGGACTTGCATTATCCGATGATCCCGCGATCGCTGATCGTTTGATCTCGATGTGGAGCAAGCTCGATGGGCAAGACAGAAATCCAATGATGGCAGTTTTGATTTCGCGACCGACATGGGTTGGTAAAGTGCTGGACGCTGTCGCGGACGGTACAATCGAACCGCAACGACTCGGTGCGTACCAAGTTCGCCAGATTCGTGCGTACGGTGATGCCGAATTGCTTTCGCGGCTTGAAACAGTTCTAGGCAAATCAGCGACGTCGAATCACGCTTCCAAGCCAGAGCTGATTGAACGCTGGAAAAAGCAGCTTGATCCGAGCACGTTGGCGCAGGCCGACAAACGAAATGGTCGAGCCGTATTCCAGACGTCTTGTGCGATCTGTCATCAACTCAATGGCGAAGGCAAGCAGATTGGGCCGGATCTCACGGGTGCCGCTCGAGACAACTTGAGCTACCTGCTCGAGAACATTTTGACGCCTAGCGCCGTGCTGGCCGACGAGTATCGCCAATTGACGGTTTTGCTTGACGATGGGCGAGTTCTAGTGGGAATCAAGAAACCGTCTGCGAATGGCACGCTCAAGTTGCAAACGACCACTGAACTCGTCACGCTCTCGCTCGACGAAATTGAGGAGCAAACGGAATCGCGTTTGTCCATGATGCCGGAAGGCTTGCTTGAATCGCTTGATGCACTGAAAGTACGCGACTTGTTTGGATATCTGATGTCAAAGGAAACGCCCCAATGATCTTCTTCCGAACTGTGTGTTTGTTGGGCGTTTCGCTCGTTGCATTTGCGGGTGAGTTTGCCGGTAACCTTGCGAGCGGGAGCGACCGTCCCAACGTGCTGATCATTCTCGCAGATGACTTGGGGTACGGAGATTTGCAGTGCTACAATTCATCGTCAAAGATCCCCACACCCAACTTGGATCGTTTGGCTGCGGGTGGTGTGAGGTTCACCGATGCACACACGCCATCCTCTGTTTGCACGCCGACACGTTACGGATTATTAACGGGACGATATTGTTGGCGAACATCGTTGAAGAAGGGCGTTCTTGACGGGTTCGATCCGCCGCTTGTTGAGCCCGATCGTATGACACTGGCGAATTTTCTCAGTCAGCATGGCTACGCAACGGCTTGCGTCGGGAAATGGCACCTGGGAATGAACTGGACCCGAAAGGATGGCACTCCGATGCCGAACCGATTGACCGAAGGCATCGGGAAACATCGCTCGGGTGATGAAGTGGATTTTAAAATCGAGACCACTGGCGGGCCGATCGATTGCGGCTTCGACTCGTTTTTCGGCATCAGCGCCTCGCTCGACATGTCGCCTTATGGATTCATCGAAGGAGGACGAATGCCGGTGCTGCCGACGGAGAAAATGGCGGATACGAAGGAATTAGCGATGAGCGTTTCGGAAGGCGTTTTGTCACCGGGATTTACACTCGAGGGTGTACTTCCGACGTGGACCAGGCGAGTCAACGAGTACATTGAGTCTCGTCATGACAAAGAGAATCCATTCTTCTTGTATGTCCCGCTTGCCTCGCCGCATTTACCGGTTGTTCCAAACAAAGAGTGGCGAGGCAAAAGCGGGATTGGCGACTACGGCGATTTCGTTGCTGAGACCGATGCGAGTGTCGGCGTGTGGCTCGACACCCTCGATGCAACAGGTCTTGCCGAGAACACGATCGTGATCTTCACGAGTGACAATGGTGGGCTGTGGCACAAGTGGGATGCGAAAGAGCTTGATGACATTGCATCGTATCAACCGACGCCGCGAGGCCTGTTCAATGCCTCACAGAATCATCATAGCAATGGTGAGCTGCGTGGAACGAAAGCTGATATCTGGGAAGGTGGACACCGCGTACCGTTCATCGTTCGTTGGCCGGCAATGCGTCTAGCGATGGGGAAAACCAGTTCGTCGCATGTTGAATTGAATGACGTGTTTGCCACGCTTGCGGAGATCGTTGGCGAACCACTCGGCGACGGTGTGGCGGAGGACAGCTTTAGCTTTGCCAGCGTGGTTACCGGGACGACTTCCGACGAGCCCCAGCGGACGTTTTCCGTGCATCATTCGATCTCAGGCGTCTTTTCGCTGCGAGAGGGCCCGTGGAAGTACGTTCCATCTCGAGGCAGCGGCGGATTTTCGCAACCAAAAGCGATTCGCGTAAAAGCTGGTGAGGAGACAACCCAGCTTTATAATCTGGAAACCGACGCGAGCGAGACTCGCAACGTCTCCGCTGAGAATCGTGAGCTCGTCGATCGCATGGCTAAACGCTTAGAGCAAATCCAGGCTTCGTCGCGAACTCGTCCATAGAGTTGTCTAGGGCTGGGATGGATGGAGCCACCGCGGGTGACGTTGCTATTCACGGTAGCAACCACCAGCCTTCCGGGGCTTTCTCGGAGTATTCATTGGCAAACCGCAGCGGGATCCCATTGGGGAGCGGGTTGACGATTCGAAGCGCGAGTCCATCCGTCGCACCGCTCGCTTGCTCGGCCGTCAAATCAACGCTCCACGTTCGAATTGAATCGTCGGGTAGCAGCCCTGTGACGGACCCGTCGACTGGGATGGTTTCACCAATTCGTCCCTCTTGTACGGTTGCCAGTTCGACTTTCCAAGGATAGTAGAACGGAGCCACGCCAGTATTCTTGATACGAATCGAGATCGCTAAGCCTGCTGGACGACGAGGTTGCCGCTGCGTTGAAACAATGTGGAATTCGTATCCCATTCGCTGAACTTGACGGATGGCGTTGCCTTGACGCGGTTCCGCTTGCTTCTTTTGAAACATCCCTGTGTCCATCAGCCACGTGACATGCGTTTCTTGGATGCACTTTGAAAAGTCTTGTGCTTGCGCGTGTGTTGGAACATCGTCAAAGATGTCACCCCAAAGCTCTGGGCGAATTTCTCCACCGATTGGAAGCGTTTTCCATTTGTCCATCGCTTCTTGGCCAGCGTCCTTTAGCGCAGGCATGTAGAACCAGTTGTCTTCGGCGCGTCCCGTATCCAAGGTCGCCCAAGCGAATGAGTCATCATGGTACCCCAGTCGCCGCTTGTGATTAGCGGCATGTGCCCAAGCATTTTCACCGGCCGGATACCGTAGTAATACCGGGGTCGTCTGGAAGGCTTGCTCGTAAGCGTCCATGACTTCCGTTTGAACTTCTTTGCTGGCCATCAATTCGGACCGCGGATACGTGTGCCACTCACCCCACGTTCCCAGCAAGCCCGCAGTAATGAATCCGATGCGCGGATCACCGTCGTACTTCTTCCCGAATGCCGCAATAAAGGACTGCAAAGCAGCACGAAGCTGGGGATCGTTGTAGTCGGGTGTGCGCACTTTCTTGGATGGAAACGGAGCCGTGTTCGTATTCAGCCATTCGGTTACATGGAGCCCTGATTCTTCAAGGAAGGCAGGGATGCCGTGATCACGACCCGGGTACTCCATCCAAATTCGGAAGACCGTCTGGTGCCGACGCGACGCGATGTCATCGAGCAGCGTTTCAAGCGGTTTCCAGTCGAACTCATTCGGTCCTGTCATCAAGTCGCTGAGCGGGAGATAGCTGAACTCCATGCTATGTGGAAAGCGCTCCGCGTGAGGTCTCGCGTAGGGAACGAGACCTTTGAGCGGATTATCCGCAGGCGCCGGGACGTACTTTAATGGACCCTGTGCGATGGATGGCAAACAAGACGTGAGGGCAACTATCAAGACCAAAAGAATTCGCATCGTAGCCAGCTTGAAAAAGAGGAAATGTTTGGTGTCTTCCCGCTATGCGTGTATCGATTGCGCCCACTCTATCTCACGGCGCCGATCGGAAGACGAAGTACACGGCACCCAGGATACACATTGCCGCCCACAGGTAATCGAGTTTGAGCGGTTGATGCATATAGAAAACGGCGAACGGGACGAATACGCTCAGCGTGATGACTTCCTGCAAAATTTTCAGCTGTCCGAGATTGAACTGCGTGTAGCCAATGCGGTTCGCGGGTACCTGGATGAGATACTCAAAGAATGCGATTCCCCAGCTGACGAGCACCGCAACCATCCACGGGCGTCCATCCAGATTCTTCAAGTGGGCATACCACGCGAAGGTCATGAACACGTTCGACAAGACCAATAGACCCGCCGTCTTCCAAAACACTGGTCCCATTCGCTTTTTCTCAAAAGATATTTGGTTACCGACGCGCCCTGATGGCATTTCCATGCAACCAGTAAGATTGCGGTTCGGAAAGCATATTCCATAGCTCCAAACAACAACAGACTTCGCTCATTCCAATGGCTTGGATCTACCTCGCAATTGCCGGACTTCTCGAAATCGGATGGGCGGTTGGCTTAAAGTACTCCAACGGCTTCACGAAGCCTCTGCCTTCGGCCATAACGATCTTCACGATGATTGCGAGCTTTACTCTCTTGTCGTTTGCGCTTCGCGTCATCCCGCTAGGAACCGGCTATGCCGTGTGGACGGGTATCGGCGCGGTTGGCACAGCGATTGCCGGAATGATTTTGTTTGCCGAGTCTCGCGATGTTGTTCGTTTGCTCTGTATTGCCCTAATTGTCGCCGGTATCGTCGGGCTCAAGTTCCTCACACCCGCTGAGCCGAACTAGCGATGATGCAATACCGCTCCTGTCTCCGACTTCCGCAACTTCTCGCTTGAAGCTTCCCAACATGACCTGGCGCGACTGGTACGATGCACTCGACAAACCGGCGTGGACTCCCGAGCCAACCACGATCGGGCTGATTTGGCAGATCCTGTACCCAATCATCTTGGTCACTTTCGGTTACGTCTTCTATCGCGTTGCCCGCAAGCAAATACCTTGGTTCGTTGCCATTCCGTTTGCCATCAACTTGCTCGCCAACATCGCGTTCACCCCGATCCAATTTGGCCTGCGAAATCTTCCTTTGGCAGCCCTCGACATTGCAATTGTTTGGCTCACGATCCTCTGGGCAATGAAAGTCGTCTGGCCCCATCACCGCTGGATCGCCGGTGCGCAGATCCCCTACTTGATCTGGGTTTCAATCGCATCCGTACTGCAGTTCACAATCACTTGGAACAATAGGTGAGGTCACCGTAGCGGGATTCGCGATGCCGCTGCCGTTTTTACCATTCTCCGGAGAACACCGGGTTTATCTCGAGAACACCGCACGAAGGTTGTTTTAAAGACCGAGGTTTGTGTTAGAATGCATCGGTCCCGACGGTTGGTCGCACAGCCATCCAGAAGCGTGTTAGTTCGTTTCAGTGCTCTGTGTGCTTGCTGTTTGGATCCCGCCTGCATGTCGATTGACCCAAGATATTTGGTCGTCCCAGCCAATGCCATTGAATCTTCGCACTCACCTTCGAATCTTGTTTCTGCCTTGCGCAATGGCTTTCGCCGTCGCGTCAACAGTTGCGGAAGATCCCAATGAAGCGAAGTCGCTAAAAGTGTTCACTGACGAGCCGCCAACTCTGGATGCGTTGAAAACGACAGGTCTGGAGCGATCGCGGTTCAAGGACTTTTCAGCCTGGGATGTTTCCTCCGGCAGTGAGCGGCCAGATTCGGAATCTAAAGAATCAGAGTCGGAATCTAAAGAGAATGGATCGCCGCGAGCCAACTTGTCGGCGTTCGATTCAACGATCAAGCCGCTGTTGCAACAGCACTGTGTCGACTGTCATGGTCCAGAAACTACCGAGGGTAACATTCGGATCGATACGCTCGATCCAGACTTACTAACAGGTGCGGATACGGATTGGTGGTCGGAGATTTTTGCTGTGATCACGAAAGGCGAGATGCCACCGCCGGAGAGTGGCGACTTGGACGAAGACGAACGCCAGCAACTCGTCGATTGGTTGTCCGCTGAATTACAAAACGCGTCGATCGCACGTCGACGCTCGGGTGGGCGTTCCGCGTTTCGACGGATGACTCGTTACGAGTACAACTACGCGTTGCAAGATCTGCTGGGGTTGCCTTGGGACTTCGCAAAAGATTTGCCGCCCGAAGCGCAATCGGAGGAAGGATTCGAGAACAGTTCCGAGCTGTTGCATGTTTCCGTGTCACAGTTTGAAACGTATCTCCGAATCGCACGCACGGCGCTGCGTCGTGCAACGGTCACCGGCGACAAGCCACCGACTCACTATTGGGGCATCGCCATGAAGGATGCCGCACAACGCGAGTGGTCAAAGCAAGAAAAACAGCTCAACAAGCTGAAGAAAGAACTCAAAGACGATCCAGAAAAGTTGTCGGCGGAATTGGAGACGCTTCAAAAGAGCTTTGATGCACCTCGTGGCGCCGCCTACTACAAAGAGTTATCAGGCGATCGTACAGCGAGAACCGAGTGGGATTACCATGGCGCACATTTTGCCTTTGCGCCGAGCGATGAACCGGTGGCGATGCCCACGGAGTTCGATTGCGTTGCGATTCTGCCGCATGGGAACGGCCCGCGTTTGATTGTCGAGTTGGGCAATCAGTTGCCGGATGAAGGCACCATGCGAGTGACGGTGCGTGCATCGCGTGTGCGAACCGACGTCGATTATTTCCCCAGTCTGCAACTGATGTTTGGATGGCAAGCCAGTAACGAAGGACGTGCGTTGCAGCGAGTGAGCGAGCAAGACACGCTTGTCACAGCGAGCATCGACCAGCCCCAAACGATTCAGTGGGATGTGCCGCTTGGCGAGATTTATCCCCGCAACTCCGTCCGAAAAACGTCGCCGATGGGTTCGACTCCAAGCCCGTCGGAATACGTTCGTTTGGTGAACGCGTCGGCATCGGCATCCGAGATCCAGATCGACTACGTACAAGTCGCTGCGCCGGTGTATGACCAATGGCCGCCGGAATCGCATCGTCGAATCTTTGTTGAGAGCGGGCATTCATCCGATGAACTGGCTTATGCTCGCGAAACCATCACGGCGTTTATGACTCGAGCTTGGCGGCGACAAGTCAGTGACGAGGAAGTCAACCGCAAGCTCGACCTGTTTGCGACGATGCGTCCACAATGCAAAACGTTTGAAGAAGCCGTCGTCGAAGTCCTGGCGACCGTGCTTTCGTCGCCGCAATTTCTTTACATCGCCACGCCATCGAGCGGCGACAGTGCAAAGATCGCTGATCTTGATACAAGTGATCAACAACACAACCATCGTGCTCGGATGGACGCACATGCGTTGGCGAGCCGATTGTCGTTCTTTCTATGGTGCAGCCTTCCCGATCAGGAGTTGTTGGCGCTCGCGGACAACGCAACGCTCGCGGATCCGGAAGTGTTGGCTGCGCAAGTTCAACGGATGTTGAACGATCCTCGAAGTTTGCGATTTGCGGAACACTTCGTGCATCAATGGCTCGACTTGAAGCTGCTTGAGTTCCAGAATTTTCAACAGCATGTACGAGGATTTGATCCGCTGTTGAAAGATGCCATGCTGCATGAACCGGTTGCGTTGTTCGGCGAGATCCTTAAAGAAAACGCCAGTGTGTTGGACTTCATTCATTGTGATTACGCGATGCTTAACGAGCGTTTAGCAACACACTATGGCTTGTCGAACGTGACCAGCAATCACTTTCAACGCGTTCCGCTTGTCGAGGGTTTCCGTCGTGGTGGATTACTCACGCAAGCTGGGATTTTGGCGATGAATTCAGATTGGCCTGATTCGCATCCACTCAAGCGTGCGGTTTGGCTGCTTGAAAGTGTTCTGGCTGACCCGCCGCCACCGCCTCCACCCGCTGTGCCGCAGATCGATTTGGCGGATCCGGAAATCGCGAAGATGACGCTCAAGGAGCGTATCGAGGATCACCGAAATCATGCAGCGTGCATGTCTTGCCATGTCAAGATAGATCCATGGGGCGTCGCCTTTGAAAACTATGATGCGCTTGGGAAATGGCGCGACGAGATCAGCGGCAAACCGATTGACGCATCGAGTGAACTGTTCAACCATCAAACACTCGATGGTATGGAAGGACTCAAACGATTCCTTTTGGCGGGTCGCCAGGATCAGTTTGTGCGAGCGACTGTGTCGAAACTGACAACGTATGGGTTAGGTCGCCAGTTGTCGTTTTCCGATCAAGCCGACATCGATGCGATCACCGCGCGGGTGCGTCGTGACGGCGATGGGTTGCGAACCATGGTTGACGCTATTGTCAAAAGTGAGCTGTTCCAGTCCCCTTAAGAGACCGCGTTGCGTCACGTTACCAGAGTACGAATGCATTCATCGGAAAATCATGCAATGAAATGGAATATGAACACGATTGACCGTCGCCGCTTCTTACGCGGAAGTGGCATTGCGTTGGCGATGCCAATGTTTGGTTCTTTGGCGGGCCCGATGGCTCGCGGTGTCGAGTCCAAACCAAACCCGAAACGTCTTGGATGTTTTTATTTCCCCGACGGCGTGCCGATGCCGTTACCGGAAGATCCTGCATACAAGGAATGGGCATGGTTTCCGCATGGCAGTGGAAGCGATTTTACATTGACCAAGTGCATGGAGCCCCTCGAACAAGTTAAAGACGAACTGACTGTTCTGTCGGGTCTATCGCATCCGAAATCGCGAAGTATTCACGGACACAACAACGCCGACCAGTTCTTGACTTCTGCGCTCACCGGTGGTGGTGATAAAGAGTACAAGAACACCATTTCCTTGGATCAAGAGTATGTTAAGCATGTCGGTGACCAGACACGCTTTGCTTCGCTGGTCATGTCGACAGATGGCGGCACCGGAACAGCTCGCGGAACGCACACGATTTCATTTGATCATCATGGGCGTCCGATACCTGCGGAGCATCGCCCGAAACAAATCTTTGACCAGCTTTTTGTCACGAGCGATACCGATTCAGTCCGCCGGTTAGCGGTCAGTCGCAGTGCTCTGGACGAGATGCTTGACGATGCACAACGTTTGCGAGAATCATTGTCGACCGTCGATCAGCGCAGCCTGGACGAGTACTTGGACTCGGTTCGCCAAGCGGAGATCAAGGTCGAGAAAGCGAAACGCTGGTTGGGTGCACCGTTGCCTAGCGTCGACGGCGACCAATTGAATTTGGAGCTGACAACTGACGAGCCGCGTGAGTATCTGCAAACAATGTTCGAGCTGATCTATCTTGCGTTCAAGACTGATTCAACGCGAGTCGCGACTTACCAGATTGGCCGCGAGAACGGAGTCGGACGCAGCGATCATTTGGCACGCGCGGTTGGATTCAATTTGGCTCATCAATTGTCTCACGAAACGAAGAACCCCGATGGCTGGAAGAACTTCGGCATCTATTGTCGTTTCCTCAATGAAGAGTACGCACGTTTCCTCAGCAAGCTCAAATCCACACCTGAGCCAGCCGGAAGTGGCAGCATGCTCGACAACACGTTGCTGTTGTTCGGATCGGCATCCAGTGCGTTTCATTTGTCACGCAACTATCCAATCATTTTGGCAGGTGGAAAACAAATGGGGTTCAAGCACGGTCAATACTTCAATCACGCTGGCTTGAACTTTCAAGGCGGTCCATGGATGGGCAAAGGCGAGCCTTGGCAAGACGAAGCGAAAGGCGAAGATCTGCCGCTTTCGAACCTTTACGCCACGATGCTCATGCGTCTCGGTGTGCCCACCAGTTCGTTCGCCGACAGCACCGGAATCATCGAGAGCGTTTAGTTTGACTTTTTCAAGAGGCACGCCCATGCCGAGACACACGGCCGGAGTGCTCTATTCCATCATTTCAAAGACGCCACAGTTCTCCGGCTCCAGGCAAGCAGAGCCGGGAGTTGACGGAAACTTAGCTTTCATGAAATCGCGGTGTAAGTCGATTTGTGGGTTCAGTTCAAGCGTCATCCGGGCTGCTTCCTGGCTTGCGACACAGTCGGATTCGGCGGCGTTGTAGACAACCGTTGGCGTTAAAAAAATCAGCAGCTCTTTGCGGTTCGTCTGGGCCAAGTCAACGCGAAATAGTCGTCCGATAAGCGGAATGTCACCGAGAAAAGGCACTTTGCGTTCGACGTTGGTTTGGTCGCGCGTGATCATCCCGCCCAAAACAATCGTCTGCCCCGATAACGCAGCCACGGTGGTTTGTGCTGTCGTGATGTCCTTGACGGGCGCTTCAATCACGTTGCCGGTACTCGCGTCCGTGAAGATCGGCACTCCGCTGCCTGGGGCCAATTGGTAGGCACTCTTTTCCGCTTGCACGTCGATTTGTACCAAGCCACCTTCGGAGATTCTTGGTGTCACGCGAAGAATGATCCCTGCCTTGTCTTGGCGGACGATAGGATTCGCTGTTCCGTTCGCCGACAATGTGACGCCATCCACCACGGGAACCTGTTGGCCAATTTGAATCAATGCTTCGTGATTGTTCACGGTTCGAACTTGTGGTCGGCTCAACACGTCCACTTTGTGCTTCTCCGCTAGGGCGCGAAGCAGCATGTTGACGGAGTTCGAACCTGCGGACAGAACCAAACCGCCGAACCCGAGGTCTCCACTGACTCGTCCGAGGCCCAAGTTAGAGACACTCTGTCGACCCACCGAACTTGGCCGAACTGAAACGTTATTGCCAAGCGGCGAGCCGTTGAAGTTGAACCCAGGAGCGGCTGTTTGCGAGACGACATTTTGATTCGTTGTCTGCACTCCATTGGGCGCCGTCGACGTCTGTGTCACCGAAACAATGTTGTCAATCACGCTTCGATCAAACAGCACAGAGTCTTGGAACCCAAGTTCGACACCGAACTCCATGGTGTTCCCTAACAGCACTTCGACCAGTAGTGCTTGAATCATCACTTGCGGTGGATCGCGGTCAATTTCCCGAACAAGGTACTCGATACGAGCGAGTTCATCGGGTTTGCCTTCGATCAAAAGTGAATTGGTTTGCGTCTCGGCTACCACTCCAATCGGTCCGTTCGCGCCAGAACCTGAGGTCGCAGATACCTGGGAGATACCGCCAGCTTGCGAGAGGCCACCGGTTTGGCCAAACCCACTGGACTGGCCGAAACCACCGGCTTGGCCAAATCCACCGGACTGGCTTGCTCCGCCACTTGGTGACGAGCCGCCGCCGTATCCCAAACGCTGATTGATTGCCTGTGCAACAGACTCGGCTTTCGTGTTGCGCAAATGAAGCACCACACGATCGATCTCGTTTGCTGCTAGACCAGTGCCTGAGATGAGGTCTCGCAGACGACGTAACGAAGCTCCAGTATCGGTGACAATCAGTCGGCCGGAGCTTGAAAGTGACTGCACTCGCCCCAACGGGCTAACAAGCTGTTCGACTTCCGCGACAATTTGAGGAGAGCTTCCTCCATCGAGCGGGAATGCTACGCTGACTAATTCATTGCGGCCTAGAGCAGGAATCGTCGTCACGGCGACGAAAGGCACCACACCATCTCGAAACGCATTCGTTGCTGAGATGGATGTGAGTTTGTTTTCATTTCGCACGAGCAGGAAGCCTGCGGCGAGCAAATGATCGTTGAGGACATCCAGACCTTCGGAGATGGAATAGGAGCGGTCGTCGTAGTACGTCAATTGTTCCGCCGGAAATTGTTCCAGCTGCAGCGACATGTTCGAATGCCGTGCAAAGTTCTTTAGCACAGTCTCCCACGGTGCGTCATGAAAGTTAAACTTCCATGTCCCGGTGACTGGAACCACGCCTTGGTTCTCGGTCTCATAGAACCCAGGCGCAATCAACTCCACCATCGCGTCGGATGTTTGCGATGGGAGAGCTTGAGTTTGTGGTGGCGTTTCTCGGGGTAGCGTTACCTGGGGTGGTGCAGCCGGAATGGGCGTCGCGAGATCCAGTGGTTTCGGAAGTGGACTTTGGTTGTTTGGAGCGACTTGGCTGGCTCCGGAGGGTTCACTGAAGAACGGTTTGCCGTAGTTTGGCGTGCCAGGACCAAAGGCTGGTGGTCGTTCCGTCGCAATCTCGATGTCGACGCTTGGTGAAGGCTGTCCGAGTTCTGGTGCCAAACGTTCTCGAATAGGCGCTTGAGCGATCCACGTTGAGGGTTGGCTTGATTTGGATTGGGAACTTGCTGTCGACGGCAGACGTACCGGCGGCATCGCGGGCGATTGAGCGGTGAGCGTCGACGGGATGAACTCAGCTAGAAACACGGTCGAAATAACGAGCGCGCGCAAGCTGGGTAACCACAGCTTGCCCGTCATAGGCTTCGTTAAATCGTACGGCCGTTGCATTAAGAACCAGGGGAGGTAGGCGCAAGCGGGATCAGGCGCAAGCGGGATCCACACAAACCATGCAATTGGTTTTATCGTCAATGTCGCCAAGATCGCATTAATCGAAACAGACTAACATTTCGCCCTACTTTTACGGGACGGCTCGCATCAACGCTTGGAATCAAGCCGCTTTCGGTGCTTTCGCGACCTATCGTTCCCAGCCAGCGTTTTATTCCGATTCAAGTGAAGTTCAAGCTATGCCCCCGATTGCCGCCATTGATGCTACTGGCGCACATGATTTCCGGCCAAAAGTCGGTGGATCGGGCGATATGCGCGCTTTGGCGAGCCGGTTTGAAATGCAGTTCATCGATCTGGCGGATGTTCGACCAGACCACGCTTTGCTAGCCAAGTTTCCGGCCAGGATTCTGTTTCGCGATTGCGTGTTGCCCATCGAGCAGACTGGCTCTGGTCGCGTCCGCGTCGCGATTAGCGATCCTTGCAACTTGGAGGGGTTGAGTGAACTTGCGGCGATCAGCGGGTTTGAGCTGGATGCCGTTTTGGCGGAGCCTCGAGAAGTTGAAGCGAGGCTGCACGAATTATTAGGCGTCGGCGGCGGAACTGTCAGCGATCTGGTTGGGCGGTTTGATCAACCGATCGGAATCGATCCATTGACTGACGGACAAGCCGACGATGACAGCAGCGAAGCCTCTGTGGTGCGTTTGGTCAACGAACTTCTGAGCGAAGCGTTGACCCAAGGCGCGAGCGACGTTCACCTCGAACCACACAGCCAAGGACTCGACGTTCGCTTTCGCGTCGATGGCCAACTGCGTGCCCAGCCGATGCCAGCCGAGTTGCATCGCTTTCGCTCGGCGATGGTGAGTCGCTTAAAGATTATGTCGCGGTTGAATATTGCTGAAAAACGTTTGCCACAAGATGGACGGATCAAGTTGATGATCCAGGGTCGCGAGATTGACGTTCGTGTTTCTGTGATCCCGATGCTTTACGGCGAAGGCGTCGTGATGCGGTTACTGGACCAGTCGAAAACGGCAATCGATCTCCAGCAAATGAACATCCCGGCGGAACTGCTGGGTGAATGGCAGCGATTGATTCGCCGGCCTCACGGAATGGTGCTAGTCACAGGCCCGACGGGAAGTGGAAAGACGACGACGCTCTATGCGTCTCTCGCATCGATCCGCGATTCGGCGAGCAAGATCATCACGATTGAGGACCCGGTCGAATACCACTTGGACGGCGTCAGCCAAATTCAAGTTCACAGTAAAGTCGGCCTTTCATTCGCCGCAGGCCTGAGGTCCGTGCTGCGGCATGATCCAGACGTGGTGCTGATTGGAGAAATCCGTGACTCAGAGACTGCGGTTAGCGCAGTCCAGGCGGCGCTAACCGGCCACTTGGTTTTCTCAACGTTACACACCAACGACGCGGCCAGCGCTTTCACTCGATTAACGGACATGGGGATCGAACCCTACCTGGTCGCGAGCACCATTCACGCTGTCTTGGCACAGCGACTTGTACGGCGACTTTGTCGCGTTTGTCGAACACGCACTCAAGCAAATCTACTGGACTTGCCGCCGGACTTGCGAGTCCCTGTGGACGCGACGCTCTATCAAGCTGTCGGCTGCCGTGCATGTCATGGAACTGGATATTCAGGACGACTAGCCATATTCGAGTTACTGCGTTCGGATCCCACCGTTCGCAAACTCTGCATCGCGAGCGCTGATTCGATGGAAATTCGCCATCATGCGTTGCGAAGCGGAATGGTCAGCTTGCGTCAATCCGGTTGGCAATGGGTACTTGCCGGCGAAACCACGCCCGACGAAGTGCTTCGCGCCGCTGCGGATGAAGATGAGCCTTCGATCGTTCCAGCCAAGAAACTCGAGCTGGGTGTCGAGTAAAAATGCCAACTTATCAATACGTAGCTCAAGACATTGGCGGGCGCAGCGATACAGGCGTGCTGACGGCTCCGTCGAGAGTTGATGCCATTCACAATTTGCAAGATCGGCGTTTAACTCCGATATCGCTGGACGAGATCCGCAAGCAAAACTTGTGGCGAACCAGAGTCCCGCAAAGCGCAATGGTCAATTGTCTGACAGGAATGGCGGACTTATTAGAATCCGGCATGCCGCTGCTAAAGACATTGGATCTCGTTGCGAACCAGGTCACGCATGCTGGCTTGAGAGAAGCGCTACGCGAAATTCATAATCAAGTCGCCGACGGAAAGTCGCTTGCTTCGGCAATGCATTCGCAACCCGGCGTCTTCAATGAACTCTCTACCAGCATGATTGCGGTGGGCGAAGAAGGCGGATTCCTTGAGCAAGCACTGCAGCGAGTCGCAACACTCACGGAACGTCAAGCGGAGTTGCGAGGACATTTGTTGGGCGCATTGGCCTATCCAGTCTTTCTGTTGGTTGCCGGAGTCCTGGTGAGCTTTGGCATGTTGATCTTTTTTGTGCCGCTGTTCGAGCCGCTGTTCGAACGAATGCGCGAGCGTGGCGAATTGCCGTGGGCAACGACAATGTTGCTTTCGTTTAGCGCAAACATGAAAGAATTCTGCTTGCCAATTCTCATGATCGTGTTCGCGTTCGCGCTCATGCTACGCTCCTGGCTAGCTTCCGAAGTTGGAATGAATCGATTGGACCGCTTGAAACTGACCCTGTTTGGCATTGGACCGATCATGCGCGATCTGACGATCTCGCACTTCTCCCATATCCTCGGTACCCTGCTGACCAATGGTGTCTCGCTCATTCGGTCATTGGAATTGGCGGAGAAGTCATTGGGCAATCGGGAAATGGCGGCATCACTACGCGAAGCAACCGTTGCAGTATCGTCTGGCGGTTCGCTCGCCGAACCGTTGGCACGCAGTGGTCTATTTCCTCCCGACATCACTGAAACTATCGCCATGGGCGAGCAATCCAATCGCTTGGAACATGTCCTTCTTGGACTAGCGGAACGCTTGGAACGACGAGCACAAAAACAGCTAAATTTGTTGACCAAAATGCTTGAACCCGCGTTGATGACTGTACTCGCATGCATGATCGGCTTCCTGATCATCGCGTTGTTGATGCCGATTTTCGCAAGCTCCGGACGATTCAATTAGGTCGTGTTGAAAACGAACATTGGGAAACTTAAAGACAAATACTATGAAGACTAAAAATCAACATCGCACCACCAAACGATCAACCAAACGCTCAACCAAGCAATTCTCGATGCAGTACCACATGACCCCAGCCCAAGTCCCAGCTCCAGCCATGTATGCGATTGAGCACAAGTACGCCCAGAGATTCGCGTTCACGTTGATCGAGTTGTTGCTTGTGCTGGCAATCCTGGGCGTGTTAATGGCAATGGCGATTCCGAATCTGCTCGGACGCCAGCAACATGCCAACAGCGACGTGACTCGCGGAAGCATCGTTGGGATCGAACAGGCGTTGCAAATGTACCAGCTTGATCATCAAGGAAGCGTCCCCACGACTCGTGAAGGCTTGGAGACTTTGGTCAAACAAGTCAACCAACACGACAATCGTTGGCGTGGACCCTACTTGAAAAAGTTGCCAACCGATGCGTGGGGCAGTGCCTTTGAGTACTTGGCACCCGGCAAGCACAACACCGATGGTTATGACGTCATTTCGGCTGGACCGGACCGCCAACATGGGACCACTGACGACATCGGGAACTGGGAATAGCACATGCAGATCGCGAATACGAAAGCGTCAACGTGTTTAACATGCAATGGACGTCATGGGTTCACGTTAATCGAATTGCTTTTGGTACTCGCCGTACTTGTAACCATGTTTGCGTTGGCGGTTCCAACGATGACGTCGTTCGCTGATCGCTCGCGCTCGCAACGTGACATTCGCGATATTCGTGCCTCGCTTCAATCCGCTCGACAAAAAGCGATCGATGAAGGCCGCGTAATTCGTTGGGACGTTCAATCCTCGCTCGAACGTGACTCGGCCACGACGCTAGAGACGCGCGACCGTGATGAGGCTTTCTACTATGCAGCTAAACGCGACGCGATCGTTGCCAAAATGGATGCCAAAGGGCCGCTGGTGTTTCGTCCAAACGGCACTGCAGTCGACGCCAAAATAACGCTGTGGGAAACCGGCGTCGAGATTGGATCGCTTTATGTTGTGGGTGCTACGGGATCGATCGCAACCGGAGACTCACAGCGATGAGATCTCTAGCCATTCGCATCGAACGCAACATCGCTTGCCGCAATGTACGACTTCGTCGAAAAGTCGCTGGATCGACGCTTCTTGAGGTGCTTCTTGCTGCGGCACTATTCTCCATGGGAATGGTGGCGTTGCTGCAGTTGATGCAGAGCGGATCGCGGATTGCCATGCGAGGCGAACTGGAATCGCTCGCAGCAAAACGTTGTGAGTCGGTTGTTTCGCTCGTATTGGCTCAAACCAATTTTGACCTTTCATCATTGGAGTCACAGCTCAACGAAGATCGTGAATGGGAGACTCGCATATCGATCGATTCGAGCCGCGATGCGCTCGCGAAGCTGACAGTGGTCGTATGCCGACGAGGCATTCCAAACTTCGGCAAGTTTGAGTTGACTCGATTGATTCCTCATCCTGCGAATCTGAGTTTTCTGTCGAGCGTGAGCACGGACCGTGAGGACGCACGATGAAGCGATCTTGCGAACTCAGTCAAAGACGAATGAGCCGTTGTGGGTTCACGTTGCTGGAGTTGTTGCTCTCTTTAACGCTTTCGGTTGCGTTGATGATAGCGGTGTCAACATCATTGTTTGGATACTACCGCTCGCGCGATGCTGGTGAACGCCAAGTCGACATCGCCCGTACATGGCTTGCTGTCACGCAACGATTCGGCGATGACTTGTTGCAAGCCAGTCGTACGTGGAGCGAAAGCCGCGACAGAAATCAACCAGATGGTGTCGCCACCGTCATTGACGAAGGAACCGTTCGCGAACGTGTTTTGGATTTCGGTGGCGAGTTTTCGTTGACGCCGCTTGTATTGTTTGGCGACACACAACAGTTGACTTTGGGAACGATGGTTCCGACGGCCTCCCTCGCAATTCCTTCGATCGACAAAGAGTTGCTTGCGCAGCAGGTCGTTGTGTGGTCGTCGATACCACGCGATGCATTGCAAATTCCTTATGTGAAAAAGGCTGGTCTTGTTGCGTTTCGCTCGCTTGCCAACTCAACGTCGGCGAGCGAGATGTCCTTCCTGGGGATCCAGCCCCAGAACGATCGCGGGCCGGTTGTTCACCGAGACACGCTATTGCTTGGCGCTTCTTGGCGGTTGATCGAGCGTGTGGATTATCCACTTGAAATCCAGGCCATTCAATTTCGCTATTATGATGGCCAACGCTGGTCGCCTTCTTGGAATTCACAGCAATCGCAGCGACTTCCGTTGGCGATTGAAGCGACGTTTACTCGCTCTAGTGACATGCAGACACTGCGACAAGTCTTTCAGATCCCTGGTGCTGACACGAGTCAACCTGCGTTGTCCAGCAGTGCTTCCCTATTCGTGGGCGAGCGAATGGAGACAGCGAGATGATTCGTTATGTTTCATCGTCCGTTGGACAACCGATGTGCCGATCGCAACAAGGGAAGGTTGGTGCCGTACTGATTATGGTGTTGATCGTTCTTGGCATGCTGAGTCTGGGCGCGTACACATTCTCGGAGACGATGCTTTTCGAGTATCGAGCGCTGCGAGCTGGAACAGATGAGACAAGAACTCGGGCTGCGTCGGATTCAGGAATCACGGCAGTCGTGGCAGCTTTGGCATCGACCCGCGCAAAGGATCTCGCATTCGCGGATTTGGCGAGTTCACCGCAGCTGAGTTGGAAGGATTCGCTCGGTGATGAGTATTCCGTGCGAATTTACAGCGGAGCGTTTGGTACACGCTGGGCATTGCGTGGCGGTCCATTGGATGAATCGGCGAAGCTGAATGTGAACGGATTGAATCTAAATGAAGAACACCAACTGGAGTCGCGTCAGAGGTTATTAGCGATCCCAGGCATGACACCCCAGGCGGCTGACTCGCTGCTCGATTGGATTGATCCCGATGAAGTTGAACGCGAATACGGTGCGGAATCCAATTGGTATCTGTCTCAGGGGCTTCCGTACACGCCTCGCCAGGATGCGATTCGAAGCCTGCAAGAAATGCTCCTGGTCCGCGGCATCCATGCGGCGCAACTGCTGGGCGAGGACACCAACGCGAATGGCTGGCTCGATCTGCAAGAAGACGATGGTGAGTTGTCACTTCCATCGGATAATCGCGACCATTTTTTGGACGCTGGATGGAGCCAATGGTTGAGCGTTCATGCGGCGGAATCAAACTTGAGCTCGCTTGGAACACCTAAAATCAATGTGAATCAAGACAATCTGGTCAAACTGTTCCGCGATCTCGATACTCAACTTGGTACGGAAGCAGCACGTTTCATTGTAGCACTTCGCATGAATGGACCGATGGATAACGATGGCGTAGGACGATTTGATTCCCCCGAAGAAATCGCGAAGCGACGAGCATCGGCTCCCGCTCGCTCTCGGCAACAAAGGTCGGAATCAAAAAGCTTCGCTGAGTTCCAGCCAGAGAGCATCAATGGATTTGCTATCAATCGGGCGGCAAGGTTCCCGATCAACTCGACGGTTGATTTGATCGGCCGCCGCACCGAGGCAATGGTCGACGATCGGGAGGTCATCCTTGCTAGCCCCTGGAGTGACAATGCCCAGCGGATTGAAGCCGCGTTGAACGTGCTCGAAGATCAATTAACGACCGTATCGGGAAAGCAGCGGATCGGGCGAATCAATATCCATTTGGCTGACCGTGAGATCTTGATGACGATACCCAATCTTACAAGCGACCTTGCCTCGGTGATCATCAAGAGTCGATCCGCAACATCAACCACAAAGTTGCCGAGCATTGGATGGCTCTATCGGAGCGGACTCGTGGACCTGTTGACCTTGCGAAATCTTGCACCCTACATGACAAGCGGCGGCGATGTGTACACGGGGATCTCAGTTGGAACGGTTGCCGGGGTACGACAGGCAACCGCCGCAATGTTTTTGGTTGACGCAACCGCAAAGAAGCCCGTCCTTCGATTTCAAGAATATCATGCAACGCGATCTTCAAGCGTTGCGGGAACCACGACACCATGAACATGCTTGAATCGTTGAATCGGCTGAAGCCTAAGAATGAACGCCAGCGACAGTTGCCTCTGAGCGGCTTGTCACAGGTTCTGTTGATGGACTGGACCGAGTCGCATGCAAGCGTTGCATTGCTTGTCCGAGATCAGGAAACGTGGCGAATCGATAAAGAAGTTGAGATTCTCTGGACAGATGAAAACGGCAAAGCGTATAGCCTGGATCTCCGTAGCAAAAGACTGAGCGAAGCACTCACCAAAAATGGCCTGGCTTGTCGAAACGTTGTTGTGAGCGTTCCACGACGTAACGCAGTCATCAAGTTGCTCGATCTCCCGTCTGTTGCACCTGACGTTCTTACCGACGCCGTGATCTTACAGGCCGAGTCCCGAGGGATCTCAGCCGAAGCCTATGTGATTGACTATCTCGAACAACCAGAAACGACCGACGGATTCGCTTTTGTTTTGATGGCTGCGTATCCTCGCCAATCGATCGAAGATGTCCAAACGACGATTCGAGGTGCCGGGTTAACAGTAATGTCTATCGGCATTGGAGAAATCGGACTCGCCGGCGCATTGCCGCGACATGACCGCCCGGATCCTGGACTCTTGATGATTGCTGAAACAGACTCCATCGACTTTGTCGTGACACGCTTTGGATGCCCCATCTCATTGATGACACTTCCATTAACCGTGAACACGGAGAACTATGGGAAAGTGATTACGGCGACGCTCAGTCGGTTATTCCTAGCGCTGCCCCAGGGTTTAGTTGCGGAAGGGTTGCACACCATCGCAGCGACGGGGCCCGAAGCCAACTCGGCAATTACTGCGATGCAATCGAAGTACGCGTTGCAAATTCACAAGCTCGAAACGCCACCGACCCAATCCTTGCGGGCTTGGGGATTGGCGATGGACCAACGCCAACCCAACTTTCGTATCGACTTTTGCAACCCCAAGCAACGACTCGATGTACCAGCGTTAAATCGGGCACAGCGAAACCTTTGGCTGTTGCGTGGCGGTTTAGTTTTAGCGTTAGTGTTCGTGTGTTTTCGCTTCTATCTCTCGCAGCTAGAATCGCGAGTGGGTGAGTTAAGCTCGGAACTATTGACGCTCGAAAACCGCTCACTCGCTCAGGAGGAGATTCTCGAAACAGCTGATCAGTTGGCTCAATGGCAAACAAGCAAAGTCAACTGGTCCCAGGAATTGGTGAGATTCTTGGGGCCCATGCCAGACAATCAACGTGTATTTTTGAATCGCTTGCGCGTGGAGCAAAGTCAAAATCAGGTGCCGGATATCCGCATCGAAGGTCTTGCTCGTGACTTAGACGATGCGATTGAGATGAACCAAAAACTTGTGGGTCAATCGCCTAGATACCAAATTCGTCCCGACAGCATTGATAGGCAAAATACAAACCCGCACTATCGAGTTGGTTTCGTTGTGTCCGCCATGATTGACACGGAGTCCCACTTGGACGACGAGGTGACTGCGGTAAGCCTCACCCATGACGAGGACTTAACCCTCTTGTCTGCTGAAAAAGAGACACCATGAAACCCAACCGCCCAAATCGACTCAATCGACAGTTTGCTGTTTCAGTAATCCTCGGCGGACTCGTTGTAACCCTTGTGTTGTTTCAACTCATTTCAACTGCGTTCTGGCAACCTCTGAGAAGTCGTTACGATCAATTAACAGCTACCCAGGACAAGCTACAAGATGTCGGCATGGTCGTTTACCGAGGCGAGCGAGCCAAAGAGTATTGCGATCGCTTGGCTAAGCAATCGATCGCGGAGGATCCCTCGGTGGTTGCTCATCAGTACCAGCAGTGGTTACTCAAACGAACCGAGAACTTGGGCGAGATTTCCGTCATTCCCTCGCCACCTGTGGCTGAGCCATCGCTCGGGTATCGCGTTCCCTTTCAGCTTGAAGGAGATTGCCCGCTCGAAGGGCTCGCGGAACTGGTCGATGAAATCAATCGAATACCGTTGTTGCATCGAATCACCTATTTGAACATTCAAAGGGAAGCACGAGCCAATTCAACCAAGGACTCCGTCCATTTTTCGCTCACGTTGGATGCATTGGCTTTAAAGAACGCTCCGTTGCTCGACGCATTTCCGAGAGCGAACGCGCCAGCCGGTGAACTCGAATTGAAAGAGTTCTTGGTCGCTCGCAAACTGTTTACTCAAGGCTACATGGGGCCGCCGCCGCTAGTAGCTGAAAAGCCCAAGCCCAAGCCCAAGACGGTCCCGAGCTTCGTCAATACCCAACCGATTGTGGATCCGCTATCGACGCTAAAGCTTGTGGGTTCCGTCGAGTTGAATGGAAAGCCCCAGGCCTGGTTGGTTGACAGCAGAACTCGCCAGGAGCTCTTTGCATCGAGTTCTGAATTGCTCACGTTCGACACGTTCAAGGGTAATGTATCCGAGATCTCGAACGATTTTATCGAGCTCCAAACTGACGGTCGCACCATCCGTTGGCTCATGGGCCAGAGCTTGCGAGCCGCGCTCCAGAAAACGCGCTGAAACAGCCGTATTTCCGCTGCTTTTAATCTCCAGTCGGCGATCTGACGCTGACAGTGCGACAGCGCTATAAGCTGAGTTAGCGATAACGCTTTGAAGCGCGATGCACACCAATCGCTTCGCCGTTTGCTACTGGCTCCGTCATCATCGCTGCGCCAGCCACCATCGCTGCGCCAGCCACCATCGCTGTTCCCGCCACCTTCGCTGTGTCTGCCGGCATAATCGGCACATTCGACATGATCGGCCTCTGCCCAAGCGTTCTCGTGTTAAGAATGACGAGCCACTTGTCCCCAGCGACTGCCACGTTGCGGACTCCGTTTACGAGAAGCCATTTTCGCAACACGGAGATCTGTAATGACAATCGGCAAACACCCCTTCAAAGCAAACTGGAAGCTTGTGCTCGCCAGTGCTTTGGCAAGCTTGATGGGAACAGCGAGCGTATCGTTCGCTCAAGCTCCAGTAATTCCCCCGCCACGACCACTTGCGTCACTGAAGACGGTACCGGTCCCACTGCCATCTAACTTGGACAGTTTCATCAAGGACCGCGAAGCCGCGACACTCCTTGGTAAAGCATTGTTTTGGGACATGCAGGCTGGAAGCGATGGCAAGATCGCATGCGCTTCGTGTCACTGGCACGCAGGAGCCGACTCGCGATTCACCAATTCATTGGCACCACCGAATGAGTTCAAGAGCTCACAAACCCTTCGCGATCCGCTGGCCACACTCACTAAGTCACACTTTCCATTCATCAAGCGAGCCAATCCCAATCCTAGCGATCCGACGGATCCGTACTTGAATCCGAACAGTGTGATTACCGATCGTAACGACGAAGTGCTCGGAAGCCAGGGCGTTCAGACACGAGACTTCACAGCCGTCCAAATCTGGCGTGCTCGTGAACTCAGCACACCGGCAAACGACCCAATCTTCAGTGTCCATGGTACCAACCTACGCACCGTCACGAGCCGCAACTCACCGACCGTTATCAATGCCGTGTTCAATCACCGCCAGAACTGGGACGGAAACGCAAGCTTCTATTTCAACGGTGTGAATTCGTACGGAGAATACGACCCAGACGCTCGAATCTACGAGTCAGAGAAGACGTACACGACGACATACCAATGGACAAAATCGTTCATCGGACTCTTCTTTTTCTGGACAAAGAAGCAGGTCACGGTTGAGCAAGACTCACTCAAGAAAGTTGCGGTCCTCCTCGACAACGCTTCGCTTGCTTCCCAAGCAGTCGCTCCGCCTACCAAAACAGAAATGAGTTGGGTCGGCCGAACGCTACCTGAACTCGGACGAAAACTACTTAACAATCAACCACTCGCAAAACAAGAAGTCTACTTCACGGACTCCGTTCTCGCACCGTACGCGATCTACTTCGGAAAAGGTTTGTGGATTGACTATGGAACACTCATTCGTCGAGCGTTCCACGACAAGTACTGGAACTCGAGCAAGTACACCGATGACGGCTACACGCACATGGAAGCCAACTTCTCGCTGTTCTGGGGATTGTCGCTGCTCATGTATCAATCAACGCTGGTCTCCGACGATTCGCCGATGGACCGATTCCTTGCTGGAGACCAAAACGCAATCAGCCAAGCGGCACAGATTGGAAAGTTCGTGTTCGAAGGCAATGGAAACCCTGCGGGCGGATGCAACATCTGCCATTCGGGTCCAGAAACATCGGCAGCTTCGATTGGTGAGATCGTGTTACCCGATGGAAACCAAAAGCAAGTTTCAATCATGACACGTCGTCCGCCTGGGCAAGAGCCTTCGTTCTTGACACCGTTCAATGTTCCGACGCTTTACGACCGAGGGTTCTACAACCTGGGCATCGCACGCACCGATGAGGACTTGGCCAACGGTGGAGGCGACGACTTCGGACCATTCTCGCCTTCGAAACGAGCCGCAACCGGAGAGAACATCGGCCAGACGGGACAAGAGGTTCAAATCGCAGTCTCCGGAGCGATGCCGATTGCTGTGGACGGCACGTTCAAAACACCGACGCTGCGTAACGTTGAATTGACAGGTCCCTACAACCACAACGGTGGGCGTCTGCACCTGGAAGATGTCGTGAAGTTCTATGCTCGCGGCAGCGACTTCAACCTTGAGAACGGATCGAATCTGGATCAAGGGGTCAGCGGGATTCCACCGCTACGCGATCCATCGCTTGGTGGCGTTCCCGTGCTCGTCGAGTTCATGAAGTCACTAACGGATGACCGTGTTCGATACCAATCAGAACAGTTCGATCACCCCGAGTTGATCCTGCCAAACGGATTCGTCTCCGCCGATGATGATGTGCTGAATGAGAACACTCTCGTGCTCCCAGCGGTCGGACGCTACGGCGTCTGGGCAAACTTCTGGGGCACCATCGATGGCAAGGAATTCTTGCCAGCCGATCACCTAATCGCCGACTAAGCGAGAGGCGATCAAGGCAAACTTGAATACGGGACATCTTTGCTCGAATCGAGTCGGAATAGCAACATTCGACGTCGAGAAAAGACTCCCGTGGCTGATCGAGGATGAGCCAACTGGGTTGGGCAGCACGGGTAGATGCTGGCAAACCCGATTTCCATCTTCAAGAACGCTTAGCTGTTGTTCAACACTATTCGTTTCCAATTATCCCTTTCCGTAATATCTGAATTTCGACTTCGAGGAAAAAACCATGTCTACAGTATCCACTTCCATGAAAGAACGCATCGAGCGGCGCAAGCAGATTCTCGATGGGATAAAAGAAGAATTAATTGAGCGACTTGAACTTGAGTTTGATCTCGCTGACATCGACGACGACACGTTTCTATTCGGCGGCGGGTTGCAACTCGACTCGATCGATTCGATGGAAATCATCATCGGCATGCAATCGCGGTTTGATGTCATGATCCGCGAAGGCGATGTTTCAGCTCTGCGGACAATCAATACCCTCGCCGACTTCGTCGAAGCCGAGCAAGACGCGTGCTAAATGTCGCCTCGCGACGTTGAACCCGAAGCAACAATCAATTCAATCAAAACAACTTTTGTGAAAAGTAGATTACTCAAATGAATACAACTTGGAAGAGCTCGCTCGTATCGCATTATTCTTCGTCATCCGTCCTCGGTGAGAACGACGGATGCGAGATTGCGAAGGCATTCGCCGGCACCGATTCGGAATACAAAGCGGTACGCAATAGCGTCGCTATCTCGGACAATTGCCATTATGGTAAGTTTCGTGTTAGCGGATCGGATGCGATGGATCTGATGAATCGAGTCGTCATGGCCGATGTTGGACGCTTAGCAATTGGCCGAGCGACTTGGACATTCATGTTACGTGAAGACGGAAGCACGATGTGCGATGTCTATGTTGTGTGTGCCGGCGATGAATACTTGTTGTTCTCAGAAGGCACAACGCCCGCCGAAGTGTTGGCCGCGCTCGTCGCGGAATCGGCCTCTCGCTCCGTGAAGGTTGAGGACCTCACAACGAACGTCGCACTCATAGGATTGGACGGACCTTTCGCTTGGGAACTGTTGAAAGAGTTAGTGGGCGTCCGCATGCTTGGGCTTCGATATCTAGAGTTTCTTGAGAATCAACCTCTAGGCGACGGAAACGCTTACGTGATTCGTGCCGGAAAATCTGGGGAATTTGGATACCAAGTGATGGTGCCCAATGATCAAGCCGGTGCAGTTTGGGCACAGTTGTTGGAAGCTGGTCAGGATTTTGATATCCAACCGGCTGGTTACGAAACGATGAATCTCTGTCGTTTAGAAAACCGTTTCATCAATATGCATTGCGAAGGCACTGCGACTCGAAACACACTTGAGTTGAATTGCCGAGTAATGATCGATCGCGAGAAAGACGACTTCATCGGGTACGAAGCCATCACGGAAGCGTTAGAAGGCGATGTCGAAAACCGGATCATCGGATTGAGTATCGAAGGTGGGATGAATGATACGCCATCGCTCGGCGCGGAAGTTTCTGCCGAAGGCGAAGTTTTTGGACGGATCGTCAACGTTGCCTTCTCTCCTGCATTGGGCAAGCCCATTGCTTTGGCTCTGGTTGCTTCCGACGTTGCTTATGTCGGATTGGATTTCCAGGTTCAGCTGGCGAACGGATCGCGAGACGCAACAAGCGTCTCGGCGCCATTCATCTTTAACAACAGCTTAACCGTGCGTCCTCAAGAGGACAGTTACCGAAATCGGTAACGCGAAGTAGAGAACCGTTCGCGCCCATCGTTGGAAGTTCTACGTGTTGCCCGTCTTCATGAAGACGGGCAGTGTGGAACGTTTGCGCATGGTTCGGCGGTTTCGCTCTCTATAGTTTCGACCAACTACCCAAGCATCTTAGGTTCGATTACGGATGAACACGTCTCTCAATAAATCGGTACTGAATATGCCGCTGGCCGTGACCGGAATGGGCGTTTACTCGCCAATCGGAAAAAACCCAACGGAGTTTTGGGACCGTATTAATCGCGGTGAATGCAGCCTAGGCGAAATCAAGGGATTTCCGATTGAGGGTCTGAAGATTCGCCACGCTGCCGAGATCGCCGATCACGATCCCGCGTTCTCGTTCGAATCAAAGGAGGAACAAGAACTCGATTGGACGGCACAGTTTGGGATTCTCGCAGCTCGCCAGGCACTGCACGATGCCGCAATCGATTCCGATCTATCCCGCTCAGCACGACTCGGACTCGTTATCGGCGTGTGTGCTGGAGGGCAAGGTCTCTCACCTCGACAGCGCGCAGAACAAAATCCGTTTGATCTTGATTTGAATTCATTTCCAGAAACTTCGATTTATCGGCAAACCGACGCAATCGGAAAAGCGCTTGGCATTCATGGTCCACGCAGTACGGTCTCCACGGCATGTGCTTCAAGTGGATCCTCGCTCGGTTTCGCCTATGAGTTGCTTCAAGCGGGTCATGTGGATGCCGTTGTTGCTGGTGGTGCTGACGCTTTTTCCATCTCAACGTACGCAGGATTCTATGCGCTCGGTGCGATGCCGGAAGAACCGATGTCACCGTTCAGCGAAAATATTGGTGTGTCGTTTGGTGAAGGCGCCGGCTTCGTCGTTCTAGAACCTTTGGATCGCGCCGAAGCACGCGGTGCAAAGATCTACGGGCTGCTTTTGGGTTACGGCTGCACCGGCGATGCACACCACGTCACCTCACCGCATCCATCGGGCGAAGGCTTGCAGCGAGCAATGGCAAAGGCGCTTCGATGCGGCGGGATGGATGCCATGTCGATCAACTACATCAATGCGCACGGAACTGCAACACGCGACAACGATCGCGCTGAATCCTCCGCGATTCGCGAGCTCTATCGTGATCTGGGCACGCCACCTCCGGTCAGCTCAAGTAAGTCCCAATTCGGTCACACCCTCGGCGCGGCGGGTGTGCTGGAGTTCATCGTTTCTATTCTTGCCCAGCAGGCAGGCAAGCTTCCGCCCACCGTGAATTTCGTTTCCGCAAGACCTGGCTGCGATTTGGACTATGTTCCGAACCAGAGCCGGACTGCCGACGTGGACGCGTTTTTATCAAACTCCGCTGCATTCGGTGGTATCAATGTTTCCGTACTAGGAGGCTCACTCAAGCACCGAAACGTCAATTCAGCAAGAGTCGAAGATGAGATCTGGGTCACTGGTATCGGCGTCGTTTCATCGATTGGCTGTGGTGTCGACGAATTTCGACAAGGATTGCTGAGTGGTCGTTCCGGAATTTCTTCGGTCGGCGATTTCGATACAGTCAATTGCGGTGCACATCATGCGGCACTCATGGGCGATTTCAAAGCGAGGAAGCTTGCTCCGACAATCGATGTCCGACGAACCGATCCATTGAACCGATTCGCGATGGTGGCAGCAGCCCTGGCAATCAAGCACAGCAAACTCGAAGTTCGTGCTGCGAGCAGTGATCGCGTCGGGATGGTGATGAGCTTGAACTATGGTTCGCTCGCAGTCCAGGAACGGTTTAGAGATTCGCTGCTACACGATGGTCTTGAAAAACTCAGCGCAAAACACTTTCCCTCGATGGTCGTTTCAACGGTCGGAGGAACTGTCGCCCAAAGTTTCAACCTGCGTGGTTATAACTGCACAATCGTGGATGGCATCACAGCAGGTCTGCATGGTTTGATTCATGCGGATGCGGTACTTCGCGGCGACGATAGCCAAGATGCGATCGTTGTCGTGGCCGCCGATGAGGTCGCTCCGCTTCTTTTCAATGTGCTGGATAAACGCGGTTTGCTTGCGCCGACCGATGCTGCTGGTGCTGCGGAACTGGGTGCGTATCAAGGATCATCAAAAGGCTTGATTCTTGGTGAAGGCGGCGTGGCTCTGGTGCTGGAACGCGCAAGTAAAGCTCGAGCTCGCGGTGCTCAGCCGCTCGGACGAATCGCTGGCTACGGTCTGACAGCGGATGCGACGCTTGCGCCCCAGTTTGATTCGAGTGGGGACTGGCATTGTCAAGCGATCGAGAATGCCATGCAACATGCTGGCATGACGACCCAACAAATCGACTTGATCTACGGCCATGGACGTGGACAGTCCGCTCATGATGCTCGTGAGATTCGAACGCTCAAGTCGTTATTCGGCGGTCAGTCGAAACTATTGGGCAATGTGATGGCGAATACGGGAATTGCCGGGGCCACGTCCGGATTGTTCTCAGTCGCTGCGTCCCTTCTAAGCTTGCAACACAACGAAGCCTATCCCGTGATTGGAACAACTGGGGATTTGGTAGATGGGCTCGAACTAGTACGTGAACCACTCCAGCGTCCGATTAAAAACGTGCTTGTTACGGGCTCAACGGAGAACGGAAACAATAGTGCAGTCATCATTTCTTCGGTGGAGGCGTAATAGGATGAATTCCGTTCAATCAACTGAGTCGGTCGATGCGGCCATGATGTCGTCAAAGCGTATCGTCGTCACCGGACTTGGCGTTTGGTCGCCGTGCGGGAAAAACGTCGCTGAGTTCGCGGAAGTGTTACGCAAGGGAGAGACTGGTATTCGCGAGCATCATGGACTGATCCCAGGCAAGTCGATCTGGGCGGGTTTGGTTGAAAACTATGATCCGACTGAATACTTTACGATCGATGAGTTGGAGCGGTTTGATCGCACGGCACAAATGGGTTACATGGCATCTCGCCAGGCCGTTGAAGACGCTGGACTCAATTGCGACGAGTGTCCCGACCGAATCGCATTGACTTTAGGGACAAGTCACGGCGGACGTTCACAGCTGGATGATTTCGTGATGTCTGGGTCCGATGCATCGAAGAATGAGTTTCCTCGAAAGCTGCTGGTCACTGCTGCTCACTACCAACAGACGGCGGCAGTGGCCAGTAAGCTTCGAGTTCACGGGCCAACGGCCACGCTATCCAACGCATGCAGCTCAAGCGGCGCAGCGATTGCCTACGGCGTCGAGCTGTTGATCTCCGGAAAATGTGATTACGCAATTGCCGGTGGTGCCGACGGATTCTCGAGGCTGACGTTTTCAGGATTTTCGGCACTTGGTGCGATGTCGGATGGCGCGTGTGCACCCTTCAGTGAGCCAGTGGGTTTGAGTCTTGGGGATGGTGCGGCGTTTGTCGTTCTCGAAACTCTCGAACAAGCCCAGCGGCGCGGAGCGAAGATCTATGCCGAGCTCTGGGGTTACGGACTGAGTTGGGACGCGTACCACATTACTGCACCAGAGCCATCCGGCGAAGGGATGAACCGCGCGATTCGAATGGCTGTTGAACGTTCGGGCATTAATCGTCATCGTATCGACTATGTCAATGTACATGGCACGGGAACGCGTTCAAATGATCTTGCGGAAACGGTTGGCTTACAAAGATTCTTTGACGGTTCACCGCCTCCGGTCAGCGCCACCAAATCGCAAACCGGACATATGCTCGGTGCGTCATCCTCCGTTGGCCTGATTAGCTGTATTCTCGGCATGAAGAATGGTTGGCTACCACCAACATCCAACTTCACTGTTCCACGAGCTGGTTGTGAGCTCGACGTTGTTCCCAACAAAAGTCGGCCACAGGACTGGTCCTGCTTCATGGCACAATCCGCTGCGTTTGCTGGCGCGAATGCGGTTCTCATCGGTGGACTCGTAGCAAACGATCGCCAACCCGCCACGATCGCGGATGATGAGATTGTGATTACGGGTGTTGGAATCGTCTCGCCACTAGGTTGTGGCTATGACGCTTTCGCCAGTGCCATTCATGACGAACATTGCGGGATCGCGCCGATTACCGAGTTCGACGTGAGCGAGTGCGGATGCAAAGTCGCTGGGATGGTTCGCGATTTTCAACCACGCAAGCTCATGCCCACGATCAGTCTGCGTCGAGTCGACCGCGTCGCTGCCTATGCAACAATTGCGGCTTCACTCGCCTTGCAACATGGCAAACGTTGGCCATTACAGAACCGAGCCGACACCACGGGGTTAGTTGTAGGCATCTGCCGCGGCGCCGCGACGAGCTATGAAAAGTATTTGGCGAGCGTGGTTGGTTGCAAGTGGGAAAAAGCAAGCGCCGTTTACTTTCCCAATTTGGTGATGAGTTCGGTTGGCGGACAAGTTTCCGCGTCGCTTGGTCTCAAAGGCATTACGTCGTCGCTGGTTGGCGGAACCGCCGCTGGACTCCAAGCACTGATTCATGGCTGGGAACTATTTCGGCGCAATCCGGCTCAAGAATCGGTGGTCGTTCTCGCCGCCGACGAACTGGCCCCTTTCTACTACTCGCTGTTTGACCGCGCTGGCCGACTCGCGCCAAACCAAGAGGGTCAATCCACTGGTTTCCGTCCGTACTGTGCTGATTCCTCAGGCATGGTGCTTGGCGAAGGCGCCGCAGCTTTTGTGCTTGAGCGAGCTGGTAAGGTTCGCGAACGTGGCGGCAAAATCCTGGCGACACTTCGCGGTTCGGGGCTGACCAGTGACGCTGCACCGTATGGAGAAGCGGAACCTACCGGGAAGTGGCTCGGGCACGCCGCAAGCACCGCGTTGAAGGAAGCGAAGTTCGAGCCCCATGAGATCGATGCCGTGTACGGCTCAGGACAAGGGCGTCCCTCTTATGACTCGCGAGAGCGCGAAGCAATCCAGTCAGTTTTTGGAATGCGCGTTGACTGTCGATCGATCAACCACCTCACAGGCGTCGCCGAAGCGACATCGAGCTTGTTCCAAGTGGCCGCCGCCTTAGCCGGTTATGGCGTCGGCAAAGCGTCGGACATCGAACCACGTACGCGTCGACGTGTCGCAGTCTCGGCAAGCGGTGACGATGGAGCGAACGCGTTCGTCGTGATGGAGACCGGTGAATAGTATGGCTGATCGCATCTTTGTTACGGGAATGGGGATTTGTTCGCCGATCGGAAACAGCCTCAACGAAGTCATTGCTGCACTCGAGCAGGGACGCAGCGGAATTGAGCCGATTCGCTCGTTCGATTGCACTGAGTTGACGATGCGTCACGCTGGTGAAGTCAAAGAACTTCCCAACCGAAACGCATTTCCAAAAGACTTATTTCGGATCTGGGATCGAGGCACGCGGATGGCAATGCACGCGGCCGGCGATGCACTGCGAGACGCACGGGTAGCCGTGGAACAGATCAAGCCAGAACGCATCGGAGTTTGCATCGGTACGAGTGGCTCCGGGCAATACCAAAACGCAAGATTTCAACTCGATCGCAGCTTTCCGATCGATGCCGAGTTGGTCTTCTATCTGTCTCGGAACTCACCACATTTCCAAAGCTCGCAAGTCGCCGCACATTACGGCATCCTTGGTCCAAACTTGGCCATTGGTGCTGCGACGGCCGGTGGTGGGATCGCGATCGCCACAGCCATGAGTTGGCTACGCACCTCACGAACGGACATGGTCTTGGTCGGCGGAAGCGAATCATTCTCGCTGCTGAACGTACTTGGATTTGATCAGTTGGGACTCTCCATTCCAGAGCCTTGCACTCCGTTTAGCGGTCGACCCGGAATGACGTTCGGTGAAGGCGCTGGTTATTTAGTTCTAGAAACGGAGGCAAGTGCGAATCGTCGCAAAGTTCGAAAGTGGGCCGAGATACGCGGGGTGGCGATTCGAGCGGATGGATTCGATCCGATTCTTTTTGATCCCGCCGGTGACGGTCAACATCGCGCAATGACCCGTGCGTTGGCTGCGTCCGACTGCTTGCCCGGTGAAATCGATTGGATTCGAGCGAGCGGAACGGGCGGACGTGATCAGGATCTGGCGGAGACACAGGCAATCAAGTCAACCTTCGAGTCACCGCCGCCGGTAAGTTCACTTGAGCCGTACCTCGGACATGCGAATGGAGCTGGGCCGGCAATCGGACTGGTTGCCGCAATCCTGTGTCTTGAGAAAGGGCTGATACCGGCAACACTGGGATGCACCCAACCTCGCGTTGGATGTGACCTCGACTACGTCGCCGAAGGCAATCGAAAAACGTCCCTACGCAATGTGCTCTGTAATACGGCGGCTTTCGGCGGTGTAAACACATCCATTGTGGTCGGTGTGCCGGATCGCATTCCGACGGTTCACGTGAGCGATACCCATCTCGATGACTCCGATGATGACGAGATCGTGATGACTGGCATCGGAATGGTGTCTCCGCTTGGCTGTGGAATGCACGAGCTCGCGGAATCGTTCGGTCATCACGAATCCAACCGGCAACCATTCACGACCGATTCGCGGATGTCTGGAACCCCATTCGAGAGTTACGCGTCTGGATTTGTGCAAGGCTTCTCCGCCCGAAAACACTGCCCTTTAGTGCCACTGCGTGGGATCGAACCTTTGACACAATACGCTGCTGGCGCAGTCGCACTGGCACTCAAGGATGCGAGCTTGGAAAAGACCACCAGGAATCCTAGGCGAGTTGGTGTGGTGTCGGGTATTGCCCGACCTTCTGGCATCGTTTTCGAAAGACTTTTTACTGAGCTTCAACACAACGGCTTTCGACCGACTGTGGGACGGCTCATGCTGCGAAACGGTCGCTTCATGATCGCGAGCCAACTCGCAAATTGGTTCGATCTGAAGGGCTATACGTCGACGATTAGTATGGGGATCGGTTGCGGTTTGCACAGTCTCGTCGCGGCTTATGATCAACTGCGTCGCGACCCTAGTTTGGATGCACTGGTTGTCGTTGCGAGTGACGAGCTTTCGCCCTTCACGTTGCGGCTAATGCAACGCGCCGGCTTGCTTCTCGACCACCCTGACGATTGGCGGCTTTATGATGGGAGTACGTCGGGATACGTGCCGGGAGAAGGTGCTGCCGCAGTTGTCATTGAGCGAAATCGCTTTGCAAACGGTCGTGGCAAGCGTGGGCTGTGCGTGCTTGCAGGTGCGGGGATCACGTTCGATGGCATGTCCGGATCGTGTTCCCCGTCGCAAACCGCTCGACCTTCATGGGAGGCCATCGAGCCAAGCGGCGAAATGCTATCGCGGAGCCTGGCCGTGGCGTGCGACCAAGCGAACGTTGAGCACGATTCAATCGGATTGGTATTGAGCAACGGAACGGGCATCGCGAACTGGGACCAAAAGGAAATGAACGGACTCGAACGTTTCTTTGGTGACCTCCCTGCGCATACGTGTGTCAACGACCACACCGGCCTGTGCGAATCTTCCAGCTCACTTTTCAATTTGGCTGCCGCTGTATCGGCAATGAAAGGCAACTCGTTACCGCAACGACCACGAGCTCAATCCCAGAGGATTCTCGCAGCAAGTGGCGTCGCGGGAGGTGGGTACATCAACGTCATGAGCACCCCAGCGAAACTCTCGACGGCTCTGGTTACAGCGAGTACCGAACACGGTCACAACGCAGCCGTCGTCTTGAAACGAATCGAAGGTTCGACATAGCCAGCACGCCTCTCGTTGCTTCCCTCAGAGCATCCCATCTCTGACTAACAATTTCCCGTTTCACAAGCATTTCCAAAAACACCGCTACTCCAAAGTACCCAAGGACTTCATCATGACTTTCGACAATAAAAGCTCAAAATCCGCACATCACGCCATCATTGTTGGTGAAGGCACGCTCGCCGATTCAGTTGCGTCTGTCTTGGCCGAACGCCAGATCTCAACCACCATAACTCACGGAACGAACATTAGTACCGGACTATTGAATGAGCTCAGCGAAGCCGGAACACCAGCCACGCTCATTTTCAACCTCTGGTATCCGAATCCGAAATCGGATCAACCAGAAATGTTGGGAACCTATCCACAGCAACTGCTTGAACAAAGCGCCACAGTCTCTGAATCGATGTCGCAAGAGAAACAGCCTGCGATTATCAACTTTGCGTTTCTTCCAGCAATCTATGTCGGAACGGAGATGGAAGATCACGTCGCATCACTGCGCGGTGGAATAACCGGTGTTACAAGAACACTGGCTCGCAAGTTCGGGCGCAAAGGAATCCGAGTCACTTGCGTGCAGGCAGGGTTGGTTGACATGCCCGAGACTCAGTCGTGGGTAAGTGAAACCGTGAAGCAGGTTCAGGTTCCCTCAAAACGCTGGGCGACATCCTCCGAAGTCGCCAAGTTTATGGTATTCCTTGCCGTTGACAGCCTCTACACGACCGGGCAAACCATGATCATTGATGGCGGTTTGACCGCTGGAATCACTGGCACCTAAGCATGCAAGACGGCGTTGCAAGACGGCGTTGCAATCCGAAGTTGCAACTGTTCTTCACTCGAATGGGTACTAAGCGTTACTGAGGGACGGCGCATCCGGCTCTAGAATTGGTCGCAGCCGGTTGAGTGCCCGTCGGTATCGTTTCTTGGCTGCTTCCAAGTTAATTCCCAGTTCCGCAGCTGATTCACGAACCGTACGCTGTTCAAAATGCACTAGAGCGAGAATTTCTCGCTCGATCACCGGCATCTTATTGATAAGCGTGACCAAGCGATCTTGCATTTCGAGCCTTTCGAGCTTGGTATGAACTGACGATAGCGACGCGGCAAACTCGTGGACATTAATCTTTGCCGAAGAAAGTTCATAGATTTCACGTCGCGCATCCCGACATTTCGCACCCAAGTTCACGCGATTCTGGCGCGAGATCACTTGGCGAACTAAACGACGTAGCCAGACGACAGGCGGTACACGTGGATCTTCGACGTATTTGCTGACCCGGTCACAGTACTCGATAAATGCCTCTTGCAAGATATCCGACTCGTCGATTCGGCGCGAAAGCAACCGGTCCATCCGAAGTCGAGTCATGCGCTTCATGTCTTCTTTGTGCAAATTGAAGAACTGCACGTGAGCAGTGGGGCCACCGCTCTTCAAGGCACGGATCAGGTCAACTTCTTCTAGCAGAAAATCTGGTTGCATTATCTGGTTTCTTATCTGCCTACATACGTTGATGCACTTCTGAACCATAGGTCATGTGCTGGGGAACTGACGACAGGCTCTAGGAAAATGCATCAAATGCACGAGTCACTCGAAACACGAGATGTCCGATAAAAACGGCTGTAACGAAAACAACATCCACTGCTTGAGCCGCACCCGAAATTCGGAATCCAGAGCCATAGTGATTGTCCCTCCGCCTCCCAAACGCGTCGTCCCTAATGGTGTAGGTGTAACGCTTACTTGACGAAGATCACGCCTTCTTCAATCAACGCGTTCAATCAACGTAATCAACACGGAAATCGAATGATCAACATAATGCCGAAAACCGCTTGGCTCTTTCCGGGACAAGGGTCCCAGGAAGTTGGCATGGGCGCGAAGCTGCTGAAAAAATTCGATCGCGCATCCGAGTACATTCTCATGGCTGAGGAATTCAGTGGCCAGAGAATTGCGGACGTGATGCGACGTGGTCCAGATTCACAGTTGGCCAAGACAGAAATCGTCCAGCCAGCGATGGTCGCTCTTTCCTGTGGATACGTCGATCTAATGCGCCAGGCCGGTGAGAATCCAGACTTTGTCGCTGGGCATAGTCTTGGTGAGTACTCAGCCTTGTACGCCGCCGGAGTGCTCACCGCAGAATGTGTCATTCGATTGGCAAGTGATCGCGGTCGATTGATGTCCCAAGGCGCCGATGGTGGAATGGTCGCCGTCAAATCACTGACACTCGACTCCCTCGAGTCGATTCTGGACACAATCCGCGACGCCGATGTGTGTCTTGCCAACTACAACGCACCTAGCCAACTCGTTGTTTCTGGGGACGAGCTAGCGCTGGCCAAAGTCTGTGAGAAGGTCCGTGACAGGGGCGGCGATTTCGTTCGCCTTAATGTCAGCGGCGCTTGGCACAGCCCACTTGTTGCGGTGGCGGCGCACGAGTTCGAAAAATCACTTTCCTCGGTAAAGTTCCGCGACCCTGACTGTCCAATCGTGATGGGGGCAACAGCAACTTTGGCCATGAACGCAAACGAAATTCGCGCCATCATGATGCGACAAATGATGAGCCCCGTTCGATGGTACGAAGTGATCGAAAAACTCTTCTCTAGCGGATGCCGTTCGTTTCACGAAGTCGGTTGTGGCAAAGTACTCCGCGGCCTCATGCGTCGAATCATTGAGGACGAAAATGAGTATGCAATTCAAGGACTTGAAAACGGACCGACAATCGATCGCCTGATTGCTGGTTTCAATTTCAACAAGGCGAGCGAGGCGAAGAACCGATAATGCGAGCTTGGATGTTTCCTGGCCAAGGCTCTCAATCCACCGGCATGGGCCGTCTCCTTTTAGCGGAGTTCCCACAAGCTCGCGAAATTCTTGAAGAGGCCTCCCAACGATGTGGATTTGACCTCGAGTACATACGTGCGAAGGGACCCGCAAGCGAATTGGCTAGACCAGAAGTTGCTGAGCCCCTTTTGGCTGCAACGCAAATGGGTTACGCGAGTGTACTCATGCAAGCCGGTATCTCCCCCGATGTCATTGCGGGTTACAGCGCCGGCGAGGTGGCCGCCTACTTTTCCGCTGGAGTTTTGTCTCAAGGGGACGCTCTCGAAGCGGCTGTGATCCGTGGTCGAGTACTGAGTCAGTTTACAAGTTCCGAAACTCGAATGATCGCCGTCGCCGGATTGCCATGGAGCACACTTCTTCGTGTCGTGAACCAAGAACTTGAATCGATAGAAATAGCAGGATGCAATGCACCAGACCACTACACACTTGTCGGCACACACTTATCAATCACAGCTTGTGCCACCCAATTGCGAAGTTTAGGTGGAACGATATCAGACATTCATGTGTCGGGACCATGGCATAGTCGATCCCTGCAAATGGCGGCAAGTGAAATTGAGAGCCAGTTTGCAAGTCTCCAGTTCTCGTCCCCGAAAATCGAACTATTCTCATCGCGGAGTGGAAAGCCAGAGATGGATCCGTCGAGTCTATCCGAGCACCTCGCTCAACAGGTTTCCCAGACGATTCAATGGGAGAGCATTGTCACTCAGTGGCAAAGCCGAGGCGTTCAACAATACACGGAAGTTGGTGCGGGACGAGTCCTCATGGGAATACTCCGACGCAACCTAACAAACTATGACGAATACCGAGTTGAATGCGTTGAATCCGCAAGCGGAAGCATCGCCGTACTAAAACGTTTACT
>JBGSNA010000279.1:0-22992 GCA_041739875.1 Pirellulaceae bacterium
TCCTTCCTGGCGCCAACGCGTTGTTTTACGACGGCGTCGTAAGCACGATCAACTTCTTGCCAGGGACGATAGTTGACATAGTCGGAGATGTGAACATCGGAAATTGGAGCCACCTCTCCGAAGGACTGGTCATCAATAACGTTGGAACGATTACAAAAACATCAGGCAGTGGGACCGCAAGCTGGACAGTCACCTTCAACAACACCGGAGATGTGGATGTTCAAAGCGGTGAGTTATCAATCAGCGGCGGAGGAACCAGTACGGGAGCATTCCACGTTGCACTCGATGCAACGCTAGCTTTGGATAACCATCAAGTTCAGTCAACTCAGGAAAATGTGATTAATGGTACGCTAATTCTTAGCGGTACAACTCAATTCCAAATTGTAGGTGGCGAACTGCGAGGCTCGGGACTAATTTCTGGCACCGTGGCGGTACTTCCGGGTGGCGTTATCGCGCCGGGCAACTCACCAGGCATCATTACGATCAATGGTGATTACACCCAGAGTGCTGGCGCGACGCTGGAGATGGAACTGGAAGGAACAAATGCGGCTGTACCTGAATTTGATCAGTTGATCGTCAACGGCACTGTCAGTCTCGCTGGGACACTGAATGTTTCACTATTGAACAGTTACCTGCCTTCACAGGGAGACAGTTTCCGCATCATCGATAATGATGGAAGCGATGCGATCACGAGCACGTTCAGCGGCTTGGCAGAAGGTGCAACATTCACGAGTGGCAACAGCAATTTCTCCATCACCTATATCGGTGGCACGGGGAACGATGTCGTCCTAACAAATCTCTCCACGACCTTCCTTGTCACCACGACCAGTGACGCTGGAGCCGGTTCTCTACGGCAGGCCATGCTGGACGCGAATGCTCACCCTGGTCGCGATGAAATTGACTTCAACATTCCCACCAGTGATCCGAACTACAACGCTGGACTGACGTCGTGGACAATCACCCCGGCCTCGGCACTTCCGACCATTACTAATGCCGTCAGCATCGACGGTACAACGCAGTCAGGCTACTCGACCCGACCGGTTATCGAAGTTCGCGGTGACAGTGCGGGAAGCGGCATTGATGGCTTCACGATTACGGCTGGCCTTAGCATTCTCGAGGGACTGACGATCAACCGTTTTAACGGAACTGGCGTGGTGCTTAGCGGCATTGGTGCTACAGGAAACGTTATTCGCGGTAATTACATCGGAGTTGAACCGGAGGGTTCGACAGCGATGCCAAATGCTGATGGAATTTTAGTTACAAACGGAGCTTCCGGTAACATCATCGGCGGTACGACGATCGGAGCTGGGAACGTGATCTCGGGCAATACCGGTATCGGCATCAGTATCACGGCTGCGGGCACGACGGCAAACACGATTCTCGGCAACTTCATCGGGACGAATCCGGCGGGTACCACAGCTGTAGCCAACGAACACGGTGTGGTCACCGAGGCCGGTGGCAACACCATCGGCGGCACGACAGCCGGCGCGAGAAACGTGATCAGCGGCAACAATCAAACCGGAGTCTGGATCCTCTTCTCGACCGCGACGGGCAACAATGTGCTTGGGAACTACATTGGTACCGACGCCGCTGGCAATGCCCCTATCGGGAACTCCCGCGGCGTTGTGATCGCAGATGGGGCGGACGCCAACACCGTCGGCGGCACGACTGCCGGGGCCGGCAACGTGATCAGTGGGAACTTGAACTCGGGAGTATTGGTGGAAGGTGTCGGCACGGACGGCAACTTCATTCGCGGCAACTTCATCGGGACGAGTGCAGATGGGACCGGCGCGCTGGCCAATGCTCTCGCGGGCGTCATCGTCGGCGGCGGGGCGACCAACACCGAGATTGGCGGCACGGCTCCCGGCTCCCGCAACGTCATCAGCGGGAACACGGGTCCAGGTGTCGACATCGTCGGGACGGGGACGACCGGCAACATCGTCGCCGGCAATTACATCGGGACCGATGTCTCAGGCACGCAGGGGCTTGGCAATGGCACGGGCGTGCAAATCGATAGCGCAGGGACAGGGAACATCATCGGGACTAACGGGGATGGAGTCGGCGACGCGAGTGAGGGGAACGTCATCTCCGGTAACACAGTTGGCGGTGGGTTGCGTATCTACCAAACTTCCAACATCGTCGTCGCTGGCAACATCATTGGGTTAGACGTAACTGGAACGACAGCCATATCGAATGGAGACATTGGCGCAGGTAATGGTGGCTTTTACGTTTTCGGAGTTTCGACCGGCGTCCGTATAGGTACTAACGGCGACGGGATTTCAGATGTGCTAGAACGGAACGTGATCGCAGGTAACATCGGCTACGATGCCGTGCTACAGTCGGACGGCACTGTCTTCGCTGGAAACTATGTGGGAGTCAACGCCGTAGGTACGGCAAGCATCGAAGCGAATGTCGGTAGTTCCACCCTGGTCATCTATGGCAACAATAACCGTATCGGCACCAACGCCGACGGCACGAATGACGCGGCTGAACGCAACGTCGTCACTGGCATTTTGTTCAACTTTAGTGCTTCGAACAACGTCGTTGCGGGCAACTACGTGGGCATGGAAGCCACCGGAACGTCTCGCCTGTCAATCGCCCGTGGCGTGGACATCGCCAATACGCTGAACACGGGCAACTTGATTGGCGGGCCAACCGCCGCGAGCCGCAACGTGATCGCCAACACCAATACTGACCCCGGGGTCAGTGTCATTGGAAGTGCCAACACGGTGCAGAACAACTACATCGGCTTAAGTGCGGCAGGTACTGCGGCCGCCGGCTCATCCAGTATCCAATCCGGAGTCCGTGTCACAGGACCGTCGAATCAGTTACTCGACAACGTCATCGGCGGCTGGTCACTTGGCGTCAACATAGAGCAAGTAGGTGCTGTCGGAACGATCGTGTCCGGGAATTTCATTGGAACTAACGCGGTCGGTAGTGCGTCGGTCGCGAACAACATTGGCGTCAGTATCGCCGGGCAAGCTACGGCCACGACTGTCGGCGGTACGACTGCGGCTGCGCGGAATATTATCTCCGGAAACACGATTGGCGTACTGATTCAGGATGCTGGCACGACAAACAATACCGTCCTTGGCAACTTCATCGGAACCAACTTGACCGGAACATCTGCAATCGGCAACGGGACAGGAGTGCAGATTGGATCAGGAGCAAGCAACAACACCGTCGGCGGATCGATTAGTGCCGACCGCAATATCATTAGTGGTAACAGCGGTATCGGCGTACGGATCGTCGGCACCGGAGCGGACAATAACGCTATTTCTGGCAATTACATTGGGACAAACTCCGCTGGCACCTCTGCGATTGCCAATGGTTCCTTTGGCGTCGCAATTCAATCTGGTGCTAAATCAAATCGCATCGGCACCGATGGTTCAAATGATGCGTTGAACGCCGGTGAAAGGAATGTGGTCAGCGGCAACAATAACATTGGAATTTTGATTACCGATGTAGGCAGCGACAGCAATATCGTTGCAGGTAACTACATTGGCTTGAATGCGTCGGGAACAGCGCAGCTCCGCAACAATGGAACCGGTGTATTTCTGGGTGGAGGGGTAAAAAACAATCGGATTGGTACCGATGGCAATGGCATCGCTGACAGTGATGAACGTAATGTTATTTCAGGCAACTTGAACAACGGTATCAGTATCAAGGGTTCCGGAACGATCAACAACATTATCGCTGGCAATTTCATCGGCACGAATGCAGGTGGCAACGCTGCCGTTGGCAACGGAGGTCGAGGCATTGAGCTTAGTTCGTCTGCCGGTGCGAATCGAATTGGAACCGATGGAAATGGAACTGGAGATTCCGCCGAGCGGAATGTCATTAGCGGCAACGGAGATATCGGAGTTTGGATCACTGGTTCGGCGGTTTCAGGTGTCGTCGTTGCCGGAAATTTGATCGGTCTGAATTCCGGCGGTACAACTGCAATTCCAAATGGCCTGGTTGGAATCCGTATCGATGGTGGAGCGAACAACAACCGTATCGGAACAGATGGAAATGGTGTAGGCGACTCAAGTGAACGGAATATCGTTAGTGGCAACAGTCAATTCGGCATTGAGATCAGTGGTGCCGGATCGAATCAGAATATAGTCGCCGGCAATTTCGTTGGAACCAATGTGAGCGGTTTAGGCGCCGTACCCAATGGAACTCAAGGCATCGCCATAACTTCTGGAGCGTCGAACAATCGAATCGGTACCAATGGTGACGGTGTCAATGATACGCAGGAGCGGAACATCATTTCAGGCAATGGGACCAATGGCCTGTGGCTGTCGAACGTTGGGACAACAGGCAATATTATTGCTGGAAACTATATTGGAACCAATGTTACAGGCAACGTGGCGCTGCCGAATGGTCATTCTGGAATCTGGATGAACGCGGGAGCCACTGGAAATACTATTGGTACAAATGGGTCGAACGATGGTTTCAACTCGAATGAGTTAAATGTCATTTCTGGCAACTTGCATTCCGGCATTTACATTACTGACATCGGCACCAATTCGAACGTCATAGCTGGTAATCTCATTGGAGTTGACGCTACTGGCTCAACAGCCTTGGGTAACAGCCACTCTGGAATCGTCCTTATCGGAGGCGCAAGTCAAAACCGAGTGGGGACCGACGGAAATGGCATTGGAGACCAGAGGGAACGCAACGTTATCTCTGCAAATGTCCAGAATGGAGTTTTGATTTTAGGCGCGGGTACGGACAACAATATTGTGGCTGGAAATCTTATTGGCACCGATCTTACCGGTACGCAGAGCATCGAAAACAATCATGGTATTGTGGTTCAGAATGGCGCGTCCTTCAATCGCATAGGGACGAATGCCGATGGCGTCAGTGATCAGCTTGAGCGAAATATCCTATCGGGGAATATTAACTATGGTTTGTGGTTGTTGAATGCAACTTATACAACGGTTGCTGGCAATTTTGTTGGTACAGACATAACCGGCACAGTCTCCGTTGCCAATGGCAGGACTGTTTCGGGAGGTGTTTTGATTTCCGCCGGTTCACAATACAACGTGGTTGGAACCAATGGAGATGGGATTGGTGATGCGGTCGAAGCAAATCTGATTTCTGGAAACAATGGATGGAATGGATTGTGGATTGATGGAGTAAATTCCAATCATAACGTGGTTGCTGGAAATCTTGTTGGAACGGACGTCACCGGAACGCTGCCGTTGGCCAATAGTGGGATGGGAGTCGAAATCAAGAACGGTGCCAGTTTCAACCGAATCGGCACTAATGCTGACGGATTATCAGATCTTCACGAACGCAACATTATTTCAGCCAACCTAGCATCTGGCGTTTGGATTTGGCAGCAAAGCGGTAGTCCAGTCCCATCAGACAACATCGTCGCCGGCAACTTCATTGGCACGGACATCACAGGAACGCATGCGTTGGCGAACGCTAGCCGTGGAGTGTTGATAGCAGCTGGTACAACGAGAAACATCATTGGTACGAATAGTGATGGAGTCGGCGATGCGGTGGAAGGTAATTTGATTTCAGGCAATATTTCCCATGGAATCGAGATAAGTGGCGCTGGCACTTCCGAAAACCGCATTGCAGGCAACTACATCGGCATCGATGTTACAGGCAGTACCGCCATTCGAAACAGGGGGAGCGGAGTTGCGTTGCTGTCTGGAGCAACCAACAACACGATCGGTGGTACAACGCTTGCTGCCCGAAATGTTATCTCCGGCAATTCGAATACCGGCGTTTCCAGAGGGGTCTTGTTGAGTGGTCCAGCGACTCAATTCAATACGGTCATCGGAAATTTTATCGGCTTGAATGCTGCGGGCAATGCGGCGATTACCAACGACAACTCAGGGATCTTGGTCCAGAATGCCGCTAAGCAGAATGTTATTGGTGGACCACTGCCTGAACATCGGAATTATATCAGCGGCAATACGTTAGCCGGGATCGCCTTTTCTGGCGCAAATGTGACACTGAACGTGGCTCAAGGGAATTGGGTTGGCTTGGATGCGAGCGGGACATTCGCAGTCCCTAATCAAATAGCCGGCATTGGATTTGTTGATTTTTCGACAAGCAATTCTGCCATTGGTAATGTCGTATCAGGCAATACTAGTTTAGGAATCACGATTCAACAGTTCGGCGGCGCGGGAGGACCATCCAACAACAATCTGGTACAAGGCAATATCGTTGGCCTTGATCCAACTGGAAAGTTTGCCATTCCAAACACAGGACTCGGAATCAACATTAGCAGCGGTTCGACTGGTAATACAATTGGCGGTCCCAATGCAGACGAAAGAAATATAGTCGGCGGCAATACGACTAACGGTATCTCAATGTCGGGAACCGGTACGAGTCTCAATACGATTGCCGGTAACTATGTGGGAACGGACATATCAGGAGCACTCGCCCTGGGCAATGGTAGTACAGGGATATTTGTTGGAACTGGCGCTTCCAGCAATGTGATCGGTGGGACTTCGATTGGTGATCGAAACTTAATCAGCGGTAATGTAGGCTCAGGTATCCAAATCGATTCGAATAATAACTCGGTCCAAGGTAACTACGTCGGAGTTAACGCACAGGGAAACCAAGCGTTGTCCAATCAAGGGCGTGGGATTTTCATTCAGGGAGCAGGCAACGTTATTGGTGGTTTGGATTCGACCTCTCGGAACATCGTTTCAGGCAACTGGATTCAAGGCATTGAGCTCCGCAACTCTGGTGCTACCTTAAACACAATTCAAGGCAACTTTATTGGCACAGATGCAGCAGGAACGTCTGCGATTGGAAATGGCGGGAATGGCTTGACATTGAGCTTTGGGGCGGCATCAAATGTCGCTTCCAACAATGTCATATCAGGTAATCAACGCGGTGTCCTGATACGTGAAGTCGGCTCGGACAATAACTGGATTTATGGCAATCTGATTGGCACTGATGCGACCGGGACCAGCCTAATCCCAAACGTGGCCGCACAGGGCGTTTTGCTGCAAAACGGCGTTCAATCTAACATCATCGGAACCAACGGCGATGGCGTTGCTGATGAAGCTGAACGGAATATTGTCTCTGGCAATTCGGGGGCGGGGATCAGTCTTTCAACTTTCATTGGCATTAGCCCTACCAGCAATACCATTGCCGGCAATTACATCGGCACGGATGTGACTGGCACATTGGCGATGGGCAATCAAGGTTACGGAATCGGCATCGAGAATAGTTCCGCGGGCAATCAAATCGGATTGAATGTACTCCATGGCGGCAATTTGATTGGTGCGAATGCATTGGGTGGTATCCAGTACAACAGCTCTCTATCAAACGAGATACTGAATAACCGCATCGGCACGGACATTACCGGCGTGTTCGATTTGGGCAATAGCGGACCTGGTATCAGCGTCACCGACGGTTGGGCTGTTGTCGGTGGTCTAGCGGCCAATCGCTCCAATCGAATCGCGTTTAACACCACAGGAATCGTGGTGACCGGCGGCGGTCGCGCTTCGGTTCGTGGCAACGCGATCTTCGAAAATGATGGCCTGGGCATTGATTTAAGCAACGATGGGGTGACTGCCAACGATAGTGGCGATGGGGATACTGGTCCAAGCGGCTTACAAAACTATCCCGTTCTTTCACCTGCGGTCTCGGGTGGGCAAACTCGCATGATTGGGCAACTGGACAGTACGCCATCGACTGCGTTTGAAATCGATTTCTATGCTTCAAACGTTGCTGACCCAAGCGGTTTTGGCGAAGGCAAACGATTCTTAAACTCAATTACGGTGACAACGAATGTCAACGGGTTTGTCGCTTTTGACACGCTCATCCCAGCGACAACGGTCAATGGCGAAGTCATTACAGCTATAGCGACAGATCCGAATGGCAACAGCAGTGAATTCTCCAATTTGGTCACAGCGACAAGCACTCTGCCTCCAACGATTACTGTCAACGATATCTTGATCACTGAGGTGCTTGGCGATGAAGGCTACGGGCAACCGATAACGGTCTTCAACGAAGGCCAGCGTGTTCGTCTGGATGGCTTGTTCGACAACGCGGATACGAGCGCTGGACATGACATCACAATCGACTGGGGCGACGGCTCCCCCAACACCGTAATTTTTGTCCCTGCTGCCGCGCCGGGCTTTGTGGATCCTCGCGGTTTTGCTGCCGAACACACTTACGCTGACGACCTTCCAGCTGCGCTACTCTCCGACGATTACCCCATCACGATTGTTGTTTCTGATCGTGAAGACAACGCGAGCGGTTCCGTGACCGTGAACGTCACCGTAAACAATGTTGTGCCCCAATTCACTGGTCCAATCACCTTTTCTCCGAACTCAGGCATCGAAGGCAGCTTTGCGACTTTGAGCGGCTCGTTCACTGATCCTGGCAGCGACGTACACAGCTTAGAAATCAATTGGGGCGACGGCAGCACGATTCAGACGATTGTTTTGCCGACGAACGCTCGCTCGTTCAACATCGGCCATACGTTCAAAGACAACGCATCGCAAGTCACTGTCACCCTTCGTGATGACGATGGTGGTGTGGTAGCTCGATCAACCAATGTCTCCATCACCAATGCAGCTCCGATCGTATCAATCACGGGTCCAACCATTGGTATTGAAGGCTCACCTGTGAATCTGCTGGCGACCGCGATTGATCCTGGCGTTCTGGACACAATCACCTACGCCTGGACCGTTCGCAAAGATGGGGTGACAGTTTATGTCTCCAGTGGCCGAGAGTTGTCGTTTATTCCAGACAACGAAGGCACTTACACCATCAGTGTTCTGGCTCGCGATGACGATGGTGCGCCAGCCACCGCTTCTCACACAGTCACAGTTGCGAACGCGAATCCCACGGTCCCCGCTTCTAGCCTGATTCTTCGCGATAAGAACGGTTCGGTGGTCACGTCCGTCAGTGAAGGCGAGACCTTTACGTTAGTCGGATCCGTCATCGATGCTGGTGCGAATGATGCACACGAAATAACGATTTTCTGGGGCGATGGTTCACATGCCACGGTCTTGCATCTGGCGACCGGCCAAACACAATTCTCAGCCTCTCATGTCTATGCGGATGACTTCGGGATTGGCTCGACCGCGAACGTGCCTGTTTCCATCGTGGTGACGGACTTCGACGGCGGCTTCAGCTCCACTGGGTTCTCGATCGCCGTAAACAACGTCGCTCCGCAAGTGACGATCGTTGACGATGGCAGCGACGAATTGATGGTTCGATTGCGCGCCCAAGTAGTCGATCCGTCGGGATTGGATACTCACGCAATACTCTGGAGTTTGCCAAGTGGCGCTGTGCCAGTCGGTACGCCATTGGACCAAGCGACGATCGCGTTTCCACGGCCTGCGAATGGACTCGCGTCCGCTCAAGTGAGTGTCGTCGACAACGACGGCGGATCTGATACCGCAACGGCTATTCTCGCCGTCGGTACTCCGTTCGATGACATCATCACCGCTGAGCCCGGTGTTACAGCAAACACGGTGCTCATTAGTATCACGACAAATGCATCGACACTCTCTCAAGAGTTTTCGGTGGCAGATGTTCTCCTTGTGAGAAGTCTTGATGGTGCGGACTCCATCACTATCGCTGCGTCACTTTCGATGGACGCCGTAGTCGATGCGGGAGCGGGAAATGACACTATTATTGCATCATCGGGCAATGATGTGCTCGTTGGTGGTCCTGGAAACGATTTGATTTTCTCTGGTAATGGAAACAATGTCATCGATATTAGCCAGGGCGATGATACGGCGATTGGCGGTACCGGTGACGATGTCTATCGCATCTACGGATTCAGTACCAAGACGATTAGTGACCCAGGTGGGAATGACACGCTTGATTTCAGCGGCGTCAGCACACCGAGCAATGATATTGCAAGTGGTGTGTCCATCAACTTAAGCCAGGATGCGGGCGAACTCCAGACTGTTCGTACCGGAGGAACCGTTTCGCTAACGGGCGAGTTTGAGAATGCGATCGGAACGCCTTACAAAGATTATCTTATTGGAACGACTGAGTCCAATTTGCTATTCGGGGGCGACGGCGATGACACGATCGATGCAGGCGCTGGCGATGACTCGCTAGTTGGCGGGAACGGCAACGACGTCATCATTGGTGGAATTAACGATGGCAATGACAGCGTCGATGCCGGAAGTGGCGACGATACGATCTACGGTGGGTATGGGAATGACTTGATCTTCGGTGGCCCCGGGGACGACTCGATCACATCTGGAATCGGCGACGACTCGATCGACGGCGGTAGCGGTAACGACGTGATCGTTGGCGGTCCTGATGGCAGCAACGATACGATCTATGGCGGAAGTGGTGATGACTCAATCTATGGCGGTAATGGAAATGATTTAATCTTCGGTGGCTCCGGAGATGATTCGATTGTCGCTGGCGATGGAAACGATTCGATAGACGCCGGCGATGGTGATGATTCGATATTCGGCGGCGGTGGCAATGACTTAATTGTCAGTGGCACCGGCGACGACACACTTGACGCGGGCACCGGCGATGACTCGATCGGTGGTGGAATTGGCAACGACCTGATTTTTGGCGGATTCGGCGACGACTCCATTGATGCCGGTAGTGGCGATGACTCGATCACGGGTGGAGGTGGAAATGATGTTGTCTTGGGTGGTGATGGCGACGATCAGGTTTCCAACGGCAATGGTAATGACTCGATTGATGGCGGCAGTGGCAACGATCTAATCTTCGGTGGACTTGGCGATGGCAACGACTCGATCAATGGCGGCTTGGGCGACGATTCGATTATCGGTGGCGGCGGAAATGACTACGTCTCGGGCGGCGATGGCGACGACACGATCTATGCTGGTTCGGGAACTGAATCGATCGAAGGCGGCAGTGGTAACGATTTGATTTTTGGTGGCAGCAATGACGGTGATACACTCAGCGGTGGTGATGGGAATGATTTAATCGTCGGCGGAGATGGTGATGACTACATCAATGGCGGAAATGACGACGACACAATCGTCTCAGGCAGCGGCAATGAATCAATCGACGGTGGCAGCGGAAACGATTTGATCTTTGGTGGAATTGGCGATGGAAACGACTCGATCGACGGTGGAAGTGGCGACGACTCGATCCTCGGTGGCGATGGCGATGATCTGATTAACGGTGGCGATGGAAACGACACCATCTATGCCGGCAGTGGTAATGAATCGATCAGCGGTGGCGATGGAAATGACTTGATTTTCGGCGGCGCAGACAGTTCCGACACGCTTGATGGAGGAAGCGGTGATGACTCAATTGTTGGTGGCGATGGCAACGACGTTCTTATCGGCGGCGACGGAGATGACACACTCGTTGCCGGAGGTGGCAACGAGACAATTGTCGGCGGTGATGGAAACGACTTGATCTTCGGTGGAGCTGGCGACGATTCGATTGAAGGTTCCAGCGGCGATGACACAATCATCGGCGGAGACGGCGACGATGTCATATCAGGCGGTGATGGCGATGACACGATTTATGCAGGTAACGGGGTTGGCGATTCGTCGATCAACGGTGGAAATGGCAACGACCTGATTGTTGGGGGAGCAAACGGTGTTGACACCCTTGATGGCGGATCCGGAGACGACTCCCTAGTTGGTGGAGATGGCAATGATCTGATTTTTGGCGGAGACGGAAATGACTCGATCGTTTCCGGATCTGGCGACGAAACTATCATCGGTGGTGAGGGAAATGACGTTATCGTGGGTACGGCCGATGACGGTGATGACTCCATCGATGGCTCCGGCGGTGATGACACGATCATTGGTGGCGATGGCAATGATGTAATCTTTGGCGGAAGCGGAGACGACTCAATCTCCGGCGGCTCTGGCGATGAAACGATTGTCGGTGGCGAAGGAAATGATTTGATTATCGGAGGCGCTGGCAACGATTCCATTGATGGCTCGTCTGGCGATGACTCAATCGTCGGTGGCGACGGCAATGACATTATTTTTGGAGGAAGTGGCGACGATTCGATCGGTAGCTCGAGTGGCAATGATTCGCTCAGCGGTGGCGGTGGCAATGATATAATCTTCACGGACATCAGTGGTGATGCTGTTGTTACCGATTCCACGATCACGTCGGGACAACGGACGGTGGTCATTGTGGACGGCGAAGCGATCCAGGTGATAGGTGATGGTAATAGCAACCGAATCGATGCAAGCTCCACAACAGTCAATGTAGAACTCGTGGGTGGCGCAGGCGACGACACGCTCATTGGCGGCGCCGGCATAACACGCATTGATGGTGGCGATGGAATCGATGTGCTTACTGGCGGTAGCGGCCCCGACATCTATAGGTTTCGCGCAGGTGATGTGGGTACGAAAATGATCATCGACCAAGGCGGCGAGGATACGCTTGACTTCCGCCGATTTCCGCATGGTGTGACGGTTGACTTGAGTGTTCAATCAAGTCAAGTCGTCGCACCAGGACTGTCACTCATTCTCAGTGGCGACATCGAGAATGCTTTCGGCACCGATTTTGACGATACGCTAATCGGCAATGCCCTCGATAACAAACTATTCGGCTATGGAGGAGCCGACTTGCTTGATGGCGGTGACGGTAACGATATTTTGCAGGCTGGCCGTCGACGATATGTCTACCTTGACTTCAATACGGCAACCGAACCTGGTGAGTATCAGTACTCGCAGGCTGAACGTGATGCAATCCAAGCCCGCATCGAAGCTGACTACGCTCCATTCGATATTGAATTTTCGCGAACGATTCCCGTCGAAGATGACTTCGTCGCGATTGTGTTCAATGCGGCTGTTTACAACCCAGGCGTCAATTTTGTGCTCGGCGGCGTCAGTAACCGCGTGGGTTGGCGCGAGTTGACGGTCGACGATTTTGTGCGCGTGGATGTCAACGGATTCTTTGGTACATCCGGTAACAAGCTCACACCAACGAGTGAGAACTATGTTGCACTAACGAGCACCATCGCATCCCATGAATTGGCTCATACGTATGGCGTGCGACACCAGGATGCGTTTGGTCCTCCGGGTTCAGGTGTCTTTGCTGGGTTGGACAACGCTGGTCGATATCGACCTGTGTATACGGGACCTGCCGCAGCCACCGAGACGCGACTGCACCTAATCGCGTCACCTGCGTCAGTCGGCACAAGTCTTGTTGATGCGCTCGGCAATCCATTCTTCGGCGAACGAGAAGCGCTGAAGCTCGCCTTTGCGGAAAACGGATCAACGATCGCCGAATCGCCGGACAAGACGACAGTGGCTTTTGGAACATCTTCCATTGACGTTCAACCACTCGGAAGTTTACCGGGCTTGTCAGTACCGAACACGATAGAACAAGGAACCAATTTTGATAAGTCGCTCTCCGCAGCAGCGATTACGGTGGTCGGTCGAATCGAGTCCGCTGGAAACACGAGCGAGAGTGACTATTATTCCTTCTCCGGACAGCACGGCGATGTGGTGACAATCGAGGTGATGAGCCAAGTGCTGCGTCACAGGTCGAACAACTGGATTGATTCGGTCCTTCGCGTGTATGACTCTTCGGGTCAAAAGATCGCATACTACACCAGCGCATCGGGCGCATTCAACGACGATCAAGGCGAACCGACCGACTCAACATTGCTTGATCTAGTTTTGCCGCACGACGGGACCTATTTCGTTGAAGTCGACACGTTCAGCTTCTCGATCGCTGAGATACCGCAATACTTGGGACAATTCGATGTCGCAGCGTTTTGTACTGCAAACCCAAATCACATCGCATGTGCCGACACCGATACAGGCAACTATGAATTGTTGATCTATCGGTTTGACGATACCGTCGCCCAGCCACCGTCGAGCGATACACTTATTGGCGGTGCTGGCGCAGATATTCTCTATGGAAACTCTGGAAAGGAATTGCTCCTCGGTTTCAACCCTGACGAAGGTGACACCTTATTCGATGCTTCGGGCAATGTGGAATTTAGTCAGTCCCCGCCAGTGATCAACTCGGCGACTGACTTCACGATCAACGAAGGAGAGTTATTCTCGTTGACGATGGCTGCGACTGATCCTGACGGCACCAGCGACCACGTCTGGACACTCGAGTCGATTAATGGATCGACCCTCCCGCCTGGCATATCGATCAATCCGACATCTGGAGAATTGTCCTTCGCGTCGGATGACAACGGTATCTTCAGTGCATTGATTCGAGTCACTGACACATTGAACTTGTCAACAACAAAGATTGTTACGTTCACTGTCAATAACGCGGATCCGATCGCAAACGCTGGTGATGATCAATCGGCCACCGAAGGCGATACCGTCAACTTGACGGGAACATTCACGGATGCTGGTTCGGCCGACACGCACTCTGTCGCTTGGGAAATCACGGACGCTGCAAACTTCGTGGTCGCGAACGGCACTAGTTCAACCATCAGCTTTGTTCCAAGCGACAACGGCATCTACACTGCAACCTTCACTGTCACGGATGATGATGGTGGTACCAGCAGTGACTCGGCAATCATCAACGTTGCAAACGCAAATCCAATCGTAAATGCTGGTGATGATCAATCGGCCACCGAAGGCGATACCGTCAACTTGACGGGAACATTCACGGATGCCGGTTCCGCCGACATGCACTCTGTCGATTGGCAAATCACGGACTCTGCCAACGTCGTAGTCGCAAACGGCACCAGTTCAACCATCAGCTTTGTTCCAAACAACAACGGCATCTACACTGCGACCTACACTGTCACGGATAACGATGGTGGTACCAGCAGTGACTCGACAATCATCACCGTTGGAAACTCAGTACCTGTCAGCACTTCGTTCGCGATCGTGAATGGCTCAAACGCTGGAAGCGTTAACTTGTCAGCGTCCTTTGCTGATTCTGGCATCGCAGACACGCACACTGCGACAGTCGATTGGGGCAATGGTGTGACTCAGACCTTGCCAATTACTCAACTTGCTGGTGGCGGCTCAACTGGAAGTAGTTTTACGTATGCGAGTAGCGGTACGTATACCGTAACGTTGTCGATCGCTGATGATGACGGCGGTGTTCTCACTCAGACCACATCAGTGACTGTTGCGATCGCCAGTGGCGGGAATGTTGAAGTCGTCGGTGGTGAGCTGAGAATCATCGGCACCTCCGCCAGCGACAATATCCAAGTTTTCCAACTGTTCGGTATCTACGCGGTCTACGCCAGTTTCTTACCAGGATTAGAAATTCGATTGTTTGCCGCGTCCCAGATCGATCGGCTATTGATCGATGCTGGTGATGGAAATGACCTGATTGACGTGTCGCTGTTCGTCACCGACCAAACGATGATTGAAGGCGGAAACGGGAACGATACGATCTTTGGCGGCTTTGGTGACGACTCGATCAACGGGGGCGCCGGCAATGATATAATTTACGGTCGTACCGGTAACGATACGATTTCGGGCGGCACCGGCAACGATCAACTGCATGGCGACGATGGAGACGACATTCTTCGCGGTGACGACGGCAACGACCAAATCCAGGGCAATGACGGCAACGACGTGCTCTTGGGCGGAAACGGCAATGATATGCTCGACGGTGGAAAAGGTGGAGATATCTTGATCGGCGGTTTAGCAGCTGACCAATTATGGGGCGACCAAGGCGAGGATATACTCATCGGTGGCACTACGACTTTTGATGGCAATGATACTGCGCTGTTGAGCTTGCTAAGCGAGTGGAACTCGACACGCAACTACGCCACGCGAGTGAAGAACATCAAGGGGACTGGAAATGGCAATCGACTGAACGGCTCATACTATTTGAAAGCCAATGTCACAGTGTTTGGTGATGGATCGATTGATACAATGGATGGCGAAGCGGGCAAAGACTGGTTCTTCGGTTCACAAAACGATGACTACAACGCAAAGAACAACGAAACGGACGATCATCTGGCTTCATAGTAGTCGGGATAACTGATCACAGAACGACAGTCAACGTAGTTACCGTCTAGGTTCGATGCATTTCAAATTGCTACTCGGCTACCGAGGATTATCTCGCCATGATGGACGATCGCCCCAGCGCGAATGAGTTAACGGAACCTGTGAGCGGCAGCCGCTACCCCGTCTGGGAGTCGCTGGTCGGTCGCTTGGAAGCGTACGGCGACTGGGCAAAGGAACTCTCTCGATGGTACGAATCAGACTGGCAACATGCAATTCAAAGCGGGCAGCGCCCAGTCCCAGAAAGAGTGCTTCAATCGTTGACTCCAGAGCGACAAATAATTGCACTGGAATTCTTCAGGTCCATTGATGACCACTATGAGTCACGGTTACGCCGACCGTCACGACCAACGCTCGAGCAGCAGTTGGACGAGACCGTCGCAGCTCCGCTGAGTGCAAGCCAGACTCCAAGTCAGCCAATAGAAGTCACTGACTTTTCCGCCAACCAGTCGCTCATCGAACAACCCACCGTGTCTTTGGCGACTGGAGTTGTCGATACACATGATCCCGACACGCTGGACATGAGTCACGGAGAAGTTGTCGGCACCGCTCGTCCGCAATCCGTAACGGTGCGTTCCAATCCCAAGCACACGAAGGCATCGAAGGGATTGCCGGTGATTCCTGGCTATCGTATTGACGGAGTGCTGGGGCGCGGGGGCATGGGCGTTGTCTATGCTGCACATCAATTAGGAATCGAGCGTCCGGTCGCCTTGAAGATGATTCTTTCTGGTGTCCACGCGTCTCGCTCAGTCATGGAAAGGTTTCTTGCTGAAGCGAGAGCCGTTGGAAAACTTCGTCACGAGAACATCGTCCAGATTTACGACATCGGATCAAACGATGACCTGCCTTACTTTTCCTTAGAGTACGTTGATGGCTCATCGCTCTATGAAAAGATCAAGGGCGAGCCGATGGATCCAATCGAAGCTGCGAGATTAATCGCCCCATTGGCCCAAGCACTCCATTTTGCTCATGACGCAGGCATCATTCACCGCGACTTGAAGCCCGGAAACATTCTAGTCAATTCGTCGGGAATACCGAAACTTTGTGATTTTGGACTCGCAAAGGAAATCGAGGGCGACAGTGACTTGAGTCGAACCGGCGATGTTGTCGGTACCCCAAGTTACATGGCGCCCGAACAGGCTCGCGGATCAAGAGACATTACCGCATCCGCAGACATCTACGGTATGGGAGGTGTGCTGTATTGTGCCCTCACGGGCCGTCCTCCATTCACGTCGACCAAGGCAATCGACACTGTCATTCAAGTGCTTGGACAGGAGCCGGTCCCACCGACACGCTTGCAACCGAGCGTCCCGAAAGATCTAGAAACCATCTGTTTGAAATGCCTGCAGAAAGATCCTGCTTCGAGATATGCAACCGCTGGAGATCTCGCGGATGATTTGAATCGCTTTGTCCGAGGCGAACCGATTAGCGCGCGGCCGGTCAGCCGGATCGAACGTGCGTGGCGATGGAGTCGTCGTAACCCATTGATCGCAAGTATCTCCGCAATTGCGGCATCGCTTGCTTTGGTCATTTTGGTCGGCGGTCCAATTTCTGCGGCTGTCATCTACAGCCAGAAAAAAGAAGTCGTTGCGGCGAATGTGATTGCTCAACAGAATGCTGAGACGGCGCAAGAGAATGAGCAGCTGGCCGTCGCTGCAAAAATCGTTGCAGATAAGAACGCGGAAGCCGCTTCCGTGCAGGAGAAGAACGCCGTCGACACAATCAAATCATTGACCTTCGTAGTCCAAGAGAAGATGTCCGGTCGCGCAGACTTACTGGAGATGCGCCAAGCGCTGCTGCAAACAGTCCGCAATGGCGTCGAAAGGTTAGAGAAAACTGAAAACAACGCTTCGCAACGCAACATGATCACCGCTGGAATACACTCGCGTCTGGGTGAGATCAATATGGAACTTGGCCAGCCCGGCAAAGCGTACCAAGAATACTCCAAATGCCTTTCTATATTCCATGACTTAGAAAAAGAAAACGCACTACCATTCGCTTCAACGAATATGGCGAAAATCCATCAATATCTAGGCGACTCAGCTCGACAGGAAGGTTCATACCAGAAAGCTCACGAACACTTTGCCAAGTCTTTAGAGATTCGTCGCCAGTCGCTGAAGGAATCGAATGATCAAAAACTGAAAGTAGAAGTCGCGACGTCGCTCGGCAAACTAGGCTCGCTTGCCCAGACGCGTGGTGACCTCGAGATTGCGCGTACCTATATGGAGGAAGCCCTTGCACTTCGCGAAGAATTATACAAACAGAACCGTCGAGATGGTCGCGCTCGAAGTGAGGTACAAGGTGCCAAGCTTGTCCTCGCGAAAATCAGATTCCAGCAAGGCGAGAAAGACGTTGGACTCAATCTCTTGTCGGAAGCAGCAGCAAACATGCGCGAATTGGGCAAGCTGAACCCCAAAAGCAACAGCACCCAACAAAACGTGGCGATGTTTGACGCCGACCTTGGCGTGTTACAACTTTACGTGGGACAGTTCGATGCTGCGAAAGAAAACTTTGCACGTGCCGTTACCGTCTTGGAGCGTTTGCATTCTGAAGAACCCAACGACCTTCGGGCTCATCAAGAATTGTCCGATGCGTTGTACGGATTGTCGGTAACACAAAGAAGACTGGGCAACGACGACCAAGCTAAAACACTCATCAAGCGAGCTGTCGACTTGCGGCGAGAAGCCGTCAGCTGGGACTCGACCAACGTGACCACCAAATTGGGCTTAGTCGCAGTGCTCGCACGCGCCGGCGAAGTAGCCGAGGGAATCACACTTGCTGACAACTTAGCAAAAGAGATCAAAACGGATAGCACGAAACACTACGATCTCGCGTGTGGTTACGCCCTACTCGCGGAAGTTCGTCAATTCGTCGCTGATCAGAAACTCGCCGATGACTTGCCAACGGTCGAGGATTTACGCAATCGTTCTGTGGCAGCGCTCAAGCAAGCGCTCGACGCGGGCTTCCTTCGCGCGAGTGATTTACAACTTGATCCTGACCTCGATTCCGTTCGCGAAACGTCCGAGTATCAGTCGCTTGTGGACGAAACGCTGGCAACGCATTCACGAGCACGCGAATCGTAATCGAGCGTGAGCCCTGGTAAAACGATGAGCCCAAAAAAGCTGTTTATTTTTGCGATGCCTCGCTCAGGCTCCACGTTATTGTGTGACTTGCTGACGGTTCCGAGTCGCGGTGCAATTTTTCATGAGCCAATGATGCTCCGTCGATTTGGTGACGGACGTGAACGTCGAATCATTGAGACGCTCCACGAACATGGCCTATCTGTTGACGTATCTCCGGAACATTTTGTCCGAGGCAAATTAGCTCGTTCGTGGTACGACGAGCACGTGATCCCCAAGCTCGATAGTTTTGATTTTTGGGGAGTCAAAGAAGTGTTTCTTGGCGACGCAGAGAATCTGATTGATACGTACAAGCCGCATCAACTCGTATTGATCTGGCGAGACCCTCGTGACGTCGCGTTATCTTTGCTGGAGCTAATGAATCGCTCGCTGATGTCCTTTGCTGATCGAAAAACATTGAAGGACGAAGCCTGGGCATTGGAGTGCATTCGCGAATCAGCGGAAACACTTTCCCAGTTGGCTGCGGTTCATCCGCATTTCCTGGTTCGATACGAAGATTTGATGACGTCTTCGTCGCATCGCCAGACGCTCCTGGAGTTTGTTGGCTTGTCGTCGTTCAGCAACGTTTCACTCGCGCTCAAGGCTGACAAGTCAAGTGCGAGAAACCCGGAAGTACTTTTGCATGACGAGCGGTTCTCTTGCAAATCCGTCAATCGATTTACTCGCGAGCCGCCTGGTTGGCGAAATGTGTTTGCACGTATCTGTCACGTCGCAATTGCTTTGCCTTCGACTCAGGCTGGCTATGGCGAGAGTGACTCACAACTCAAAGCAATGAGTGCAACTCCGACGAAGTCACTTTCCGTGCGTACGAGTGATCCGCACTACGAACCCGGTCCGGAGTTTGATTTTGCTTACGCCCGCCGGCGTGCGAGAAGAAAGGTCGCGCCGCTACTACCAGCCGACTCATCTGTCATTGATGTTGGGGCGACTACTGCGGCGCTAGCATACCTTGCACCGCACGCAAGAGTGACTGCCGTTGACGACATGTCCCCCGGGAAGCAATTGCTCAGTCGTCCATGGCGCGAAGGTGTCCTTCCGGCACTCAAGCAGTTCGATACAGCGACGTTTCTATTCTCACTTGAATATCTTGCCGATCCACTTCGTTACGTTGCCCATTTGTTGAAACGTCAACTTCGCGTAATCATCACATATCACTGTACCGATGACTTTCCTCTCGCTCGACGTGAAGTCCTTGATTTCAAATCTCACCTATCACGTAATCAATGGAAGAGCTTTGCGTCATCGCAAGCAGTACCCTTGGCATGTGATTGGGCATTCGACGGGTTCCAAAGTTTGCTGCGTTTCGAGCCTTCCAATTCGTACCGCGCTTAGCTCGATGAACCTCCTTGTTGAACAAGTCTGACTGCAGCCTCGACATGCTCATCTGGCAGCCCACACGCAGTCGCTAAATTGCTAATGACTCGTGTTGGATCTTGGCGGAGCGTCTGGAAGTCGACCCTGACGTGCTTATATTGGGTTAGAGCGGTATCTCGAGCTTTGATCAGGTCTCTTGTGATTGTTTCTCGATCTCGCCTCGGCCACCAAGGGGCACCACTTGAGTCCCTGGCGTTTGTCCAGCTTTTCAGCACGTCAGCGATTGGACGATCGACTGCAATGAATAGCGGAACATCAGATTCCGTTCTCCAGGACAACGCGACTTCGTCAACTAACTTGCATAGCGTCGGGTGCTTGCCTCCAACACCCATACATCCAAATTGAACTGCTTGTTCTCTAGCACGATTTAACCAAAGTCGCAAAGTATCTACGCGTTTGTCAAACTCCCCTAGTAACCGCCACTGCGTCTGCGCTTCATCAAAGCACTCCAAACACGCGAATCGCAATTCAGTGTCTTCGAAAGTGCAGTAGGTTGTCTCAGCTTCCCAAAACTCACGTCCGACAAATACGCCAAGGCGTTGCAAAACTCCGCAAACAAGCGACGTCCCGCCTCGATACGGTCCCAGTACAACAAACGCTCTCGAGGACGCACTTCTTGGCTCAACACTTTCGAAACCACTGAATTCAGTCGGGTGCATTGAAACCTAGAAAGTGTCGAGGATATTGATCTTATAACTTAGTTGCTTCGATGTTGAAGTCGAAAGACCGTTCCAAGTCTGCTCGCCCAATGGAACTTGAATCGTCACTGACCCTCGTTCTTGGATTGCCGAAGCGACCTGCGAGCGTATGGAGTCGTATAAACGAACACGTCTGGCTAGAGTCGGAACACTCCCAGTGATTTTAGCCATGTCCCATTTGGCGATGCGGTACATGCGATTGGTCAGATGACTGATTCTTCGATCGCTAGTCTCGTAAAACTGAGTTCGCACTTCGTCGCTGTGATGCAAATGGATGAGCAACTCCTCTGGTATCGCTGCAGACTGATGTCCAGCAAAACGAAGCGCGTCAAGCAAATCATTGTCTTCCTCTCCCCAACCTTGGTACACAGGATCATGCATCCCCACTGCCATGATCGCCTCACGATCGGCAAGAAACGTGCCTCCGACGCCCCAGAATGTTGATATTCGTCGCAGCAGGCGTTTCGGGGCAAGACGCTGTCGAATTTGAATGGCGAAGTCTTCGGCGAGTAGCACGTCAGCATCAATGAGACACACCCATTCGGTCTTTGCCGCGCTTATCGCCGCGTTCTTCGCCTCCGACATATTGAATCGTGACCGACCCGGAACATGCACGACTGTAACCTGGTCCGATGTAAAGTTGTCGCGCACCCAACGCCCCGAGTTCTCAGGACAACTGTAGTCGACAACGACCACATGACATCCAACTTGCGAAACCATGCGAGGCAGTGTTTGCTGCAAATGAGAAAGCCTGCCCATGCAAGTTGTCGTGAACGTGATTTCTGAATCTCGATTGCTTGAATATGAAGCTCTCACTGACGGAGTACCAATTGATTTTGCAGTGCTTTGAATCAAGTCGTACTTCATCATCCAAGCGAACGTATCCGCAATCGCCGCTGAAGATTCGCCTCGAGTATCTCGTTCGTGACGAGCCTGAAAGATGCTAAATGGCGTGTTGGAAATTGTCGACACGCATTCAATGAGTTGTTGAATTGACTCGTCGTTCTCACGCCAATGTTCGCTGTGATTTGCTAACGGTGAACTTGCAATCGCCTTCAAGTCACCCAATGCACATCCGCTCGTTTGGAGTTCCGAATTGAGTGCTACCCAAGTTGTCGGATAACGAGCAAAAATCTCTCGGACGCTCGGTGCGACCGTGGCAGTAGCAGCATTCCTAGATTCTAAGCCGCTCCACCCTCTCACTTGCGGGTGCAAATTCGAGAGCACCATTAACCGATCTTGTTCGAACCACAATCGTTCGTAGCGAGCAATGATTTTCTCCCACGAGAAGTCCTGAGCACGCCGCGCACCTGCTTCGGCAAACTGACGACGGAGCTCTGGGGAGCAGAGCAATCTTTCAACGGCATCGCATGCAGCGGCTGTGCACACACAAACGGTTTGTCCGACCGCAGCAAGAAAGTGATCGTAGCTCAAGCGTTCTTCGTGCATGGCGATTAACGCTCGCTCACCAGCACCTTCGACCATCGTGGTTGGAACAAGCAAACCCGTGCGTTCGTGCTGGATTGTTTCTCGATAGCCATTCCAATCGGATGCCACAACAGCAATCCCACGGGCCATGGCTTCAACAACGGTCAACCCAAATGTCTCCTGAACACTGTCGGCCAAGGAGACGAATACGTCAGCAACAGCCCAGACTCGGTCGCGCCATCTCGCATCCATACCGTTCACATGGACAAGCTTTACGAGCGGAGCCACGCGTGCCGCTTCGGATTCGAAAGCAGCTTTCACCACATCCGATGCATACCAACCTGCTAAGACGAGTACGATTGGGCGACCGGTTGACGACGCCGCGCGTTGGCACGCCACAAACATCGGCAGCGGATTGCTCTTGGCGTGATGTGAAAGCCGGCCAACAAAGAG
>JBGSNA010000286.1:0-11987 GCA_041739875.1 Pirellulaceae bacterium
GTCGTTCTTTATGCTCACGTCGATGTTTCGGCGAAAGCAAAACAAATTCATCCGGCCCGTAACGACCTGGCGTTGCCGGGTGCGAAAAACGACCACCGCGCGTGGTTGCTGACGATGCGGCTGGATCATTTGCGAGTTTGCTCGCCTGTGCGATGCGAACGCTTGGCGGAGATTGGAGTCTTGACGGCTGGGGATCTGGTGACCGCAGATCTTGCTCAGATCGGGCGAGTGACCGGCGACGAGACGCTGCCTCGATTACTCAAACGTACGGTTCGTGCGATCCAGTTCGCGGCGGCCGTGCCAGGCATGATGCCACGCGACGCGATGCTGCTGATTTGCGTGCATCGGCGAAGTATTCGGTCGCTCGCTACGGAATCGCCCGCAGTTTTGCATCGCGATTTGCAACGATTTGCACTGAGCACAAAAGGCCAGCGGGCGATGAAAGGCCGGCGACTGCCGAGCGTGAAACGGATCCGACGCTGGGTCGAGACCTGTGTCGACGCGACAAGCCGATCGGGCACCCGGCAATCGGCCATGCGAGCAATCGCGTAGGACAGACGCCTAGGACAGGAAAAATCAGGTTGCAGGCGTCAGGATCAAGGAATCACGCGTCAGAAACTAGCGAAAACTAGTTCTCAGACGCGTGACGCCGAAATCGGATTCGCTAGTTATACTGGGCAGGGTTACTAGACGCTGCCCAGTTTTGATCACATTTCCATGCATGTCGGCCTGTTCGTTCCTTGTTATATCGACCAGTTTTACCCGGATGTCGCGATTGCGACCCTCGAATTACTCGAGCGATTGGGGGTCAACGTTGACTACCCCGATGGTCAAACGTGTTGTGGCCAGCCGATGGCGAACACCGGCTGTAACGACGACACGGCGCCAGTCGCACGACGTTTTGTCGACCTTTTTGCTGGGTACGACGCGGTTGTTTGCCCGTCGGGGTCTTGTACCGCAATGGTGCGACATCATTACGCACATTACTTTGAGTCGAGCAACCGCCAATTTGCTCATATTCGTGACAACACCTTCGAATTGTGCGAGTTCTTGCATGATGTGTTGCAAATCAAGTCTCTCGATGTGCGGTTTCCCCATCGAGCAAGTGTTCACCAAAGCTGTCACGGTCTGAGGGAGTTGCGGTTGGGGGCGTCGAGCGAATCGATGCAGCCGCGTGTGGACAAAGTGCGAAGCATTTTGAACATGGTCGGTGGTTTGGAGCTGATGCCGATCGAACGTGTCGACGAATGCTGTGGCTTTGGCGGAACGTTTGCGGTCAATGAAGCGGACGTGTCGGCATCGATGGGGAAAGACCGCGTTGGCGATCACGTTCGAAGTACAAGCGAAGTGATCGTCTCGGCGGACATGAGTTGCTTGATGCACATGCAAGGATTGATCCGTCGCGAAAAGAACCCAATCGAGATCATGCACGTCGCGCAAGTCCTCGTTGGTCGGCCGTTGGCGAAGCAGAACACGGACGCATTCCAAAACACAACGAACAAATAATATGGTTTCTCTTCCAATCATCGATCACCCGACCGCTGCCAAAACGTTTGTCGCCGACGACGAACGCACGCACTGGCACGACGCGGCTCTCTGGTTCGTGCGTGCCAAGCGTGACCGGCAAGCGGCAAGCGTGCCGGAGTGGGAGTACTTGCGAACGCTCGCGTCCGGAATCAAAACGCACACGATCGCGGACTTAGCAAACTATCTGACGGAGTTCGAGAAAAACGCGACGGCGTTGGGCGCCACCGTCCACTGGGCCGCCGACGCCGAAGAGCACAACAAGATCGTGCTTGAGATCTTGAGGCACCACGACACCAAACGCATCGTCAAGAGTAAGTCGATGTTGACCGAGGAGTGTGGGCTGAATCACTTTCTCGAAGACGCGGGCATCGATGTCATCGATACGGACTTGGGCGAACGCATTGTCCAGCTCCGTGGCGAGACGCCCAGTCATATTGTGCTTCCGGCCATCCATATTCGCAAAGAGGAAGTCGGCGAGACCTTTCATCGCCATTTGGGGACGGAGTCAGGCGCATCCGATCCCATCTATTTGACGGAGGCAGCACGCGGTCACTTGCGAGGTAAATTCTTGGCCGGCGAAGTCGGCATCACTGGCGTCAACTTTGCAATCGCAGAGACCGGCGGTTTGGTCGTTTGCACGAACGAGGGCAACGCTGACCTCGGTGTATCGCTGCCACGCGTTCACATCGCGTGCATGGGAATCGAAAAGTTGATCCCGCGATTCGAAGACTTGTCCGTGTTCACGCGGTTGCTCGCTCGCAGTGCGACGGGGCAACCGATCACGAGCTACACCTCGCATTTCCATGGACCGCGCGACAGCAACAGTGAATTGCATATCGTCATGGTCGACAATGGTCGAACCCGGCTTCGCGAAAGTAAAGAGTTTCGTGATTCACTGCACTGTATCCGTTGTGGTGCGTGCATGAATACGTGCCCCGTGTATCGACGCAGCGGCGGACACAGCTACAACGCGACAGTGCCTGGGCCGATCGGCAGCGTTTTATCGCCACAACGTGACGAGTCGAAATACAAGAGTTTGCCATACGCGTGCAGCCTTTGTGGATCATGCACCGACGTTTGCCCAGTAAAAATACCGCTGCATCATCAATTGCTCGCGTGGCGAAGTGAATTGGTTGGGCATGGGATGTTGCCGATGAGCAAGCGTTTGAGCATGAAGGCTGCGTCGTTTCTGTTCCAGCGGCCTCGATTGTTTGCGCTACTTGGCAAAGTGGGACGCACATCGCTTCGTTTTCTGCCGTATTGGGCCACGCACAATCGATTGAACAAGTGGACGGACGCACGCGAATTGCCTGTGCCGCCGAAGCAGAGTTTTCGAGATTGGTACGTCGCGAATCGTGAGTCACGGCCGCCCCAGTCCGGCGTGGCGGAGTCTCGAACAGCGAGTTCGGAGAAGTCGATATGAACGCGTTTCGAAACACGACATCGCGTCCGATGAAGCCGCTCGCTGGTCGCACATCAAGTCGCCAATCGATTCTCGATCGGCTGACAAGCAGCATCGTGGATGTCCCGCCGTTACCAGTCACCGACGTCTCGCAATTAACAAAGTTTGCGGATCCGCTCGCCAAGTTTGCAGAGATGCTTGCGGGGGTTGGTGGCGAGATGCATGTTGTGAGCTCAGCCCAGGAAATTCACGTGATCTTGCGAGGCATCGCGGCGTTTCGCGACGCCACTCGTGTCGCGTCGCTGGTGCCGGAGTTGATCGAAGGCAATGTGGACGCGGCTACGATCGAAGACCCCCACGCACTCGCATCCTTGGATTGGACGATCGCACGAGGCGAATTTGCGGTCGCGGAAAACGGTGCGATTTGGATCGAAGGCAATTCGATGCCACACCGCGTGATGTTGTTCATCGCCCAATACTTGGCGATTGTGGTGTCTCGCACCGAGATCGTCGACAACATGCACGAAGCGTACGCACGCATCGGCTATCCCAAGCCAGGCTTCGGAGTCTTCGTTTCGGGCCCGAGCAAGACCGCCGACATTGAGCAATCGCTAGTCCTCGGCGCTCACGGATGCCGGAAATTGCAAGTATTCGTGATTTAAGCATCGCGTGAGCAACAAGTAACTTGCTCGTGCAAATGAAATAATTACGAGCAATGAATCCTCCATTGAGTCAACCTCGTCGGAGATTCTGTGTTCCGTGGGTGCGGCTAGCGCGACCCACGGCTAATGGCTGCGACCACTTCGTGATCCAGCGATAGCCGGCATGCGGATTCCATACGACAGCTCTATCGCGATTCAAACGGCTTCATGAGCGTCGTCAGCTCGTTGACGACGTCTGGGTTGGACTCGGACACATTGGTTGCTTCGTTTGGGTCGAGCGTGATATTAAAGAGTTCTGATTTCTCGCCGGACTTCGAGACTGTGAGGATCAGCTTCCAATCCCCGTGACGTAACGAGCGTGCTTTACCACCGGGTGCGACGGCGTAAAGTGATCTCGGTGCAAGCGGCTCGTGTCGTGTGATCAAGTCCGATAAATCGACTCCGTCCCAAAGCAAGTCGGGTGTTGCCTCGTATCCAGCCAGCGCACAGAACGTTGGCATCCAATCGATGATCTGCACAGGAGTCTCAACGACTCCTGGCTTCGCTTGTCGATTCGCTGCGGTGGCTCGCCAGGAAACGATGGTTGGCACGCGCGTACCGCCTTCGTAGAGCGTTCCCTTTTCGCCGCGAAACGGCAGATTGTTTCCCGGCAACCGTCCTTGGGGCGCCATGTTATCGGGGTACTTTGTTTCACGATTCTCCGCCGTGCTGGCACCGTTATCGCTTGTGAACACGATCAGTGTATTTTCGCGTTTACCGATTTCATCGAGCGTTTCCAGAATCCGACGTACTGAATCGTCGAGGTGCATCACACATGCGGCGTAATGTCGTTCGAGTTCGCCATCGATGGAGTCAGGGACTCGTTCGAGCCATGCCTTGGATTCTTCAACAGGCAAGTGGACTGCGGTGAACGGTACGTAAAGAAAAAACGGCGTCGCGTCGCGCTCACGCAGCCACGTGATCGCTTCCTCCGTGATCAAGTCTGTCACGTGGCCTTGTTCTTCGAGGAGCGTTTCGTTGCGATGCCACGTGTGTGTGAATGGTCCTTGCTTGTAGCGGTGTTTCCATGGCGTTACACCCCCAGCGAGCGAACCATACGAATGATCAAAGCCATAGTGATTGGGTCCTTGTTCTGGTAACGAGCCGAGGTGCCACTTTCCGGTCAAGCATGTCGCGTAGCCGACGTCCTTGAGCGCCTTGGCGAGCGTCACGGTGCTGGGCGGAATCGCCTGTTCATTCTGGGGCGTGGTGACACCAAGTCGACTCCAACAACGACCGGTCATCAGACTCGTTCGCGTCGGGCTGCACACTGGCGCAACATAGTGTGATCGCAATTTCAGCCCGTCTCGAGCCATCGAATCCAACGTCGGCGTCGGGGCGTTTCCACCATGCATCGACACGTCCGCCCATCCCAGGTCGTCAGCCATGATGAAGACAAAATTAGGTTTCGCGGCAAGAACTGGGCTACTAAAGAACAAGCCAAGCGTGCAAACAATGACGCGAATGAATATGGATCGGCTGAACATGGATCGGCCCAGAGAGTTGATGGAGGAAAAGGAATGCAAAGCGTAAAAGGACCAAGGACCCCGAATTCTCGTCTTGGAACGGATGCGCGTGCGTTGTGATACGGCACCCAAATTCATCGACAACGCGATTTAGATGACCCTTGGAAAGGGACAAGGCTATCACGCGCACGGCGACGCAGTTAAAAACTGGGGTATAGCGTACCGTAATCTAGAACGTGACGTTGGATTTCACACGCACGTTACTTGTGCAAACAGATCAATTGGACGGGGAAGTTATCTTGCATTTAGTCGCGATCGAGCTTCGAAAACGGTCGACCCTGGTGAGTCTTTGCCTGGCACTGGCGATCGTTGGCTGCGGCAAGCCAACCGCTCCAATTGTCGGCAAGCCTCCTCGGGCGGTTACAACGATGACGTTGACCAAGTCCAAGCCCTCCATGTCCTTCGCGGCTTCCGGTAGTGTGAAGTCGTGGAAAACAGAAGACATTGGCTTCGAAGTGGCTGGGCGAGTGCTGTGGGTACTCGAGCCTGGCAAGAACATTGACGGTCGCGTCGTTGATCCGGATGGCAATCTCGTTCGTGAGGGCACGGCCTTGGCCAAGGTTGACCCGGTACGGTTTGAGATTGCGGTTGATTCGGCGAAAGCGAATCTCGATGTTGCGATGCTGAGTAAAGAGAGCATCGAAATTCGTTTGAGTGAAGCCATTCCAGCGGAGCTGAATTCAGCGGCGTCCGATCTCGAGCTTGCGAAGATCGAGTTCTCGCGAATGGCGAAGCTGAAATTGCAAAACGCAGCGTCCCAGAGCGAGTACGATCAAGCAGAGAACCTCGTACAGACTCGCCAGACAGCGATTCGTTCACTCGAGGCAAGTGAGAAACAGACCATGGCGGAGCTGAAATCCGCTGAGGCGCAAATTCGACGTGCCCAGCAAGCACTTCGAGATGCAGAGCGTGACCTTGCCAACACGACGTTGTACGCGTCGTTCCAGGGACAAATATCCGAAGTCATGGTGGTGCCCGGTAGCGTTGTATCGGAGGGATCGCCTGTGCTCCGGTTACAGATGACGAATCCGATCAAGGTGGAAGTGGAATTGTCGGCGAAGCAGTCACGAGAGCTGAGACAACGACGCGACTTGCCGACGATGTATTTGTTGCCGGACGGGACGACTCGGGAAACGAATGGAATCGTTTACAACATCGACGCCAGTGCTGACCCGGCGACACGCACTTTCACGATGACGATGCTGTTGCTGAACGAAAGGTTTCGAGACGATTTACCTGAAGCGATAAGCGAGGAAACTGTCGCGCGATCCGAAGACGCGTGGCCGCTTCAACTCAATCGGATGATGGGCACAGCGGATGACGTCACGCTCGTCGAAGAGTCGTCCATCCGTCGCGACGACCAAGGTCCGTTCGTGTATATCGTTGTGAATGCCAAGTTACGACAGTTGTTTCCCAAAGTGCTGATAGTTCGCAAGCAACGCATCGTCGAGAACGACTTGCGGATTCCGTTCCTCGGAAATTGGATTTTTAGATCGGTGTCGTTTGCGGACGACAACGGCGAGCCGGAAGCGGTCGAGCGTGAATCACTTTACGTCGGCAGTTTCGGGAGCGGTGAGGGACCACCGGCGAATTGGGACGGCGAGTCCGTCGTCTTGGATGCTGGGTCCCAGTGGATGCTTCGTCCGGGTGATCTCGTCAATGTGGATTTGTCGAGCAACGATGTTAACGTCGGCTTCTATGTCCCGATGGAAGCCGTGGACGAAGATTCCGGTACGGCGTCTTTGTTTGTTGTCGAAGGTGACAAAGTAAGGCGTCTTCCCGTGCAAATTCTCAGCCGAGATAACTTGGACACGGGATCGCTGGTTGAAATCAATTCGCCTGAGTTAGTCGACGGATTGCAAGTCGTACTCGGTGGAGTTCACTTGCTGAGAGAAGGCGAGTCCGTGCGCGTCATACGTAACGGCCAGCCTGCGGCGGTGCCAATTACCCAGCCTGCGGCGTTACCGATTATCCAGCCCGCGCTCGTGGAGGCTCAGTAATCTGATGTCTCTACCGGCACTCGCAGTCAAGTATCGACCGATCGTCTTTTCGATCGTATTGCTCGCCATGGTGTGGGGTGCGATTACGTACGTCACGATCCCTCGCCGCGAAGACCCTGAGTTTACGATTCGCGTCTGCGTTGTTTCGACGTCTTGGCCGGGCGCGCCGGCGGAGACCGTGGAAGAGTTAATCACGGACAAGATCGAACAGAACTTGACGAGTATCGAGGAAGTCAAGCTCACTCGCTCCACAACGCTTACGGGCCAATCAACCATCTTCGTTGAGTTAGAAGACAGCGTGGCGCCTGCGGATATCCAAAACGTTTGGGACAAGGTCCGCGCACGAGTCGAGCTTGTTCGCATGCCGACGTCCAGCATTCGGCCGATCGTCAACGATGAATTCGGCGACACTTCCGTGTTGTTGCTCGCGATCCATCAAACGCCTTCCGCTGGACGAAAAGAGATTCGTCCACAGGATCGCTATACGAATCGACAATTGGAAGTCTTTGCCGAGGACGTTCAGGATTCATTGCGATTGCTGGCCGGTGTCGCCAAGGTGGACATGTTCGGCCAACGCGAGGAAGCGATCTATATCGAGACTGACTTGGCAAATTGGTCTCAATTGGAGTTGACCACTGCCCAGCTTGAATCGCTCGCGCGCGACCGCAACATCATCGAAGCCGGGGGTGAGCTGGATACAGCATCCGGTCATTACGCCGTCAAGACAGGCGGCGAGTTCAATGGGGTCACCGAGATCACGCAAATCGCCAGTACCGTTAGCGCGGGCAGTGGTGACAACCGTGTTCCACTTGCCGAGCTTGGGTTGACCGTGACTCGCGATTACGAGGATCCGGCAAGTTACATTTGCCGATTCGGCGATGAGAACGGAAGCGTCCCAGCGGTGATGCTTGGAATCACGATGAAGTCGGGTTCCAACATCATTGACGTGTGTGAGGCAGCGAAACAACGTGTCGATCAAATGATTCACGTTGAACAGCAATTGCCGGCGGATGTTGGCGTCACCGCTGTTTCCGATCAATCCGAAAGCGTTGCCAAGAAAATTCGCGAAGTCATTGTGAACGTGATCGAAGCGGTGCTGATTGTGGTGGTCGTGGTGTATCTCGTTGTTGGGTTTCGCACCTCGTTCGTGATGGCTGCGAATATTCCGATCGTGGTGGTCATCACCGTCGGCTTGATCGCCCTCTTCGGTGTTCAACTCGAGCAGATCTCATTGGCGGCAATCATCATTTCGCTTGGGTTGCTCGTTGACAACGCAGTGCAGGTTTGTGACCAAGCACGCACCAACCAGATCGCAGGGATGAAGCCGTTTGAAGCGGCGATGGATGGGGCAAATACGCTCGCCATCCCGATGCTTGTCGGTACGCTGACGACGATGGCGGCGTTCATTCCGATGTTGTTTTCGCTCGAGGGTGGCGGCAAAGAGTACGTTTACAGCTTGCCGGTGACCGTATCGACGACGCTCGCACTGAGCTGGGTTTTAGCCATGACGTTGTGCGTTATTCTCGCTGGGATGTGGATTCGAGTCCCTGAGAAAGACGAGCCTGGGTCACCGGTCGTGGCTGCGTTCAATCGGATATCCGTTTGGATCGCTCGTTACCGACGTCGCTCGAATGTGTCTCACACCGCACAGCCAGCAAACGAGAATCTGGTGTTTCGTCTCTATGGCAAGCTCGGTCGATGGGCCGTGGATGCCAAGTGGTTGACGGCTTTGGCGACGCTGGTGTTGATTGCGCTGATCATGACACTCCCCGTTGGCTCTGAGTTTTTTCCTGACGCGGATGGAACCCAGTTTGCGATCAAGGTGATGCTACCGGAGACTTCGACGATCCAGCAAACGGACCGTACCACACAACAAGTTGAAACGATCATCCGAAAGCTGAGCAGCGAAGCAGGCGAGGGAACACGTCGCTTGCGTTCGTATCGGGCAATGGTTGGTGGTGGCGGATCACGATGGCACTTGGGCTGGAACCCGGAACCCAAGACTCGATCTTACGCCGAGATACTGGTGCGGACGACGGATAGCTCGGTCACTAAGCTGTACGCGCAACGCGTTCGCGAAGTGGCGGAGCGCGGCGATGCTGCGTTGGGGTTGGATCCGATCGTCGGAGCTCGTATCGTTCCCGTTCGACTTGCCTTGGGACCGCCCGCCGATCCCTTGGTGTTTCGTATTTCGGGCAACGGATTTGCGGATCCAGCGATCCTGCGACGCGTTGCTCGCTCGCTCGAGCTTCTTGTCGCTGACCAGCAAGAGACTTGGGACGTGAATAATTCTTGGGGCGTTGACGGTTACCAAGTTCGCGTCGATGTCCTCCAGGATCGTGCCGTGCTTGCTGGCGTTACAAACTCCCAGGTCGCACGAACGCTGAATTCGTACTATTCCGGGTTACAGCTGACAACGTTTCGCGAGGGCGATCACCAAGTCCCAGTTTACTTTCGTCTACAACCGAATCAACGTGAATCGATTCGTGGTTTGCAAGAGTCTTTCGTCGAAGGCGATCGTGGCAAGATTCCATTGTCGTCCATCGCGCGACTCGAGCCGACCTTTGAGCTCGTCAGAATCGAACGTCGGAACATGAACCGAACGATCGAAGTCAGCTCACAAATCGAGCCAGGAGTGACTGGCAATGACGTTGTTGCACGAGTGCTCCATTCGAATGAACTTCGCGACATCCAAGCCACGCTGCCTATCGGGTATTGGATTGAGCCGGGTGGATCGTACGAGGAAAGTGCGGAAGCAGGCGGGCAAATGATGATGTCGTTTGCGATCTCGTTTGTATTGATCTTGATGTGTTTGATTTTCCAATACAATGGTTGGTCCAAGCCATTGGTGATTTTGTCGACATTGCCGCTTGCCCTTGTCGGCGCTTGGCTGGGGCTTTATTTATTCGACAAGTCATTGGGTTTCATGCCCCAACTCGGAATCCTCGCGTTGTTTGGAATCGTGTTGAACACAGCCATCATTTTTGTTGAGTTCGCCGATATCGTGATCGCGGAACGGGCTGCTGCGAAAGCAACGTTGAATACTGCAGACGGACCTATCGTTGGGCTTTCGGTAAGTGAGTTTCGTGACAGCTTGATCGACGCTGGCAAGCAGCGAATGCTGCCGATTTTCCTTACGACTGCGACGACCGTGGGAGGTTTGATTCCACTTGCCTTGAGCGGTGGTGCTCTCTGGGAAGGACTTGCTTGGTGCATGATTGTCGGATTACTTCTGACGACAACCCTCACTCTGTTCGTTGTCCCCGCGTTCTACGCAATCCTTGTCGAAACCTTTGGCGTGAGCCCCGTGGCAACGCCTAGGACGCCCGAAACGCCTTGAAAAGTTGCGGACACAGAATTTAACGGGCCAGTTGCGAAACTTCGAACTATCGACGGAGTTAAAAGTTCAAGCATTGTCGATGCTATGCGATTCGCGGCGGCATTCGCATTCGCGACCTAATCTTTCATTCTGGACCGATTCATGGCGTTTGAGTTTCGCGGTGCTATTGCCGCAGTGTTTCTGGCCGTCAATTTTGTTTCACTCGGTCAATGCAAAGACTTTGCGTTCTTCCATGAAGATGTGCTTGGGACCTCGCTTGAATTGCGAGTCAACGCGTCCGACCAAGCTTCGGCGAACTCGGCTGAATCGACAGCTCTCGAGGAGATCGATCGGCTAAGTGCGATCTACAGTCACTATGATAAACGGAGTGAGTTTTCGCGATTTATCAACATGCAAGCTGGCGAAAGCGCATTGATGTCTCGCGAATTGCGTGACACGTTAGAACTCTGTGATCATTGGAAATCTGCTAGCGCGGGTGCATTTGACCCGGCATCCGAAACGTTGGCGAATCGATGGCGTCAAGCTGTTGCAGACGCCGCCCCACCCAGCAGCCAAGCGATGGCGGCAACACTCCAGGAATTAAAACTTGCGCATTGGATGATTGACCCATCGACCAGCGAAGTCAAACGAACATCCTCGGCACCGCTTTCGCTCAATGCAATCGCTAAGGGGGTCATTCTGGATCGCATCGCCAATGTGCTGCTCGAATCCAGTCATGTGTACGGTGTGATGCTGAATATTGGTGGTGACATTCGTGTCGCAGGCAAAATCTCCGCGAAGATCGACATCGCGCATCCAAAGACCGACGCGATTGGCGGCGAGACGCTCTCGTCGTTGGAAGTTGCTGAAGGGGCCCTAGCGACGAGCGGAAACTCGGAGCGATTTTTCGAGATCGCTGGACAACACTATTCGCACATCTTTGACCCACGAAACGGCATGCCAGTATCACACACGATCAGCGCCACGGTGATCGCGAAAGACGCAAGCACCGCCGACGCGGTCGCCACGATCTGTAATGTGTTGTCGGTCGGAGAAAGTCTGGCACTCGTCAATTCGCTCGAAGGTGTCGAATGCCTGTTGGTGACAGAATGCGGCGACATCGCGAGAAGTGCGAGTTGGCCACAAGTTGAGTCACAACGTGGAACAGCCACAACGCTAGTTTCGACTCAAGCTGAGGCCGGCGCGCACGAGATGTCGATCGAATTCGAGATTGCAAAGGCAGACGACTCACGTCGCTATCGCCGTCCTTACGTTGGTGTATGGATCGAGGACAAAGATGGCTTTCCAGTGAAAACACTGAGCTTGTTTTTGATGCAGAACGATCCTGGACCACGCTGGTATCGCGATTTACGACGTTGGTACACCGACGACCAATTACGAAAACTGGTCGACAACACTGACTTAATCGCGACCGTTTCAAAGCCAACGCGGAACCCTGGTGTCTACAAAGTGAACTGGGACGGCAACGATGACGCTGGCCAACCGCTCAAG
>JBGSNA010000369.1:0-2637 GCA_041739875.1 Pirellulaceae bacterium
CGGCGTAAGCTTGGCTCGTCAGATCTGGAGGTCCAATGGGAAGCAGTGACTCGATGTCAGTGGCGGCAAAGGGCTTTAGTTCAGTCCATTGCGGTAACTGGGCGACGTCAAACATCGGTGCCGTCGACCGCCATTGGCCAACGAGACTGCTTGAATTGGAGTCAACGAATCGATCCCAACCGTCGGTAGCTCGAAGTCCGATAACGGACTGAGCGACTAGTTTTCCAAAAGTAACGCCGTTTGTCTTGGGTAAACCAGCAGCGATCGTATCTAGGATTGAATCCTGAGTCGAATCAATCCACGTGGTTTGGGCTGGGTGTAAATACCGCATGATTTCGTCGGCGGCTGAAGAAATTGCCGCCTCGGGTGAGATGACGACTGGCGCAGGCAGCTGGACAAGGAAGGCTGGTGTGTTCTCGATCGCGCTGATGACATCCGAGATCGCGATGCTCATCATTGCCATTCCTCGCGTCGCGGTGGGTGGCAACGTTGCGTCACGTTGAATGGCATCCAGTATCGCTTGGTTCCATACCAGCACAGGTTGCGAAGTCACTGTTTCCGTTCTGCGCGTGACGGTTTGTTGTCCCTGCGTTTCATTGCCAGCCAAATCCCTCGCTGTCAATTTTATGACGTTGGTTCCAGGAGCGAGTTCAACGTTCGGTAAACGATACGCACCGTCTCCAGTCGTTCTGACCGATTGGCTGGTTCCAACAATTGCAACAAAGGCGTTCGCTTCCGTCTGGCCTAGCAATGTTGCGCGAGCGTAATGCGTGATTCGATCACCAATGGCCCCAGAGTCGGAGGTAGGCGCTAGAGCAATGGTGGGTATCGCGGGTGCCGTCGAATCGATTGTGAGCGGCAAGTGGGTCGTTGTAGAATTGCCAGCAATATCAACTGCTGTTGCCGTCAATTGAAAGGTTCCATCGCTTGACGCTGGTATTCGATGAGCGTCGGATTCAATCCAGGCACCGTCAAAGAAGACCGTTGAGTTCAACATCAAAGTCACATTCGCCGAGGTTTCAGACTCAACCTGTACTCTGGGGTTGCTGATTCGTGTCAGGCGATCTGTCGATGATGCTCCGGTATCATCGTCGGAAACAACGAAAGGGGCTCCAAGTCCTGGTGGTAATGTATCCAGTTTGAAATTCAAACGCTTCAGCCACTTGCCACCGTTTTCATCGCTTGCTGCGAAACGAATTGAATGTGGTCCGTCCGTGATTCCTTGCAAGACCAATGCGTTCGTTTCAAATCGGCCCTGTGCATCAACGTCAAGACTCACAATGGGGCCATTGTCGATTCTTGTCGTGACAGTCCACGTGCCGACATTGCCAGGGACCACTCCACCGGTGGCTGGTGCGTTCGTGACTCCGTCACTGGAAGAGGCCCCAGTATCGCTTAGAAGTGCAACCGTAAAATCAGGACCGTCGTCGTTGCGATTGAGTTGGTTGATGACTTGGAGTGCATCAATCGCTGAGATCGCCTGATCACCATTCACATCGTAATGTGGATTGTCACCTCGTGGCTGAATCAATGGAATTGACGTGTTGCTACCTGGCGGGCTTAATCGGTTGATTCCATTGATGACAATCAGAGCATCCAACGCAGACACACTTCCGTCATCGTTCACGTCCGAGCTAAAGAACGGATTCTGCCAGTCGGCAGCTAGTAGTTGACGATCTTCAAGAAACTCTATCCGCAGGAAACGCCGACGAGCTTTCTTTTTCGTCCACCGCTGAGTAGACGGCCCGCCTATCTTTTTTCGCATTATGCTTTCCGTTTCGACAATCTTGCGTTGATTTCTATGGCACGGTGTGCAAGGCTCAATTCCCGAGTTACCGCGGCGAATGGGGGCACCTGGCTGTACATAATAATCTCCCACTCGGCACCTTGAAAGAGCCAGTCTGGCTGCCTTCAATGTAGGGCATACTAACCCGCCTTGTCGTACATCTGCACTCGGTTGTGGGCAAGAATGATACGCTGAAGCGACGCTTTACCATCATCCATCGCACCACTGCTGGAGGATGACAGCCATTGGCTCTGTCTCCTAGTAGTTAGGTGTCACGACTAAAAGACAGTGCGTATTCGTGGCGTTTTTCAGGTCATCAACCTATGATCTATCCGCACGCCAGTCGATCAGCCCAGCTATTAAAGTTGAGCTATTTCTACGCCTGCACTTTAGGCGAACGGTTATCAGCGTCGAATTGATATTGGCACGAAAAAGGCCCTCAAGGAAAATGGAGGTTCTCACACCACACCACTTCCGAAAGGGCCAAGGATGGCTAAGCGTAAACATTCCAAGAAACGACCGCAACCTCAACATAAAACCAAGTCAACTCCCTCGCGACACGATCAACGGCAACGCCTGTCGGGTGCATTCCCATTTGATTGACTCCAAAACACAGTTAATTGCGGGATGGAATTGGCTGCTGATAGGAGTCTTCAAGTTTGGCACTCATTGGTCGAGGCTCCCAATGCCAACCGTCGCTGACCTGCGTACGGCGAAATTCAGCTAGGTCCGACAGCGATTCATCCCAGCGATCTGGTATCAAGTGACTGCGAACCTGAAGCATGGACTCCGCGTTCTTGCTTTTCCAGAACATCGCGTTGCTCTTGAGTCGCAAGTTGATCACACGGCGA
>JBGSNA010000375.1:0-25361 GCA_041739875.1 Pirellulaceae bacterium
GGCGAAGGTCAACTGATCGCGGAAGTTCGACGTGTCGACTTGGTCGAAGGCGATTGCTTGGTGCTATGCAGTGACGGCCTACACCGCTACGTGGACGGCACCGGTCTAGCGGAAGTCGTGGATCGTTTTGAATCCGCCGAGGGCATCTGCAATGAATTGGTGCGCCTCGCGATCCAGAGCGGCGGAGAAGACAACATTACGGCAGTCGTCGCCAAGCCACATGCGCCCAACGCCCCGAACTCATCGACAACCATCGCGCAGGATCCACCCGCGCCCCCAAACCCTACTTCGCTCCTTCTCGATGACACCGACATGGCGATTCCACTTGGTGATCTACTCCAACCGAGCGAAGACGACGCGAAACTCGAAGACACCAACCCGATGTCATGAGAACATCGGCACTGTGATGCTTCCCACTCACTCTGTTTTCTTTAGAAGAAACGCGACTAGATCTCTAAGTTCATCGATCGACATTGTGTTTTCCAGGCCGGTTGGCATGATCGATTGAGCTAACGGGTCCTGGGTTTCAATCTCCGTCAACGGCACGTCAAACACCATGCCATCAGCTCCTTGGAATCGCAAGCTGTTACCAACACCTGACTTGTCGAGCTTTAACCCTGTGAGCACTTGACCGCTAACCGTCAAAACATGCCAGGGCACATAGCGCGGCCCGATTTCTTTGCTCGGATGAAGGATCGACTCAAGTAATCGCTCACTTGTCATCGACCCGCCCAGCGACGTTAAATCAGGCCCCGTTTTCGCTCCGCGTCCCGAATGTGCGTGACAGTTCACACATGTGGTCCGAAAGAAAACTCGGCGTCCAGCATCGACATCACCAAAACTGCCAACCAGCTTGTCCCACGACTTCAAGTCGTTTAATCGGGGACGCGACGTCGACTCATCGTTCCACGATCGCTTGAGCAAACGTACTGCTTCTTGTCGAATCACGGGCGGTTGTTTCGGAAGTGACATCACATGAACGAGTGACGAGTATTCACCCGCGTGACGCGATAATGAAGCAAACGCATCGGCTCGCGTTTGTAAATCAACAGATTCGCTCGATGCGATTGCCGCTAGCTCTGCACGCGCGGACTGTGTCGCACGATCGGACAAGATTCGCACAATTTCAATCCCCATTCCCCGATCTGGCGTCTCGGTAATCCAGTTTCCAAGTGCCGCATCGGCGGGGACATCCGACTCAGCCGGCAGCAGCTGCATCCCCCACGCTCGAACACTCGGCGACCGGTTCGTGTCCGAAACAAAATTAACGAGCATCGCTTCGATGGCCGGATCTCGTGTTCCTCGCGACGCACTTCCGGAATCCAAATAAGCGATCGACGCGATGACAGCAGCGAACAGCTTTTTGGAGAGCTTAGTACGCGACGCGATGTCACGAATCGGCTCGAGATGTTGTTTCGAGCCTCGTTCAGTCGCCCACCGTATCGCCGTCATCACAACATGCTCCGATTCATCACTCAAGCCCCAATCAATCCATTCAGCACGCTGAGCACTCGAGAGACTTTCCGGTTCCGAAAGCTCGCTCCAACGCCAAGCCAACAATACGCCCATGCGTTGATTCGCTGTCACAAGCTGCTCACGATTGACCTTCAAGAGTTGCTTGGAGCGGACTAAGCCAGTCACAGCAGATTGGCGAACCCAGGGATCGTCGCTGTTGAGTGAATCCAAATAGTCGTCAACGGTAATGTTGGATTGCGTTGCCAAACGTCGAGCTTGTTTCTCAAGGGGAGTCAATTCAGGCAAGTTGGCTGCGATGGACTCGCTCTTTTCCCGTCGGCTTGCTCGCCACAGTCGTCCTTTACCGTGTACCGGATAACTGCGGTCCACCCAATCCGTGATATAGATGGAACCATCGGGCGCAACCGCCATTCCGACTGGACGAAAGTTCGCGTCCCCTTGGATTACAACGTCGGTCTTGCTCAACCAAGAAGCACCATTCGCACTGAGCTCGTAGCGTTCAATACGGTTATCCCCCCAGCTCGAAACCCACAAAGAGTCCCCGTGAACAAGGACGGCACATGGAGCTTCACCAGTTCCCGCCACCATCGGCAGCGTGCCAGGGAACTCGCCGTTCCACGACAAAAGGGGATGTGTTCCGGCGCGTCCAAAACGAAACTGGAATCCGTAATCGCCCCCAGGAACCACTTGCAACAATCGGCATGGCGGCATCGCATCAGGATCATTGCCTACCGTCCACAATCGGGCCTCGTTGTCGAAACATAGACCGAACGGATTCCAGAATCCGGTCGCAAGACGATTCAAGCCTTTTCCGTCTTGGGAACAGCTAAAGATATTGCCGCCCTCACCGCCGCCGATCTGTTTCGTTCCGTCCGCCGCGATGAGTTCATAGGGTTCACCAAAGTTCTCGCCTTGTCCAACGTAAAGCCGCCCGTCAGGACCGAGTGCCAAACCTGCAAGTCCGTTATGCGGATACTCAGCCGCCGTCTTGAGCGTTAGAAGTGATTCGCGTTGTTCTGCGGTACCATCGTTGTCGGCATCACGAATCCGCACGACTTCGCTTCGAGTCGCAACGGCGAACCAGCCCTCCGCAAGTTTCGCGATGCCCATCGTAGCGACACCACCTTCATAGAAAAGCCGTTGACGATCCAAAACGCCGTCGCCGTCACTATCGTCGAATCGATAAATGCGATCCGTTTTCGGTCCCACATAATCTTCTGGCGGAAAATGCGTATGGCACTCCACCACCAGCAACCGACCCGCATCATCAAAACAACAACCAACTGGCGTCACCAACTCCGGCTCCGCAGCCACGGCCTCGATTTCCCAAGCCTCATCGAGCACCCGCGGAGGCTCGACCGCCATCGCACTAAACGCAACAAACAACGGACCGAATCCTGCGACCCATCGAACGAATTTGCGTGGGTGGACGTCGATGGGCCACGCGATCCCGTTGCGAACATATTTGACAATCGCCATTAGAATTCACCTGATTAAAACCTTGTTCGCCTCACCTCGATCACTTCGCGAGGTGGTTTGCCCGCGGCGGAGTGGTGTCACGCAATCGGAACGGGCTCGATATACTCTAGTCGATGACAACCTCCGATCCGCAACCAGCGACTATACAACCAACCGTGCGTGAGGTGGGCACGCCGCTTGGGATCGTCGGGGGAACGGTTTGTGGTGTTGCGGCGGCGGTGCTGTATACCGCTTCGAATATCGCGCTCAGGAAATGCACTGACTTGGACCCCTTCTTGGTGTCTGCGGTGAAAGCGTTTCCGACGGTGATCGTGTTGGGACCGTTCCTGGTTTGGATGTATTTCAATCGCCAAAATATCCTCACGAATCCCCACGCGGTCTGGAAGTTTGCTGCGGTGGCACTGTTAGGACAATTCGTTGGAAACGGAGCGTTTCAAGTTGCGTTAGGGATCGTCGGGCTGGCAAAAGCGGTACCAATCACTCTGGGTGTTTTGCTGATCGGAGGCGGGTTGCTTGGTCGATTCATGCTCGGCGAACCGCTTAAACGAAAAACGCTGCTGGCGATTGCAACCTTGCTTGTCGCCGTGGTGGTGTTGTCTATTACCAAAGAGGACGCTGCGACACACGTCAATGGACCGCTTTGGTTGGGAGCCGCCTCTGCCGCAGCTTCCGGAGCTGCCTACGCGATGTTCGGCGCGGTTATGCGCCAGACCATGAACAACGGTGTCTCGGCGCCACTGGCGATGTTCATTAGCGGCACCATTGGAAGCATTGCGTTGTCCGCGTTCACGATGACTCGATTGACATTCAATGATCTCGTAGCGATCAACGAATCGGAATGGATCATGATGGGCATCGGCGGTACGTTCAATCTCACCGCGTTCGTTGCCTTGTCACTGTCACTGAAATCATTGCCGGTCGTCGCGGTGAACCTAATCAATGCGTCCCAAGTCGCCATGGCAGCACTCGCCGGCGTGCTACTGTTTGCTGAACCGATTACCTCGAGCCTGATCACGGGACTCGCGCTAACGATACTCGGACTCGTGATCTTGGCATATCGAACCCAAACGACTGAACCGCCGAGCGGAAACTAAACCCGCGTTAGCTTGGTGATCCGACCGGTCGCAACCCATTCCGCGACGAACAGATTGCCATCGCGATCGAAGCATGCATCATGCGGATGCACGAACTTGCCATCTTGCCAACGCGACTCGTCCGTTCGAATCGAAAAGCCATTGGATTTGGATTTGTCATCCAGCTTCGCTCGCGATCGTCGCCGAGTGTAACCAGCGTCTTGTAGTCCTTGTCGACGATCGAAACTCGTGCGACAAGCTCCGGCACGACCATCAAGTCGCCAAACGTATCGACATTCGCAGGCAAACCAAAATCAGCAATCGTTCGCTTGTACGAACCGTCAACGCCGAGAACTTGCAGGGTGTTGTGGGCGCGGTCGGTCACCACAAGCATGCTTTCGTCGCTGCGGTCGTCCAATCCGATTCCATGCGGTGTCGCAAACGTGCCTTCCCCATCGCCAGCGCCTCCGAAACAGGAAACCCAGTTGCCATCGGCGTCATAGCGGTGGATATAAAACGATCCATAACCATCGGCAAGTAAGAAACCGCCATCTGGGAGAAAGGTAAAGTTCGTCGGCAAGAATCGGTCGCGTCCCCAGATCTGTTCTGGATCACTGGCCTCACTCGCGGCGTACTTACCACTTTGAGTCGGCGCGTATTGTTGCCAAACCGTTTCGCCGGTCAGCGTAAGTTTCGCGATCGATTTTACGTTTTGGTACGCGGCGACATACAAATAGGGCGTGCCATCTTCAACACGGATCTTGACGCCATGGCCACCGCCTTGAAACTGCTCGCCGAAAGCGCGAACGAATTTCCCTTCGGGATCGAAAACGAAGATCGAGGGGTGGTCGGGAAGTGTCGCGCTACCCTCATGGATCACATAAAGGTTATTCTCGGGGTCGACATCAACGTTGTGTGTCGTTTGCCAGTGATACTGGCTCGGCAATTGAGGCCAAGCATGATGAAATTTGAATTGGTAATCACCAGACCCCAGGACTTCTTGAGCGGCGGTTCGTTTGGAAGTCACGATCGCTGGGGCGAGTACTGCGGTGGCTGTGGCGGCCTTTAAGAATGTACGTCGGTTCGGATGAGTGTTGGACATGACGAGCCTATCGCGAGGTCGGGGTGGGAACGGTAGAGGGCCCTTATGTTCGTGGCATCCGACTCTCCGGTCAAGCATATCTCTCCGGTCAAGCATATCGACGTTTGCGGCTCTAGAAGCTCACGCACCAGCATTCGGCGATTTTGCAATTCTCATTACAGCGTCCATGTCATCAAGCCAGCTCAAGACTTTGACGCGAAATTCGGCTTCCGAAACACCTTCGATACTCCACCGCATCACGTCTTGTCTCGAGAGTGCCTCCAGTTGGTCAAGACAGCAACTAAGTCGCGACTGAATCGCCTGCTGTTCTTGATCCGTCAAGGGTTCTCGAGTGAGGTGCAAACGTTGCCCGCGATCCAGCGTTTGAAGCCGTTGAAGACGTCCGTTCTCAGCTGCGAATCGCTCACCGGCGACGAACACACGTCGAAGCTGGCTTGCGCCGTTAAATTGAAAGACCAAGTCTGCACCCGCGTACAAGCTAACTTGGCCTTGGGGTCGAAATCCAACGAGCCAATCCACCGAGTCAACAAGAATCTCTCCGCGAATTGGCATCGCTCGACCGTCACGCAGTAGATCTTCGCGTTCCTGTTCATTCAGCGCCATGTTTCCGCCTCGCCAATTGGCTCAGCACACTCCGCATCGACATTGCGAACATTGCCAACGTGTTTGGAAACAGGCGTTCGTCGCAGGAGCTCATTCGGTGCGGATACAAGCAGCGACTGCAGCGAGTCTGTATCGTGGTTCGCTGGATCGAGCCAACGATCGAATTCGTTGTCAGACAAAATCACAGGCATGCGATCGTGAATGTCACGGGTGAACTCGTTGCCTGCAGTCGTGAGGATCGTGCAAGTTTTGATCGACGCAGCCTCGTTCGTTTCTGCGTTTTTTACCGCTTTGTAATTTTCCTCCCAAAGCCCTGCCATCGCAAACACTTCGCCATCCGCATGCTCGATCAGATAGGGTTGCTTTGTTTTCCCCTCTGTTCTCCACTCGTAATAACCGTCGCTGATAACGAGACAGCGACGCGAGCCAAAGGCGTGACGGAACGACGGTTTCTCCGCGACGGTCTCGCTGCGAGCATTGATCATGCGACTACCGATCGCAAGGTCTTCGGCCCACGATGGAACCAACCCCCAACGAAACAAATCGAGCTGGCGAGGTCCACCGGTGGTGTATCGAACCACACAGGGGACAGATTGTGTCGGTGCGATGTTATAGCGAGGCATCGACAAACTCACCGCTTCACTCGAAATCGGCGCATTCGAAATCGGCACACCGTCCATATCGGGCAAAAACATTTGCAGCCAATGGATCGGGGCAGTTCGCAGGGTAAAACGTCCACACACGGAGGTGACAATTCTTGTAAAAGTTCAAAAGCCTGTCAGATATTGCATCAAGACATCCTGGAATCATGCACCAGTTGTACAAAACTGCGTCAGGCAAGAACAATCATCCATCGTGACAGCGCCGATGCGGGTGGCAGATACGCCTCCGCACCAGCCACCCACATGCAGCCCTGCACTCGACGATTTTCGTCGAAAAGCCCTAGGAAAAGCGGTATCCATGGCCAGAATCCTTTGGGGAAAGGAACCATCGCTTGTCCACCGTATCCCAGCGGGACAGCCCAAAGTATGCAGTTTTCGGGCCGCTAGCGAACTTGCATGACGCTGAGTCGCCGAATTCTTGGAGCGTCGGCTTTTTCGACCCCTCAGCAGTCTCGGGCGAAATAGTACGGCGCTGTCAAAATGTGGTGATCCGGTTAAGCTCACGAACTGGCCGCCGAAAACTTGTCGGCCTTTGTATTTCAAATGGCCCCGCCGACCGACGTGAGTTGGATCCTTGAACTTCCCGCTGCTGTTTCGCGTACTCGGAACGATCTGTCTGTTGATCGGCGGCTCGATGCTATTCAGCTTGCCGTTCGCGCTACCGAGTTTGTCGGTTCGAACGCATCTTCCACCGGCGACGGGCGTCGAATGGCGAGGCATCACGGGGCTGGTCGCAAGTATGGCCGTTTGCGTGATCCTCGGGATCATCATGCGGCTGATCGGACGCGGCCAACGTTCGACTCAGTTGTTCCAAAAGGAGGCGATGGCGATCGTCGGATTGAGCTGGGTTCTCGCAACGGTGCTCGGCGCGCTTCCGTTTTATCTCAGCCACACGTGTATTCGAGTGGACCAGCCGATCACGTTCATTGAGGCGATGTTCGAATCGCAGTCCGGTTTTAGCACCACAGGTGCGACCGTGTTGACGGATTTAGAGACGCCGGAATTGATTCCGCATTGCATTCTGTTTTGGCGATCGTGGACACACTTTCTCGGTGGACTCGGGATCGTGGTTTTGTTCGTCGCGATCCTGGGTCAGGGATCTGCGGGGAAAGCGATGATGCGGGCGGAGATGCCAGGTCCGACCAAGGAGGGAAGCATGCCTCGGATGCAACACACGGCACTCGCCTTTGCCGCAATCTATGTGGGCCTCAACATCTTGCTCACGGTGATTTACCGGTTTGAAGGCATGACGCTGTTTGATGCGCTGTGCCATGCGTTTGGAACGATGGCAACAGGTGGTTTCAGCACATACAACCGCAGCCTAGGTGGTTTTGATAGTCCAGCGATCGAGTACACCACAATCCTCTTTATGGTGCTTGCCGGAACCAACTTCACGCTGCTTTATTTAACGCTCTTTGTCAGCCCTCGTCGGCTGATTCGTGACGTCGAGTTTCAAACCTTCGTCGGCATCATCGCGATTGTGACACTCGGTGTCGTCTTCTTTGGTATGCGGAGCCAAGATCCGGGTTTCGAGACCCTGTCATCGTCAATGCGTAACGGGATGTTTCAAGTCGTGTCCGTCTTAACGACAACTGGCTACGGCACGGCTGACTTTGACCAATGGAACAACTTCGGTCGAGGCATCTTGCTGCTGCTGATGTTTGTCGGCGGCTGCGCCGGCAGCACTGGGGGTGGCATGAAAGTCATTCGCCATATTTTGTTCTACAAAATTTTGCGTCGCGAGATCGAGCGAGCCCACCATCCGCGAGTGGTCCGACACGTACGATTGGGAGGCACGGCGATCGAAGACCCCTCAATTGCTCATGGAGTCGTCGTGTACTTTTCAATGATCTGGGCGATTTTTGTGTTCTCTTGGCTCGCATTGATTACGTTTGAGCCCAACAGCACTTGGGGCGTGATCGAGACGGCATCGGGCGGCGAGACAGTGGCGCATCCGCCCGGATTTTCGCCCGCTGGTGATGCCCAGCTGGAGAAACGATTGCTAAAAGGCACCCTCGATGAAAAACTCTTGGATTCCGCTAGCGCCGTCGCCGCAACACTCAATAACATTGGCCCTGGGTTAGGCGTGGTCGGAGCGACCCGTAACTACGCGAACTTCAGCCAAGGAGCCAAGTTGCTTTTCGTGTGGCTGATGATGCTCGGTCGAGTGGAAGTGTTCAGTGTACTCGTATTGATCTTTCCAGGTTTCTGGCGGCGAGTCTGAGAAGCATCTCTTCCACAAACGAAACACAGTCGAGAGAAACGGCACAATCAAATCGGACCAGAGCGAAGCCCAAGGGGCACCAACTGTTTGTTTTGGCTCATTACCACTAGCCTAGCGAGCAAAGGTTAGTCCACCGGTCGTCGCACCATCGAGCTTGAACGTGAAACCGTTCTCACTCGGAGTCCATGTGCCTCGCATTTGCTGGTTGTCGTTGGCACGAACCAGGGTCAGTTGACCGTTCTCGAGTTGATAGGTACCCGTAAAGGTGCTCGCGGCGCCAGACTTTGTTGCAGTCCAGGTGAATTGACCGATCTCATTCAAATTCAGTTCGACCGATTGATTGCCGGGTAACGATACCTTCCACGTACCAATGTTCGCATTTGTCATCGCGGGTTTTGCTGTCGTGAACTCGGGAATGCTTACGGCATCCGATGCAGTGTCTGCTTCGAGTGCTGGTTCCAACGCCAAGGACGCCAACATTTGTAGGGCGGACGGTATCGGTTGGTTCGCAACGGATGACGTTTGAGCAGGAGTTTCTGAGACTGTTGGCGAAGCCCCAACCGCCGTCGGCACAGCAGTTGTCGAGACTTGCTGAGTCGAGACTTGCTGAGTTGGGACTTGCTGAGTTGGGACTTGCTGAGACTGTGGAATTGTCAAGTTGATTGACGAAGCTTGGATCGGTTGCGAATCGTGGGGTTGTGAATAGGCAGGCTGTGCGTAAGTGTGCGGGGCGTACGTGGGTTGGGACACAACGACCGGATGATACACCGGGCGAGCCGGGACCGACGAGTGCAAGACGGCTTGCATGCCACCACCGCCGAATCCGATGCTGATTCCACCACGGTTGCCACTACCGCCTCGCCCACCGCAGGCGGATGCTGGTACGGTTTGCATTGTGCTGCATGCGATCACGCTGGCGATCATGAATCGTTTGACGTTTTTGGTCATGGTTTGGTTTCCTTGGAGCGAATGTTAGTGGTTTGGTCGAGAAAGCAGGTGGAGAGCGTTTGCTTGCCAAGAGTCCAAGCGTGAGAAGCGTGTTTGTGTTACAGCTCATTTTCCGAAAACGAAAAAAGGGGCGAGATCCGCTTGAGTCGTCTCAAGCGTCACACGTCCCCACACGGCGAGAATCCCTCGCTTCACACGTTCTCGGAGTGGTTGTTGTCGACCTCGCCAGCTGTTTACTGTGCCAACCACGAAGCCAACGTTTCGGCGGCTGTTTTTTCGTCGGCCTTGGGTTTGAGTTCTTTTGTCATCGCGGAGGAAATTCGAGCCACATACTCGATCGTTCCCTTGATCGCTTCGTCGGGGGCGGTCGCATCCAACTTGGCGACATAGATCACCAGGTGTTCACCAGCATCGTTCTTTTCGATAGCCCAAGCGCCAATCTTGGTGACTGAACTTTGGCGTAGCAGACGGTTCATCAGTTCGGTTGTTGGTTGCTCTTTGCTGACCTGGACCAGCGACCAAATTTTCCGCACGTCGGCTCGCTCGAAATACTCGGTATCCTTGGCAACGTAAACGGTTTGGGACGCTTCGCCAGCGAGTTTTTGTTCGACTTGGTAATGTCCAGTAGCATTGACGGAATGCTCGATCCCAGCATCTTCGAGCAGCTTTTTACTGGCGACCGGAGCCTGTTTCCAATCGCTGGCTAACAGAGATCGGATCTCAGAAATGTCGACGCAAAAGCTGATCAATGAATTGTCGGGCGAGAACGATTGAGCCAGCGCGACCAATCGACATTCGCTATCGACGATGGGCCCGCCGCTATCGCCAGGTTGAATGGGGCTTTGAGTCTCGACGGCACGAAAGTTGTGTTCTCCATGATTCGACTTGAATTTTTTGTCGTAGACAGCGCGCACCGAACCGGACGTGGATACCCACATGACGTCGCTGTTTCCAGGATTGCCGACAAGCTCAATCGTCGAGCCTGGCTTGATGCTCTTTTCTGCCATTTCGATTGCTTTGACATGATCGGGCAATTTGGGCAGTTGAATGAGTGCCAAGTCTAGGCGTCGATCAACTGAGACGACCTTACCGGGCTGGGCGAGCGTCAGCACATTATCCAGGTAATGTTTGCGTTTAACTTGCGGGATGCCGTCGTTGATATCGGCAAAGAATACGACGACCGTACGGCTATCACCAACCACATGTGCGTTGGTCAGCACAATCCTTTTTTCAGCATCGACGAGCACGCCAGTCCCGGTGGCCGTCTCGCTGTCCGCGTCACTGGTCACGATCCAGGCCGTCGATTGAACGACGCGAGCATAGGTTTCAGCATCGCCACGAGCCGAATCCGCCGTCCAAACTAGAACAGCGGTGAGTAGATATCGGTTGACCCACGAGGCGGCCAGAAAGCGAAGCGGGAGTGGTGTTTGCGTGAACATGATTGAGTACCTTGAACGCTTTGAAGTGTGCGGGCGATGTCTGGGTAAGCGAAAACTATGAGTGAATGTTACGAGTTCGCTTTCGAGAACTTGATCAAACTCCCTGATTTGCCGGACGAATCAACGACTCGCAACTCCAGCGTGGTCGCGGTCACGGATTGAATTTGGAACTTCACGTCGGCCTTTCCGGTTTCGGAAAGCGTCAAAAGATCGGCCTGACGCAGCAGAGTCCCTGAGGAGATGGCGGATTGCTTACCGGCGACATGAACCATCTTGAACGACCCGTCTTTGTTCAATTCAATCGCGATTGACGCGTTGGACGGCAATGTCACTGCCCATTTCCCGACGATCGAGACGGAGTCGGTGGCGACGACGGCAGAGTCGCTCTCGGCCACAGCCGACGGAGTGAGCGTCGATGTCGATTTTAGTTGCATCCACGTATCGGCGTGAAAGATCGCTATGTCCGCCAAGCTCAATAATCTGCTCTTTAGCCCTTTCACAGTGAGGTCACGGTTGGACAAAGCGGTTCGCAGCTGGACCATTTTTTCGTCGCTGTCAAACACAAACGATGCATCGGTGATCTTGTTACTCGCGGTCAACAACGCAAGGAGTGATTGGCCACTTGCCGTTGCGTCGTTCTCGAATCGGATCAGCGACATTCGACACACCACGCGGTCTTGTTCAACGTCGACGACCATCGTGACGGGCAGTTTCCATCCGGCACTCTCCACGTTGATGGATACCGACTGTTTGTTCAGCTTGGGCTCGAATCCAGCTGATTTCAATGCAAGGAACAGTGAACTTGGTCCCGTGATGCGACTCAAGCTTGTTGATCCGTCGGTGGTGGCAGCGTTTGCCGAAGTCGACATTGCAAAGACGGATTCCATGGCAATCTCAGAAAACAAAGCGTCGTCCGCATTCGCAGCGCGTGGAAGAAAATAGCAGGCAAAGATCAACACGCAAGAGAGTTGGTGTCTCATCGGTACACTCACGGAAAAGGGAAAAACGAATGGTGGTTGCTTTTCTGAAAGCGTGAGTGGCACCGTTTTGTTACTGAATTATTTTTGTGACTGGCGCAAGATGACTTCAAAAAGTTCTCCAACTTTTTCGTAACACATCCGAGCGGTTGTCGCTTGGTCGGTTAGTCAAGTGACACCCAGCGACGGTGAGCCCCGGCAGACTCTCGATCGCTTCCTCAACTGTCTCTGCCCCCTGTATTGGAGAACTCTACGATGCTCAAGAATGCCCTGCTCAAGAAAGCCCTGTTCAAGAAAGCCCTGTTCGCAATCGCCCCCATGATGTTGCTCGCTTGCTCAGTCCACGCGGACGACGATTTGCTCACTGCCAAGGCCAAGATTGATACCGATAAAGTGTCTCAAGTCGACACCCAACTCGGTCAAGCCGATGTCGATAATTTGCTCGGTGACGATAAAGAAGACAGCAAAGATGCGATCGCCGCGTGCTTTCGTCGCTTTGGCGGTTATGGCGGCAGCTATGGAAGCTATGGCGGCTTCAATTACGGCTTCCGCTCGTACTCGAACTGGCACAGCCCATGCTATACCAGCTACCCGACGTACAGCCATTGCTACACGCCGACGTACACGTATTACACGCCAAGCTACTCGTGCTACACACCTTGCTACACCAGCTACTGGGGTTGCTACTAGGCACAGCGACCGCAACTAGTGCGGCAAGTTCAACACTCCATGCCTGGCGACTCTCCATTCGGGTTGCCAGGCATTTTTCGTACTCCAAAGTTAACACACTCAAAGGACTTCCCATGCTCACCGCCAGACTTCGTCGTTTCACAGTCGCTGCCTGTGTCACGACCACGATTGCATTCTGTTTCGCGACGATTGCTCACAGTCAAACAATTGACACGTCACACGTCCTCATTGGCAATCCTCGTTGCGACCACGTGATCGCACAGGTGATGCGGCACGGCGTCAACCGCAGCATCGACAACTCAGTGGCCGGCGCACTCGCTGAATCGACGGTATTCGGATCTGCTTCAATTCCATCGAACGAGATCGGCGACTTGCAAATCGTTTCCGTACAACGGTGTGGCGAATCGCCGGATCCATGCGGACCACGTTTTGCTATCGTTGTGATGAACCAAAGCCAGCGCCTCGTCGATGGTGTTGATGTGTCCGTGGTCGCGTTGTTGGGATCAATTCAACCTGACTGTCCCAACGCAAATGTTCGGACTTGCGAGATCAAACCATGGACCGCAGCACAAGTGGAGGTCACACTTCCAATCGAAGCGTTTTCAATGGGCAATCATAACGGTGCGGCGATCGGCTTTCAAAAGTTGGTCGTCGCCATCGACAGTCGTGATGAATGGATGGAGGTGAACGAGGCGAACAATGTACAAGCCTTCTCCGCTTCAGCCATTCCGGTCGTCGCCACCGTGGTAACACACGTTCGCGATGACGATTCGCCATTAGAACTCGCCCCTATCGAGTCCTCCGCCGTTGCCGTTTCCCCGCCCAACGCCCCAATGCAAGATATATCCGCGACAACGGCCACAGTCGATGTCGATGAACTGCGAATGGCGGTGAAAAAGCTGGACGCCAACGCGGCTGAAGTTGCAGGTACTTCAAACTAAGAACCGACAAGTAACCCTTGCATCGGCAAGAGCTGTTCCGTTTCTCATGAGACAGAGCAGTTTTTGCCTTTTGGGCGTCAATCGTGCTACTCAGGAATCGTTGTTCCCTTGGTCGACAACACTTGTCCCATTTGTGACCAGGCTCGCACAACACGTCGGTGAATGAACGACGCGACAAATATTCCGAGCATTCCGGCGACAATGGCGGCCAGCATGAACGATCGCGAGGAAGACGGACTCGACATCATCAAAGCTCCGCCAACCAAGGGCAAGACAGCCGCAATCAAGATATAGACTTCGCCACGATTCACCGAGCGCGTCGCACGCGAATCGAAATCCGGATCCTGCATCGTGTTGCGTAAACACAGCGGATAGAACACGAACGTTGCCAACCAAGCCATCCCAAAGTACGGATACGCCATCGCGATCCCGCCACAAATCAGCGACGACAAAATCAATTGCATCGATGCCATCAACTGAAAATCAGCGTTAAGGAAGTGAAAGATCAATGCGAACAAGATACCCGAAGAAATCCACATTGATCCACCAATGATCGCCGCTCGATGCCCCAACTCGAGCATGTTACCCAAGTCGCGGCTGTCGACACGTTGATCCCGGCGAGCACACTCGACGGCGCGAACCATACTTCGTGTTTGCCAAATTGCAAAGACAGTCGCCAGTGGAAAATACGTTAGATTCACGATCCACGAAATGGAACGAAGGGTCTCCTTCAACTGCCACGTCTGCATCACTTCGTTCATGTTGTATTGAAAGTTGAGCCCACCAGCGATGGCGTGAGGAATCAAGAGTACCCAACACGCCATCACCCACGGCGACTGGTGAGACAACCATGCTCGCCAAGAAGATTCCGGCGGATCAAAAAGAGTCGCAGCTTGCGGATACAGCGACAATCGTAATCGCCCCGCCATCTCGGCCCCATCGCCAAATCGCTCAGCAGGTTCAACGGACAACGCTCTTCGGAGCGTCTTTTCCAAGACTCGCTCGGACGCCGCGTGCTCTGCGTGCTCGTCGACTTGGGGCGTTGAAAATGGTCGGTTGCGTGCCGCAAGTTGCTCCGCGGCGGCTTCGCTCCATGTCAACCGAAATTCATTGCTCATGAAGGGGCGCTGGCCCTGCCATAGCTCCCAAAGTAGCACCGCCAATGAATACAAATCGGCCGGCTCGCGAATCTTTTCCTGAGCGCTGTGATCCTTGTCGATGACCGCGCCGAGATGCTCCGGTGACATGTAGGCAAGCGAACCACCGAGCGATGCGGCTTTGCCTGCTTGCTCACCAGATTCAGAGAAACTGACGTTGAAATCGGCGAGCTTAGGAATCCCTTCGGCGGATAACAGCACGTTAGCCGGTTTGACATCGCGATGAAGAATTCGTTGGGAGTGGGCTTCGTGCAATGCCCGACACAGATGAACCCCCACCCAAGCAACCACCTGCGGCCACGGTGTTATGGCAATCCAATCTCGCGTTTCTGAATGATCGGGAACCACTTGCGTAGCATCGAGTAATTGATCGTCAATGGAGCGAAGGAGTAACCATCCACCGACCGCCGTATGGCGATACTCGGTGCGGCACGAACGAAACGCTTTCACCACATCCGCCAACGTTCCACCCGGAACATACTGCATGTACAAGAGATGCAACGATTTTTCGTCAATTAACCGTTGGTCAAACACACGAACGATATTGGGGTGATCGAATTGGGCGAGTGACTGGGACTCGCCGCCTCTACCTCGCGAGACCTTCAATGCGACTAACCTCCGCATGGAGATTTGCTGAGCCAAATAGACGTGCGCAAATGCTCCCTCGCCCAGTTTTTGCAGAATCAAAAAATCATCGATATGTTCGCCAATGCCGATTTCGGGTGGCACATCAGGCTTGGCGACAGAGGTAATGGCGTTGATGGAATGTTCCAACGGCGTCAACATCGTCGCTAATTGTGGAAAGCGTTCTTGGTATTCGACATGCTGCGGCGATTCACCCAAATCCCTGCGCAATTGCATCTCCTCCATTACCAAATCGATCGGCACGTTATCCACAGACAACAAGTTCGGCTCGACGGCAAGGTAAGCGTCAATCCGACGCAACTCGCCGGACTCAACCGACATCGCCATATCGAGCTTGATCAACTCCACCAGCAGTATTCGCTTGGAATCGTGATCCAGATCAGGCAAGTACGCGTTTAGATCGGACGGGTCGGCCACACAGCCGTTCTCCGTCAACCGCTGCAGACACTCGCACAGCCAATCGTCCGCGTCCATCGGTGCAGCATCGGAGGAGATCGAAGTGTTCACAGTGGTCGGCTCAGTGGTCGGCGCAATGGTCGTGTGCGGTGAAAGAATTCGCTATTCTAGAGGGAATCCCTCCCGCCCCAGCATAGCCAGTGAGCGGCATCGAAGTGGCGATGTACGTAACTGGGGCCACTGATTTTGAGTCAAGGAAATTCGACATGCCCAGCAATGAATCGATCGGTGACGGCGAAGACTCCGCGGAGGCGATTGAAGAATCATTGATTGCCCAAATTCGGCAGCACGATTCGGAATCACTTGGACGCTATATCGAACTTCACCGCGCTGCGTTAATCGGCTTCCTGCGATCGATCACCACCACGCGTCTGCTCAGTGCCGTTGAGCTAGACGACTTGATGCAAGACGTTGCTGCCTCGGCCATTTCTAGCTTAGATACGGCGCCTCTTGACGAGTACGAACCGATGCAATGGTTGCAACAAGTCGCTCGTCGCCGCGTGGTGGATGCGCATCGCTTTCACTTCGGTGCCCAACGACGTGATTCAAGTCGCCAGCAATCATTGCATTCGCCTGGCGGTGGCGGCGATCAAGACATGGGGCTCGAGCATTTGCTGGCGGCTAGCATGACGTCGCCCAGTGCAGCGTTCAGCCAGGATGTCCGTCTGAATCGAATGCAGCAGGCGATCGCAAGTTTGGGCGACGAGCAAAGAATCGTCATTCGAATGCGATACGTCGATGGCTTGGCGACCAAGCAAATCGCGGAGCAACTTAGTAAAACTGACGTCGCCGTTCGCGTGCTGTTGTCGAGAAGTATGCGACAGCTAGAAAAAATGCTCGAAGACGTCAAGCCGACTCGTTAGTCACTCATTTTCGGTTGCTGTACCGCCGTCAACGAAATGCCGAAACCGTCCGACGGATTGGCGCGGTCGATCGGCTCGCCCTGTTGGATGAGCGATTGTGTATCCAGATGCGAGACAGTTCTTGAATTGGGCCGCTCGACTGATTTGACGGGCTCTGGAGTCCGAATACGAATGCTTCCCAGAAAACCAAAGCCGATGCACATCAGACCGGCAATGACAATGGACTCAACAAAGTAGGTCTTCATGTTTGGCTCCGCAAGTGGATTGTTGGGTCATACAAGCCAACAAGCGGAACTGTCGGCAAAGTGTTACAAGAAAAAATGTCTCGTTATTAAAACCCGTCTTGGAACACAGCGCCCTGGAATTGCTAAACTGGTGCCAGTTCTATTGTGACGAATCTCGCCGGTTGCAGAATCATCTGCTGCGGCCAGCCCGACCTGTGAATCTAGACTCAAATGATGTGTACCCGCTGTATTGGTTCGCTAACGCTCGTCTTTCTGCTACTGGCGGCTTTCGGTGCCGAGGCACAGGAACCCAATCCGCAAGCATCACAGCCGAAATTTAACGGCAACCGTCGTGCGATCATGATCGAGTTCGACGAGGACATTAATCCGCTCAGTGGTGCATTGCTTGAACGGCGATTCAAAGAAGCTCTGGACGGTGATTATGACGTCGTCATTCTTAATGTTCACAGTCCCGGTGGGTTCACCTCGGTGAAATTTGAATTGATGGATATGTTGCTTGATGCAAAGGATGTCGAGACGGTTGCGTGGATCGAAAAGGATGCGATCAGTGGCGCCGCGTTGCTTTCACTCGCCGCAGACAAAATTATCATGCGTCCGGACGCTCGAATTGGTGACGCGGGTGAGATCGTCATGGGTGAAGATGGTGCTTTCCGTTACACCGAAGCCAAGAGCCGCAGCTTCTTGGCTCAAAAGGCTCGTGATACGGCGAAGGCCACGGGGCGTCCGGAGGTACTCGCAGAGAAGATGACTGACAAAGATATGGTTGTTTTCACAGCTACGAAAAAGCTAGACGGCTCGACGCAATTGTTTTCAGATAAAGAGTGGGAGACGCTTGCGGATAACGACGATTGGGAACGCGGTAAACCGATTCGTGAAGGCGGCAAGGAGATGTTCTTTATCGCCAATGGCGCGCGAGCTGTGGAACTTGGGCTTGCGGATGACACCGCGAACGATCGAGCGGAGCTCGCAAAGATCCTGGGCTTGAGCGAACCGATTCCGGTGATGCATCGAACTTGGGTCGATACGTTAATCCTGGTTCTTAACTCGGGGTTCGTCACGTTCTTGTTACTCGTGGTGGGAATGATCGCGCTCGTCATCGAACTCAGTGCCGCCGGGTTTGGGATCGGCGGCTTGGTATCGCTGTTGTGCTTCGGTCTGTTTTTTTGGAGCCGGTTTCTCGGTGGTACCTCGGGCTGGTTGGAAGTGACGCTGTTCGTGGTGGGATTGATGTTCATCGCCGCAGAACTGTTTGTCATCCCAGGCTTTGGCGTCGCCGGTGTTGCTGGGGTCGGATTGACGCTCGGTTCGCTCGTGATGGCATCGCGACGAGTGATCTTCCCGGAAACCGGTGAAGATTTAATGAGCTTAAGCATCGATGTGCTCACGGTACTCGGTGCGTTTGCTGGTTTCTTGGTGGCGCTGTTGTTCTTGTCCAACTACATTGGCGAGATACCAGGGCTTAGCCGTTTGACATTGCGCCCACAATTCGCGGGCGATTCAAGTTTCGATCAGGACGCAGAGACGAAGACGATCGCGCCGTGGCAAATGGTGGATGTCGGGGATGAAGGAATCGCCATTTCGTCACTGAGACCGAGCGGAAAGGTCCAATTCGGAGACGCGATCGTGGATGTCGTCACAGAAGGCGACTTCGTGGACTCAGACTCTCGTGTACGAATCGTCACTAAGCTGGGCACGCGAATCGTCGTCCGCTGTATTGGACTCCTCGCCGCGTCCATGCTAGTGCCGTCATGGTTTTGAAGGCGAGTGCTGGTGAGAGAGCTACTTCAGGTACGCTTGATCCAAATTGCCTAGCCGAGACGGCGGGATTTTTATTTTGGAGATCGAGACGGAAACTCGATGAACCTGAACGTTGATTTCCGGTTCAAGCTAAAATTAGAAAAGGCAGGCCCGTGAGAGCCTGCCTTTCGTCGATTTAATCACGCTGGATCGCGGATTCTTATTCGCCGTCTTTAGTTTCGCCTTCGGCGACGCCGGCAGCTACAGGCTCTGGCAGCCCACGAGTTTCGCCTTTAAAGTCGAGTCGTACCACTTTGTCTTCGTCATTCTTGAAGACATCAATGACAATCGTGTCTTTGCCTTCAAAGGTGCCTTTGAGCAGCTCTTCGCTGAGCGGATCTTCGATGCGTTGCTCGAGTGCCCGACGTAGCGGACGTGCACCGTAATCAAGATTCGTACAAGCTTTCTTGATCAAGAACTCCTTGGCGGCGTCGGTCAAAACGAAGGTGAAACCACGTTCCAGCAATCGCTCACGCACCTTGACCAATTCGTAATCGATCACGGACTTCAAATCGGTCTCGGTCAAGTGACGGAAGATGATCGTGTCGTCGAGTCGGTTGAGGAACTCAGGGCGGAACACTCGCTCGATTTGATCCATCACGCGCGACTTCATCGAATCGTAGCTTGCGTCACCGTCTGGTTTCTGGAAACCGAACGCCGACTCATTCTTAATCGCTTCCGCACCGGCATTGGTCGTCATGATGAGAATCGTGTTTCGGAAGTCGATGTTGCGACCGAACGAGTCGGTTAATCGGCCTTCTTCCATCACCTGCAACAGCATGTTGAACACGTCGGGGTGGGCTTTTTCGATTTCATCAACCAAAACCACCGCATACGGACGACGTCGAATCTTTTCGGTCAGCTGGCCACCTTCTTCGTAACCAACGAATCCTGGAGGCGCGCCAATCAGACGGCTGACGTTGTGCTTTTCCATGTACTCGCTCATATCGATGTGCACGAGTGCGTCAGCGTCACCGAACATGTACTCCGCGAGTGCCTTGGCGAGCAACGTCTTACCGACACCGGTCGGACCAGCGAAAATGAACGAACCGGTTGGACGCTTCGGATCTTTCAATCCGCTGCGGCTACGACGCACAGCCTTGGCGACCGCTGTGACCGCTTGGCTCTGGCTGACGACTCGCTTGTGCAGTTCGTCTTCCATCTTCATTAATCGCATCGTGTCTTCGGTCGACAGACGAGTCAGCGGGATGCCTGTCATTTTGCTGACGACTTCGGCAATCACTTCTTCGTCGACGACACCATCCGTTTGCTGGCTCTTGTCACGCCATTCCTGGGTGATTTGATCCTTTTTCTTGCGAAGCTTCTCCGCTTGGTCACGCAAGTTCGCAGCTTTCTCGAAGTCCTGATTTGCGACTGCGTCTTCCTTTTCCTTGTTGAGCTTCTCGACTTCTTCGTCGATCTCCTTCAAGTCGGGTGGACGAGTCATTGTGCGCAATCGCACGCGAGCCCCGGCTTCGTCGATCACATCGATCGCCTTGTCAGGCAGGCAACGAGCCGTGATGTATCGCTCGCTCATCTCGACAGCGGCAGCGATCGCGTCGTCCGTGAATTGCACTCGGTGGTGCTCTTCGTAGCGTTCGCGAAGTCCTTTGAGGATCTCGATAGTTTCAGCTTTACCGGTGGGTTCGACGATAATCTCTTGGAAACGTCGTGCCAGCGCGTTGTCTTTCTCGATGTACTTTCGATACTCATCGAGAGTTGTTGCACCAATGCACTGGATTTCACCCCGTGCCAAGGCTGGCTTGAGCACGTTCGCGGCGTCGATAGCGCCTTCGGCACCACCGGCACCTACGAGCGTGTGAAGTTCGTCAATGAAAAGAATCGTGTTCTTGACGCGTCGCACTTCGGTCATGACGGCCTTGATGCGTTCTTCGAATTGACCGCGGTACTTCGTTCCAGCGACCATCATTGCCAAGTCGAGCACCACGATTCGCTTGTCGGCGAGGATATCGGGCACATCGCCGCTGATCACTCGTTGTGCAAAACCTTCGACGATCGCCGTCTTGCCAACGCCCGCTTCGCCCAAAAGAACCGGATTGTTCTTTGTGCGGCGACAAAGGATTTGAATGGCGCGTTCGATTTCTCGCTCGCGTCCAATCACTGGATCGAGTTCGTTTTTCTTTGCAAGCTCCGTCAAGTCGCGACCAAAGCTGTCCAGTGCAGGCGTCTTGCTCTTGCTGCTCTTGCCGGACGCTGCCCCGCCGCCATCGCCGCTTTCGCCAGTTCGTCCGCCACGTTCACCGACTTCGGCGCCTTCGAGGCCGTGTCCAAGCAGATTGAGCACTTCCTCGCGGACATCTTCAAGCTTCAGCCCCAAGTTCATCAGGACTTGTGCAGCAACGCCTTCCTGTTCACGCAGCAAGCCCAGCAGAATGTGCTCCGTGCCAACGTAGGAATGATTCAAATGGCGAGCTTCTTCCATCGAATACTCGATGACTTTCTTTGCTCGAGGTGTTTGTGGCAATTTGCCAACCGTCACCATTTCTGGGCCACTTTGGACAAGCTTTTCAACTTCGAGGCGGATCTTTCGCAGATCAACTTCGAGATTCTTGAGCACGTTGGCGGCGACTCCGCTGCCTTCTTTCACCAACCCGAGCAGAATGTGCTCAGTGCCGATGTACTCGTGGTTGAATCGCTGAGCCTCTTGATTGGCCAGTTGCATGACCTTGCGGGCACGATCTGTAAATCGTTCGTACATATTTCGTTACTCGTGGAAGCTGGTCGCTCGTGAATCTTTTCGCACCAGCGGCCACCGACAACTTGGTGCCACAACCGATGCGAACTAGCTACTGTCAAACTGGCGAATCTTTCGTCACTTATCTCTCTAAAGCAAACTCTACGCCAGTGCGACGGCATAAGTCACCTCGAGACATTAGTTCCCTGGCAATGGACAACGCCCTTCCCCATCCCTGGTCACTACTTTTCTAATTCTATCGGTTGTGTGGAACATCGGGGATAGGAGCTTTTCGCGTGACTTCCAATAGAAATGCCCTCATTTACCGCCTTTCCCTCTAAATTTTTTTTCTCACTCGCACAAAGTTGGGTTTTACCGGCAAAGTTTCGTTAGTGCCTAGGACACTCAAGTCGTCGCTCGTTCCTCCGATTTTTTATTTCTCTTGCTCGATACCAGCTAAGCTACCGCTTGATGTTCGTCGGGTGCGACGTGGTCTTCTGTCAGATCGGCAGACTTCGATTCAGCCTCACTGGATTCAGTTTCGGTAACATTGTCGCTACCCGGTGTGTTCTCCGCGTCTCGCAAACGTTCAACTCGCCGCTCTTCTGTGGCGATCTCCAGCCACCAAGCATCGGCAACCTCAAGTCGCCGAATCTCCTCGATCAGCTGGCTCGCCGCGTCCAATCGTCCTGTGTTGCGATAGACACCGCACAACAGCAACAAGGCCGGTGGATCACGAGATTCAATTGCTAGCAAATCCGAGAGCAATCCTTCGGCCTCGGTCCAGTCGCCTCGGAGCCAGGCGTCTCTCGCCTCGGGAAACCGATCGGGCTCGTCACTCACCGTCCGCGGCGCGATCAATCCTGGTAACTCTCGCACGGCTCGAACGACGAAAAAAATCCAAATGGCGACGCCTATCCAACACCCCAGTCGCACCAAGCCGCTGGTCAGCCACTCTGGGTAAAGGAATCGCATGACGAGCATCAGATTGAGCGCAGCGCCAAACGCCAGCGCTGGGGGAATCGCCGAAAGACGGCCTCGCCACCACAGCTCTGCCAAACCAGGCCACAAACAGGTTAGGTAGTACTTCGCACTCATACACAGTCGACATTACGAACTTCTCGCTCCGGGCGGCAAGGTGATTCAGGCCGATTGTCTCCAATCTCCAATGGTTCAATCCTTGAACACGTCTTGGGAATCGCAGTCAGCAGGTTAAAACGGGCGTCACCCAAGGCGTTGAACGTGATGATGTCGTATTTAACCGTGACAGTAACGATGCGAGTCCCTGGGTTCAGTTCTTAGAAACGGAAACGCCATCGGTAACGATTTCAAGGGATCGACGTGGAATCCATCCAACCTTGCCCTGCATCGTTTGTACGCGTGCCCAATTTCCTCGAGTGACTAGTACCTTCATTGGCTGTCCTTCGGCATTCTCGATCGTTGCCACTTGGTCGAATGACTCGCCGTCGCCAGCTCGCAATGTCAACTTCTCCGCAACCACGATGCCGCGATTTTGGGGCTTGGGTGATGAGATGAGAACAGCCATGAGCATGCCTGAGACTAGCAACAGCACGCATGGCATTGTCGAGGCACGCCAAAACGAAAAAGGGGCACCCACCGTGCGTGCGATGGCCAATCCCCAAAACACAAGTGAACTAATCAATAGCGTCCAGAGAATCGGTGTGTACCCAACGAGCACTGCACGACGCAACAACGTGAGTGCAGCGGCAAAATCGAAATCATCGCGTTCATTTACTACTTCGGCATTCACTTGGTCACGTGCGAACTTTAAGTTTTCGGCCAGTTGGGGATCGATCGGAGCCAATGACTGCGCACGTTCGTAATAGGCAATCGCTCGTCCCCTTTGCCCGCTTTTTAAGTATGCATTCCCGAGGTTCGTGAATAATCCAGCGTTCGAAATACCCGACTCCACGAGTCTTTGGTACTTGCTTGCTGCAGCTTGGAAAAGCTCTTTTGACTCTTCGGGTTGCAATGCTTCTTTTTCGATTGCTGTGGAGTAATCCCGTGTGGCCTCGTCGAGCAATGCCCGCTGCTGTGCCGGTTCAAGCTGAAGCACGGGCTCGGATGCGATCGCGAAGCCAGAAAGCATTGTCCCGCACAGCAAGATTACCAAGATGCTTCGGCCTGCCTTGGTTAACTTGACGGGTCTGCTTTGAGACTGCACGAGCGATCTGCCTCGAGCGGATCGAGCGGAGGCAATTCGTTGCATTAACTCAGTCGCGTTCGCACGCAGCGTGGACAGGGTATCACCCCAGACATCTCGCTCGCTGTCACGGCGAACTCGGTCAATGAACGACTCGAGTTCTGCCGCCTGGGGATACAGGCCTTCAAAACGAAGCGTTCCGATCGCTCGCTCTGGATCGCTTCCGCCGCTAACGAAACGCACGATCGCATCGACGAGATCGTCACCCGATTTTGCGGACTCAATTCCAATCGCACAGCGCCGACTCGTGGAACGGAAGTCAGGAATCCACTTTGCCAACTTCTTTGCGTGAAAGATGAACGCCGTGAACAGCCATAAGCAAGGCGGGACAATCATGATCGGCAACCACCACGGATTCCAGCCTGGTGGCGATTGGCTCACGAGCACTGCAGCGCTCTCATCATTGACGAAGCTCACTTTCGACTGACGGACCGTTGGTGGCGTCGAATCCAGTTCTTTCGATGGCGTCGCAGTGACGATGGAATCGAGTGAGAGTGCATCGGACTTGGTCACGGTGATCGGAATGGGTTCGCTCATCACCGTCTGGAATGCATCGGTTTCCGGATTAAAGAAGCTCAGCGGGATCGGTGGAATCTCGGTGATGCCTTCGCGTAGCGGGCGGATCGTTGTGGAAAAAAACTTGGTGTTGCCTTGAGCTTGACCAGCGAGTGGTTGATCGGAGATCTTGAAATCGTCCGTGAGTGTTTTGATATCGGTGAGCGGCGGTGCCTGGACCAATTGCATCGGGCCGTCGCCCGTGATCCCGATATCCAGTTGAATCGGATCGCCGGCTTGTACGTTTCCTTTGTCGATTTGCGTGAAGATTTCATACTTACCGACAGTTCCTCGGTAATCATCGGGACGTCCGTCCGAGGGTACTGGAATGACTTCGGTTGGTTTCACCTCCGCACCAGCCACAATCGGACGAGTTCCTGTGATCGAGAGCGAATTGCCGAAGGGAAAGCCACCAAACGGTGAGCCGAAAAAATCATCATCGAGCATCTGGGACAATGGCGAGTTTCCAAATGGGCTGTCGAGTTGGCCGCGACGTCGGCCGCCTCGAGTGCCTAGTGATGTCGGATAATCGACGATGACACTCACATCCCCAGCGTCGATCTGGCCGGGGCGATTCGGATAGATGGTCGCGCCGATCGTGTAGAGGAAATAGCGTTGCTGGTTCCCTTCATTGTCTTTGCGCAAGGACTCTCGACCGCCCGGTCGTTGTCGATTCTCGGCAAGTTCCTGCATTCGATCTGAGAAACTTCCCCACGAGGTGTTCTCCGAGATGAGACTCCACATTTCGGATTCATCGAGTTCAACTCGATGTTCGGCATTGCGATAAGGCTTGATCCAAATCTTTAGTGTCAATTCGAGCGGCTCACCCACATAGACTTGGTTTTCCTTTCCCTCGACCCCAACGAACAATAAATCGCCCGTCTCGCTTTTGGTTGCCACAAACGAAAACTTTGGAGTCAGCTCTTTACGCCCGTCCACAGACAGCACTAACGGTGGTATTTCGAACGACCCCTCGCGCATCGGAGTCACTTTGTATTGCATTGAGACACTCACGGTTAAACTGCTACGACGTCCGTTGATGGTCGTCACTTGAGAACTTTGCCTTGGCGTACCGGCCGACTCGATTTTCAGGCCGTCAATTTCAGGCAA
>JBGSNA010000003.1:0-19440 GCA_041739875.1 Pirellulaceae bacterium
TTGCCAACACGCTCACGGGTTTAGCGGGTAACGATACGTTTGCGGGCGGCGCCGGTAACGACAGGTATGTGTTCGATACTGACACGGCGCTGGGTACCGACACCATCATCGAAGTCGCCGCTGGCGGCGGGGTCGACACGCTCGACTTCAGCACGACCACGACCGTTGGTGTGGAAGTCAGCTTGTCACTCGCTTCGGCCCAAGTCGTCAACACCAATTTGACGCTGATTCTCTCGGCGGGCAATTCGATTGAGAATGCCAGTGGAGGATCACTCGATGACATCCTGATCGGAAACACGCTTGCAAATTCGCTTCTGGGCAATGCGGGCGACGATGTTCTTTCCGGTCTGGCTGGAAACGACACGCTCATTGGAGGACTTGGCAAGAACCTCCTGTTTGGAGGATTCGGCGCGGATATGTTGACGGGTGGAACGTCCGAAGACTTGATGCTTGGCGCGAAATATTTATTAGAAAACGATATTGATGCTCTCGGAAGCTTGCGAGCGGAATGGGTGTCGTCCAGCAACTTCAACAGCCGCGTTGGCCATATACTCGGAACAATCGCCGGTGGATTGAACAGTGGCTTTACACTGAATCAAGGCACGGTCAAAGAAGACTCTTCTCCGGACACGTTAACAGGTGGCACAGGTCGAGACTGGTACTTGCGAAACTCACTCGGAGCGGTCGTGCCGCTGCGAGATACGCTCGTCGATACGGATGTCGATAGTGTGTTTGAAGAAATCTCAACGTGGATCTAAGTTTTCAGTTTTCAGTTTCCGCCACCACGCGAGCAAGCGGCCTTGGAATTCAACCGCATGGCTTTGAGCTTGTCTCGATGGTGGCAACGATTGGAAACCAGACCACCAAGCCGTTCGTGAATGAAACTCATAGGACAAATTCCTCGGCCGGATACTCCGGTTTTTTTTATGTCCCACAATTTTTTGGACCCCCGTGAGCTTGCTCACGGGTGAAAGAGTTTTGAAATTGGATTGCCCTCCACAATACCACCATTCTTTGACTCGCTTGCCGCCGTCGGCGTCAAGCGAGTCAAAGAATGGGCAGATGGCGGGTTTCGGCGTGTTCTAACTTGCAAAACTTGGGCTCATGCCAGACAAGCTGCCATGGGGCAAAGCACTTTGACGTTGTGCCGCCTGAGATTCTCACGTTTTCGTGCGGTTGGTTGGGCAAATATTGCGGATGGTGGTACCATGGAGGCCGACCTCACCACGCCATAGAAGACAAGTCGCGTTCCCCGTCCTCTATTTTTTGTTACTCATCATGTTTAATGCTTGTTCTTGGATGCAGTTGATTCCATCGGCGAGGAAAAGTATTTCTCAATCACCGATACGACTGACGCAGCGTCGTTTGGCCAAGCGGCGATATCTCTTTGAGCAACTGGAGACACGCGAACTGCTGGCGGCAGTCCCGATCGGCCCGGAGATTCGCGTTAACACGCAGGTTGCGGATAATCAGCGCAATCCTTCCGTTGCGATGGATGCCGACGGGGACTATGTCGTCACTTGGCAGAGTTACACTCAGGACGGCGACGGCCCCGGCATTTACGCGCAGCGCTACAATGCAGCGGGCGTAACGCAGGGGAGAGAGTTCCGTGTCAACACGTTCACAACGAATCATCAGCTCCTTCCATCGGTTGCGATGGATGCGGAGGGGGACTTCGTAATCACGTGGCAGAGCTACACTCAGGACGGCAGCGGCTACGGCATTTACGCGCAGCGTTACAATGCTGCGGGAGTCAGGCAGGGGAACGAGTTCCCCGTCAACACGTTCACGACGAGCCAGCAGCGCAATCCATCCGTGGCGATGGATGCGGACGGGGACTTCGTCGTCACGTGGTCAAGCGACGGTCAGGACGGCAGCTTCTACGGCATTTACGCGCAGCGATACAATGCTGCGGGAGTCAGGCAGGGGAGCGAGTTCCGCGTCAACACGTTCACGACGAGCCAGCAGCGCAATCAATCGGTTGCGATGGATGCGGATGGCGACTTTGTCGTCACGTGGACGAGCGACACTCAGGACGGCAGCTTCTCGGGCGTTTACGCGCAGCGATACAATGCTACAGGAGTCAGGCAGGGGAGCGAGTTCCGCATCAACACGTCCACGACGAGCGGTGCAGCCATTCCTTCCGTGGCGATGGATGCGGACGGGGACTTCGTCGTCACGTGGCAGAGCTTCGGTCAGGACGGCAGCTTCGCAGGCATTTACGCGCAGCGCTACAATGCAGCGGGCGTCACGCAGGAGAGCGAATTCCGCGTCAACACCTTCACGACGAACTCTCAGTCCAATACCTCCATGGCGATGGATGCGGACGGGGACTTCGTCGTCACGTGGCAGAGCCGTGACCAGGACGGCAGCGACTACGGTATTTACGCGCAGCGCTACAACGCTGCGGGAGTCACGCAGGGGAGCGAGTTTCACGTCAGCACGTTTACGACGAAAAGTCAGGCCAATCCATCCGTGGCGATGGATGCATCCGGGGACTTCGTCGTCACGTGGCAGAGCGGTGACCAGGACGGCAGCGGTTACGGCATTTACGCGCAGCGATATCAATTGGATGCCCCGGTTCAGTTGTCCAATGGCGTACTGACGGTCGAGGGTACGAACCTGGACGATTCGATCGCCGTTCAGATAGTGACTCCGGCTGGCGGGGTACCGCAGTTACGCGTCGTTCGCAACGGAGTGAATTTTTTGTTCGCCCCAAGTCAGGTTCTCGCAATCATCATCAATGGCCAGAGTGGCGACGATACGCTGACTGTGGGAAGCACAGTTACCATCGGAGCGACCATCAACGGCGGCGGTGGCAATGATCGACTGACCGGAGGCGGTGGCAGTGATGTGCTGCTCGGAGGTGCCGGAAACGATACCTACTTCTTCGATAACGATACCGCCCTTGGAACGGACACGGTCAGCGACATCGGCGGTGGGATCGATACGCTCGACTTCAGTTCGACAGGAACGCTGGGAGTGACCGTCAATTTGGCGACCGCTGGCGCCCAGGTCGTCAACGCGCAACTTACGCTGGTACTTTCTTCTGGTGGGATGATCGAAAATGTGATCGGCGGCTCCCGGGGCGATACGCTGACAGGAAACACACTGAACAATGTTTTAACCGGAGGTCCAGGTAGCGACACGCTCAGTGGCAGTTCGGGCGACGATAGTTACCGCTTTGACACCGATCTCGCGCTGGGTGCCGATACGATCACGGATACTGCTGGTATCGACACTTTGGATTTTGGTTTAACAACGACTCGTGGCGTGACAGTCAATCTCTCGTCCACTACGGCTCAAGTCGTCAATGCGGGTTTGACCCTGACGCTCGCCTCGGCTACGTCAATGAACAACGTCATCGGAGGCTCGCAGAATGATTCATTAACAGGCAACTCACTGGTCAATGCTTTGACGGGACGGGCGGGCAACGACACGCTGTCAGGCGGAACCGGTGACGATTTCTATCTGTTCGATACAGATACCGCGCTGGGGATCGACACCGTTATCGAAGCGGCCGCGGGCGGTGGCATCGACACACTCGATTTCAGCACGACAGCCACTGTCGGCGTGGAAGTCAAGTTGTCTTTGTCAGTCGTTCAAATCGTCAACGCGAACTTGTCGCTAATCCTTTCGGCGGGCAATTCGATTGAGAATGCCCATGGCGGATCGCGGAACGACATTCTGATCGGCAATTCGTTGCGAAATTCACTTCAGGGCAATGCTGGCGACGATGTTCTGTCTGGGCTTGCCGGCAACGACATGCTTGTGGGTGGAGCTGGCAAAAATCTGCTATTCGGCGGCTTAGGAACCGACTCGCTAACCGGTGGCACGAGCCAAGACCTGATGCTCGGCGCGAGATACTTGCTGGAGAACAACATCAACGCTCTGATTAGCCTGCGTGCAGAATGGGTATCAGCCAGCAGCATCAGCGACCGCGTCGGTCACCTGCTGGGCACGATTGCCGGAGGATTGAACTCTGGTTTCACGCTGAATCAGGCCACCGTGAAAGAAGATTTTTCGCCCGATACACTGACCGGCGGCACAGCCCGCGATTGGTATTTACGCAACTCGCTGGGAGCCGTCGTGCTGCAGCGAGATAACCTCATCGACGCAGATGTCGATAGTGTGTTCGAAGAGATCTCGAATTGGTTGTAGTGCACGTCCTTCAATGCAATTCAGCTACTTCGTGCTACGTCGTGGTTCTCCATCGTGGCAGATCAAAGTTTGTCGCTGGCTTGTTCGAAATTTGACGATCGGTATTAATAATGATTCAAAACCATTCACAAGCCTCGACTCTTTATCGTGCGAATCGTTGGTGTCAAACATCACCGATTCATTTTCTGCAGCGACTTGCCTCCACTGGCCTTGCATCGCTTGCTGTGTTCTTCTTGCAGAACCTATGGATAACGCCGCTCAGAGCCGATGCAAGCGATCGGCCGAACATCATTTTGGTGATGGCGGACGACATGGGCTGGGGCCAAACCGGTTAATACAACCACCCGATCCTCAAGACTCCCAATCTCGACGAAATGGCCTCGACCGGTTTGCGGTTGGATCGCTTTTATGCCGGTGCACCAGTCTGCTCGCCAACGCGTGCCAGTGTCATGACCGGACGAACGAACGATCGCACCGGTGTCGAAAGTCACGGCTACACACTTCGTCGACAAGAGAAAACGTTGCCGTAAGCGCTTCGCAAAGCAGGTTATGTAACTGGCCACTTCGGCAAATGGCATCTCAACGGACATCGTGGCCCGGGCGCACCGATCTTTGCCAGCGACGATCACAATCCAGGTGAGTTTGGTTTCGACATCGAACTTCTTTGACCGCAATCCGATTCTCAGCCGAGCGGGTAAGTTCGAAGATTTCGAAGGCGACTCGTCGGAGATTGCAATCGCGGCGATTAGACCTCCGCCGACCAATATATAAACTAGCTAATAGCCAGGATGACTGTGAGTTGCGATCGACTTTGATCTTTTTCGTGCATGTTCATTTCCTCTGTCCGTCGTATTCGGGTTACCGTTGATTTCTCTGACGCTTGACATGCTCAAGGGCGTGAACCGTAGAGCAACTTGACCCTACAGCCGCGTACAGCTCAGTAAATGGCCGTTGTCTTTGCTACGCCGCCCGCCGGTACGACATCAAATGCCCGCCGAGTTCGGAATCGCAGACGACTTTTGCCTTCGAAAACTTTTCAAGTACGGTTGGAGATTCGTCTCGAATGGGTGGCAGGTGATCTCGCTCCGAATGGCCGCGGCGGCAATTGTACCAACTGACGGTTGTCTTCTGAATTTTGTCGAGATGTTGGTCCGACACGATGCAGAATGCATTGAGTACTTCGTGTTTGATCGTCTGAATGACTCGTTCAACGTGAGCCTGCAAGTTTGGTGAGCGGATCGGTGTGAGCTTGATCTTGCAGGTGTTCGACTTGAACACCGTATCGAACGCATCGGTGTACTTGCGGTCCCGATCGCGCATCAGGATCGTGCATTTGAGATCGTGATCGTCGATGTGCATCTGAAAGTTGAGATCTTGCTGCGATGTCCAATCTCCAGACGGATTCTCGGTGCAGGGCGAAATCCAGATCTGCCGCGAACCCAGGTGGATGAAAACCATGAAGTAGACATCGACCAGCCCCTTCATCGTCCACTTCTTCTTGGACGCGAAATCGCATTGCCACAGCGTGTCAGCGTGACGCTTAATGAACTTGTGCCATGTGTCGGGATGGTCTCCAGGCAGCGGCCCCAGCCCAGCTTCGACGATCACGTTCTTCACTGTCTGACGAGAAACGTGAACCCCCATGCGTCGCAGCTCCTGCAGAATCTTCGTGTAGCCGAAGCCAGTCTCCTTGCGAATGCGAATGATCGTGTCGCGAACGTCATCTTCGAGCTTCGGCCGCCCGGTGCCTCGTTTGCCGGTGCCTCGTTTGGTCGCATGCTTCGTTGGCGTGGGCGTGTCATCCTCCATGCGCCGCACCCACTTGCGGAACGTCGAATAGGACACCATCGACATGACTTCCTTGATTTTGCCGCCCAGTGTCTTGCCGTGCTTCACCAACGTTCTTCTTTCACGATCATCGAGAGTAACGCGTGTGGGCAACTTGGATCGAAGGATCTCGTTCTCTGCCTTCAGGAAGCGAATCTGCTGGGCTAACTCTTGTCGAGTCAGCGACGCCAACAGAGTCAGAAGTGGGTGTACAATGTTGATCATCGTGGACTAAAAACGTTTGCCAAAACGGAAACAATCGGGGTGGCGGTCTCTTTTTACCCCGCTCAAGAAACGAGCCTACGAAGCGATCCGATTACCACAATTCCAGTTCGTGCCTGCAGCTCCGACTGGCCACCGAATGACCGATCATCGGCACACGTACCCGTGGCAACCGGTACAACTTCGCCCGCCGTGGTCTGCCCTCGTTGTGGCGGACGCAATGTCTCTCTGCTGTTAGCCCGTAACAGCCACGAAATAATCAGGTGACGGGTTAACACGAGTTGTTAACCGAGACATGTTGTAACGACCTGCGAATTCGGTTCGCCTCCATAGAACGAAAATCGAGAACCAGCCGCTGACGCTGCAATTAGAAGGCTCGAAGCAATTCAAGAAACGGAGAACTCCCCACAATTGGGTTGTGTACAGGGAGGGCTGGCGCGACAAAAAGGCGACAGGCGGGATCATGATCGACGTCGAAACGGGCAATGTCGTGCTCAGAGATCTTTCGATGCCCCATTCACCACGTTGGCACAACGGTCATCTATGGCTATTGAACTCGGGGGCTGGTGAACTGCTATGTTTCGATCCGAAAACGGGTTCGGCTGGAGTCGTCTGTACGTTGCCAGCGTACCTGCGAGGTCTTTGCTTGATTGGTCGATACGCGGTCGTCGGAATGTGCCAGATCCGCGAAAGGCACATTTTCGGAGGCCTGTCGATCCAGCAGAAAAGTGAGAAGTTACTTTCTGGGTTGGCTGTAATCGACCTTCCCACGGGGAACACGGTGGGAATGTTCGAGTTTACGAGTGGATGTACGGAGATTTATGACGTTCAGTATTTGCCCGTCGTTCGTAGCGTCAACATTCTGAATGTGTCCGACGACGCGACAAGACAGGCATTTACCGCCCCGGATTTCTCATACTGGCTGCGTCCCGAGAATTTACTTTCGTAGTAACAGTGATGGACCGGAAATAATTCTAATGACGATTTGCACCACACCAGCTGCGGCGGTTAAGCTAGTTAGTCCCGGCACCCCCCGGTGATCTTTTTGCATTTGAATTCAGTGAGAATTTAGCCTTGTCAAAACCTAATTCTTGGCTGTCGTTGGTCCAGCGACCGAATCCTACTTTTTCAAAGCCACGGACACGACCGACCGAACGTCACTTGCGTAAACGACGATATCTCTTCGAGCAGCTAGAAACTCGCGTGCTGCTGGCGGCCAACCCGATCGGCGTTGAATTCCAGGTGAATTCAGAGACGGCAGCGTCGCAAACGATCTCGGCCATCGCGATGGATGCCGATGGGGACTATGTCGTCGCCTGGCAGAGCAATCTGCAGGACGGAAGCGGCTACGGAATTTATGCGCAGCGTTACAACGCGGCGGGCATACAGCAGGGGACCGAGTTCCTCGTGAACACGGCCACTGCAAACAATCAGGGTTTTCCGTCCGTGGCCATGGATGCCGATGGCGATTTTGTGGTCGCCTGGTTGAGCTCTTACCAGGACGGCAGCTTTGATGGTATTTACGCCCAGCGCTACAATGCCGTGGGCGTGGCGCAGGGAGGCGAGTTCCTCGTCAACACGTTCACCGCGTCTAGTCAAATTCGACCATCAGTGGCGATGGATGCGGACGGGGATTTTGTGATCGCGTGGAGCAGCAACGGACAGGACGGCGATGCCCACGGCATCTATGCGCAGCGATACAGTGCCGCGGGTGCCACGCTCGGCGGGGAGTTTCAGGTCAATACAACGGTGGCGAACAGTCAGCGAAATCCTTCGGTGGCAATGGATGGAGACGGGGATTTCGTCGTCACATGGCAGAGCTACGCTCAGGACGGAAGCAGCTACGGCATTTACGCGCAGCGGTACAACGGGGCAGGTGTTACTCAGGGAAGCGAGTTCCAGGTCAACACGTTCACAACGGGCGATCAGACCTTTCCATCGATCGCAATGGATGCCGACGGTGATTTTATCGTTGCTTGGCAAAGTGATGGCCAGGACGGCAGCATCGATGGGATCTATGCGCGACGGTTCAACACGGCAGCAGAGCCGCAGGGCCTGGAGTTCCGCGTCAACACGTTTACGACCGACGCGCAGCGGAATCCGTCGGCGGCCATGGATACAGACGGGGACTTCGTTGTGACCTGGGAGAGTTATCAGGATGGCGATGTGAACGGCATCTACGGCAAGCAATATAACGCAGCCGGAGTGGTTCAAGGTGGTGAATTCCGAGTCAATTCGGAAACAGCGGACGAACAACGCAATGCGACCGTGGCGTTAGATGCGGACGGAGATTTTGTGGTCGTCTGGGATAGCGTCAGTCAGGACGGAAGCAACAGCGGCGTCTACACCCAGCGATACAACGAGACGACCGAGACTGCCGGACCGATCGTCTCGGCAGTGCTGGATAGCGACCGGCAGATCGCTCCGGGCGGCAGGCTGACTTCGACGCTCGATTCGCTCACTGTCGTGTTCTCGGAAGACTTGAATGTGGTCGGCGGTGCATCCGGAGCCAACAGTGTCCTTAACTTCGCCAACTGGCGTTTGACGAAGGATGGCGTGGATGTCAGCAACCAGATTGCGAGCGTGACGTTCGACTTCAACGACCTGACCCGCAAGTACGAAGTGGAATTAAACTTCGTCACGACGTTGACAGCGGGAACGTACCGCCTGACGGCACTTGCGGCGATTCGAGACATCGCCGGGAACAGCCTTGATGGAGATTTGAACGGATCACCGGGAGGTGACTACAAACATTCGTTTGCCATCAGCAACATCCTCGCTGCTGGAAATGAGACTCGCGTCAACACGTTCACGACGAACGCCCAGAGAGATCCTACCACAGCGATGGATGCCGATGGAGATTATGTCGTCGTCTGGACTGGCTCCAGTCAGGACGGCAGCGGCTACGGAATCTACGCGCAGCGTTACAATGCAGCGGGAGTCAGGCAGGAGAGCGAGTTCCGCGTCAACACGTTCACGACGGGCGGTCAGGTCGCTCCTTCTGTGGCGATGGATGCGGACGGGGACTTCGTCATCACGTGGCAAGGTGACGATCAGGATGGCAGCAGCACTGGCATTTACGCGCAGCGCTACAATGCAGCGGGCGTCACGCAGGGGAGCGAGTTTCGCGTCAACACGTTCACGACGGACGGTCAGAGCATTCCAACCGTGGCGATGGACGCCGACGGAGACTTCGTCGTCACTTGGCGGAGTTCCAATCAGGATGGCAGCGGCTACGGAATTTACGCGCAACGATACAATGCAACGGGCGTCACGCAGGGGAGCGAGTTCCGCGTCAACACGGTCACGACGAACGACCAGCGTGCCCCTTCCGTAGCGATGGATGCGGACGGGGACTTCGTTGTCACCTGGACGAGCAACGGACAGGACGGCGACTTCGACGGCATTTACGCGCAGCGCTACAATGCAGCGGGCGTCACGCAGGGGAGCGAGTTCCGCGTCAACACGGTCACGACGAACATACAGCGTGTCCCTTCCGTGGCGATGGATGCGGATGGGGACTTCGTCGTCACCTGGACGAGCAACGGACAGGACGGCGACTTCTACGGCATTTACGCGCAGCGCTACAATGCTGCAGGCGTCACGCAGGGGAGCGAGTTCCACGTCAACACGTTTAAGTTAAACAATCAGTTCAATCCTTCCGTGGCGATGGATGCGGACGGGGAATTCGTCGTCACCTGGCAGAGTATCTTTCAGGACGGCGACTTCTACGGCATATACGCGCAGCGATACAATGCCGCGGGCGTCACGCAGGGGAGCGAGTTCCGCGTCAACACCTTCACGACGAGCAGTCAGAGCAGACCATCGGTAGCGATGGATGCCGACGGTGATTTCGTCGTCGCTTGGCAGAGCTACGCTCAGGACGGCAGCAGCTTTGGCATTTATGCGCAGCGATATCAATCCGATGCCCCGGTCCAGTTGGCCAATGGCGGCGTGCTCACTGTCGATGGCACGAACCTGGCGGATTCGATCAGCCTCGAGCGTGTGACTCCGGCCGGCGCAGCACCGCAGCTGAACGTCGTTCGCAACGGAGTCAACTACGCATTCGACGCGAGCAAAGTTCTTGTCATCAGCGTCAATGGCCAGAGTGGCGACGATACGCTTTCTATTGGCAGCACGGTGACTACCGGAGCAACTCTCAACGGTGGCGGCGGCAATGATCGACTGATCGGTGGCGGCGGCAATGATGTGCTGCTCGGAGGAGCCGGAAACGATACCTATGTCTTCGATACTGATACGGCCCTTGGATCGGATACCATCAGCGACATCGGCGGTGGAATCGATACGCTCGACTTCAGCGAAACGACCACGCTTAATGTAGTGGCCAATTTAGGGAGCGGCTTTACACAAGGCGTCAACGGCAACTTAAGTCTCAATCTGTCCTCGGAAGTCACGATCGAAAATGTGATCGGTAGCGGCCAGTCGGACATCCTGATCGGAAATGCCCGCCCCAACGCAATCACCGGCGGTGGAGGCAGCGACATTATGTCCGGAGGCTCCGGTAATGATCGCTATATCTTCGATACGGATCTTGCCCAGGGGAACGACACGATTTCCGAATCGGGTGGCGGTATCGATACCCTCGACTTTGGCGCAACTTCCACTAAGCCGGTTGTCATCGATCTATCCAATGCAGCATCGCAAACGGTGACCGCGTCGAATCTCTCTCTGACTTTGTCAGCGGGCAACACCATTGAAAATGTGATCGGTGGATCGTTTAAAAACACCTTCACTGGAAACTCACTCAACAATCGCTTCACCGGTGGAGCCGGGACGGATAGCTATCGCTTCGATACCGATACGCCTCAAGGTAGAGACGTCATTGTGGAAACGGGTGCAGGGGTCGATACCGTTGATTTCAGTTCCACGGGCTCATTGGGCGTGACGGTCAATCTTGCGACGGCTATTGCGCAGGTCGTCAACGCAAACCTGACATTGGCACTGACATCCGGTGTGATGATCGAAAATGTAACCGGTGGCAATCAAGGTGATACACTGACGGGTAACACGCTGAACAATGTGCTTTCAGGACGCGGAGGCATTGACACGCTGAGCGGCAGTTCCGGCGATGACACCTACGTCTTCGATACCGACTTGGCCCTCGGTTCCGATACCATCACCGATACCGCAGGCGTGGATACCTTGGACTTTGGCCTCACGACCACGCGTGGCGTGACGGTCGATCTCTCGTTAACCTCGGCTCAAGTTGTCAACGCAGGGCTAACGCTAACGCTCACTTCGGCCACCTCGATGAACAATGTCATCGGTGGCGATTTGAGCGATACTCTCACCGGCAACACGCTGGGAAATGTCATCACCGGCGGATTGGGGAATGACGTGTTGACAGGCGGTGCCGGCAACGACACCTATCTGTTCGACACCGACTTGATCCTCGGACTCGACACGATCAATGAGTCTGGAGGAGGCATCGATACGCTAGACTTCAGCCCGACGACCACCAAAGCGATTGCCGTAAATCTGTCGAGCGCAGCGAATCAATTGGTCACGGCGAGTAACCTGAACTTGATCCTGTCAGCCGGCAACACACTCGAGAACGTGATCGGTGGTTCACTGGGAGACACGTTAACGGGGAACACGCTGGACAACCGACTAACAGGCGGCCCCGGCAGCGATACGTTGGTCGGAGCCGCTGGCAACGACACCTACCTGTTCGACACGGATCTGGTTCAGGGCTCTGATACAATCAACGAATCCGGCGGAGGCATCGACACGCTCGATTTCAGCGCCACGACGACGAAGTCTATCGCGGTCAATCTGTCCAGTGCCGCGGCACAGGTTGTCACGGCCAGTCGACTGACCCTGACACTCTCAGCCGGTAACACGATCGAAGCAGTCATCGGTGGCGCGCTAGCCGATTCGCTGACCGGCAATACACTGAATAACATTCTTACAGGCGGTGGTGGAAACGACACTCTGACAGGAAGTTCCGGCAATGATTCGTTTCTGTTCGACACCGATCTCGCCTTGGGCACCGACACGATCAATGATTCCGGCGGCATCGATACGCTGAATTTCAGCCCGACCACAACGCAATCTGTAACAGTCGATCTATCGCTGGCCACCGTACAAGTCATCAACGCCAATCTGTCGTTGAATTTGCAATCCGCGACGACGATTGAGAATGCGATCGGTGGTTCACTCAATGACTCGCTCACAGGCAACACGCTTGCCAACGCACTGACGGGACGAGCGGGTAACGATGCGTTGGCGGGTGGTTCCGGCAACGACTCGTATATATTCGACACCGACACGGCGTTGGGCACCGACACCATCATCGAATTCGCCGTCGGCGGCGGGGTGGACACGCTTGACTTCAGCACGACCACGACTGTTGGCGTGGAAGTCAGTTTATCACTCGCCTCGGCCCAAGTAGTCAACGCCAATCTGACGCTGATCCTCTCCGCGGGTAATTCGATTGAGAATGCCAGTGGAGGATCACTCGATGACATCCTGATTGGCAACACGCTTGAAAATTCGCTTCAGGGCAATGCGGGCGACGATGTTCTTTCCGGTCTGGCTGGAAACGACACGCTCATCGGAGGACCTGGCAAGAACCTCCTGTTTGGAGGATTCGGCGCGGATATGTTGACGGGAGGAACGTCCGAAGACCTGATGCTTGGTGCGAGATATTTACTAGAAAACGATATTGATGCTCTCGGAAGCTTGCGAGCGGAATGGGTGTCGGCCAGCAACTTCAACAACCGCGTTGGCCATTTGCTCGGAACAATCGCCGGTGGTTTGAACAATGGCTTTACACTGAATCAAGCCACGGTCAAAGAAGACTTTTCTCCGGACACCTTAACAGGTGGCACAGGTCGAGACTGGTACTTGCGAAACGCACTCGGAGCGGTCGTGCCGCTGCGAGATACGCTCGTCGATGCTGACGTCGATAGTGTGTTTGAAGAAATCTCGAATTGGTTGTAGTGCACGTCCTTCAATGCACTTCAGCTACTTCGTGCTACGTCGTTGAAATTTGTCGAGTGCCGATTGAAGCTCTACCCTTTCGCCGCCATTTGAACTCGTTTGCTGCAATAAAGCGAATCGCTGGTAGTAATTGACGTCTAGAATGCAAAAGAACACACTGGTGCTGGAAAACAAATTCGACTGATTGGGGCGAAGTGATGGAACTTCAGGTTCTCCATTGTGGCAGATCAAAGTTTGTCGCTGGCCTGTTCGAATTCGACGATCGGAAGAAATAATGATTCAAAACCATTCACAAGCCTCGACTCTTCATAGTGCGAATCGTTGGTGTCAAACATCACCGATTCATTTTCTGCAGCGACTTGCCTCCGCTGGCCTTGCATCGCTTGCTGTGTTCTTCTTGCAGAACCTATGGATAACGCCGCTCAGAGCCGATGCAAGCGACCGGCCGAACATCATTTTGGTGATGGCGGACGATATGGGGTGGGGCCAAACTGGTTACTACAACCACCCGATCCTCAAGACTCCCAATCTCGATGAAATGTCAGCATCCGGATTGCGATTGGACCGTTTTTATGCCGGAGCACCCGTGTGTTCGCCAACGCGAGCGAGTGTCATGACAGGCCGAACGAATGATCGAACTGGCGTTGAGAGCCACGGCTACGCACTTCGTCGACAAGAGAAAACGTTGCCGCAAGCGCTTCGCAAAGCAGGTTATGTAACTGGCCACTTCGGCAAATGGCATCTCAACGGACATCGTGGCCCAGGCGCACCGATCTTTGCCAGTGACGACCATAATCCTGGTGAGTTCGGCTTTGACCAGTGGGTCTCGACGTCCAACTTCTTTGACCGCAATCCGATTCTCAGCCGAGCGGGTAAGTTCGAAGAGTTCGAAGGCGACTCGTCGGAGATCGCAATCGACGAGGCACTGAAGTTCATTCGTCGACAAAGCAAAGTCGCACAACCGTTTTTTGCGGTGGTTTGGTACGGTTCGCCTCACAGTCCTTTTGTGGCGGATGGTTCCGACAAGGGCGAGTTTAATGAACTCAAACCCGATCACCAAAACCACTATGGTGAATTGGTCGCGATGGACCGCAGCATCGGCACGCTCCGTCGTGAACTGCGTCAACTGACGATCGCCGACAACACCATCGTGTGGTTCTGTAGCGACAATGGTGGTCTGGCCCAGTTCGGTCCGGAAACTGTCGGTGGTCTGCGTGGATTCAAGGGCTCTGTCTTCGAAGGCGGATTACGAGTTCCCGCGATTATCGAATGGCCAGCAAAAATCCAGCCTCGCGTTTCGAACTACCCGGCTTGTACGACGGATATGTTTGCCACAATCAGCGACATCGTTGGTTTGGACTCGGCCGCGAGAATACTGCCGCAAGATGGAACAAGTCTCGTTCCGCTATTCACCGAAGAAATTTCGTCTCGCGCGTCACCACTCGGTTTTCGCTACCAAGGCAAAATCGCTCTCGTCGACAACGGTTGGAAAATTTTGTCGGAGAAGTACGACAAGGGAAAATTCGAGCTTTACAATCTCGCCAATGACCCGAACGAGACAACCGACTTGGCTCAATCGGAGCCCGGTCAATTCGCGAGAATGAAGGAACTCGTCGTACAATGGAACGAGTCGGTTTCCAACAGTTTCTCTGGACTGGATTATCCCGAGAAAGCGGTGAGTGCTTCCGAGCCTGAGTCGAAATCGTGGTATGACACTCCGGAGTACGCACCATTCCTTGATGAATGGAAGTTGCGGCCCGAGTACTCGAAATACATCAAGTAGCCGCATTCATGCATGTACTCGTCACCGGATGCGGTGGTTTCCTTGGTGCCGAAATTGCTCGACAGTTGCTCAGTCGAGGTGACACGGTCACAGGCGTTTCGCGCGGTGCTTATCCCGAACTTGAATCACTTGGAATGAAGTTGGAACGCGGTGACTTAACCGACGCAGGCTTTGTCGGCCGCGTTGTGCGCGACGTTGACGCAGTCGTACATACGGCCGCGAAAGCTGGTGTGTGGGGCCGCCAGGACGAGTATTTTTCGATCAACAAGTTAGCCACGGATTCGATCATCGACGCTTGTCGCGTAGGGTCGATTCGATCGCTTGTCTACACGAGTAGCCCCAGTGTGACTTTCGACGGTGAACATCAAAGCGGCGTTGATGAGTCTGTTCCCTATGCCTCAAAGTGGATGTGCGATTATCCGCACACCAAGGCCTTGGCCGAGCAAGCGGTGATTGAGGCGCACCGAGTCGGCGAGTTGCATACCGTCTCGCTCCGCCCCCATTTGATCTGGGGGGAAGACGATCCACACATCTTGCCTCGTGTCGTCGAGCGTGCCCGTCGCGGACGTTTGCGCATCGTCGGTGACGGCACCAACCGTGTCGACACCGTACACGTTATCAACGCAGCGGCTGCGCATGTCGATGCACTCGACTCGCTTGTGAAAGATCCCAAACGGTGTGGCGGTCGAGCCTATTTCATCACCCAGGACGAACCCGTGAATTGCTGGGATTGGATTAGCGAAGTCTGCGAGATTCACGGCGTACGCCCACCAACGAAGCGAATCAGCTTCAGCGCTGCGTCTCGCATGGGTGCTGTGCTGGAAACCGTGTATCGTGCGCTGGGCAAAACACAAGAACCTCCGATGACCCGCTTTGTGGCTGCACAATTGGCGAAAGACCACTATTTCAATATCACAGCGGCCAAGCAACTCTTAGGCTATCGTCCTCGCATCTCAATGCATGAGGGGCTCGAACGATTGCGAATGAAAGTCGCAAGCAAGACGCAAGGCTAAGGCTTACGTCGCAGCACAAACACGGCGTCGGTCAGATCATTGTCGAGCTTGCGTGGCTCGTCGATATCGTAATCAAAGTCATACGCCTCAGCGATTTCCCATACGTCATCGACTTGCTTGAACAACGATTTGACTTGCCGGTCGGTATACAAACGCAACGGAAACTCGCTTCGAATTTGTTCTTTGCGACCACTGCGCGTTTTCGCCGACACGATCACACGCAATGTTTCTCGTCGAGCTCGCCGATCGAAAGCAATCACCTTCAACGTGACATGGACTTTGGTCCCGCCATGCTCGGCCGTCCACCGCTCAGTCGACTCGGGGTCGGCATCCAGCGGGATGATGTGAAATCCGAGGATATAGATCCCACCGACGCGCACGTGGTCAGCGACGCTGCGAAGATGCGCGACGGCATCCGCTTCCGTCATCAAATGCCGAAACGTATTGAACGTACAAAACGCGGCGTCAAACGTTTCGTTGAGCGACATGTTGGTCATGTCGCCTTGCACGAGCGTGGCTGATTGCTTGCGGCGTTTGAGTCGACGCTCGAGGTACTTAAGCATCGGCTCGCTCAAGTCCAAACCCGTCAATCTGTAGCCCTTGCCCACCATGGCTGCGACCAGTCGTCCGCTGCCGCAACCAGGTTCGAGGAGCTTTCGAACGGGGCCCACCGCAAAACGTTCAAACGCTTGCTCAAAAAACGCAACTTCGGCTGGAGTTTCGTCGCGAAACACCATGTCGAAGTACTGCGGGTGGTCATACCAATCTGCCATGCGGACAAGATAACGTCTTGCCGTGCGTTCGACTGGTGGGGGATTGCGAGATTTCTTTTCCCCCCATCGCAACGCAATCGTCGCTTCGTTTGAGCATAGGTGGTGAAAATTTGCCGCGCGACACGCTGTTCGGATTCAGTTGGCCGTGTCGCCTGTAACCCCAGCAACTTTTCGTGAAAGGTAAACTCATGTCGCCAGTTAGATCACAGACCCAGCTAAGTATGCCGGCCGCGTTGCTCGACCGGAGCGAAGTGGCACGGTTAAGAGAGCAACGTCGCCTCGAGCGTCAGGGGCTCCGCACTAGTCCGTTCGATATTGTCAGTTCCCTGCTTCTCGCATTGATAATATTTGCCGCTGCATTGGTCCTCCTGAGCTTCCTCACTTGGTTGACGCGCGGACCGAGTGAACCGCATCATTTGATCCCACCGGTCGAGTTTGGCAGCCAGGATAACAACACGTCGATAGGCAGTGACGATGAATTCGAGAAGCCAACAGCTTCCGAAATCGAATCGCTCCAAGAAGCGAGCCTGGAGGAAGCGATCGAGGCAGTAACGAATGTTGCTGGCACCGTTGCTGTATCCTTGGACGCCGTTTCCAGCGGCTTCAGAACCGACGAACCTGGATCGTCAGCTGGGTTGATGCGTTCCCCCGGGCCCGATGTCGACGGCGATTCGATGGTTCCTCGATACGAGCGATGGCAACTGGAATTCAGTGCCAATGATCTTGCGGACTATGCCAAACAACTGGACGGGTTCGGCATCGAATTGGCTTCGCTCGGATCAACGAGACAATACGTATCAAACGTGTCGACAAAGCCAACCATTCGCGTCGCTTCGAACGAGGCACCGCGGATCTATTTTGTGTTCGCTAGCCCGAGCCCGCTACAGAAATTCGATACCCAGCTGTTGCGAAAAGCAGGCGTCGATGTTCAAGGTAGCAAAATTGCGAAATTCATTTCTGCGGAATTGGAGGCCCGTCTCGCTCAAATCGAATTCAAATACGCACAAGCCAACGGTCGTCACGAAGTCTCCACGATCATCAAAACCGTTTTCGAGAGCCAAAGCGTCGGACGAAGCTACGACTTCCGCGTGATCGAACAACGTTATCGCAAAGAGCCACGATCAGCGAATTAACAGTTCTTCTGGAACAATCGGCGGTAGAGGCTGTGACTTTTTGTAGGGTGGGTCAAAACGCGTTAGCGATGCAGACCCACCAACCGCAAATCGTCGAAAACCATGGTGGGTCAGCGCGGCTAACGCCGCTCGAACCACCCTACGTTTTAAAAAATCACAGCCTCGTTGCGAGTTTCGCGGTCAGCTGACAAGTTCAAGCGAATTGCTCATCGGCGAAAGATTCGGACGCGTTTTTGCGGGGCTGGTTTTTGAGTGCTGCGATTTTGCTTCTCCCATCGAACCGATCCGTAATTGATTCCGCTCAAATTGAACGTTCGATAAGGGTTGTTTCGGCTGATCGTCTGTGCCTGGGCAACGGGCTCCAAGGCAAACACACACAATAAAAAGAACACCAACACCAAACAGAATTTTCGCATTTTAGTACCGCCAAGTGCTGGAAAACTGAATTCGACGAGGAAGCAACATGGTTCTTCGCTTGAGCCTGTTGATATTCTAGGTTCGACCGCTCAACGAGACAGTCGATTCCGCATCAATTTTCGAAGAATAGCTCGCTCACGATGCCAGAAATTGGCCTGTTCCATGGGCTGAGGAGTTCACACTCACTTTTTGTGTTGGGGCACGTTACCATGAGGGGCGAGGACGCAGCGGCCTTTTCGGTCGCGTTTGACGCTGGCCTCGGCAATCATTCTTCGCGAAAGTTCCTTCATGTTGAAATGCCTCCGACTCGTTTTTGTCAGTTCGCTTTGCTTGCAAGTCTGGGCTAGTGCGATGGCGCAAGATGGTGTCGCATCCAAATCCTCTCATTTGATTACGCCAGCATCTCCGGCGGCGATGCGTGATTTGTTTCGTTACGACGGAGAGATGCTGCCAATCGTTAGCGCACATCGTGGTGGATCCGCCAAAGGCTACCCCGAAAATTGCATTGCCACGTTTGACCACACGCTTCACAGTACCTTCTCGATGCTCGAAATCGACCCGCGGCTGACCAAAGACGGCGAAGTGGTGGTGCATCACGACACGACGTTGGAGCGAACGACGAATGGGAGCGGCAAGTTGGCGGACAAGACACTCGCGGAACTGAAGCAATTGCGGCTCAAGGACAGCGACGGGAATGTCACGGATGAGGTGATGCCGACGCTCGATGAAGTGATCGAGTGGGCACGCGGGAAAACGATTTTGGTTCTCGACCAAAAGGATGTGCCGCTGGAATTGCGAATTCGCAAGATCCGAGAACACCAAGCGGAGTCCTATGTGATGTTGATCGTTGGGAGCTTGAAAGACGCATTGGCTTGTTATCGCGCCAATCCAGAACTGATGATGGAAGTCATGGTGCCCGATCATGAGCGGATCGCGGCGTTGGATGCTTCAGGAATTCCGTGGGCGAACGTGATCGCGTTCGTGGGTCACGTTCCGCCAACCGACAAGTCGCTATATCAAGCAATCCATGATCGTGGAGCATGTTGCATGATCGGAACATCTCGAAATCTCGACAAAGAATTCTTCTCACGATTAGCCACAAGTCCATCCGCACTCGAAACGGACTACCGTGAGTTGCTCCAACG
>JBGSNA010000008.1:0-63490 GCA_041739875.1 Pirellulaceae bacterium
AGGCGTTCAACAATACACGGAAGTTGGTGCGGGACGAGTCCTCATGGGAATACTCCGACGCAACCTAACAAACTATGACGAATACCGAGTTGAATGCGTTGAATCCGCAAGCGGAAGCATCGCCGTACTAAAACGTTTACTTGAAAATCCGACCCTAGGGATAAACAAATGAGAGATCTTGAAACTCGCGTCGCAATTGTAACTGGCGCTTCGCGCGGATTGGGGCGAGATATGGCTGTAGCTCTCGCCGAACGCGGCGCACACATCATCATCAATCATCGTGCCGAACGCAGTCGCGAAGACGCAGAGAAAACGCTGGAACTTGCTCGCGAGCGTGGCGGTGATGGAACAGTGTTTTGCGCCGATGTGACTCAACAGAGCCAAGTCACCGATATGATGAACAAGGTTTACAAACAGTTCAAACGTATTGACATTCTGGTCAATAACGCTGGCGCGACTCGCGATGAGTTCTTCATGATGATGCGCCCGGAAAGCTGGCACGCGTTGATGGACATTCATTTGAACGCGGTGTTCTATTGCTCAAAAGCTGTGATTCGCTTGATGTGCGCAGCAAAGAGTGGCGTGATCATCAATATTGGTTCCGGTTCGGCGTTGGTTGCGATGCCAGGACAAGTTAACTACAGCGCAACAAAAGCCGGTCTGCTCGGATTCACTCGTTCGCTGGCGCGTGAAGTTGCTGACAAAAACGTACGTGTCGTTCATGTCGCACCTGGTTTCTTTAAGTCAGATATGACTGAGACCTTGAGTCAGGAGTTCATCGATGAGACTTACCGCGCAACACCGCTAGGTCGGTGGGGAATGCCAGAAGAACTTTCATCCGTCATTACGTTTCTAGCATCAGATGACGCCAGTTATATCACCGGGCAATCCATAGTTGTTGATGGTGGTCGCGGCGCACTCGAAGCGGATTTGGGATTCTGGGTTTAGATAGATTCCGGGTCTCGATCACTCTCATTTGCTCCTTCATTTGCGAATCAATCAGTAAAGCAGGTTTAATCATGTCAAAGAAAACAGAACAACCAACGAGTGCGTTTCGATTGGACCATCGCGCGGTGAGGTACTTGATGCCGCACGCCTATCCGTTTCAGATGTTCGATCTTGTTGATCGTTACGACCATGACGCGGTGACAATGGTTGCGTTAAAAAATGTCTCCCAAAACGATCCATTCTTGCCAGGCCACTTCCCAGGCAATCCTATTTTTCCAGGTGTTCTAACCATTGAGGCGCTTGCGCAAACTGCGGGCTGCTGTTGGATTGTCAACCGATTGGTTAACCAAGGTGTTGCGCCAGAGGATTTTCCGAAACAGGTTGCAGCGATCAATGATATGGCGACGGTGTTGGCCGAAAGCAAGATCAAGCACACCCACCCAGTCTATCCCGGTGATCAAATTCGCTTAGAAGCCCAATTGATTCTCTCTCGAGAGGAAATGTGTGTTTTTAAAGCAGTTGCCTCTGTGAATGGTATTGAGTCAAGCAAGGGCCAACTCACCCTCGCGCGAATTCCCTGGCAGAACCCAGTTTAAGCATTTAAACGCTGTATATCGTTCTAGTTGCGGAATCGCGCAAAAAGCAAATTGAGGAGTCGGGAATGCAAATGGATAACTACTTCAATCAACCAGTTCAGCCCATTGCGATGGAACCCATTCGATCATTGTCGGCGGCTGAGTTGGTGAGTTGGACGACCGGGGACGACCCGCCTCGTATCGTCGAGTTTTTTGCGTCCTGGTGCATTTATCACATGCTTACTAAACGAAAGCTAGAACAACTGCAACTGGCACTTGGCGGGACTATCGCAGCAGGAAGTATCGATTGCACTGGCAACGAAGAGCGATTCCTTTCGCTCGGCATCAATCAAATACCCGCGATTGGCTATTTTTCCGATACGGTAAAGCTCATTTGGTTTGGTGACACCGAAGTTGAATTTATGCTTGCCGACATCCAGAAAGCCTATCAAGAGAAAGCCAATCAAGAGAATTATCGCTCATGAATAAGTTACCAGTTGCATTGATCACGGGAGGTTCGCGAGGCATTGGACGCGCGATCACGATCGAACTTGCGCGTCGTGGATACGCCGTTGCAATCAACTACCAAGCGAGAAGCGCTGAAGCCGACCATTTTCTTGCGGAATTGCATAAAGCAGGGCATGCTGCAGGCATCTACCAAGCCGACGTATCTGATTTGCAACAGGTTCAAACGATGTGCCAAAAGGTCACGAAGGAACTTGGACCAATTGAAGTGCTTGTGAACAACGCAGGTGTCACCCGTGACGGTCTGTTCATCATGATGCAAGAGAAAAACTGGCATCGAGTGATGGAAGTCAACTTGGATGGTGTGTTCAATTGCAGCAAGACAGTTTCGAGAACAATGTGTGCTCGCAAGCGTGGCGTTATTATCAATATCGGTTCCGGTTCTGGACTTTCACCTCGTGCGGGCCAGACTAACTATAGCACTAGCAAGTCGGCACTTTTGGGTTTCACTCGCTCGCTGGCTCGTGAGACGGCGGCCTATGGGGTTCGCGCCCTCGTCGTTGCGCCGGGATTCACGCGGACTGAGCTTGCTGACATGGTGGACTCAACAGCGATTGCGGAGTCGTTGCGGATGATTCCTTTAGGACGATGGGGAATGCCGGAAGAGATCGCAAGCATGGTCGGGTACATGGTTTCGGACGACGCCGCATACATCACCGGCGTAACGATGGTTGTTGATGGTGGTCGCGCCGCAGGTGAACAGGATTTCGGTCCGCTAGCTGCACTCACTGACTAGATGGACAGCGCCAAGTTCATTTTTTGTTTAGTAGTCAACCGCAGGCGTACTATGAACGATGCGAGCGTTCGGCTTCGGAATCGACTAACGGTTAAACGAAGTTGGCGCTGTCCAGCTAGCTTCATTTCAATTATTGCGTTTCAGCTTATGGACCAACGCGGCATAGAAAGAGAATCTTTGTCAGCGTGTCACAAATACGATTTAGGGAGCTCTTCTAATGTCCAATACAATTTCGGTTTCGCAAAAGACATCGGTTCGACTTGATGCCGCCGCTTGCCGTAAACTTTTGCCGCATCGCGACGTCATGGCGCTGCTTGATGGTGTTTCGTGGTACTCGCCCTCGGATCGGCATTTGCTGGGATTCAAGCGAGTTGCGACCAATGAATTCACGGTTCGTGGTTACTGTCCACGCCAGCCGATGTTTCCGCCAACGCTTGTGATCGAGGTCCTCGCCCAGGCGTCCGGCATCATGATGAACATGGAACGCATGCGTGATCGCCAGGGTGTCGACCTATTACGATTGGAAGAACCGGAGTATTTGGCACAGATACCCCCGATTCCCTTGAGCGTTTTGGCAGATAGTACGATCAAACAGCATGCACAGGTCTTTCCAGGTGACACACTTGAACTTGAGACCAAGATCACATTACAGAGGCAAGACTTTCGGTATTTCAAAGTTGCCGCAAGAGTTGGTGACACGTTGGTTGCCGACGGTTCTATCCTGCTTTCGTATCCAAACTACTTGGATTTTGAACACTCGACCTAAGCGACATTGTGCGGATGCCAACGAGAGGTTCGGCCAGGCAGACGTGAACCTAACTGGACAGCGCCAAGTTCGATTTTTGTTTAACAGTCAGCCGCAGGCTTACTATGAACGATGCGCTCGTTCGCCTTCCGCTAACGGATAAATGAAGTTGGCGCTGTCCAGCTTATCAAGATCAGACAATCTACTTCTTTCTTCCAAGATGAGTTTTTACGCGATGCTATTCGGACGTCCGTTTTTCATTACCGTTTTCTTGATAATTGCGTTCTCGAGCAGCGCATCCGTGCGAGCTGGGGATCCCACGGTCTCCATTATCACCGCCTCACCAGCAGCGCTTGCGGAACTGAATCAGCATCTGCCAAACGCTTTGTCGCAGCGACTGGGGGAAATGGCAATGCAGTATGCGGGGCCGTTCTCAACGGCGGTATCATTGGATTCGCCGGCAGGTGTATGGTTGAATTGGCATGATGGTTTGCCGCGTCCCATTTTGCTCCTGAAAGACTTCGATCAAGATGCGTTCAAACAAATTGTGGAAAGCAAGGGCCTTGTGATCGAAAGCCGGGGAGATGGCATTAGCGAGCTGGCACTTGCGTCTCCTGTGTTCTTTCGTGAGTCGAACGGATGGTTTTTCTTGGCGTCGTCGGCTGATGACCTTCGAGAGGTCGCTGATCCCTTGGCGGGGATGGATGGTGATGTAATGCATACGCTAGCCGCTCGAGTTCAACTTGGACGGGTCCCCGCAAGTGCGAGAACGGAGATTGCAAAGGTGATTGCGACTCGGCTACTTCCTCCTGCGATTTCCGAAGCGAATGCGATTGATGCCGATGGGCTGATTCATCTGTATTCATCTCGATTGATCAACGATCTCACTACACAGAGCGAGACGATTCTCGTGACTGTCGATTCGGAATCAGACGGGTTAACGTTTCACGCGGACGTCGAAGGACCGAAGATCTCCCGACTCGTCCAGAAAGCTCCGAAAGTCGCGCTTCCTGGTGCGAATGATTTCACCAATGGCTTTCGATTGCATTCTTCGCTGCGAGATGAGGAGGTCGCTTTGTTGATGTGGTGGGCAAAGTCCCTTCCAGAGCAAGTGAACGGAGCGTTTGAGTCAGCAACGATTGAGGATCGACAAGGGAAGCAAGCGATTTTTGAAGCGGTGCAAATACTCGCGGATGCCATTGGTAAGACAGCCGTGTTAGGTGAGGTCGAGGCGTTTGGCACCTTGGTTGGACCCGAGTTAGAAACACCGCTCGTCGGTGTACGCGTTCACTCAGGTCAATGGGTCGATGAGAAACTGAATCAATGGATCAACGCCGGTCATGCTGGCGAATTGCACGTTGACGGAGTCGAGCTCAACTTCGAAACAGTGCAAGATGTAAGGCTGCATCGGTTTACCCTTGCCGAGTCCGACGCGGAGATGGTTACAGTAACCGTTGGCATTGGAACGGATCGAGTCTTTCTGACGAGCGGCAATGAGGGTTTGTCGGCATTGCGTGACATGCTGAATCAGCAGGCTTCTGGGACCGAGATTCCCTCACCGTTGCAACTTAGATTGAATGATGTCAGCGTCGCTTCGGTTCTGGGGTGGGTCGGTCAAGACGAAGTGCAAGGCCGACTCGAACTGACCAGTGACTACACCGATCGCGGTGTGCACTACGAAGTGAAATTCTCAACCCAAAAATAGGCATGAGCTTATGGGTTGGGCTTCAGGGTGTTTCATTAGGTAACCATTGTTGTGGTCGAATCATTGCCGCCGTCCAATCTGTGTTGGAGCGAGCGCCGGTAGGCTGAGGATGATACGGCTCAACGAACGCAACGTTTGATTTCTCTGGGATCTCGTTTTCGTGCCCAGTCAATGAAAACACTGCATTTACCATCATCCGTCGGAGATCTTCGCTTTCCCAATCAAGCGACGCTCCTGCGGTGGTTGTGAAGGATTTTCCTTGCTTGCCAGACGGTGCTGTATAGGTCTTGAACCAAGCGAATGGCATCCGTGTCTCCTTGCGTTCGTCTTGGACGGGCGGATCCGCTGGGTTCAAGCCCGAAAGAACTTGGCCATGAAACAATACCGTTTCGCTCGGAGTCAACCGCATCACTGAGTTCACATCCGTGTGACAAAAGATGGTCTCGCTGACACCCCGCATGACGGGATGTTTGAGGTGCTCGGGATTGGCATGCGCTCGTGTTGCTTCTTTTTGGAATGCGCCGTAGTGAGCGATCCACGTGTCTCCGAGGATCTGTTGACCAAAGCCGCCCTCCCAATCTTTGCTGCGGAAGTCCCACGACTTGTACACACTCGAGCTATTGTCCGCATATCGAAATGCGTGCGTGGCATTACGGATCCCCATGACTGGCTTGCCCGCGTTGACGTAGTCGACAATGTGCTTCATGTCTTCATCCGGCAATTCACGAAAGCGAGCAAAGATGACCAACAAGTCAGCATCATCAAGCAGAGCCAAGCCAGGGATATGATCGGTCTGGTTTGGATTGACAAAACCGGTGACTGGATCAGTCGCGAACAGCACCGTGCATTTGTAGCCGTGATGGTGCGACAGGAGCTGAGCGAACATGCTCATTCCTTCTTCGGATCGGTAGTACTCTTCGCCCGTGACGAAAACAATGTGCTGGCCAGTTCCGATTCCGTTCCTGCCCTGGATCTGGAGATACGGCTCTGTCGCACGGAGCACGCTTGTCCAACCGAGAACAGAAACAGAAATCGCCACCAACGCATTTTTTATAAACATTGCTTTCGTACTTCGTTTGCGAGAGGGTCTGAAGATCGATCCACACGCGCCGGTGTAGCATATGAACGTGTTGTGGACGCTCAAGTGTACTCGATTCGGCCCAACCCGATCGTGTCGATTGTGGCCGTTCATGATGGCTGGTTGAAGCTTACCCGCGACGAGATGAGGATTCGCTACCCATGCGGGGATTTCAATGGTCGCTTTGGCGCGGTGGTATCGCATGGGAAGGCGCCGACACCGATGCGTGGACAGGGATGTTTCGAGCGCGTAGTGGACTGAGTGCGGAGTCAAGCGACGCGGGTTTGCGAGAACATCCTAATCAATGGGCGGAAAAGCTTGCGCCATGGCTAGAATCGAACCTGATAGATTGAACCTTCACGCAACGAGCGTCCGATTGATGGCAGATGATAGCGTCCGAAATGGTTCGGCGTTTGGATGGAGTGGTCCTCGCGTGATCGATCGCAGGAATTCTTGGGTTGAGGAATGTGATGAGTAACGGACGACCTCGAGTCTATCTATCACCGCCGCACATGGGCGCCACAGAGCTGACTCGGTTGACTGAAGCGTTCAACAGCAATTGGATTGCTCCGCTTGGTCCGAATGTCGATGGGTTTGAGAATGAATTCGCTGAGAAGATTGGGTCGCAATACGCTGTTGCATTATCCAGTGGCACGGCGGCGCTCCATCTTTCCTTGCGATTGTTAAAGCTCCAACCAGGCGATGAAGTGGTGACGTCGTCGATGACGTTTGTCGCCACTGCGAACTCGATCACGTACGTCGGGGCTCGTCCAGTTTTCATTGACAGCGATAGCGCGACATGGAATATGGATCCACAGCTGCTCGAGGACGAGCTGAAGCGTTGTGCCGCTCGTAAACGTATGCCCAAGGCCGCAGTCATCGTGGATGTGAATGGCCAATGTGCGAACTATCGAGATCTGATGCCGATCTGTTTGCGATTCGGAATCCCGATTGTTGAAGATGCAGCAGAAGCTCTCGGGGCAAAGCATCGCGACGTCGCGGCAGGCCGTTTTGGTGCGATCGCGTGTTTTTCGTTTAACGGAAACAAGATCATCACGACGAGTGGCGGCGGAATGCTTGTGACCGAGGACAAGGCATGGGCGGATGAAGCACGCCACTTGGCGACCCAGGCACGCGAGCCCGCACCGCACTACGAACATGCGACGATTGGTTACAACTATCGCATGAGTAATCTTTTAGCAGCGATTGGTCGTGGTCAACTTGAGGTTTTGGACGATCGTGTCGCAGCTCGGCGGAGGATTTTTGAGCGGTATGTGGAGACGCTTGGGGACTTGCCCGGCATCTCGTTTATGCCTGAGCCAGACGGTTTTTTCTCGACACGTTGGTTGACGTCAATCACAGTGAATCCCCAACAATTTGGTGCGAGTCGGGAAGACATTCGTTTGGCTTTGGAAGCGGAAAATATCGAGTCGCGGCCAGTATGGAAGCCGATGCATATGCAGCCAGTGTTCGCCAGTTGCCGCGCCGTCACGAACGGAGTTGCAGAACGCTTGTTTGTGGATGGGTTGTGTTTGCCCAGCGGTTCGTCAATGTCGGACGAAGACCAGCAACGCACGATCGATGTTGTGCGTGCTCGATGCCGTGCTTCCACGCGAATCGCAGCGTTGTAATACTCTCGCGATTAACGACAGACTGTATCAGGTAAATCCTGGCAAGTGCTTTTAGAGTTCAGAATATTGATGAAGCGAATCAAGATTGCCGTGTTCTTCGGGACGCGGCCGGAGGCAATCAAGCTGGCACCAGTTATTCGTGCTTTGGCTGGGGATGAACGCTTTGAAGTGCTATCGGTGTCCACGGGCCAGCACCGTGAGATGCTCAAGCAAGTCGTCGATATCTTTGGTATCCCTATCGACGTCGAATTGGACGTGATGGTTCCCAACCAGACACTCGCTGGGTTGTCGTCTCGCTTGATGGTGAAAATCGATGAGGTCTTGGATCAACACCAACCGGACTTTGCGATTGTCCAGGGCGACACAACGACTGTGTTGATGGCAGCCCTGGCGTGCTTCTATCGCAATATTCCCATCGGCCATGTTGAAGCGGGATTGCGTACTCGCAATATGCGAAGTCCGTTCCCGGAAGAAGCCAACCGAGTGCTCGCGTCGCATTTGTGCTCGCTGCACTTTGCACCGACGACGACGAGCCGAGACAACTTGCTTCAAGACAATATCGATGGCTCGATGATTCATGTGACGGGAAACACAGTGATCGATGCGCTTCGGATCGAATTGGCGAACCAACAACAATCTCCGATCGGCTTGCGGATCGATGAGGAACTTGGAAGCCTGCTTCCACTGAATTGGCGAGAGATTCCGTTTGTGTTGATTACGGGTCACCGTCGCGAGAACTTTGGTGGCGGATTTCAAGCGATTTGCGAGGCGATCGTTGAGCTAGCCGAGCGATTCCCAGATTACCGGTTCATCTATCCAGTTCACTTGAATCCGAATGTTCGTGAACCGGTCATGAAGTCGTTGTCGCATCTTTCCAATGTGTTTTTGCTTCCGCCGATGTCTTATCGGCCGTTCGTGGCACTGATGCAAGCATGTCGTTTTGTGCTCACGGATTCTGGAGGAGTGCAAGAGGAAGCCCCAGGTATCGGGAAGCCTGTGCTTGTCATGCGTGACACGACTGAGCGGCCAGAGGGGGTTAAGGCTGGTACTGTGCGACTCGTGGGTGCGAATCGAAAGAACATTGTTGATGGTGTAGCGCAGCTCATCGAAGACGCCAGCGTGTATGAGAGAATGGCGACGGCGAGCAATCCCTATGGAGATGGCAACGCATCGAGTCGAATCGTGGATGCGATCGCGGATTGGTATTCGCATCCCAGGTAATGCCACACGTGCTGACTATTCGGGGAACTGATCCAGCGGTACTTCTTTGTACAACGCGAGCATTCCGCCGATTTCGTTGATGGATCTGCGATCGGACTCACTCAACAACTCAACAAGCACATGAGTCGAGCGATAGCGATCACTCGTTAAGGCCCGACGAATCGTCAGTCGTGTTTCGAGCGGGATTTGTCCGGATGCTGTGACGCGGTCGTTCAAGCTCATGCGTGGAAACGGAGGCAGTCCAAGCGGTCGGATCACGTTCAATCGAAGTGCCAAGTCAGCGAACTGGCCGTATTGGACTGCGACGGCAGGTTGTCGTGGCGTTTGGGTCAGAACTTCATAGCGCGCCTCACCGAATTTTGTCATGTAGCCATCTGATGCAATTTTCTCGCTCGACTCGTTGAGTTCGACTGGCGCTGCTTCTCCAGTTTTCGGGTCCACGATAATGGGTTGGATCTCGGCGTCCAAACCGAGTTGTTTCCGTTTCTTGGCGTTATCTGCCGACGTCCGTAGCTGAGCCGTCAGTTTCACGAGGTCGTCGGTTGCGATCGTTGATTTGACCTGAGTCGCTCGATCGAGCAAAACCACTCGACCTCGGCCTGGGTCAAAGACGGTGACCACGTTGTCATTGATCTGGGGCAAGTCGTACACGAGCGAGTCGCTGAACAGGATCAAATGTTCCGCAGCGGGTTCCTCGTCTTTGCCGGCGAAAAGCGTAGTTTTAACGCGGAATGCCGTCGATTGGATGGCTGGGACATTGGCTTCGCCTTGGGCGAAACTGGGAGCGAGGAGCATCGCCATGGTGGCAAAGATCGTGTGGTAAATGAGTCGATTCATGAGACGTCGAATCCGGAATTCAATCGTGTTTGAATGGTCGCGGAAGGTCCGCTCTAGACGTTCCAGCGTCTGAGAACGTAGAAAAGGAGTTAGATCGCCGTCCAGACCAAACCGGTTGATTGCACACGCAGGCCAGCTCACGACAACCCACGAACCGAATTCATGCTTCGAACGCTACTGTTCATCCCCCACGAGATCGCCGGATTGCCGGTATTCGGATTTGGGTGGCTACTGATACTGCTCGGTGTAGCGTTCGCTGTGAGGCTATTCTTGGCACGACGTTCTGTAGTTCCGCGAGATGCTGGACCGTCGGGCGAGACACCAGCGTCTTCGTTGCTCGCCGATGCTCCTCTATGGATCATGATGGCAATCGTCATTGCTTTCCTCGTTCCGATGGTCGAGTTGAAGAACGTGAATGGCGAACCGGTGGGTATGGCGATTCGCGGGTACGGCGTCATGCTCTTGCTCGCCGTTTCATCCGCCGTGGCTCTGGCTTGGTATCGTGCAAAGGCACGAGGCATCGATCGCGACTTGATCCTGTCGCTCGCTCCATGGGTGTTCATTGGTGGAATCGCCGGAGCACGAATTTTTTATGTGATCCAGTACCGCGACAATTTCATGGCTGAAACGTGGTTCCAAACAGCTCGCAATATGCTCGCGTTCACCGAAGGCGGACTCGTTGTCTATGGGTCCTTTATCGGTGGCTTCCTTGCTGCACTCATTTTTGTCATCCGGTACAAGTTGCAATTTCTGCGTCTTGGCGACGTGATCGTGCCGTGTATGTTCATCGGCGTTTTTCTCGGACGCATTGGGTGTTTGATGAACGGATGTTGCTATGGCGGACGATGCGACGATGGTGCCTATGCATTGCACTTTCCGCCGAACAGTCCCGTGTACATCGACCAATTGCGATCTGGTGATCTGATGGGAATGTCCGTGGATCCGACGAGTGGACGCATTGAATCGGTTGAGCCGGATTCGATCGCAGCCGCTGCGGGAATCCAGCCTGGCCAAACACTGAGCCGCATCGAGGAGATGTATCCAGAGCGAGCCGAGATCGCAACGGATATTCCTGTCGAGGCCGTTCGACCTGGTGCCGCGGCGCTCGTCGATGGCCAAGTCTATCGATGGACAGCCGACGAGTTGCCGATGCGAGCTCGTGCGGTTCAGCCAGCTCAATTAATCAGCAGCTTCGGGGCGTTGTTGCTTTGTTTACTGCTCTGTTCGATTCCGTTCGGGCGGCTTCGAGATGGAGTCGTCATGCTCGGAGGCTTCTCCGGCTATGCAATCTTGCGATTTATCATGGAGATGATTCGCGTCGACGAGAAAGGTCAATTCGGGACTTCGCTCTCGATTTCGCAATGGGTCAGCATCATTGTGCTCACGCTTTCTGTCGCCGGTCTCGCATGGATCTATCGACAACCGGCAAACGGGAAACTTCCGATCGTGTAAAGTGTCTGGAACTAGCATTGATTGGAGCTAGGATGTCGTGGCCGGTAACCGATGACTCGAATGAATGCTCTGATGAAGTACCCAGTTGTTTTACAGCTCGCCATTTTATTTGCGTTGTGCACTCGCTATTCACATGGGGGCGATACTTGCGTGGCGACGAACACGCGGCCGAACATTCTTTACTTCTATGTCGATGACATGGGTTGGGGCTCCATCGGGCCCAATGCCCAAGCGGCGCGTAAGGCCCGAAATTTGCCCTCTGTTCGAACGCCGAATTTGGACGCGCTTGCAAAACAAGGTGTCAATTTCTCTCGCGGATATGGTTGCCACGTTTGTTCTCCGGCTCGCTCATCTCAACAATCCGGTTTCCACCAAGGACATACCTTTGCGGATCGCAATGATCCAGACAACGCAAAGAAGGCGATGCGATCCGACGACGTACTCATCGGCGATGCACTGTCCGCCGCTGGGTATGTCACTGGATACTGGGGCAAATGGGGGTACGGTGGATCAGAGAGTCCAAAGAATCCCGTGATTGAGAACATCCAAACACTACCTACATCGCACGGTTACCAATTCGTGCTTGCCGAGCTGCATCACGTTCGAGCTCACACGTTCTTTCAGCCGACATTGTGGAGTGCACCGGCCGACGCTGGCTCGATCGGTGGACTTGAACTCGTGCCCAATTCGATGGCTCGTTACAAGCAGCCATCGGGTTATCCCGAAATGCCTGCGTCCCAGAACCACGTTTTGTATCCCGAAACTGCATACTGTGATGATTCCTATGCCTTCGCGGCACTCGATTTTGTTCGTGCCCAGGGACAGAACTACAACGAGTCTGGCCAGCCCTTCTTTGGAATTCTTGCGGCACAGATACCGCACGCTCCTTTTGGCGAGCTCTCCACACTTCCGGGCTGGGACAGCGCATACAGTAGCGATCCGCACTTCGCATCGTTATCGGATCAATCGCGTCAATGGGCAGCGATGGTGATGCGTATCGATGCGCACATTGGCAACCTGCTCGCGGCACTCGACGATCCGAACAACGATGGTGACACGTCCGATTCCATCGCCAACAACACACTTGTCGTTTTTCAATCCGACAACGGAGGCCCCAGCGTTGACCGCGTCGTCGATGTCACCGACTTGATGCCGACGTTTTGCGAACTCGCAAACGCTCCCGTTCCACTCGGCGTCGACGGTGTTTCGATCGCACCTACACTCACAGGACGCGGGTACCAGCGAAACCGTGATTTTATCATCCACGAAGCCACCAACGGCCAATCCATCATCCGTGGATCGTTCAAGCTTGTGAGAGCGACGAAGCCACGAAGCAAAGAAGTCAAACTTGAGTTGTATGATCTTGCGGAGGATCATGCCGAAGCGAACAACCTCGCTGAAGCACACCCCGAACTTGTCAAGGAACTCGAAACATTGCTGATTGGCGAACGCGTTGCCGAGCCCGCTGGGTTCGCAAACACTTACCACCATTGGACTGGCGTCGATGCCAGTAGCACTACGGATCCGGGGAATTGGTCGGACTATGTTTACGCCAACGCAGGCGTGACATACACGACCGACAATGGTGCTCCTCAACTTTCATGGATCGCAAACGTCAAGAATACAAGCAATCAACCGAATGTCGCGCATGCAGACAGCGATTTGCGATTTCTTGGTTTGGAAGTCCAAGGCAACGAGGAAAATGATGCAACACAGTCGTTGGATCTTGCACCAGGCATCGACCTCACGAGTCGCAACGGAATCCGCTTGTCGTCGGCTGGGATGATCACGGTTGCTGGTGGAACAGTGTCAACACTTCGCTGGATCGACATTTGCAAACGCGGGGCGATTGCCGGCCATGGGAGCATCCAAGGTGACGTGTTCAACAGCGGGTCCATGATGAGTGCTGGGCCAGGCTTTCAAATCCACGGTCGCTATCAACAATCCGCCGACGGCGAGATCAGCGTTTTGATGACGAACAGCAAACAACCCTCAGTTAGGATTGACGGCGAAGCCACGCTTGACGGGAAATTCGCGGTAGCCATCGACAATAACTCGACACAGGCATCTGGTGAATCGCAGGTGGTTTTAACGGCTAGCAAGATTCGTGGTGCTTTCGCGAACCCAGATAGCGAGGTCATTGCCAGTGATGGCACAAGTTATTCGATTGGATACACCGAAACGTCCGTGACGCTTACTCGGAAGTAAGAACTGGTTGCATTGGGGCCAGTCGTTATGCCAACTCAAGCCCCGTCATAGTGCCTGTGCTGGTAGCGAACTTGTCTTGATGCAGTCCCAGTCGGTGAAGTGCTGACAGATAGAGGTTCGGGAGCGGATAGTTATCGTTTTTGTTGAACGCTAGGTGCTGGCCGTGTCGGAAGCCGCCGCCAGCAAAAAGAACTGGCATGTTCTTGTTGTCATGGCTCGAAGCGTTGCCAAGGTTCGATGTCAGCAAAACCATCGTTTGGTCCAAAAGCGACCCCGCCGATTCTTGCTGTGACTTGAGTTTGCGAACAAAGTTGGCCCACTCCCCGATGATCGCGTTCTCGAGAATCGCAAGCTGCGTTAGCTTGTCTTCGTCCTGGCCATGGTGGCTGAGTGAGTGGTGCGCTTCGGTGACCCCATCGAGTTCCACCTTGCCTCCATTGCCCAAGTGCAGCGTGATAAATCGAGTGGAATCGGTCTGTAATGCCAACGCCATGACATCGAACATCGCTCGTTGTTTCTCGAGTCCATCAGCGACAGACGCTGCAAGTGATTCCGGTTTGCTAACCTTCGGTTTCGGGCGGCTGATCCAAGCTTCATTCGCCTCGAGTCGTTTCTTCAGTTCGTTCACCGCTGTGAAGTAGCTATCGAGCTTGTCGCGATCGCCCGCACCCAAGGTGCGTTGCAATGTTTTCGCTTCATCGGCGACGAGATCCATCACGCTGCGCCCATGCCGAATGCGAGCAGACTCCAGTTCCTGCGCGGCCGGGGCATCGTCGACAAACAGCTGGTCAAACAGTCGCGATGGCGACATCTCCGGCGGGATCATCGATCCGTTCTCAGTATACGAGGGACTCGAACTGTCGCCGGACGCGTTAAGCACTAACGATGGGAAACGAGTCTCCGCTCCAAGATGCTTCGCCATCCATTGGTCAAGGGAAACCGAGTTGCGAAAGTTTGCGTCCGATCGGCTTAGTGGTGCCGCAGTGAGAATCGTTCCTTCCGCTCGGTGGCCACCAGCGACATACGGATGCGATACGCCGGAACAGATCGTCAGATCGGGGAGGATGTCGGAGATTTCGGCAAGGTAAGGCGACGGAGTGTATTGGAAACCGGATTGCTCGGGAAACAGATTGGGTCCGTGCAAACCCAGTCCGAGACTGAAGCTCACGAACCGTCGTGGAGTCTCGTATTCCTCCGCCCTTGCAATCGCCGGGACCATCGCGTCGAGAAACGGAAGCCCCACAGCAAGACCTGACCCGCGAAGGACGGTACGACGATTCAGTTTCGCGTTTGAGAATTTCATGGCGTCGAATTTAAGTTATTTGCTTAGAAATACGGGGCTATCAACAACAGCGTGAATCAGTGTGCGCACGCCAAACTGTTTGGACTTGGTGTCATTCAAGATATCTTCGATAACACTTCGGTCACTAAACGAAGGCGACCCACCGGTTGCGTAAGTCATCAATTGGTGAGTGAAGTTGCGAGCGATTTGCTCAGGGTTTTTGAGAATGATTTGCTTGAACTGTTCGATATCTTCGAACTTTTCACCTGTCGCCATTTCGTGATGCGGGTCAACCGGCAAATTCGTTGTCGCTGCTTTGGAATTGCGGTAGGTCGTGCGCCAACCGCCGACGACATCATAGCTCTCCAGAGCAAACCCCGGTGGATCGATCTTGATATGACATGCGGCACACGACATTTCTGTACTGTGCTTACTGAGCTGGTCCCGGATCGACGTGGCACCGCGAATGTCGGGCTCAATCGCAGGAACATTGTCCGGTGGCGGCGGAATCTCTACGCCCAGAAGCCGCTCATTGATGAAGGCTCCGCGAACGACCGGCGACGTCGTTGTTCCATTGGCAGTGACTTTCAAGACAGCGCCCTGCGTGATCACCCCACCACGATGTTGGTCCGGTGTGAGTGCCACCGCTTGAATCGATTCGTGATGAACATCCGGAATGTCGTAGTGCTTGGCCAAACGTTCGTTGAGCATTGCGAAGTCGGAATCGATCAAATTCGATGTCGGAAGGTCTTCGTCAATCAGCTTCTCCAGGAACGCGTGCGTCTCAGCCACCATCGACAATTGCAGCGGTTCGTCGAACTCTGGATACAAACCTGCGTCTGGCGACGTGAAATCAATGTCACGAAGATTCAACCACTGGTTGGCGAGTGCAGTCACCATACCACTTGCGCGAGGTGCGTCGAGCATTCGATTGACATGCGTTCGACGAGATTCCGCGATGGAGAGTTCTCCCGCTTGGGCGGCGGCGAGCAACAAGTCGTCCGGCATCGACGACCAAAGGAAATAACTTAAACGACTCGCGATTGAAAAATCATCGAGTTTGCCAGGCATCTCGTTGAGAAAGAGAAATCGTGGCGAGCAAAGTACTGTTCGATAGCCGCGCTTCAACGTCTCTTGAAAACTAACGCCTGAATTGAAGTCGTCCTCAACGAGATCCATGTAGGGAGCGAGTTCTTGTATCGTCACCGGGCGTCGGAACGCACGACTAGCAAACTGCTGCAATAAACGAGCGGCTTCCTTGCGGGGCATCGTCTCGTCAATCGGTATGTCACCGAACAATCGTCTCGCGACCTCGTCGTTATCTGGCCCGTTATGAATCTCTTCAAGTGTAAGCGACGAATAAGCCAGTCCTGGAACAGTCGGGATCGGCCGCTTGTCCCGAGTCGAGCCTCGGTAGTTATTGAGATTGTTCGACTTCACTTTGCGGACCGTATTATCCGACGGACGAGCCTCGATCAAATGGCCTTGGCGAATCCATGTCGTGAACGATTGTTCGCGAGGAATTTCGTCGGCGCGAAACGTACCGGCTGGGTACATGATCGGTGCTTTCGCGTAGCCAACGCCAGTTCGCACGGTACACCAAACGCCTTCGCCCGGTTTCGTGTTGACCATGTGTGCGTCATGAAGCGTGATTCGATACCAACCCGATCTCTTGACTTCAGTCTCCGGGATACGGCCATGGTAGACCTGACCGCACGACCAAGCAATCGTTTCATCGCCGACGTGCCATGGATCACGCTGTCCAACTTTCTGGCCCAACTCTTCGCTGGTGTAGTGGTGAGAGAATCGCTGCTTGTTGCCTGAGTTTGCACGACGAAACGCTTCTTCGAGCGACGCGTCGGCGGCAGCGAGATATTTCTCGAGCAAGTGATGCGAGACTTGTTGGGCGATTGCCACGGTCGCGAACCCGTCCTGATACGTGTCTTCAGGAAGGAAGTCTTGCAGCGGTATGTCGACTCCGAGCACGTCATGCATCGTGTTCTCATACTCGACTCGATTCAATCGGCGCGACCGAACGCGTCCCAGCAACTGGTTTTCCTCGATGATCGCCTTGTTGATCGGTGATGCCACAGCGGCAAGGAAATCGTCGGCTTGCTTTGGCTTCGGTTGTGATGCGTCTGGGGGTGGCATTTCACCGGATGCAACACGATCATGAATCGCGACCCAACGATTTCGGTTGGAGGGTTCCGACGGATCAAAGGCAAGATCCGCAAGATTCAAATTGCCTTCGGCGGTGTCACCTCCGTGGCAATCGATACAGTGGTCTCGCAGGAATGTTGTATCGATAGCGGTGTTCGAACCTGATGTTGCGGAGGTGGCATCAGCAGCAACGAATGACGTGACGCAAAGGCTCGTCACCAGCAGAATTCCAGTTCGGACGCAAAGGTGGGTGGGGATTTTCATGGCGGTGCCTTTCATAGCGGTGCATTGTACCAGCGACCACAAGTTCCCCAATATGTATTTCGCCCCATTCACGAGCCGCCCGATTCGAGTTGGGAACCAATCGGGCAAGCGACACGGGGATCGCCTGCGCGGGCTCCAAATTTCGGCTGTGCAGGTTCCGAATGCCTGCAATTTGCTCGGAAATCTGCAGCTTGCGATGTGGCCGAAAACCGTAACGTTTGTGCTCGGGGATTGGCGAAACGTTGAATGGTTCGGTTTATTCCGCGTCACGAGTTGGCTTTTTAGCGGCGTTTGTTGGATTCCCGCTCGAACCACAGCCTGAGGTCGGTCATAATGAACGCTTCCGTCGAGTCTTGTATCGCTCGCCGCGTCTTGCCATTCGATCCCACCTTGTTTTTGCGTTTCCCAAATGCCCTCTCGCTTGAGAATCTGGTCTGTCTGTGCGTTTGCGTTCAGCGTTTTGATGGCTGTACCTGCAAGTGCCGAAACGGCTGCTTCGAAATCGGTTTCGTTTAATCGCGACATTCGCCCGATCTTGGCAGACAAATGCTTTGCCTGTCACGGCGCGGATAGCGCAACACGTGAAGCGGGTCTTCGATTGGACGTCCGTGACGACGCCGTGGAAGCGGGAGCCATTGATCCTGGCTCGTCCGACACAAGCGAGATGTTGACTCGCGTCATGCTCGCCGATGATGACGACGAGCTGATGCCGCCCAAAAAGTCGCACAAGAGTCTAACGGAGGCTGAAAAAGCGATACTCACGCAGTGGGTTAACGAGGGTGCGGTGTATGAAGCACATTGGTCATTCATCGCTCCGACGCGTTCGAACTTACCCAGTGTCACGCATCCTGACTGGCCGAAGAATGGGATTGACTACTTCGTCTTGTCACGTTTAGAGGCGGAGGGTTTGGCACCGGCACCTGAGGCCGATCGTCGGACACTTGCCCGCCGCGCCGCGCTCGATGTGACTGGCTTGCCGCCCGATCCAAAGCTGGTCGAAGAGTTCGTTGCCGATACGCATCCAGAAGCCTACGAACGTTACCTTGATCGACTGTTCTCACTCACGAGTTGGGGTGAGCATCGCGGTCGGTATTGGTTGGACTATGCTCGGTACGCTGACACGCATGGAATCCACTTCGATAACTATCGCGAAATTTGGGCTTACCGTGATTGGGTCATTAACGCCTTCAATCGCAACTTGCCATTTGACCAATTCAGTATCGAACAACTTGCCGGCGACATGCTTCCAGATCGATCACTCGATCAACAGATCGCGACGGGTTTCAATCGTTGCAATATGACGACGAACGAGGGCGGCATCATCGACGAAGAGTACGCAGTGCTTTACGCTCGCGATCGCACGGAGACCACATCGGCAGTTTGGCTGGGGCTAACCACCGGATGCGCCGTATGCCATGATCACAAGTTTGATCCTGTGTCCCAGAAAGAGTTCTATTCGCTCGCCGCGTTTTTCAACAATACGACCCAGGCTGTGCGTGACGGGAACATCGCGAACACGCCTCCGATCGTCGTTGTGCCTGAATTGCAAGATCGCGAGCGATTCAAACAGCTCGCGGAGTTGATCCCAGCAGCCGAGAATCGTTTGGTGGAGCTGCGAAAGTCAGCGAAAGAAAAGGTGGCTTCGATGGGGCTGACGTCCATGTCGATTGCCCAGACGATGCCGAGTCCAGAGCACTTGGTATTTCATGCGCCCCTTGGCGAGGGAGCTGGCGAAACCACGAGCGTGCTGGTCAATGGAACGTTAATCCCAGTGACTGCGACCGGACCGCTGACTTGGACGGACGGACAAACCCAGGCTAAATCGCTGGTTCCAACCAAAGGTTCGATTTTGTCGATTCCCCAAGCCGGCGATTATGAATTGGGGGAAGCGTTTACGGTTGCTGCTTGGGTGTATCCTGAGCGAGCCAATATTACGGGGTCGATCGTCGCTCGTTTGGACGATCCGGCGGGCTATCGCGGTTGGGATTTGTGGATGGACGATGGCAAGATTGCCAGCCACTTCGTCAGCAATTGGCCCGATAAAGCGATCAAGGTCATCTCGAAAGATGGTTTGCCCGTCAAGCAATGGAGTCATGTCTCGGTCGTCAATGATGGTTTGGGGACGATCGATAGCATTCGATTGTTCGTCAACGGAGTTGAGCGATCGAATCGTGACATTGCCAACAATTCGCTCGGCAACGAAACGATCCACACCGACGCGCCGCTGACGATCGGCAGTCGTCGGCAAGGTGACTCCGCCGAGGGGCTGAGGATCAACGATGTCCGTGTTTATAACACAGCGCTTGTCGCCAGTGACATTCGCAATGTTGGCGAAGCGAGCGCAGCGATGTACGCAGCTTCGATTGCGAAAGACTCGCTGAAGGATCCGCTTCTGGAGACGCTGGCTCGATGGTGGTTGAATCACGAGAGCGATGAGCACCGAGAGGCTGTCAGCGAATCAGAGGCGCTCAAGCGTGAAGACGAAGCGATTCGTCGACGCGGTACAATCGCGCATGTGATGAATGAAAAACCGGAACCCGCGATCGCGTTTGTACTCAGCCGTGGCGAATACGACCAACGACTGGATCAAGTCGGTGCGGATGTCCCAGCCGCTCTTCCGCCAATGAACGAACGGCCTCGCAATCGACTCGGTTTGGCGCAGTGGTTGTTTAGCGCAGAACACCCACTGACGGCACGAGTAACGGTGAATCGATTTTGGCAAGAAGTGTTTGGCACCGGCATCGTGCGCACGAGTGGCGACTTTGGAATCACCGGCGAGTTGCCCAGTCACCCTGAGTTACTGGATTGGCTGGCTGTCGAGTTTCGCGAGAATGGTTGGAATGTGCAAAACTTGTTTCGCACGATGCTGACGAGCGCGACGTATCGACAAAGTGCTCGCACGACCCCACGAGGCTTGGAGATTGACGCGGAGAATCGCCTACTTTCACGTGGCCCTCGCTTCCGAATGGACGGCGAAATGGTTCGTGATATGGCGATTTGGTCCAGCGGTTTGCTGACTCAAAAAATAGGTGGTCCATCGGTTCGGCCGTACCAGCCGATCGGTGTTTGGGAAGCCGTAGCGATGCCGGAGAGCAACACACGCAATTATCAAGAGGACATGGGCGAGGCTCTGTATCGCCGAAGCATGTATACGTTTTGGAAACGAGCGGCACCGCCAGCCTCGATGGAGATTTTTGGCGCGCCGAATCGCGAAGTGTGTACGGTGCGACGCGAGCGATCCAATACGCCATTGCAAGCGCTTGTGACGCTCAATGATCCCCAATTCATCGAGGCTGCACGAGTTCTCGCTCGCACAACGCTCATGAACGCTGGAACGACTGATCTCGAGCGGTTGCAATTCATTGCAGCACGTTTGTTGTCGAGGCCGCTCGTTGATGAAGAGGCCAAGATCTTGCTCGTCGCAATCAACGACTTGAAGACGCATTACGCGGTGAACCAGGAGGATACAGCGGCATTGCTCGCCGTTGGAGCTGCGGAAACAAGCCATGATCTGTCCCAATCGGATCTGGCGGCTTGGACGATGCTCGCTAGTGAGATGATGAATCTCGATGAAACGCTTTGTAAGTAAAGAATGTCGATTGGACCGATTCCCTAAGGATTCGTCCCGAAGTTCTGATCCCGAAGTCCTGACTTTTTTGGTCTGAAAATAAATGAATCTTGCCCGCCGACGTTTTTTGACAGGGACCGCACAAGGTCTTGGTTACGCCGCACTGGGATCACTTCTTGGTGGCGGACCGTCGTCCAATGCGCTTGCGTCGTCACTCGGAGGCTCCGCCCGGATTGGAGGCGTTGAAGGGATTCCGCACTTTGCCGCTCGCGCGGAACGCGTGATCTATTTGCACATGGTCGGTGGTCCGAGCCAGATGGACTTGTTCGATTACAAACCAACCATGAACGAATGGTACGACAAGGATTTGCCAGAATCGATTCGCAATGGCCAGCGTCTAACAACGATGACGAGTGGCCAGAAGCGGTTTCCGATCGCTCCGAGCAAATACAAATTTGACCAGCACGGTGAGTCAGGCATGTGGATGAGCGAATTGCTCCCATACACCTCCAAGATGGTTGATGAGATGGCGTTCATCCGTTCGATGCACACCGAAGCTATCAATCACGAGCCAGCGATTTCGTACATCCAAACCGGCAATCAGGTGACTGGGCGGCCTTGCTTGGGCGCCTGGGCCTCGTACGGTCTCGGCTCGCTCAACTCCGATCTGCCCACATTTGTTGTCATGGTCGCCGAGCCCACGAATCGCGAGCAATTACAGGCTATCTCGGGGCGGCTTTGGAATAGCGGCTATCTTTCCGGCACGCACGCGGGTGTTTCCTTCCGCAGCAAAGGTGATCCGATTCTTTACATCAAGAATCCGCCCGGCGTTACGAGTGAGCTGCGTCGAAAAACGCTCGATTCGATTGGAGCGATGAACCAGCTGAAGTTCGAAGAGCTCGGCGATCCCGAGACAGTGACACGGATCGAGCAGTACGAAATGGCGTATCGGATGCAAGCGAGCGTTCCAGAGCTCACGGATTTATCTACGGAATCACAGAACACATGGGATTTGTACGGCGACGCGGCGAAGCAACCGGGGACGTTTGCGAACTCCGTTCTTTTAGCTCGCCGGTTGTCGGAGCGTGGCGTTCGATTTGTCCAGATTTATCACAACAACTGGGACCATCACGGTAACGTTAGCGGCCGGATGCCGAGCCAGTGCAAGGACGTGGACCAACCATGTGCCGGATTGCTGGAGGATTTGAAGCAACGTGGATTGCTTGACTCAACGCTTGTGATTTGGGGCGGTGAGTTTGGCCGCACGATCTATTCACAAGGCGGTGTCAGCCACGAGAACTATGGCCGTGACCATCATCCGCGATGCTTCACGATGTGGATGGCCGGCGGTGGCGTGAAAGGCGGTACAGTTTACGGCGAGACGGATGAGTTCAGTTACAACATTGTCCGCGACCCAGTTCACATTCGCGATCTCCACGCCACAGTCTTGGATTTAATGGGGATCGATCACGAACGTTTCACGTACAAGCACATGGGCCTTGACCAGAAACTTACGGGTGTTGAGCCAGCACGAGTGATCCGCGATCTCATCGCTTAACTTCCCCTCTCCCTCCCCCGCAAAAACTTAAACTTAAACTTAAACCGACTCCCAGCGTTTCATTTTAAGTTTTCGCGAAGACAGCAAGCCACTCCGCCAAGCCCCCAGTGTCGCCCGCTGGATCTTGCACGCGCTAGATCCCTCCGCATCACGTGAACAATCACTGATGCATGTAACTCTTTCATGTCGGCTATCCCTGGACCACGAGTCCGGATGGACGGAGCCATCGCGGAGCGGTTTTGGAACGTAGCCGTAGTTGCGCTTCGCGACCCACGGAATACGAATCCGAATCAACCATCGACCCCGAAGTGGTCGCAGCCATTTGCCGTGGGTCGCGTTAGCAGCACCCACGGAAACAAGCTCTGCCTGACGGATTCGAACACCTTCGGGGTCGGAATAACTTGCGGTTGAGGATTCCGTCGGTATCCGCTGTCGCTCCAACCGACGGCTAATGGCTGAGATGCCTTCGAGGCTGTGATGTTTTTAAAACGTAGGGTGGGTCGAGCGGCGTTAGCCGCGCTGACCCACCATGGTTGTCGACGATTTTCGGTTGGTGGGTCTGCATCGCTAAAGCGTTTTGACCCACCCTACAAAACATCACAGCCTCTCCGGGATAGTGCTAAGAAAGCAACAGAATCTCCTACGAGGTTGACTCAATGGAACCTTCATTGCTCCTAAGTATTTCATTTGCATGAGCAAGTTACTTGTCGTTCAAGCGATCCCTAAGCTGCTGCGTAATGAATCCCTAGCTTGGTTCGTTTGGTTGGGTGAATCGCCCCAACATGCTTGAGAACGTAAGCGATCTTTTGCGCGACCCAGCGTGGGCGATCGATTGCTTTGGCAATTGTCTCGGTCGTGATTGTCTCGATGCCGCCAGGCCAATCGATGATCCGGAGCAGATCCGACGGTTCGTGGAATTCGTACCGCTCCTTGATCGCCTCGAGCTGGACATCGTGAATGGTGTAGTCCTTCTGCCAACGACGTCTTCGCTTTTTCACAGTCGCCGGAACGCGGAACTGTTCCACGTCGACCAGCACGACCTCGATGGTCAAGTTCGGATGCGGGAAAACTTGGGTCAGGTAAATCAGCTCTTCGAAAATGTCGACGACATGTCCTCGCTTGGGACTGAGTCGTCGCGACACGATCTTTCCGTTCGGTTCCGTCAGCTTCGTGATTCGCGTGCGATGAAAGATGGGTTTGACGATACGCAGTGCGTGTCGACCGAGCAATCGCTTTGCTTTACTGCGAAGCGCCGACAGTGAGGCGCACTGGATTTCAATCAGCTCATCGTCACGGATCGCGTCGATTCGAAAGGAACCGAGCGTGACTTCGGTCTCGCCATCGCTGGACGCATAGGACTGTTTGAGTTGGCGGTGCAGCGTCGTTTCCATAACAACCGATCATCACAAGTTTGTAGGATCCATCGAGTGATTACGGCTCAAGGCCAAAGTCACGGATCGTGGTGAGCGTGACAAGTTCGAGACCGACGGCTTGGAAGGCTTCGGCGCCACCGGCAAGACGATCGATGATGCCGATAACTCGTTCGACCTTCAGCCCAAAAGCTTGGGCGGCTTCGACAGCCTTCAAGGCACTTCCGCCGCTGGTGATGACATCTTCGACAATCACGACGCGTTGCCCAGGCTCGACGGGGCCTTCGACTTGCTTGCCCATGCCGTGCCCCTTGGGTTCCTTGCGAACCATGAAACCTCGAAGCGGCAAATGACGCTGTCCAGCTATCGTGACGATCGAGGCTGTGATGGGGTCGGCGCCGATCGCCATGCCACCGACAGCGTCTGGTAGCTCTCCAAACGATTCGATCACATCGAGCATCCCTTCGGCGATCAAGTTTGCTCCTTGAGGATGCAGCGTAATGCGGCGGCAATCGAGGTAATAGTTTGCTTTCTTGCCACTAGCGAGCGTGAAGTCGCCGCGCTGGAGTGCTTCAGTCTCGAGAAGTTGGATCAGTGCGTTTCGGTCGTAGGACATGGACACTCGCCGGCTGGGTTCACAGCATAAAAAAGAAACCTGCTGACAATGCCAGCAGGCTAGTTCAGTTTCAAAGACACGCGTCCTATCTTAGCGACGAATCGTCACCGACGAACCCTGGGACAAAATGCCATAGAGGTCTTCTGCGAGATTACCAGCCAAGCTCACGCAACCGTTGGTCGTTGGCTTTGTCCGGTCGGGGCTGCCGTGAATCGAGAGCTGGCCTCCGAGGTCCATCCACACGCTACCGTATGGATTGTTCGGGCTATTCGCCGGCACAGGCGATCCAGAGGCGTCGTAAAACGTCCGAGCATTCTGTTTGTCTTGAACCGTATACGTTCCTGGCTTCGGAGCCGGATCGTTGCCGACAGCGATAGGGAAGCGTCCTGCGTAGAGATCGCCCATGAACAACGTCAACTCGCTGGCATCGAGACTGACTTCGGCGCGAAACGGGCCTCGGACAACCTTGAGTTCCGTACCAGGCAACACAGTCACGGGGTCTTCGATTCCATTGATGTTGGCGAGCAATTGCCAAGGCACTTCGTACCGTGACGCGATCTCCATCAGAGTTTCGTTGTGTCCGACGCGATGTGGTTGCTCAGTTAAGTGACGGCGTGAGTAGATGACTTCGCCGGCAAGCGGATCCAACCGACTCAGAAGCTGGTCGCGATCACTCGCCGACAAACCTGGAGTCGAGTAAAAGAGGCTGAGCGTCGCCAGCGCCTCTTTTCGTTGATCCGCTTTGTACTGTTTGTCAGCTGTTTGGATCGCGTTGGCGAGACCAACATTCGGAGCATTGTTTTGGCTCAAATTTTGACCAAGCGAGTCAACCGCAGACGTCGTTGCGGATGCCGTCTTAACCGACGCGTCACTCGGTAGCGTCATGTTCGCCGTTTGAACGTCGCTCGCTCGATCGGTCAGCGAAGCGGAAGCAGCCTTTGCATCAGTGATCTGGGCTGTTCCCGAATCGTCGATCGAGAATGCGGTCCCGGTGGAACTGTCAAAGATCTTAGCAACCGATTTCGGGTCCGGGATTGCAAATTGTGCGTTGGTGGACGGATAGTTTTGACCGGGGTCAACTTGCGGCATCGTCGTGCTGCTTGGCAGTGCTGGTGGAAGCGCCGATGGCGAGCCTGAGCTAACCAACGAATTGGATCCAGTCCCGAACGCGTTGCTAGGAGCCTTGGGTGCGTCGACTGGTTTCGTTCCAGTTAACGGAGCGTTGGACGTACCAGCCGTTGAGCTGAACTTACTCGGTCCCATTTCGAAGCTTGGAACCGAAAATGATTCCTCTTCGCTACCGCCTTCGCTCGTCATTCCCTCCGGCTCATCGTCGCCCATGGCGAACATCTCCGACGGAGAGGGGAAACCGTCCTCGATATCAAAATCACCCGTTTCAACGAGCATGTTTTCGATATCAGCGGGTAGAGGTTCTGGTGGCGTCGTCAGCGAGACATAGGCACTATACAACACTGTCATGATCATAACGACAATGGCAGCGGTTTTTAGCGTTTGCACGACTGTCCTCCGTGACGGGTCCGCGCGAATTCATAAAGGGGTGAGCAGCAAAAAAGCTACGAATGACTCGCCGAATTTCTGCCACTGAGGAGGGTAACCCAATTGACAACGATAGGAAAAGCCCAGTTTTCCAAAAGTGATCGCAAAATCGCAATGTTGACCGCAGTGGCTAACGTAATCGCTCATGCCGTGTGATCCGTTGGCTCGGACGACCAGCGCCAGCACGTCACAGGTGGGCTAATTTTCAGATGATCTAGTATTCCAGGGACTAGTTGGTTAGTTAGGTAGTTTGAGGCGTATCGAAAACGACAATCGAATGACCAAGAGAACGGATACGGCTCTGGATTCTGCACCCCGGTTACCGCTCCAAATTGGTGCGCCGGTTTGGGCGTGCAATGAGTGGGCGGGCCAGGTCTATCCGAATCGAACGCCACGAGCGGATTGGTTGCGTTGGTACACGAGGACCTTCAACACAGTCGAAGGGAATAGCACGTTCTATGCCCTGCCATCGATCACGACGTTTGAGAAATGGGCGGAGCAGGCGCTGCCGGGATTTCAATTTTGTTTCAAGTTCCCCAAAGACATCTCACACGATGCCAAACTTCAATACTGCCAGGAATCGACGCAGCAATTCTTGAGTCGACTCGAAGTGCTGGCGAAAGCAAACCGGCTAGGGCCGACGTTTCTCCAGCTTGGCCCTTCGTTCAGTCCCGATGGGTTTGCGATCCTTGAGACGTATTTGCGATCATTGCCTCGCGAGTTCCCTTGGGCAGTGGAAGTTCGCCACGAGGGTTGGTTTGATGCGGAACATGCTCAAGATTCTCGGAATACGAACGAAGCGCGACTCGACGAGATGCTTGCGCGATTGAATATCGACAAAGTGCTCTTTGACAGCCGCCCGTTGTTCCAATCGCCACCAGATGATTCGATCGAGACGGAGTCACAAGCTCGCAAGCCCAAAACGCCCCTTCGCCACACGGTGACCGCGCGTCGTCCGATGCTTCGGATCGTTGGACGCAATCGCGTCGAAATGGCCGATCGATTCTTCGAAGACTGGGCACGGATCGTCGCCAACTGGATTCACGACGGACTTCAACCAATCGTCTTTACTCACGCGCCCGATGACGCCAACGCACCCGAATTGGCAAGGCGATTTCTCACAATCCTTCAACCGCATTTGCCTGGGTTCGATTTGACACTGCCCAAGCCAATTCAACCGCCGAGCCAACTCTCGTTCTTCGAGTTGTGAAGATTGCGACTGAGCAGCAGCACGCATGTCCTGCTGCTCAGTAAATCGCTTGCTCTGGCGTTACTTGCTTTTCACCTTCGCTTCTTTTTTCAGAGACTTGAGGGCCTTGTCGCCGCCTCGGTTGATGTCCAAGACAAACTTGGCAAGGTCAAGAAACTCTTCGCGACTCTTGAGCGAACCGGCAAGTCCGGATGGCATTGTCGACACGTTGGACTCGATAATTTCTTCGACATCATCCATGGCAATGACACGATGCTTGCCCTTCTCTGCACTGATGCTGAGTGTGATCGTGTCGTCAGTTTTTTCGAAGAGGAATCCAGAAATTGCCGCGCCGTCCACCGTGATCACGTTGACGGATTGGTATCCCTTCAAGATGTCGGCGGACGGTTGCAGAATGGACTTGATGAGGTAGTCGTCGGTGATACCATCGCGAGATGCGGTGAGCATCGGTCCAAGTTGGTAGTCGGCGGTCGTATCGTGACACGTCGCGCAAGCCGTCGTATCTCGATAGAAAATCGCTGCGCCGCGAACCGAATTCCCTTGCTTCAACGCGTCTTGAACGAGTTGCGACAACGGCTCGGCGTTGAGCTGTTTCTCCAATTCGATATTGAGTGGTTCTTCCTCAATCAAAGCGGGTCGGCTGCCTTCTGGGAACGGATGCATTTCGATCAATTCCTCCGGCGTATAGTATCGCCGACGTTCCTTCGTGGCCGCTCGGATCTTCGCAACATCTCCGGTCGAAATCTCGCTAGCATCATTCCCCCAACTGTTTCGCACATACGTGAGCACCGCAGCGACTTCAGCATCGGTGAACATGTTTCCGAGCGCCGTCATGGGCGGAACCCCTTGCGTCGGTGCGTACTTCTTGCCAGCAACCTGGATCTCGCCCCAGATTCCGTGAAGCGTCAACTTCGTCAAACGTTCTGGGTCGCTCGTGACCCATTCGCTTCCCACCAAGGGCGGATAGATGCGGATGACACCCTCGCCATTCTCTCGATGGCACGTGTTGCACGAACCTTCTTCGTAAAAGACTCGCTGGCCGAGCGCATACGTTTTGGCAAACTCTTTGTCATTGAACTTCGGTGACTTGGTTCGGTAGTCCTTGGGTGTGGCGGCTCCTTCGAGCTTGCTGGTGATGAGCAAGTTGTAATCGACTGACAAATCGTCTGCACTGTACTTTTCACTCGCCACCAATGCTTCAACGCGTGGTTTGAGCAACGCCACGGCGCTGTTGAGTGCGTTACGAATCCACGGGTCTGTTTTTTGCTCAGCCACCGCCAACAAGACTTCGGCACCCGCGTCACCGCCGAGCCACGATGCCGCCGAGAGAGCTTCAAGTCGCACGCGAGAATGTGTGTCTTGAGCGGCTTGCATCAAATAGGTTTCTGGATGATCCAGCAGATGCAAGCAGTGACGCACAACGCGAACTGCCGCACTGCGAACTCGATGATCTTCCACGACAAGGCAACGATCGATCAGCTCGGTCGACGGCTCTTGCTGGCCCCACGTCGCCCAGAGCGCCTCGAGAACCAGACGGTCGTCGGTCGCGTTCTTGTCAGCGAAGTTCAATGCCGCGGCAACAACTTGCTTCTTATCTCGGCCACGAAGCTCGCGGTGCGAACGCTTTCGAGCGTTCAATTCTGGCAACTTCATGTTTTCGAATAACTGTTCGATCGTAGCCCCCTCGACGTCTGGCGCTTGCACAAACGGTCGGTCGGTGTACGTGATTCGATAGATACGTCCGTACTCGGAATTACGCATTGGATCACGCGCACTGTGCTGCATGTGCCCGATCAGTGTGTTGTGCCAATCGACAAAATACAGGCTTCCATCGGGAGCGATTTCGAGGTCACACGGACGGAAGTTGCCGTCGCTTGATTGAATTAAGTCTTGGCGGAACTTGCCTTTAATTTCCGAACCGTCCTCAAACGTATCCAGCTGTTTGATGCCAAGGAATCCGATCGAATTTGCGTAGATATAGTCGCCCTGCACCTCGTCCGGAAAATGCCGCGAGTAGATAAACTCCGAGCCAGATGTCGGACGTGCGTGGTGTTCGTAATTGAACTTACCGACTTTGGCGATTTCTGCACCGTGCGGGACCTTGATCGAGTATCCGAGCATCCAGAAATGTTCACCTCCCGACGCATCGTTCACAATCGTTTGTCCGAACTCGTCATGTGTCACGCCCCAAGGATTGTTGAGATCCACTTGCATGACGCGTTCGACCTTCCACGACGCTGGATCGAATCGCCAAACGCCTCCGTCAGTCATCCGTTCTGGACCCCACGGCGTTTCGATTTGCGAGTGCAGAAATCTGCCTTCGCACATGTAAACACCACCGCCGTTGTCCACGTCGAACGCGGAAATCGCGTGGTGCGTATCATGCGAATCGAAGCCATCGATCAAATACTCACGCTGGTCGGCGCGATCGTCGCCATCTGTGTCTTTGAGTAACACGAGAAACGGCTCCTGTGAGAGATAGACCCCCTCGGGCGCCAGCTCGAAACCGATGGGCATATGCAGCCCGTCGGCGAAGACCGTTTCTTTGTCGGCGCGTCCGTCACCGTCGGTGTCTTCGTAGATCAGCAACATATCGTTGGGTTTGGTGTCGCCGGGCTTGTAATGCGGATAGCTCGGTAGTGTCGAAACCCACAGCCGTCCACGATTGTCAAACCGCATCTGAGCTGGGTTGCCAAGGTTTGGGAACTGTTGCTCCGACGCGAACAAAGACACGTCATAGCCCTCGGGAAGCGTAAACTTCTCGCGAGCTTCCTGTTCCGTTTTCAAAAACTCGGGGCTGCCGTTCTTTTCACTAACAGCGTAGTTCGTCTTGATTGGTGTTAACGTGCGCGTGAGCGAATCGTTCACTTCCAACGTGGATGATTTTTCTTGGGCGATCGACCAGATGTTCCGGTCGCGAAGCACCGTCATCTGTCGGATCTTCGCGATCTCTTCGGGATAGTTGTCGTTGCCATAGGGAGCCCATCGTCGTCCGTAAGCATGAACGCCGTTGAGCATCCGATAGTCGTTTCTCCAGAACCACGCTTTGTCCTGGACAGCCTTGTACAGCAAACTATCCGTGTCGACAACGGACGCATCTTGCCCAAACAATTGTTGCATGATCACCGGAGCGAGCTTGCGGTAACCTGCGTCCGACAAATGAACGCCGTTAATGGTTAGCGGATCGCTTGGATCTTGGAACCAGTTCGACGTGGGAGTAAACAGGTCCATGAAGCCAACGTGCTTCTCGGTCGCCACTTCTTGAACAGCATCAGCGTACACCTTCAAAATCATGTTGCGTTGGGCTGCGTCGGGCAAGACGAAACCTGGATGTTGCTGCATCGCAATCGGGGACGCGAGCACAAGTCGCGGTGCCGCGTCCGTTCGTTCATAAGATCGCGAAAGCGTGTGATCGACAAAGGCTCGCAACTCGTTCTTGAAATTCTCGACGCCTTCGACACCATCGAAAGACTCATTGAACCCAAAGAACGCGACGATCGTGCTTGCCTTAATGATGGTCAGCCACTCATCAGGTTTTGGGTAGTGACCGATCCCCAAGTGCGTCTTCGTTTCAGGACGAAACTTCTCGGCGCCCGGAAACGCCCAAGGATCTTCTCGGCCTGCCTCGGGTCGGAACGCAGGCGTATGTCCGGGGAACCCCATATTGCGAAAGGTGATTTTCTTTTCGCCGAACTGCTTTTGAAATGACGTTTCGAAGTAGTTGAAGTGTTCCATTCGCGCAGCAAGCGTGTTGCCGAGAAACACCATGGTCTCGCCGTCACGAAGTTGCAGCGGTAACTCGGTCGCCGTTTTCTTCTCAACTTCGAGTGGTTGCAAATAGGTGGGGCGAAGTTGATCGTTCCGCTGTTGCTCCTCGGATGTGATCGTCGTGATCACGTCGGGGGCTGCGTCGTCGTTAGCTCCGCGATCGTCGGCCAGCACGGGCGCCGCAGCTAACGCCATCCAAGCGAGGACTGGCCGGATGAAGGCGACCGAGAGTGAACTCAGCGTTGAGTTCGGATGCAGATGAAGACGTTGATGCATGAGATTTCGCAAACTCTTGACGAGTTCAGTGGCGTTCTGAAAGGAGGTAGGGAGGCCAATTTTTCCAGGAGCAATATTTGGGAGTTACTGCGGAAAACCGGTCCAGTGAGCAACACTTAATATAGACCGTTTTCTCCCAGTCTCCACCCCCACGCCGCATGTGTTTTGTGCGACAAATCACTGGCCCACGCTTAATTGCCACTTCCGTTCTCAAAGTAGGAGCAGATCGTCAAAGATCCGATCACCCGAGCAGCGACGGTCGATCCACCACCGCGTGATCATCAAGTTAAACATCGCGAGTTGCCGCTGGGGCATGTGGTCGTACGCCATGATTTTATGCCTTTTCGGCAACGCGAACCAATCGGCGAGCATGGTTCCGACGAGCATGGTTCCGGAGAACTCGCTCACCAACGCAGCCGATCCCTTCGAGGCTGTGAGTTTTTAAAACGCAGGGTGGGTCGAGCGGCGTTAGCCGCGCTGACCCACCATAGTTGTCGACGATCTGCGGTTGGTGGGTCTGCATCGCTAACGCGTTTTGAACCACCCTACAAAACACCACAGCCTCTCCGGGTTGGTAGGCTATGGTTGATCTCAGATGATTCAAAGATGAAGCTGATGGATTCGGCGATGGTTTTGTAGTCAGTCATTTTTTTCAACCACGGAGGTTTTGACCACAAATGGACACAGATGGACACAGATAATCGCCATAGAGGGCGCGTTGAATCTTTGGATATCTGTGTTCATCTTTGGTTCAATTCTCACGCTTCAACCGTCTCGCCTTCAATCTCCGCCACGATCGTCTCAATCTCCGACCGTGTCCATCTGTGGGGCCATTCATACAACGACTCTTTGCCATTCGAGTTTGGCATGTTTGAAGTTGATGATCAGACCGACACGGAGTTTGGTGATCTTCAAGTAATTGATCATCTGAGCTATCTCGTTGTTGCCGATCTTCTCGATGACCTTTGCGTCGACAATGACGGAATCGAATCCTATGAGATCGGGGACTTATTCACCAACATTGAAGGTCTTGTAGATGACCGGATAACGTGGCTGTTGAAGATACGGAATGCTCTGTTGTCCGAACTCAACGGCCATAGCGTTCTCGTACGGCTTTTCCAGCAGCCCATGCCCCAACGTGTTGAGTACCTCGAACGCACATCCGATGATGCGGTGCGTTTCTTCTTTGAGCAGAAACTCGTCAGTCATCGTTTTGCACCGTGGGTGAAAGAGGTTTAGCCACAGATGGACACAAATCGACACAGATATTCGCCATCGAGGGCGCGTTAAATCTGTGGATATCTGTGTTCATCTGTGGTTCAATTCTCACGCTTCAACCGTCTCGCCTTCAATCTCCGCCACGATCGTCTCAATCTCCGACCGTGTCCATCTGAGGGGCTCTGTTGTCTGAACTCAACGGCCATAGCGTTCTCGTACGGCTTTTCCAGCAGCCCATGCCCCAGCGTGTTGAGTACCTCGAACGCACTTCCGATGATGCGGTGCGTTTCTTCTTTGAGCAGAAATTCGTCAGTCATCGTTTTGTACCGTGGATGGAAGAGGTTTAGCCACAGATGGACACAAATGGACACAGATATTCGCCATAGCGGGCTCGTTGAATCTGTGGATATCTGTGTTCATCTGTGGTTCAATCCTCACGCTTCAACCTTCTCGCTTTCAATCTCCGACCGCGACTGTTCGATCTTGGCCACCGTCGTTTTCAACTCGGCGTTGAGCTTGCCTGTGTCCACCCGTTCGCGGGTGTCCTCGGCTTTCACGTAACGGCTAACCGACAGGTTGTAGTCTCCAGCTCGCGATACGATTTGAGCAAGGCAGCGCACTCTAGCGAACCCTGCTTGGTTCCAATATGCTACCGGACCGCGATTTTCGCAATCATTGGACGCGATCGACAACGCGACGTATGCAGGCGTTCGGCCTGCTGCTCTTCGCTAGTCTGGTTTCAATACAGCCGTCTGGTCCCTCTCTGCTATCGGCATCCCAACCGGATGAAGAAGTTGTCTCATGAGCCGTTTCGATTCCCGCATTGAAAACGAGCGTCTTCGTCGACGGACGTTTGCGATCATCTCTCACCCCGATGCCGGTAAAACGACACTCACGGAGAAGATGCTGTTATTTGGCGGTTCGATTGAAGTCGCCGGTGCGGTACGTGGGCGCAAGTCCCAGCGCGCAGCCACGTCGGATTGGATGGAGCTGGAGAAGCAGCGTGGTATTTCGGTCAGCTCAACCGTGCTGACGTTCGAGTATCTCGGAAAGCAAATCAATCTACTGGATACTCCGGGGCACCATGATTTCAGTGAAGACACCTACCGAACCCTGATGGCAGCTGACGCGGCCGTGATGGTCATTGACTCTGCCAAAGGGATTGAGTCTCAGACCGAGAAACTATTCCGTGTCTGTTCAGCCCGCAAAATCCCTATCATTACGTTCGTCAATAAAGTCGACCGGCCCGGTCAGTCGCCGCTGGAAACTCTCGCAGATATCGAGAAGAAATTCGGCATTCAAACGATTCCGATGAATTGGCCCGTTGGCAGCTCTCGTGAGTTTCTCGGGATCGTGGATCTTGCCAGCGACCGAATGCATCAATTCATCGACGGAAGCGGGGATCGTCGGGTGAGCACGATACAAATTGCCTGGAGCTCGATTGTCGAGGAAAACAGCAGGTCGCTGGTATTGGATGAACGTCCAATGGCATCACCGACTGAACGGACTTTCACAAGCGAAGTCATCACGCAAGCGGCTGAGGAACTCGATCTTGTTCGACACGCAGGCCATGAGTATGAGCGCGACGAGTTTCTTGCCGGGAGACAAACGCCCGTTTACTTTGGCAGCGCCTTGACCAATTATGGCATTGAAATGTTTCTGGAGGGATTCATTGAGCTTTGTCCCCCGCCAATCGTGAATCCCACAGCGGATTCACTGGGTGAGAATTTCGATGACTTCTCCGGATTCGTGTTCAAAATTCAGGCAAACCTCGACCCGATGCATCGTGATCGTGTTGCCTTTGTCCGTGTTTGCTCCGGCAAATTCGAGCGCGACATGGATGTTGTTGTCGAGCGAACCGGCAGCAAAGTTCGGCTGCCCAGAGCACTCCGGGTCTTTGGCAGAGATCGCCAGATCATGGAAGAAGCTTTCCCAGGCGACATCATCGGCGTTGTTTGCCCTGGCGAGTTACGTTTGGGTGACACCATTTACCAAGGCCAAGTCGTTCGGTATCCGGGCGTCCCGCAATTCTCTCCCGAAGTCTTTGCAAGCGTAACCTGTCCCGACACGTCTCGCAGAAAACAGTTTGATCGAGGTCTCGAGCAACTTGTTGAGGAAGGAGCGATTCAGCTCTTTCATACCAAGGGAAGGCAACGTGATGCCATTCTCGCTGCAGTGGGCGAGTTGCAATTTGACGTTGTACAGTTCCGACTGGAGACGGAGTACAACGCGCCCTCTCGGGTTCAATGGCTGCCCTATGAGCATGCCAGGTGGTATCAAAAAGAAGAAAAGGCGGAAGACATCAAGATTCCCTATAGCGCCAAGCTCGTTGTTGACTCGCTAGGTAGCAATGCTGTGCTGGTGCAATCCGAGTGGGATCTGCGAGTTCTGCAACGCGACAACCCGAACACACGGTTTGAAGCGATTCACGAGTCGCGAATTGCATTAAATGATTTCCGTGGCCGTGATTGATGCAAAAGAAATCGTCGTCAGTGTTTCGACCGACTGATGCTCAGGTATCTTGGACGTGCGAGCCACGAACTAGAAGCGAATTTTCAGTCCGCCTTGGTGGCCGCGAGGCGGGAGCACATCGATTTGTGTGTCGTCGAGAAAGTTTTTCATGGCGGCTTGGATGCGGCGAATCAATTCTTTGACATCACTTTCGGGTCCGTCGACATCGAGTTCAACGCTGCCGTCGGATTCATTGCGAACGAAGCCATGAACAGCCAGATGGCGAGCTTCCCCAACGGTGGTCGCGCGAAAGCCAACGCCCTGCACGTGACCTGAGAAACGAACAAGGTATCGAACCACGTTTTGACCGGACTCGTTCGTCATGATGGACCGGCAATTAACCTTGAGTGTCTTCGAGGTCGACCGTGTTCTCGACGATAGCGGAACCAGAAGTAGCAGGCTTCATTCGCTCAAGCACGACGATGCACATGTCATCGAACTGCACACCTTTGCCAACGTGTTTGGTGACTGCGTGGATGATGCGATCGCGAACTTCCTCCGCATTACCGGGGACGGCGGTCAGCTCTCGCATTCGCTCCATGCCGAACTCTTCGTCGGCTTCGTCCATCGCTTCGTTGATGCCGTCGGTGTAAAGAACCGCCAGATCGCCGACATTAATTTTCACGTTGACTGATTCATATTCAACCGAGTCGTCGATCGCGATGGGAAGACCCGATTCCTCCTCACCGGGCTCAGAAATCGAGTTGTCCGAGGCACGCCTCAGAATCGGTGCCATGTGGCCTGCGTTGACGATGGTGGCGTACTCGTTCTTGGGGTCAACGACGATGAGCAAGAACGTGATAAATCGGTCGACGCCAAGCAAGCACATTTCGGCATTCAACCGACCGATCGCCACAGCGACATCCGGCTCACTCGCGAGACAAAACCGCGTTTCGGCGGAGAGTTTTGCCATGAACATCGCAGCCGCAACGCCGTGGCCGACAACGTCTGCGACGACGATGGCAACACGTCCATCGTTGAGATGAATGTAGTCGTAGTAGTCGCCGCCGATGTGGTTCGCCGCTTGATAGTAGCTGCAGACGCGGTAGCCGGTCGCATCGGGAGAGAGCTTCGGCAAGAACGCGGCTTGAACTTCCGTCGCAAGTTTCAGGTCTTGCTCGACTTCTTTTTGTATCAACGCTTGTTCATGCATTCGCGCGTTGTTGATCACGATGCCGGCTTGCGCAGCCACGCCTCGCAACAAGTCCACGTCATCGTCGCGGAATTGACCGCGTCCCTGGGTGGAGTCAATTTGCAGAGCACCGAACGAAATGCCATCGCCATCGCATAGCGGAGCACAGATCATGGATCGAATGGAAAAGTCCGCAATCGATTGGCTGCTATCGAATCGGTCATCGTTGGCTGCGTCGAGCGACAGAATGGCTTCTCGCGATTCCATGACTTTCTTGACAATCGTACGGCTGATACGAAGCGTCTCTGTCTCGTCGTGGTGCTTGCGTGTTTTGACCCAACGTGGAATAAGCTTTCCGTCATCTTGGAGCATCACGACGAAGCCACGATCCGCGGCTGGGAAGATCTCAAACAAGCTCTCGAGAACTTTCGGCAGCACTGAATCGAGCGCCAGCGCGCCCGTCAAGTTTGAATTGATTTTCATCAACGCCGCGAGTTTCGCCTCGGGTGTCGCGCGCATCGTTAAACCATCAACCGAAGACCGGAACTCGATCTTGGAGTTGGAGAGTTGCTCGGTATCGCTTTCGTCCGTCATCATGACGCCGAAACTGGTACCGTCGAAAGTCATTTGCGCAGCCCCTTGCGCGAACTCAGGGGTCGCATCATGGTGGAAGATCAAATCCACATCGCTGATTCGAATTCGATCGCCTTCACGCAACATTTCTGGAGCGGTCAGCATCTGTCCATTCAGAAACGTACCGTTGCGGCTGCCTGAGTCTTCGACAAAAAGATCCTTGCCACGGCGAACAATTTTCGCGTGGTAACGGCTGACCGCGCCCGCTTCGACGACAATGTCGCATTCCGGATGCCGCCCCAATGTCATTGAGTCGCCCGAAAGCTCAAAACGCTCGGATGTGGCTCCGTTAGAGTTCTGTGTTAAAAACGCCATGGCAGCGTGGGCGATCCGAGAAAGGGTGGTAGGCGAATAGGCGGCTAGTTGTCGACAGACTCTAAGATTGTAAAAGCCGGCCCACTTCTTGGCCACAACCATCATGCCTATTAGTTGCTACAAGTCCAATGAAAGCCTGGGCATCGGGCATCCCTAGCTCGTCCTGGACCGTCCCCTTTACCCAATCCTCAGGCTACCTGGAATCGCGATCAATGGTGCGAACGTTCCCCTCAGCACCGATTCAATGGCGAATGATCCTCGATCGATTGGCCTCGAAGAACAGCCACTTGGGGGGGAACATGCGATCGCGAGCCCGTCCGCTAATGAAGCCGTCCGCTAATAAACGCTAATGAACTAATAAACGCTAATGAATACGTGCGGTGGCTCGATTCAGTCGGTCCATGATCGCTTGACCGATACCTGAGGGTTCGCACGAGTCGACCAGGATCAAGTCCAACCCCATAGCGTCCAATTCTCGGATGGCGGCAAAGAGGTGTTTGGCGACTTCGTCCAAATCGCCGGTTTTTGAAAGGACCTTGAAGACCTCAAAGCACTGTGTCCCCGAAGAACACTGTGTCTCCGAAGAAAACTGTGTCCCCGAAGACGTAGGCGTCGAAAATGCAATGCGACCGCAGCGGGCGGGAAGGTCGTTGAGTTGAGTTGGATCAAAAAATCGGATCGGTGTTGACGGCGCGTAGTGTTCTCGCATCATGCCTGGTGCGACCAAGTCTTCGTCGTCCGTTGTCGGCGCGAGTAAGCGGACGGGGGCGCCCAAACGCAGTGCAAGTTCTTCGCGAGTGATGGCGCCTGGTCGAAGCAGTGTTGCACCGTCGGGCTCGAGCATCACGATCGTCGATTCGATGCCACAGTCGCATGCGCCACCATCGAGAATCATTGCGACATGTTCGTGGAGTCCTTCGGCAACATGCTCGGCCGTCGTCGGGCTGACGTATTTGGATCGATTCGCACTCGGGGCGGCGAGTGGGAACCCACATTGGCGAATGAGCCTTCGTGTGATCTCGTGACCAGGGATACGCACAGCAACGGTGTCTCGACCCGCAGTCACAGCATCGGGTACGCGAGAGGAACGCGGCAGAACAAGTGTCATCGGTCCAGGCCACAAAACGGATAGCAAGTCGACTTGCGCAGCGATCGCGTCATCGAGCGGCTCAGCCGTAACGAGTGACAATTGCGAAAGCTCAGCCAAGTGGACGATGAGCGGATTGCTGGACGGACGACCTTTGGCTGCGAAAATCTTTGCCACCGCAACGGGATCCAGGGCACAGGCGGCTAGTCCATAAACGGTCTCGGTCGGTATCCCAACGAGCTCGCCTCGCGCGAGGCATTGAGCCGCCAAACGGATCGCATCGTCAGTCGGTGCATGAATCTTGCTGTGGTTCATAAAAGAAATCTAAAGCGCCTACAGCTTTCCGAGCGCCGCATCAGCTTCGATACGGGTAATGACACCATCACTGTTCTTATCCAAAACTTGAAACAAGAACGGTCGTTGTAATTCGTTAGTGTCGATCTTGCCATCGCCGTTCATGTCAAACTGAGAAAAACGATCGCTCGTCGCATTCGGTTGGATCGGCTCGACCTTCGGATAACCTTGCTCGGGACGAACGTGCAGCTTAAAGAACGCCACAATCTTTGTCGGTGCCTCGTTGAGAAACTCGTGACTGCCATTGTGAATGTATTCGACAAAGGGCGTATCCAGCGTGGATGCATACTCGTTACCGATCGAGTCCAGTGGCGTCGATGTGTCCTTGCATCGATTGCTGAGTCGGGCAAAAGCCATGCTTCGCTCCTGTGACGCGAAATGCACGATACTGTCTTGTCGACCAGCGAGGTGCAGTGCAGGAAGCGGTTGGAGTTTCAATGAATCTGCTCCGGCAGCGGCGCTTGGTGCGACGGCGGCGAGCTTGTCGCGCCGCTCCGCCCACAAAAGATACGTGAAGAAACCACCGTTACTATGTCCGGTGACATAGACTCGATTCGGATCAACACCCTTGGCCAGCATCGTTTCGAGCATCGCGTCAAAAAATTTCAAATCACGGTCGTCGTTGTTCGATATCTGGTTCTGCCAACCGGTACGCTTGCCCTCGGGATCGTAATAACTCTTCGTTAGCAACCCCTGAGGATAGACGACGTACGCTTCCGGCCATTGCTCCGCAAAATTCTGACGTGCCATGTTGCGACTCGAGCCACCGTGTCCGTGAAAGACGAACACGAGCGGTGGCTTTGCTCCGGCCGACGCTGCGGAACTCGCGGCCTCGTCGTCTTGCAGAGTACTTTTTGGCTGTGACCCGACGATAGGCACTGGGATGGGCACCGAAGCAGTCGTTTTCGCTTGCCCAGATGCTTGCCCAGACCCTTGCCCATATACTTGCGCTGAGGGTGGATGGACCATTGCGGTGCGTTGGATTCCGTCGACTTCCCAATTCTGAGTCTGTAACGGCACGGTCACGGCTAGCAGAAAAGCAAGTAACATTTGCGAGGTCTCATGAGGAAATTACCAGACGTGATTTAGCTATCAAACCATAGGCAAGTGACATCAAATTTCGCCGACGTCCCATTGATTTATTTTAGTCGCGAGTGCCAACTACGCAGATTACATGGTTCGGTTGTGCGTTTGTTTTCTGAGCCGCTATTGAACTGTGTCCCCTCGGAGTTTCCAAAATCGATTCCGACCGACCCGTCGGTGGTCACCCGACCAATCACCAGCTCGACATCATCATTCGACGTCAACCAGACGATGCGACATGTGGTCCAACTTGTCTGCACGCTGTCTATACGTATTGGAAGGATCCCGCGTCTCTGCGTCAAACGGTCTCAGAGATCGGCCAGCTTCCCGATGGCGGCACGCTTGCCGTCCACTTGGCTTGTCACGCCCTCGCTCGTGGCTACGACGCAACGATTTATACGTACAATTTGCAGCTATTCGATCCGACTTGGTTCGACCAAGGCACGACACAACCGCGATCGATTGGCCTTGCCACAGTCGATCTCGCGGCCAAGCTAAAGGCTCAGCTCCAAGCCAAATCGGATTGGAAGGTTGAGTTTGCGACCCTCGCATACTTAAAGTTTCTTGAGCTTGGCGGTCGTGTGGCGATGGAACCGCTCGGCGAGTCGTTGATCGTCCGCTTCTTGCTTGCGGGTCAACCGATCTTGGCGGGACTGAGCTCGACGTATCTGTATCGCGAATCACGCGAGCGAGCGATCCCGCGCGATGGCGATGGGCCTTCGGCTCTACCGGACGACACTGGCGGTCATCCTTGCGGGCACTTTGTGGTGCTCTGTGGCTACGACTCGACGCGTCGCCGCGTACGAATTGCGGACCCGATGTATCCCAATCCGATGGCTGCCGACCACTACTACGAAGCTTCTCTCAACCGGGTCTCCGCCGCCATCCACCTCGGCATTTTGACCTACGATGCGAATTTGCTCATTTTAAGCCCCAAGAAAATTCGAACTGAAACTGGGACGGAATCCTAAATGACGGCCGTGATTGTTACTGAGTCTCGTGAAGCATGGTTCCATGAGATTAAAGATGTCGAAGTCGTCGACCCACGCGATTATTTGACGGACCCCGCTTGGAGTCGACGGCGAAACGTCAAAGTTTACAACCTCTCGAATTCCTACAGCTACCAAAGTCTCGGCTATTACGTTTCGCTGCTTGCGGAAGCACGCGGCCATCGACCATTGCCCGGCGTGACGACGCTCCAGGACTTGCAAGGGCTGGCGGCGGTCCAGTTCGTTTCGGAGGACGTCCAGGAACTGATTGAGAAAAGTTTTGACTCGCTCCAGACGGATAATTTCACGCTCAGTGTTTACTTCGGCCGAAACATGGCCAAACGCTACGAGCGTCTGAGTCGTGAGTTGTTCAACTTGTTCTCGATTCCGTTGTTGCGATTCCAATTCGTCCGCGGCTCAAAAAAATGGCGACTGCGGCGTGTCGATGCGGTTCCACTCTCGGAGATTCCCGAGCCGCATGTGCCATTTTTACTTGAATCGGCCAAGCGTCACTTTGAAGGACGCGTGGTCAGCCGTACGAAAAAGTCAACGCTTCGATATGACTTGGCGATCTTGCATGATCCCAACGAAGGCGAACTCGCTCCCTCGGACCCGAAGGCTCTCGAGAAAATGGTGCGTGCGGCAGCATCGGTGGGATTGGCGGCCCAGCTGATCACGCGCCAGGACGCAGGACGTTTGCTTGAGTTTGATGCATTGTTCATTCGCCAGACGACTTCCGTTAACCACTACACCTATCGAATGGCACGTCGGGCTGAACGCGAAGGTTTGATTGTCATGGACGATCCGACGTCGATCGCTCGATGCACCAACAAAGTCTACTTGGCGGAGTTGCTTGAACGACATGGCGTAGCCGCACCGAAGACGATTGTTGCTCACCGCGGCAGCGTCGATCGTCTCGGCGAGGAACTGGGTTGGCCCATCGTCATCAAGCGGCCCGACGGTGCGTTTTCGCAAGGCGTTGTAAAAGTCAAAGACCAAGAGGATTTGAACGCCCAACTCGAATCGTTCTTCTCGCAATCAGAACTGGTCATCGCCCAAGAGTACTTGCCGACGGCGTACGATTGGCGGATTGGAATTCTCGACGGACGTCCCTTATTCGCTTGCAAGTACCACATGGCTCGCGGGCATTGGCAAATCATTTCCCACGACGCGGCGCCGAAAGATCGATACGGTAAATTCGAAACCATGGCCGTCGAAGCGGCGCCTCGAAAAGCCGTTGCGGTTGCTCTCAAGGCCGCTGATTTGATCGGTAACGGCCTGTACGGCGTCGATGTCAAAGAGACCGATGGCCGCTTTGTCATTATCGAAGTCAACGATAACCCCAATCTTGATTCTGGGGTCGAAGACCAAGTCCTGAGAGACGAATTGTATCGACGAATTATGGAAACGTTTTTGCGACGCATCGAAAGAAAGAAGATGGGCGAGTTGGACACATGACAGACACAACACAACCTAGACCCGACCGCTTGAATTTGTTCGAAGCTTTTGGCATCGAGCTCGAGTACATGGTCGTCGACCGCGAAACGCTCGCCGTCAAGCCGATCGTTGCGGATTTGCTCGCCGAAGTCACAGGCGTTTCGGGCGCGAGCGATTATGTCGATGGCGAAGTCTCCTGGTCCAATGAATTGGTTTCACACGTCGTTGAGCTGAAGGCGACGGAGCCTGTTCGTGACATGCGAACGCTGCCGCAAGTCTTCGAAAAGGCGCTGCATCGGATTGACCGAACGCTCGCTGCGAAATCAGCGATGTTGCTTCCGACGGCGATGCACCCGTCGATGGATCCGACAACCGAGACCGTGTTGTGGCCGCACGAGAACCATGAAATCTATAACGCCTTTGACCGCGTGTTCGACTGTCACACGCATGGCTGGGCGAACGTCCAGAGCGTTCATTTGAATTTGCCGTTCAATGGTGACGAACAATTCGGCGCGCTGCATGCCGCCGTCCGTCTCGTGTTGCCGCTATTGCCAGCGATCGCTTCCAGTTCTCCGATCGTGGACTCAAAACGTAACGGTATCAACGACAATCGCCTCGTTCACTATCGTGATCACTGTCGCCAAGTCCCCTCGATCACGGGCGACGTCATTCCAGAACCCATCTTCGACGAGGCCACGTATCGGCGAGAAATCTTTGAACGGATTTTTGCTGATATCGCCCCTCATGATCCTGAGAATGTACTCGGACATGAGTTCCTCAATGCTCGCGGAGCCATCGCCAGGTTCGATCGCGGCTCGGTCGAAATTCGTTTGATGGATGTCCAGGAATGTCCGATGGCGGATGTCGCGATTGCCGCTGGTGTGACGTCCGTGGTCCGAGCGTTGGTCGAGCAAACATGGCAATCACTTGATTCACAGAAGGCGATTCCAACATCCACGCTGTGCAAAGTCCTTGATGAAACGATTCAAAAAGGCGGCCGCGCTCGTATCGAAGACCCCACCGTACTGGCTGCGTTTGGTTTTTCATCCAAGCCCATTCGTGCGTCAATCATGTGGCAGAATTTGCTCGAACGATTGCGCAAAAACGATACGATGCTAGATGGGTTATTCGCGCCACTGGATATTATTTTCCAGCACGGGACGTTGGCAAAGCGGATTTTCCGCGCAACCGGTGCTTCGCCGTCGGCAAGTGATTTGCTGAATGTTTATAGCGAAATCGCCAGCTGTCTGCGTCGCGGTGAGCCGTTTGTTCCGTGAGCGAGAAACCGGTGAGCCAGGAACCCGTGAGCCAGGAACCCGTGAGCCAGAGCCATGCGACAATGCTAGATGCCTCGGGCAAGTTCAGCGTCGTGGTCACGTGCGAACATGGAGGCAATAGAATTCCAGCCAAGTATGCATCGCTTTTCTCAACGAAGAAAGCGATGCGTGCGCTGGCGAGCCATCGTGGCTATGACCCCGGCGCATTGGCAACCGCGAATCAATTCGCATCGCTTGCGACCTCGACATTTACCTCCAACGTGTCGCGGTTGCTTGTCGATTTAAATCGCTCGGCTAATCATCCTCAGGTTTTTTCCGAGTTTACATCGAGCCGCTGCCTCACCGATCGAGAGCGACTTCTCGCGAAGCATTATTTTCCGTATCGCAAAAACGTGAGCGAGTGCCTACGCGACTTAGTGGACTCGGGGCATCGCGTGATCCACATCAGTGTTCACAGCTTCACGCCAGTGTTTGATGGCAAGCCACGTGGAATCGATATCGGTTGGCTTTATGATCCCAAGCGACCCAGCGAGAAATCGTTCTGTCGTCGGTGGATGTGTGAAATTGCGAAAGAAATGCCGACGCTCCGACTTCGCCGCAACGCTCCGTACAAAGGGACAAGCGACGGATTCACCACCGCGCTTCGTCGTGAGTTTGCCGATGACCGATACGTGGGGATTGAGCTCGAACTCAGTCAAGGTTTCGCTAGAAACGAAACGCGGTTGTTGCCGATCGTGAATGTACTCAAACAAACGCTGGAGCGGATCGTGCAAGTGGAATAGGACGTCATCGGCACGGCTCCACATTCACGGATCAACATTCATGGTTGCGCTGGTCGACAAATTCGCACGTGAGTTTCACCGGCCACAACATCCACTGAACTCGGCAGTGTGTAACGTTCGTGTTCGCTTGAAATGATTGTTTGAGCAAGACGCTTCCAATGCCCGGACGTCATGTCGATGCGCGGCCAATGAGCTCGTCGCCAGAGTTGCTGGAGTGCTTCGATAATCAGATTGCTCGGGGCGGTGGTGCCGCGGCGGATGTGGACTTCATCGGCGCAAGACACGACGGCATGCTCGTCTTCATGCTCATCGAGCCACTGTGAAGCCTGGCGCTCGATCATCAACCGCCACTCGCGTTGTAGCGATGCAGCGTTCGCGATTCGCTGGCTTGCATCGGGATATCGCGACTCAACAAGCGGCAACAGTTCGTGTCGGATCCAGTTGCGGGTATATCGAGTGTCGGCGTTGCTTGCGTCTTCACGCCATGCGAGCCCAAGACGTTGAAGCGTGTTGCGGATTTCCACGCGACTCGCGGTGAGCAAGGGACGGACGAGGACGGCGTCCGAACCGAGTGGACGAAACGGTGCGATCCCCGCAAGTCCGGCCGGTCCAGTGCCACGAAACAAGTGATGCAGCAAGGTCTCGGCATTGTCATCGGCTGTGTGACCGACTGCAACATAACGGGCACCAATCGCATGTGCGTGTTCGGAAAATGCCATTTCTCGTGCCGTCCGGAGCGTTGCTTCATCGTCCGCAAGCCCGCTGAGTCGCACCGCGTAAAACTCGAGCCCCAAACGGCCCGCGAGCTCACTGACAAACTGTTCGTCGCCGTCCGATGCGACTCCACGCAAGCCATGGTTGATGTGCACGAGCTTCAAGAAGCCGAGCGGCGCGGTTTGGAAAGATGCGTGGTTTCGCAGTGCACAAAGGGTGATCGCAAGCGCGACGCTGTCCGCACCGCCACTGCAACCGACAACGACGCCACAATCGCGCCAGCGTTCGGTGGGCCACGCGGATCGAACGCATTCCGCCATGGGGGCGATGTCGGATACGGAGACCATGAGCAAAGTCAAATGCGGTGTTTCCTTCGGATTTGCAAGATTTTCGGACGTATTGGTCGGTCTTGGGCCAGGAATTGTGACTGCGGTTGTTCCCCCCGCGCCGGCGAAGTGTTACCTTGGAGCGAACCTTGTGGACAGTCGAATTCGACTCACTCAAGGTCCTGATTGCCAATTAAGTTAACAACTACTCTGGACAACAGAATCACCCGTGAATTGGCCGTGGCGGCGCGCCGGAATTTTAGTGCTGCGATGGCTGGTTTGCGACACATTCATCTCGAATGGCTTTTCGCAAGATGTGGACGCTCTTCAACTCTATCGTTTTCTGGGTTCTCCACCGAGCAGATGTTCGGTTGGATCTAGAAGCTCTTGAGCTCAATGACGAACCGCAGTTTCCTGTCGCTCACGCGTTTGGTTGCGTAGCGGCACGCAATGTAGCGACCCGGTTTGATGACATGGTCTCGACCGATTCCTTGGCGATTAGCTCTTCTCATGTGACGCACATGGTTTGGTTTTGGCGTCCTCGACCTCGAGGACTCAACATTGGATACGACAACTGTACTCTATTCGCTGATCGCTTTGATGATCGGCTCCGCGGCCTCCTATTTTGGCCTGAAACGTGTCGAGAAAGCTCGCGAGGATGAACTCCGCAAGCAAAACAACCAACTGATCGAAGCGGCTCGCGTCCAAGGCGAAACTGAGCGAGCACGTTTGCTTGTCGAAGGTAAAGAAGCGGCGATCGCAGCCAAAGCGGAAGCCGACCGAGACATCGCCGCATCTCGCAAAACGCAAGCCCAGCGCGAGCAATCGCTCGATCGCCGCGACGACTTGCTACGCCAGCAAGACGAGGCGCTCCGCAAACAGCAACGTGGTTTGGAGAGTAGCCAAACTCGGCTAGCCACCCAAATGCGCGGACTTGCTGAACAGCGCACGCAACTGGACAAAACGCTCAAAGATCAACAACGCGTCCTCGAGCAAGCAAGCGGCATGAGCCGCGATGAAGCGAAGACGCAACTCCTTGAATCGCTCCAGCGTGACTTGGACCACGAGATCGGTTCCGTTTTGCTGAAACATCAAAAACACCTGTCGGAAGTCGTCCAGAGTCAAGCACGTGATATGTTGCTGACCGCGATCCAACGTTACGCTTCGGCGCACACCGCCGAGACCACGACGAGCACCGTTGACGTACCCACAGACGATTTGAAGGGGCGCATTATTGGACGCGAGGGACGCAATATTCGGGCCTTCGAAAAGGCAACCGGTGTCGACGTCATCATCGACGATACGCCTGGCGTTGTCATCGTCAGTGGTTTCGATCCCGTTCGCCGCGAAATTGCTCGACAATCGCTGAGTAAACTGATCCAGGACGGACGCATCCACCCCACGCGAATCGAAGAGATCGTTGAACAGACGGCAAAAGAGATTGACGAGTTCATGCTCACCAAGGGGCGCCAGGCCGCAGACGAAGTCAACGTGCCCGGGCTGAGTGACAAGATCCTGATGATGCTTGGCCGCTTGCACTTCCGGACGTCGTACAGCCAAAACGTGCTGCGTCACAGCGTCGAAGTGGCGTTCGTGACCGGTTTGCTTGCTGAGATGATCGGTATGAACGGTGATCTCGCCCGACGATGCGGACTGCTTCATGACATCGGCAAGGCGGCGGACCATGAACTTGAAGGAGGCCATCCCAAAATCGGCGCCGACTTGCTTCGCCGTAACAACGAGAACGCCGAAGTTGTCCACGCTGCCCTCGGTCATCACGACGAAATTGTTACCGAATACCCCTATACGATGTTGGTGGCAACCGCCGATGCCTGTAGTGCAAGTCGACCGGGCGCTCGCCGCGAAAGTCTCGAACGCTATATTAAGCGAATGGAAGAACTCGAATCGATCGCTCGGCGATTTGAGGGAGTCAGCCAAGCTTTTGCGATTTCTGCCGGTCGAGAGCTTCGCGTGATCGTCGCTAGCGACAGAACCAATGACGAACAAGCCGCGACGATTTGCCGAAACATCGCCAAAGCGTTCGAGAAAGAACTGACCTACCCCGGCGAGATCAAGGTGACTGTGGTTCGTGAATCACGGTTCACGGAGCTAGCGAAATAAGTGGACGATCCCGTGAATGGCGACTGAATAGGAGTATTGGATGATGTTCGATTCCGGCTCGCACCACGTGGTTCCACAGCGGCATTGGGGTCGCTCCAGGGGTTCCTTTCGATCGCGAACATTGCCTTGGTTGATGGCAATCCTTGTGGCCATTGCGACCCTTGCGACCATGGCCTCGCCTGTATCCGAAGCACAAGCACCCATCCCAGAATCGCCAACCGATGATCAACCTTTGGAGATTCCGAAGTTGGAGGTTGTCCCGGTCGCGCCCGTGCCAAACACTGAGCAACAGCAGACGAAGATTCGATCCGCCTTGGACGGTGGCGCTCCGGTAACCGACGGAGATCCTGTTCTCGATGATCTGTTGCAATTGATTCGTCGTCGAGGCAGTGTTCTGGACGGAACGGTCCTCGACCCTAGCAGCGATTTCGACGTTCCCACTCATGATCCCAACGCGAGGCAAGCCTCCGACCCGCGTGCAGTCGAAGACGACATGGCATTCGCCGCTGAATCGCTCCTGAGAAGCGCTCGTGTGCTGAGCCAACTCGGACCACCGGATCCAGATCGACGCGAACTCATCACACGAATGCGTCTGGAAGCCGGTAAGCTGCTCGCACCATGAGTCGCGTGTCGTCGATTTGGGTTTCGATCACGCTCGGAATTGCCGCAGTCGCAATCATGCTCGCGACGCAAAGGAAATCACCAGACTTGCAAGTTGCAAGTCCTCCGGTACCAGCCAACGTCGTCGAAGTCCCGGTGGCTACCTCGACGTCGGAGTCGATCCCAAGTGCTCACGCGACGTTACTTGCTTCCAACATTCCCGCACCCTTCGTTGGCACCGAAGCGTGCGCCAAGTGTCATGAGGAACGTCATCGAAGTTACCTGCAAACGCACCATAGTCGATCGCTCGCGCTGGTTGATTCGGGACACAACGAAAAACCTGGATCGTACTTTCACGAACCCAGTCAAACACTTTATGAAGTGCTTGTCAGTTCCACGGGGATCACGCATCGCGAATCACTACGCGTCACAACTTCGCCCACGACGAATGTTTCTTTGCCGGCAAGCAGCTTTCCGGTTAAGTATGTCATGGGCAGTGGTGCGTTCGCGAAAGGATATCTGCTCGAGGACCGAGGTTTTCTGGTTCAATCACCAGTGACGTGGTATCGAGAACCCCAGGCTTACTCGATGGCACCAGGCTATGACGTCAAGGACCATTTAGGAACAACACGCGTCATCACGCAGCAGTGTGTTTTCTGCCACGCTGGCATCATCGCCAGCCAAGATCAGAACGACGATCAATTTGCGATTCACGAATTGGCGATCGGCTGTGAGCGATGCCACGGTGCTGGGAAAGAACACGCGACCCTTTACGAAAACAAACCCGTTGACGCATCGATCGCGGATTCAAAAATTGTTAACCCGACGAACTTGGACCGAGTCGGGTCCGAATCGATCTGTGCTCAATGCCATCTCCAGGGCGATGTTGTTGTCGAAGCAAAGGGAAAAACGATCTGGGATTTCGTTCCGGGCCAGCCACTCGAAGAAACTCGTAAAGTCTACAAAGTCGACTCACCTGTAAGCACGACGGAGTCAAGTCAGGCCGGGAAGACATTCACCGACCACTTTGACCAGCTTTGGCAGAGTGAGTGCTACAAGAATACCGACACGTTGACGTGCGTGACTTGTCACGACCCACACCATACTGCCACCGATCGACCTGTGTCGGTCGTGCAAAACGAACATTGCATGAAGTGTCACGCGGATGAGTCGTGCGGACTCGATCGGGATATCCGTATCGAGCGGGAACAAAATGTCTGTTTCCGCTGTCACATGCCGAGCGTTGCAAGTGAAGTACCTCACACAGCGACGACCAACCATCAAATCGCAGTCTATCCAAAAGCCGCGACAACAGAAGTTGCTAACGATAGAACGCATCCCATCCTTCGTCGACTCCGAAGTCCCAATGCACCCACCTCCGTTGACGAACGCAGTGACGTGATTGCAAACGTGCTTCTTGAACTCGACGGAACATCCACTTCCTCAGCCAATAAACGATTGGCCAACGAGACGTTGAACCGACTAAAACGTCTCGCTGTCGACGATAGTTCCGATCCAGTTCTACGTGGTTTACTCGCGAGGTTTTATCGAGCGATGGCGGAATCGACCACGGAGCCTGTGACGGATGCACAACAACTCGCTGAATTTTGGAAACTTGCTGAGCAAGAGGCGCTCGCAACGATTCGGCTGGAACCGCGTCCCGTGGACACTCGCAAGCGGGCGATGGATGTGCTGTTGGCAAAAGCGTTTGACGATGGCCAGTTCGAGTCGAGTGCGAGATATGGAGTGGAGTTACTTCAAACTCGTCGCGACGCGAAGGACGGTTATAACACAGCACTTGCGTTTGCCCGTCTGCAACAATTCCCGCAAGCGGAGACGCTGCTTCGTGAGTCGATACGCGTTGACGTTCGATACGCTCCGCCGTACCAATCGTTGTACAAACTTTACTCGGGCATCAATCCGAGTCTCGCAGAACAAATACGACAAACCGGTTTGTTACTCGAAACTTGGCAAGCATCCAAGAATACTTCGAGCCCATAGTCGTCGTTCGCGAGATCGTTTTCGACTTCAGCGACAATCAAAGACTGTCAAAGAGGTTCGGTTCTTCTTGTCTTGCCTGTGTTTTCGCTGGCCAGAGAATGACGGTGCCGTCGTTGCTCGCGGTCATCAACAATTGCCCATGATTCGCCACGTCGACCGAGGTAACGTCTCCTTTGTGACCTCGCAACGACAAAATTTCACGGCCTTCGCCCATCGTCAGGACACCACGATTGTCGATTCGAGGATCCCACAATTTCGCATCACTTGCCGAAGCCGTCATCACACGCAGCCCCGCCGCTACTGTGCCGTCGAATGCAATGTCATTGACTCGCCCAGCGTTTCCGATGAGTTCAACAAATTTCGGCTGAACCGGTAGGTCTGGTGGCGCTGCGACCAAGGACCAAATGCGCACTTTGTTGTCGGTGCTTCCAGCGGCTATGGCTTTGCCGTCACCTGAGAACGCGGCGCTCACAAAATCGCCCGCGCCATCGACGTTGTAATCAATGGTTGGCGACGAGCCATCGAGGGTAAAGACCGATGCACAGCCATTGTTGGCAACCGCCAGTAACCGGCTCGAATCCGGTGAAAAGCAAATTCGATTGATGCTTTCTGAGTTGCTGGCCGAACGAAATTCCTTCACCGATGAAATTGCATTCGATGTCTTGTCAAACACCCACGTGCGGACGACGGAATCGTCGCCTGCCGTTGCAAAAAGGAACTTGGAGGCTCCATGCGAGTTCGTGGGCGCCATCACAACGGAGCGCACGGGGCCGACGTGAGGTGCTTCGAGTTTGGCGAGCGCTTGGCCGTTTGCTGCGTCCCAGATCTTGACCGAGCGGCTTGAGGTGGCAACGTAGTCACCGTTCCAAGAGAACGATGCTTCAGTCAATTTCGCATGCGAACGATAGCTGAGCAACAGTCGCTCATTGGCCAGATTCCATTGGAACGCGCCATTGGTATTCATCGTAATTAACGTCGATTCATCAAGCGGTACGATCGCGTCGGCATTGCCAAGTTGAGATGGCAATTCATGTGACGTTGACTTCATAGAACTCAGCTCAACGACTTTGATGATGCCGCCTTGTTGGTTCGTGCCGGTGCGGCTGACGACCGCTATCGAGCTGGATGGATCAAAATTGACGGCGAGAATGCGTTGGCGGTCTCGGGCTGTTAGCGTTTGGTCACCGTCAAGCGATAGCTCGATTTCGTCGATCACTTGTGCTTTTCGTGTCCGGAGGTCCCACAAAGTTGCTGCCGTACGAAGCGTGGTTTTGGTAAGCAACTCGCTGACGGTTAACGCCCATTTCCCATCGTCCGAAAGAGCCAGACGCGAAACGAAACCGTCGTGGTTCATCCTCGCGATCACTTTTTGAGTCGGTATGTCGATATGGGCGAGTTGCTCATCGTCGGCGGCAAGAAACAGTGAACGACTGTCGCGAGAGAACTGCGCCGCGTTAATGCGGAAACCGCGAACAGATTCGACGGCTTTGCCCATTCGTTTGCCAGTGGTAGCGTCCCAGAGAATCCCATAACCACCACGATCACCACTGAATAGCAGTTTCGAGTCCGGGGAAATCGCCATTGCGGTCACCGCTTCATCATGTTCCGCCAACCGGTGCAACACTTCCGGCGAATCATCGCCCTTCGGATCCAATTTCCAAAGCACCAGCTTCTCTTCGGGTGAACTCGATCCGCTCAGCAACCGCTTGCCGTCGTCAGAAACAGCGAAGGTGGTGTTCAATCCAGTCTGTTTAGCATCGTTTACCTCGACACCACGTTCCAAGTCCCAGATCCGGATGGTTGAATCGGCACTTCCAATCAATAGTCGCCCGTTCTCGGTATCAGCGTGCATTGACATGGCGACATAGGGAGTCCCTTCGTCGAGTATCTCGTCATCGAGACGCGCGACTTCCCGAAACGCGAAAGTATTGGGGTCGATCGCTAGAATGCGTGCCGTCCGATCGCCGCTAGCCGTAACGAGCTTGGTGCCATCCGGCGAGAATCGCGCAGAGACAATGTCGTTCGCGTGTGCAGTGGTTTCCCGAGCGACTTTGTCGGATTCGATTTCCCCCAAGTGTTGGTGAATTGCCGCACTCACGTACGTCGGAGGATTCCAAGTACGAATTGTCGAATCGTTGGACGCGGAGACAAGACGATCGTTTGCACCCGCAAGAAACGCCGAAGCAATCACCCAGCCGCCGTGGCCACGCATCGTGCGTTTGAGTTGACGTGAATTGACATTCCATAGTTTCAACGTGTTGTCGTCGGACGACGTGAGAAGCGACTCGCCATCGCGACTGAATTGCATCGATCGCACCATGTCATGATGCGCAAGTTTACTCGTTACACGTTCGTCGCTTGCAACGGTTGGCATGGCCGAAATGAACTGCTGTTGTTGCTCCTCACTTGGATCAACCAATCGAGCAAAACGTACGGGTTGTTTGGACGGTTGAGTGTTTCGATTGGCAACACCGTCTCCAATTTCCGTGAGCGCATTCGCGACCGAACGCGAATAGTCCACTGGCTTGAGTTGTGTTGGGTTCCAAAGTAACGCATTGCCTGCAATGTCCCCCGAGCCAGCAAGTTTTCCGTCGGGGCTGAGCGTCACACAAACCACCGGATGATCGTGGCCGGTAAAGACGCCTTGCTGTGTGGCAGTAAAGCCCGATCCCGTCGACACACGCCACACCGTGACTGTGCCTGTGGATTCTTCAGTCGTGGCTACGGCGAGCGTGATGTCCGTCGCCGTACCGGATACTGCAAGTGAACGTACTGGCGACAAATGCCAGCACGCTTGTTTTTGGGTTAGCTCGGACTCTGCTTTCGCGTCCCAGAAGCGCACGGTGCGATCCGCCGAGCCCGAAGCGAGAATACCGTCGCGAGTGAATTGCAAGTCGGTCACGCGATCCTCGTGAGCATGCTCAAGCAAGCGCGACGTTCCGTCAAGGCGAACGATGACAATGTCGCCTGAGGTTGTACCGACGGCAATCTCATCGGACAACGGCGAATAGGCAACCGAAGTAGCTCGGTAGTTGTTCATGGCTGGGTCGACGACGGGTGTATGCGAGACCACGTTGGCATCACCATCAAATTCGACTCGATGAACTCTTCCGCTGCTGAGCACAATCGCGCCTCGTGGTGCGGACGGACACATCGAAATATCAATGATCGGCGAGTCCGTCTTCACGCCCAAGGTCGACTGATTCGCCTGTTCCCAAAGCCATCGCCATTCCCAACTATCAGGTTCCTGCGTTCCACGAATACCTTGGAGGATGACTCGCGCGTTCTCCGCGTCGTTGTCTTGCAATTTCGCTTTGGCTAGCCCGATTTTTGAGACGTATTCTTCGTATTTAGCTTTCTGTTCTTCTTCCAATGCTCGATTCTGTGCAATCGTAGCTTCATCTCTCGCTTTCTCCGCAGCAACTTTCGCCTCATCAGCCTTCTTTTTTTGCGAGAGCGCGTCTTCACGAGCCTCGACGGCAGCCTTACGTTGCCGCTCTTCGTCGGCTTGGGCAATCAAAGCCGCTTTAGTAGCAGCAATCGCCTTCTCTTTCTCTTGATTGGCGAGCTGCTCTTGTTTCTTTGCCTCTTCCTCTTGCTCTTTTGCGATGACCGCTAGACGCTCGGCTTCTCTGGTTTGCCCCTCAGCTACTTTCCTTTGAGTGGCTTCACTATCTGCCGATGCGAGGGCGGCTTGTTTTGCTTGGTTCGTAATCCAAAACGCAACACTTCCGCCGACTAGTATGAACGCCAACATTGCCGCAGCGATCTTGCGAAGACGTGCAAGCCGAATGACTCGGTGGTGTGCCTCGTTCATGCCGGCACGGATCTTTACGATCGTCGCGGCGTGCGCCGCATCATTCTCATCCAAAAGCGAAAGGCCTAGCTCATAGTTGCCTTTTTCGTAAGCGGATTGAGCTCGCATAAGAATCGCATCTGCGAGTCCATGATGTGCCTTTGCGTTTCCACTCCAAGACTTAATCGCTTCCTCAAAGCCGAATGATGCTCGCGAAAAATCAGCATCGGATTGTGTCTTTTTCGCTTTTTCGAAGTATTCGAAAGCCCCTGTCGCTAACGAAATGCTCTCCGCGTGTGAACGATAGTCGCGAATCGCTTGCTGGAAGTCTTCGACCGTTGCGTAACGATCCTTCGGCTCGCTTGCCATCGCTTGAAGAGCGATTTCGTACAGCTCACCCTGTTGCTCAGGCGGTATTTCGCGAATCTCGTTGTTACGGACTGCGTTCATGCATTCCGTTACATTTCGACCCTGGTGGGGCGCTTGGCCGGTGACGATCAGAAACAGTGTCGCGCCAAGCAGATAGATGTCACTGGCTGGTCCAATTTTCTCGATCGGACCTGCTGCCATCTCGGGAGCCATAAAGGCGGGCGTGCCACCGAGCCCAGACGTTGCGAGAATCGATTCCGCCTTCTCGTACTGAGGCGTCGGAAGGGCGAGTCCCCAGTCCATGACGAGTACGACGCCGAACCCGCCAAGCATGACGTTTTGCGGTTTGATGTCACGATGCACCACACCGCGATTGTGAGCGCACGCGATCGCGTCGCACACTTTCATCAAGACATCTATGTTCTGCTCTTTCGAGAACGTCTTGATCTTGTCGGACCAGGGATCCCCTACCACACATTTCATGGCATAGAAGAGTTCTCCCGTCGACGAGAACCCTGCTTCGTGAATGGGGACGATATTCGGATGGTCCAAGTCGCTGGTGACAATCGCTTCAGACAAAAATTGCTGGCGACGAGTCTCTTCGAACTCTTCGAGCTTTCCAGTCTGATTCAGCTGGGCTCGTTTTCGGCCTTCGAGCGGACGCATCAACTTCAATGCGAGCCGTCGGTCCAACGAGGCTTGGTGAGCAAGAAAGACGTCACCCATCCCGCCTTGACCGAGCTTCTTGAGCAATTTGAAATCGACGGTCAGTTCACTGTTGCTTGGTTCTTCCGCAACCGTGCAAATCCTCAGCTTATCAAATTGTCGATCGGAAAACGTTCGCTCGATCGCCGGTGCTAGGCGACTGGGTGGATTGCTGTTGCTTGGCCCGACATCACCAACCGCTTGATTCCAAGCTTTCGCATCCTTGTCGGACAGCTCGCGAGGATTAATTGTCACACCGATATCGGCACTCGCCATGATTGAACCGTCCAAATTGGACTTTGTTCGACCTTGGAGGTCCGAGACCGTCTTATTACCCGCGTCTTGTTTTCCGCGACGAATGCGAGTGGCGCTTGATGGCTTGTTAATCGCTCTCGAACTCTCGGGCTCGTCTTCGATAACGGTCTCTTCGATGTTGGCGAGCGTCTTGTCGAGATCTAAATTTGAATGAATCCCGCCGCCCTCCAATGCGGGATGATCAAGCTCAATCGTGACGTCGTCCAAGGCCACAGGCGTTTGCTCCAGGTCGACCACTTGCGACTCATCTTCCGCAATAGTCGACTCAAGTAGCGGTTTCCCGTCGCTGTCTTCCAACACGGTCAATTCGTTGTTGAAACCTGCCTTGTTGCGATTGACATTCTCATCCTCTTTATGCGGTCGTTCCAACGATGGATCCGTCGCGGCATCTCTACGAGGGAACGTCGTGGAATGCGGATCGGAATCAAACGTTTGATTCCAATCGGTTACGTGGGTCGATTCAATGGCTGGATCACCGGAACCGCTGAGCTCAATGGTCTCGTCGAATGACGCAGCGGGTGGGATGTCGTTATGCGGTGGCCCAGGAAGCTTGCGCGGCGGCGCAGACCGCTTGCCAGGTTCGTCGGATTCGCCCTTGGTGGGGTCTTGTTTTGCCATTGCTAATTTCAGCGTCTTTGCTGGGATAATTCGTATTGACTACTCTTGGTCCTTCAGCCGTTTCAGCTTCAGGACTCCTTCTTCCAAATCACCAACCGAGAGTTTGGCTGCTCCGTTGCGAACTTCGACGCGCAAGATCGTGCGTTCGTCTCCATCACCGAGTACGTATTCAATCTCATAGGTTCCGTCAGGTAGCTTTTTGAACAGCTCGCTAAGCTTTTCACCATCAAGAATGGATGCTGATAACTTCTCAGGTTCCGCCAAGTCTTCACCGTCTGGGTCCGGCGAGAGAACTCTCAGCCGGAAATACTCTTCACGAGTTGACGTGGAAGCCGTTACTGTCTCGACCGTTTCAAGGGTTGATTGCGAGAGAGTTGCTTTCGACTCCGTACGAATGATGAATTGAGGAGTCTCGATCTCTGGAATCACTTCGCGGACCGGGAAAAACGCAACTGGAATCGACAGATTCGGAATAATGAACGACGCGGAGCCCGATTCTAAACCTGGGTTCGCATCTCTAAGAGTCAGTGGGTTGTCGGTTGACGAAGCAAGCCCACGATTGTTTGCGTCACCAGGGATCGCTTCGGCATTGGGAACAGGGTCTGAAATACCGTTCTGCACGATCGTGTTGGCTCGTACGATAATGGACTGGTGCTGTTGCACAGAGAACAACACATTGAGCGGAGCCGTTGCCGACGTTCGCCCATTCAAGGTGCTATTGAGAATATCGTTTTGGCTATAAAAGTGCGTGACGCTAAGCGTTCCAGCGCCACCGTCTTGACTCACTGGTTCAAGCGAGTTGCCAAGCGAATCAACATCGAACGTGATCGTCTTATCCGCAGACAAATTGTTGAGCTGCTGGAATCGTCGATCACGTTCACCAGCGCCCCAGTCGATCGAGACGGAAAGTCCTTGCTCGCCACTTTGACCGATATCCATTGTCAGTATCCCATTGGCATCGTTCACAGCCGCCTGTTCCAAGACGTTGACGCTAATGGAGTCCGGTTCGAAAAATGCGGACGGAATCAAATTTCCATTGGCATCGAATTGGGCATTCCCATTGCGAGTCGAACCCAACTTGATCGGACGCTCCGTGGTGACGTCGTCGGGGATCACGCTCGGACGCGGCCCGAAAACACGTGCCGTGCCCTGGCTCTTACCGGTATAGATTTCGATGTTGTTGCCCAGCGTCACGGTGGATCCAGACAGATAGACGGCGCGAGCTTCTCTTGGAAGATCCGTTGTCACCGGAAGCGGTTGAGTGGATGGCAAAACTTGAATCGAGGGAGGAACCGGTAAAACGGGCACCGTCGCCGGAGGAATAGGAGTCAATTGAAAGGCATGAATCTGCACATCTGCTCTGAGTTCGAGATTTCCGCGGGCAACCAAATCGACTCGTCCGTTCTCTCCCCTCGCGACAATTTCTGGATCATCCTTGCGATCGATTCCCTCATCACCGGAACTGTTATCAATCACTTCGATGTCACGGGCTTCAATGATGATCTGTCCATTCGCCGTTTCGATAATTTCATCTCCAGCCGCATCGGACGAAGCCAGATGGATATCGTCGAGCTCGATGATCTTAATGTCGCCACGATGGACGTCCGCTGACGCGTCACGATTGACCGTCGAAGCAACAAGATCCATCACTTGCGTTCGAAGGCGAATGGCTTCGTCTTGATCATCCTTTCCATTGTTCGCTTGGAGTGCAAGATCGTCGGCTTCGATGAGCGAGGCGTCAAAATCACCGAGGGAAAGAATGTCGTCACCTGCCGTGAGCCGGACGTCCGACATATTGAAGGCACGTATTTCGCGGACAAGTATATCGCTATTCACTCCAGTGGCCTCAAGAGATATGTCTTGGTCCGCGCCACGGGAAACGACCTTTTGTGCCGTGATCGTCCCCTCGGCAACGACATGGATCATGCCATTCGCTGAGTCGACGGACACTAGATCTAGTGTCGCTCCGTTACCGTTTTGAATCAATCGAATTTGCCCGCTGTTTGCGGTGAGGGATTCAACCGTTAACGGGCCTGTCGCGATGTGATTCAAGTCAATGCCACCGCTTGTTGTTGTCGCTCGAAGTTCACTGACGCCGCCCAAGTCGACTGGGCCGAGGTTGCCAATTCCACTTATCGCAGTCAACTCGACGCGTTGAGCGGTGACGTCCGTTGTGGTCGCATCATTCAAGTCGTTGATGGACCCAGCTTGAAGTCGCACGACGGCGCCCGTTGCCGTGACCGCAACCTCTCCGAGTTGCATGTCGCCAACTGTTTCGAGTGATACGTCACCTCCGGAGGAGTCGACTCGGTTGACAACCAATCCATTCACCGAATCATTCACGGTGACACTGCCACTCGCGGCGATCTCCTCAATCGATCGGAAATCGTCGGTTGCGTTCGAAAGATTGATTGGACCTGTTTGCAGTGCTGTCAATCGATCAACGATAACGCTTGTCCCCGTCGATTGAGTCACCGTTCCCGCGATATCACTGATCAATAGATTCCCGTTGGGAGCACGAGTCTCGCCCAGCAGCAAGCTGGAGGCATTGCGCAAGCGAATTGCATCGCCGCTTGCTGTGGAGCTGAGCGTCCCACCACCAACATCAATCACGCCCGGGTTAAGGCTATCCGCGTTTCCATCAATCGTGATGACGGAATTACCCACCGCGACGATCGCGCCGCTTGCAACGAGCGTTTGGGTGATCGAACGCAGGTTGACTGCATCGTCACTTGTCGTGACGTCACCAAGAATGCGGATTGAATCGGCCTCGACATTCATTTCGCCATCAAGCGTCGTCGGTCCACTGAAACGGGCTACGTTGCCTGCCACGACGTTTAGCTCTTGGACGCCGGAAATCGCATTGTCAAACAATGCGCTTTCGCCAGCACGAATCACTAAGTCTTCTGTGTTTCGTTGGCCGTTGACTGATTGTGTGAATCGAACCGTCTCGGCGGCCACAAACGTCGTGTCGGCTGGACCAAGCTGTACCGGCGCATCGATGAGAATATCGCCACTCGTGGAAGTGCGTATCGTGTTACCAAGACTCGTGATCGCGTCACCCGTCAACCGAATGTCACCGCCGGTGACGCCGACGCTATTCAACGCGATTTGTGCGGCGTCGACGATGAATCCATTTAAATCAACGGAATTCAATGTGGTTGGTGTATTACCGATATCGCCCGTGACCGTGACGTCGCCATTGACCTGGCTGCCACGAGCATCGATCCGCAAAACATCCGTGATAACGAGATCATTGACACCAGTCGTCGATTGCACGTTGCCAAGCAGGGTTACATCGCCCGCAGTCGCAGCGCCTCGGCGATTTCCAGTATCAATGATCACGAGACCATCGATCGTCGTGCTGCCTTCGACTTGAACGTCAGCCCCCGATGTCAAAACGCGAGTCGTGTTGAGTTGAACTTCCGAGCCTTTGAGTACGAACTCGCCATTCACAGTTGCTAAAACAGTATTGAGCGTTTCGTTGACGACTAGTTTGTCGGTTGTGTTCAGTTCAATCCCGCCAGAATCGGTGGTCAATCGAGCGTTTGATAAGATCTCGCCGTCGGTCACGATCGAGATCGAGCCAGCGTTGATGTTGGAATCAATCACCGTGGTTCCAGTCACGTCGCGAACAACCAACGTGCCGTCTAAATCCAATGTTGGACCATTGAGTTGGACAGAGGTCGCTGAGTTGATGCGAAGATCGCGCAATGCAGAACCGCCCGAGTCGTCGACGATACCGAGCACCACGTCACCAGCCGTTGCCTCAATCGTGAGATCTGAGCCCGGCGTATTGGACGTCACAGTCGCATTGGACAAATCCACGAAGCTTCGTGTGCCCTCAAGACGCACGTCGCCTATGACGGTTAAGCTGCCGTTGATCGCGAAGTTATCTTCCGCAAACGAAAGTTGCGTTGTCTCTCCATCACTTCCCACGGAAACGCTACCGGTCAGGTCGACTGAATGAGCAAACGCGATCGAGCGAGTCGCGGGGTCGATTCGAATGGTTTCTGAGTCGATCGTTAAGCCGCCAGGCGTAACCGATGACGCGTCACCGCCCCCAATGATCGCCGTGTCTCTCCCAGCACCCGAGACGACGGTAATATCGAGACCACTTGGCAATGCCAGATCCAGAACATCATCGCCGCCTCGCAAATCGAACAGGACCTGCTTGGAGGTGATGCTCATTGGATCGAGCGGGTTTGACTGGCCAGCGGAACCATCTGGATGGCCGGAGATTGGGATCACATCCCCAATCGCATCACGAAGTCTCAGTCGCCCATCCGCTTCGACCTGCAACTCCACCGTCTCAGCGGAATCAGTGCCCATCACGACAAGCTGGCCGAGTGCGTTTAGTTCTGCGGTGGCATTGAGCACGAATCGAGGCTCAAGCGATCGCACGGACGGTGATGCCATTCGCCGAAGCCGAATCGGCAACAAATCGTTGTCGCGATACCGCGAACGCGACTTATCAACGAACCCGCCAACGAGCCAACTCAAACGCTGACGCAAGAGTCCAGCGGCTCGAAAAAGAAAAGAAATCTGGGGTTCGCGACGCAGCATAAAGTGACCGGATTCTGTTAATGTCGGCAAAGCACGTCAATCCTAATCAAAATCCGCGTTTTTCTTGAGTTTTTGCCGCATAGTTTCCGTCATTCTTGCGAAAAACTGAATCGACGCGTCCGCTAATCTGAGACGACTTTGCCGTATGGGAGGCTTCTTTCGACTATTCCGATATTGCTGGCGTGGGGACGGCCAGTGTGCCGATAACGATGACTGCGCGGTTTCGGCTCCTCGCGACACTTAGTTCTCTTACCGGTTGATCCCGATGGCACTACTGCATTCATGTCACCTCGAGCGTCGCGTCCGTACGAACCAAACCAGTGCCAATTTCGCTTCTGGATTGACTTTGCTAGCGGGATTGCTACTCGCTCTCTCCGGCGCTGCTCAAGAAAATCCAAGAGCGGCGGTGCGAAATCCGATTCCGACGGAACAACTTCTCGAGCAACAGCGTTCAGCTACTCTTGGTGAACGAATACGCCAAGTTTCTACAAACAATCTGCAAGTCAATGACGACGGCGTTGGCGCGAGCGATTCAGTCGAGTTGGGTGAGGATGAGGCAACGGAACTGCTCGGAGCTGACTCAGCGAGCGAGACGGACATGGGTGCGGGAAACGAGACGGACCAATCGCGTCGATCCCGTGCGACCAACAAACACTTGAATGATCTGCTGAAGCCCGTCCGTCAAATCGATCTGCGAAGCGGCTCCGAAGGTCGTCCAGTACCCGAGAACCGAGCCGCGATGGTCACCGCCGACGGGGCTCCTTTTCACGTCACAGCCATGGGATACCCCGTTCCGCCGCCGGACCGATACACGATCTGTCAATCACACCGACCGTTGTACTTCGAACAACCAAATCTTGAGCGTTGCGGGAGCGGCTTCGGGCTGTTCCAAAACGCAGTCTCTGGGGCGACATTCCTTGCGAATACAATCATGCTTCCGTACAAGGCGGGTAAACATCGTCCAGACTGTGAAGTTCCCGCCGGCGGTGACTGCAAGACGTGCCAATCAGTTCCGATTGACGGTGACCTACTTCCCATTGACCGACGCGGAGTCACGATGGAACTCGCCGCGATTGCTGGATTCACATTCCTATTGCTTTAACGAACTTAATTGAGCGAATCGGCGACTGCACAAACGCCAACAGATCATGAAGCCATCATCGAACCGTCCACCGTTTGTCATCGATGAAGCGACCCGACGTGATGAAGCGAAACTGTTTGATGAAGCGAGAGTCGCCCGATTTTGCTCCTCTGTCGAACGTCGACTTGGCCTCGATCTTCGGCCCTGTCAAATCCTTGCGGGGAAACATCTGTGCAATCGCTCGATCGCTGAATTGCCAACTGGCGAAGGCAAGACACTCTCGACCGCGCTCGCTGCCGTCCTTCACGCATCGTCTGGGCGGCACGTTCTTATCGCCACCGCGAACGACTATCTCGCCAAACGTGATGCCCAGTGGATGGCAGCTTTGTTCGCTGACATGCAACTCACCGTAGGTTGTATCACGAGCCCGTCGAGTGCGGACGAACGAGCCGAGGCCTACAACGCAAACGTAGCGTATGGAACCTTGCGAGAGTTTGCGTTCGACTACTTGAAGCAATCACTCGCCAATCGCCAATCCGAGAATTTGGTGAATCGAACGGCGCACCCGTTCGATGTGTTGATCATCGATGAAGCCGACAGTGTGCTGATCGATGAAGCTCGTACGCCGCTGATCATCACGGCAGCCACCGGATCCATCTCGCTTGCCGCCGACGCTTGCAATCGCTGGAGTGCTTCGCTTGTGCAAGAGTTTGTCGCTGGAGTTGACTTCGTTTATCTGCAAGAACTGGACGCGATGGCGTTAACACAGTCCGGTCGACGCCGCATTTTGAAGGCAAGAATGCCTGACGCGATGGGACCGCTCAGCACGACAGAGATCCAACACGGCGTCGAACGTGCACTGTGGGTGAGCGCCAAGATCCAACGCGATGTCCATTACGTCGTTGAAGACGGCCAACTAAAACTCGTCGACGAATACACTGGACGAAAATCATCGCAACGAAACTTTGGCGGTGGGATTCACCAAGCGATCCAAGCTCGCGAAGGCTTGGCATTGACGCCAGAGTCGCAACCCGCTGCGAAGATTACCGTGCAAGACTTCGTTGGCAAGTTCAAGCATTTGTCTGGTATCACTGCGACAGCTTGGGAAGACCGCCACGAACTTGAGAGCGTGTATGGACTTGCGGTGCATCGAGTCAGCCCCCATGTTGCGAGTCGGCGCATTGATTGGCCGCCTATCGTGGCACGTTCGCTTCAAGACAAGTATGAACGCATCGCCATGGAGACGTTGTGCCAGATCAATAAGTCGCGACCGGTCCTTGTTGCCACTCGCACGATCGAGCAATCGGAGGGGCTGAGCGAGTTCTTTCGAAACTCGGGTATCGATCATGAAGTACTCAGCGCTCGGAATCCGGAATTGGAAGCGTCGGTCATCGCCGCTGCCGGGCAACTGCATTCGAACAGCAATCTGGGGCGAGTCACGATTGCAACGAATATGGCCGGACGTGGTACAGATATACGACTCGAGCCGCGAGTGCTGGAGGCTGGCGGATTGCATGTCATCGTGAGTGAGCCACACGCGGCCGCGCGCATTGATCGCCAACTCTACGGACGTTGCGGGCGGCAAGGAGACTTGGGGACGACCCAGCTTTACTGCAGTCCCGACGACGAGATTCTCGAACAAGCTTTCGGTGCCGAACGAGCATTACGCATTCGGCAAGCAGCCGCGAAAGGTGCCAGCGATCGATGGCTCGTATCGCAACTCATTCGAGCCCAGCGACATGTTGCACGTCGCCACCGCTTGGAAAGAACGAGACTGACCGCACACGAAGCGGAGATGACCGAGTCGCTGCGATCACTCGGGCTCGACCCGCATCTCGACCTATTACCAACAAACTTTTAGCCAACCTTTAGCATCGTATTCGTGTGTTGGGAATTAAATGTCGAGGGGGTTCTTCTCTCGATTTGTATACCTTCCCAAGAATGCGCGAACCAACTACACTGGATGCACGTCAAAGAACTGGAACCAGGCTTACCTGTCGTCTTGTTCTTGATGCCTGATCCCTCTGTCAAAGGGGGCGATCTGGATTCGACCGGATGAATAGAAGCGAAGGTTGCGTGTCGTGGTTGATCAGTTGGCCACGTAAAAAGCTGATCAAAAATCTTAGTTGCAAACGAAAGTTTCGCACTAGCAGCCTAATAACAGGCAGCT
>JBGSNA010000083.1:0-6378 GCA_041739875.1 Pirellulaceae bacterium
AGTGAATCGTCGGGAAAATGGGATGCAAAGACTCGCACAATGACTTCGATTCGTCGCGGTGGCGGGTCCACGACAACGACAACTGCTAAGTTCGCCGAAAACGGCAATGAAGAATGGCTGATGGTCACGAAGGATCAGAACAACCAAGTAGTGGACAAGCTTGGCGGTATTAACACGCGACATTAACACGCGACGCAAACAATAAACCAAATACGGGCATAACCTTCGCGATCGGGTTAGGCCCCGGATTGCTGCGTACGCCCCCCACACCACCTCAGCATACGAGTCCGGACTGGGCGGTTCGTCGCTCGATTGGCAAGACCATCGACCATCACCGTTGTCTCTGTCCGTTCACGTCACGTAGACTGACACCGAGAGCTGAGCGGAGGCGATAGAAAACGCATCAATTCAGGCTGATCAGCACCCTGTCGGGCCAAGCGTCTCTGTTCAACGCTCAAGCGATTGCTCCGTTCGGCTTCGCTGTATCCAGGATGGTGTGCAAGTCGTTGATCCAGCAGAAACCCATCCTCCCGCTAACCTCCTCAAATTATCACATATGACTCGAATCGCTTTGTTACTTCTTGCCGCAAGTATTTCGAGCGGTGCCGTGGTTTTGGCTGATGATCGAGGACGTCAACGAATCGTCCCCTCGGTTCCCCCAGGCATCTACACCGTTGAACAGTGGAAGGCCGATTGGCCGGGCTGCGTCTACGAAGATGGCGTTAAGGAACAGCATCTATCGCTTGTCATTACTGATGCTGGGCCTGCATTTCGCGTTGACTACGCGACCGGAGAGATCGGTCCCGAAGAAGGTGGTGTTGGATGGCGATACCCGATAGCGAGAACTGACTCCGCCGAGGTGAGTTACACGCTCACTTTTAGCCAGGACTTTGACTGGGTCAAAGGCGGAAAGCTGCCCGGCCTTTGTGGCGGGCCTGAAAGCGTCACTGGAGGCAATCCCGCAAACGGCAAGAACGGTTTCTCCGCACGCCTCATGTGGCGTGCCGATGGACAGGGCGAAGCGTATGTCTATCACATGCACCAGCCTGGAAACTACGGGGAAAGTTTCGCGTTTCCGTCCGACTTCACGTTTCCAACAGCTGCATCCGTCAGCGTTCGTTTGCGAGTTGCACTAAACACTCCTGGGCAACGAGATGGTACGCTCGACGTTTGGATTGCAACGCCCGATACCCAAACCGAGCGCCATGTCCTCAGCCGTTCCGATATGCAATGGCGATCCGACCCAAGTATCGCGATCGACGGATTGTTGTTCGAGACATTTCACGGTGGCGGCGATAAGTCATGGGCTCCTCGCCGACGCTCTTTCACGCTATTCGGCGACATCATGGTCTCAGACTTGCAACCGCAGCACGGCGGATCACCAAGAACTACACCCAATGAGCCCGCAGTAGATGGGTGAGTAATTGGGGTTGGGATTGATGCTTGTTCTGTCTTGTCGAGTCTTGATTTATTCGGAATAACGTCTTTGATGCGTTTGTCAGGGTTGCGGGTGCAAATCTCGCCAGCGTAACTCTTAGCCAGAGGACCTGTATCGAGCATCTGCAACGTAGGTGCAGGAGTTCGCCGCACTATTTACGTAATTAGTGCATGGACTTTGCAACATGCTTAGTGGACGTAATCTGTGTCGCACTCAGTTCAACTGCGAAACACGGCACACTCCAGCTTACAACGAAGTCCGTTGCAAGCTGCGAGACTAATGTCGGCTGCCACCGCCACAGCCAGCTCGGTCGGCGAAAACCGCTCAGATTGATTTGCCGCACAGGCGACGGCATCGTATCCACAAAGCCAGAATTGGTTTACGACGTTCGCCCGTCAGTGCTGGTAGCTAAAGAAAAGGCCGACAGTGCTGGTAGCGAGAACTGCAATCCAATTGCCACAACGACTCAATCATCGCCCCGCACTCCACATCCGCACAAGGGCAAGAGACGGAGACGGGGCGATGGTAAGAGGTTCGTCAGGCGGTTAGCGTTTGCCAATGCGTGGCGGTCGGATATCGCCGTTGTTGAGCGAGCTAGCGATCAACACGCCCGCGACGACGATGAACACTACTCCGCTGCCGGTCAGCGCAGCGAAAATTGCGGCTACTCCAATGCTGCCGACGATATGGACTGAGTTCAGTTTCTGACGACTTGATTGGTTCATGTTTCCAACTTGTGGATTGAGGTAAAGTTGGACCGGTGCGTCTAGCCGACTGGGGCCTCCTGCTTGAGTTCGTCAATCAGTTGCGAGGCTTGGCGGATGGTCAACGCGGTGACGCAATGTGCGCCATACCGGTCGAGAAGGAGTGGGCTCAGCGCAATGCCTTGCCGCTTAGCCATCACTTGGATGGCCTTTACTTGTTTCTCAGTCGCCACACGAGGTGTTGAATGAGACGCTGGGTCGGGCGACGCCTGTCGCGTTTGGTCCGAAAGCCGAGCTTCGAGCGTGTCTTCGCAGACTGACAGCATCTGGCGAAGCTTGCCAACCCTTCGTTGAAAGACGTTCGTCGAATCGCCATTGACGAGATCTGCATCGGTAAAGGTCATCGCTACGTGACCTTGGTGATGGACCTGGACACAGGAGCGATTCTGTTCGTCGGCGAGGGGAAGTCGGCCGAGTCGCTGATGCCGTTTTGGAAGCGTTTGGGACGCAGACGTTCTCGGATCGAGGCCGTCGCGATGGACATATCCTCGGCGTACATCTCCGCAGTGCAAAAGAATCTCCCAGAGGCGGACATCGTGTTTGATCGCTTTCACGTGGTGAAACTAATGAACGAAAAACTGACGGCGCTGCGTCGGCAATTGTTCCGCGACGCGACCGATGATCAGAAGGCGGTTCTCAAGGGGAGTCGGTGGTTGTTGTTGAAGAACCCTGAGAACCTCGACGAACAACGCGACGAAGAAGCCCATCTGGCTGCGGCATTGGAGCTCAACGAGCCATTGGCCAAGGCGTACTATCTCAAAGAAGAACTGCGTCTATTCTGGGACAACACGTTCCGCTGGCCCGCGCAGTTGTTCTTGCGTGCTTGGTGTGACCGAGCGATCGCTACCGGTCTCGGGCCGCTAATCACGATGGCGAAGACGTTGATGCGTCTTGAAGAGGGACTGTTGAGCTACTTCAAGCACCGCATATCTTCGGGGCCGATGGAAGGAACCAACAACAAAATCAAAACGGTTCAACGGCAATCCTACGGCATCCGCGATCGCGAGTATTTTGAATTGACACTCTACGGACTCCATCAGACAAAGTACGCTTTAGTCGGATGAGCCATAGTTACGCGGTAAGCGGCCCGACAGGTGTGGCGATGCCAACGACGTTAGCGCTGAAACTACCAAAAGGTGTCTCAGTGAAATCGGACTGGATCTACCTAAATCCAGAAATGATGGACTCGATCGAAGGGACGATTGCTGCGTACGTCGGCGACCTTCGGTTTGCGATTCCACTATCTGTGACGGAGCAAACAGCGAAAGGTAAGACCGAAGTGCAATGCGAAATTCGTTACCAAGTCTGTAAGCACGAAAGCTGCTTGCCTCCGGACACGAAAACGCTCATAGCTTCATTTGAAGTTCGCTAGCCGTTAGCTCGCAAGAATCGTCCGATTGAGTGTCGCGGGTCCGCGATCTCGTCTAGCTCGAACGTGCTGGCGTTTGACAAGCAAAACCAACATCGTTGACCACTTCCAACTTGCGCCCCAACTTGCCCCCACAACTTATGTATCTCAAACGACAAACAAAGGATGGCTTTCTTTGCCACTCAGGGACTCACTGAGCACAGTGCATGACTCGGAATGCCGAAGATGGACTTTTCACCGCGAGCATGCCGAGTATCGACATGGCTTCGCAGAAGAAGACAGGAGGGGGTGATTCAACACGAATTGTCTACCGCGAACTTCGATCGTCGTCAACCGTTAGTATCGTTCGGTGTGATTCGATCATCTTCGATGAACGCACATTGATAGGCATAAATATACTTGGCTGTCCGAAATCCAGATATAAAGCACGCCACTCCCAATGTTTGCGAGGGCTGAGTCACTGAACTAACATCAAGGAACTCGAACCCTAATCGCTCTCGTGTACACAGTCTAAAGCGAAGTGGCATTTTATGATATTTCAGCGAGTTCGGACTCGACCCAAGTCTAAAAGCTCTTCACGTTTGTCTCGCTTCGAGATACTGGAAGCTCGACGTGTTTTGGCGACCTTTTTTGTAGACAGCCTGGCTGACAACACGACTGGGGTTTGCGCAGCGGATAACGCTAGCGGAAACATTGGCTGTACCATCCGATCTGCGATCCAGGCGGCGGACGCGAATCCAGGCGCCGATACGATCCAGATTCAGGATGGAGCGTATGTATTGGATGAACTTCTTGGTGCGATTCAAATAGGCGTGGCCGACGACATCGCGTTTGTCGGAAACAATGGCGATCTTAACGCTGTCGTCATTGACGGCAACAATCTGTCGCGCGTGTTCAACATAGATGGACCGACTCGCTTTGTTGTTTCGTTTGCGGGAGTGACAATTCAAAATGGGATTGCGAATGACGGACGAGGTGGTGGCGGAATCAATGCAACGTCTGGTGCCGTTGTCCTTTCCTTGAACAATGTGGTCCTGCAGAATAACGTTGCTGCGGAAAACGCATTTGATTCAGGTCAGTTCTCCTCGGGCGGGGCCTTGGAGGTCGCTGGAGATCTCACCATTACGAACTCCATCCTCCGAGACAACTTGGCAACCCAACACGGCGGTGGGCTCAGTTATTCAGGCAATGCGGGTCAAACACTGACGATCCGCAATTCAACAATCTCAGGGAATACTACAGGTGATCCGAATCGTCCCGCCGGCGTCTATCTTGGCGTTGGCTATGGTGGCGGAGTTGCCATCAATGGCGTTGAGACGGCTGTATTTGAGAATGTTACGATTTCTGGCAACACCGCTGGTGAGTCTGGAGGCGGCGTTTACTTCAATTCGACGCCAGGATCATTGACTGATTCAGTATTTGAGAACAATGTCGCCCAAGGAAGCAATTCTGGCGGCGGTGGCGTCTACTTTCTGAATAGCGCATTTACGGTCAACGGAGGGCGGTTTGACGGAAACCAAGCCGTCGCTGGAGGTGGCGGCCTGGAGTCGTTTAGTAGTGCAGGAACGGTCGATGGAACCACATTTGACCGCAACTCGGTTATCGGCGCTGGAGTCTCGTTTGAAGATGGTGGTGGTGCGATCGTCATTCTCTCTGCAGCGGTGACGCTACGAAACGTAGAAATCACCAATAATTCGGCGCCTGCGGCTGGCGGTATCGCGGCGGTGGCATCCGATTTAACAATCGAAAACTCAGTGATCTCCGACAACCGGTCGACGTTGGTTGGTGCCGGCGGTGGCGGAATCGGCGTAGTTGACGAAACGGGCACTCCCCGAACATTGACAATTAGCGATACCACGATCCGCGGCAACACGACTGCGGCCGAGGCGGGTGGACTGGGTGCAGTCGATGTGAATGTAAACATTCTTCGATCATCGATCAGTGCGAATGTGGCTAACGGGGGTCGAGCTGGCGGAATCGGCGTCATTGGGATTCGCGGAACACCGGTTTTGACTGCTTCGCAAGTCACTGTCTCCGCCAATCAGTCGACGGATGCGGGCGGCGGGATCGCTGTCGATACGGCGGGACTCGATCTCGAGAACGTCACTGTCAGTGGAAATGAGTCGACCAACGGCAGTGGCGGCGGCATTGGCTACAACAACACGAATAGCACCGTCGCGCGGCGAATTGCTTTTTCGACGGTCGTCGGAAATCTTGCGGCTGGAGTGGGCTCGAACATTGCCGCTCAAGGCGCAGCGATTGACATCGAAAGCAGCATCTTCGCGGCGGGAAATGGTGCGGCTGCGACTGGACTGTTCAATTCCAGAGGCGGCAATCTCGATAGCGGAACGTCGATGGGCTTCAGCGCCGGGGGTGACTTGAACAGCACGGATCCGATGTTGGGTCCACTCGCCGATAATGGTGGTTCGGTATTCACGCACGCATTGCTGACGGGAAGTCCCGCGATCGATGCGGGAACTACAACCGTTATCGCCACCGACGCACGCGGGCTCGCACGTCCCCAAGATGGAAACGATGACACCCTTGCGGTCAACGACATCGGCGCGTTTGAAGGCTTATCTGCCCTCGGGTCGATCAGTGTCTCCCTGTTTGACGACGTCACCGGTGACGGCACACCGTTTGGTCCAGGTGCAGATAACGTGTTGGGAACCGCCGATGACACTGACGATCCCGATCTAGCCAGTTTCGGTACGATCACCTTGGAGCAGAATGATGGCCGTGGTTTCTTGACCGTGGGCAGCACGCCGGCCAACTTTACCGGCGACTTTACCTTCACTGGCTTAGTA
>JBGSNA010000096.1:0-30887 GCA_041739875.1 Pirellulaceae bacterium
GTAACTTGGCGTTCACTCGAAACCCTCCGTTGAGTGCATGGATTGAAGTTGTAGTAACCTCCAATACACGCGTAAAACGCTGAGGGTTTTCGAGTTTCTCAAACAAAATCCGACTCAAGCTTCGCTTGATCAAGGTCTAGCTGAGTCGCCACATCGCAGTCGAGTTGTACTCATCTCAGATTGCTTTCATTATCAAAGATCGATCTATCCGAACTCGAAAATACATGGATGCCTTCGCTCAGACGCTTCGTGGCTCACAACTTGAAGAGTTGCAGAGGACTTGCGCTTGCCGGGCCAAGGATTCCGTCTGGTCGCGTATTCATCCAACTCGTGAGCAATTCGCGGTAAACATCGCGAAAATCAATGCTGGTTCGTAAATCGCCATCATCGAGGTCGAACAGACTGGGCGTGTTACCGATCAATCCACCTCGTACTCGCTGACCGGCGAGAAATACTGGGCCTGACGTTCCGTGATCGGTACCCGCCGAACTATTCTCGGCAACTCGACGTCCAAACTCACTGAATCCCATCACGCACACTCGATCAGCAAGACCTGCGGCTTGCATATCTTCAATAAACGCGGCAATTGCTTTACCGAATTCTTCCAGCAAGGTTGTGTGTATTGGCATTTGTACTGCGTGCGTATCATACCCGTCTTGGATTGTATAATAGACAGGTGTTGTGAGTCCGGTCTTAATCAAAGCCGATACCGATCTCAAACGCTGGCCAAGTTGCGAAGCCGGGTAGCCATTACCATCTGCGAGGTGTTTCGGGCTTGCCGCCGCAATTGATTGGGCCATTACGGCAGCGTTCTTCATCTCTTGCTGCACGAATTGGTGAAGATCATTGGTCGTCGAACTCTGCTCAACGCTCCAAGGGCTTCTGAGTCGCAAATCAGACAAACCGTTCAAGGTCACTGACATCGATCGACGGCTTTGCAGTGCGAGGGGTTGACTCTCATTGCCTAGAAAAATCATCTGCGGGTCGCGAGAATTGCCAGCCACTGGCGTGCTGGGGTCCTCTTTCATTTCGTCCATTGTTCGTCCAAGCCATCCGTGCGTTCGCAGCGTCTCTTCGTCACCAATGATACCCGAATGCCAAATTGCCATGCTGGTATCGTGAGAGCGATGCGGATTGGGATAACCAACACCCTGCACAATAGCCAAGCGCCCGTCTTCATACAACTTGGCGGCTTCCTTCATCGACGGATGCAGCCCGATGGTGTCGGTGATCTTTAGCAAAGCATCCGTCGGTAATCGTAACTGACTTCGATGTTTGGCATAGCCTTCATCTGTATACGGAACAACTGTATTGATCCCGTCATTGCCGCCGCTCATTTGAACGATTACGAGGATTCTGCCTTCGCCTGTCCTGGACGCAGCCGTAGCGGCGCTGGCACCAAAATAGACGACCGAAGGTAGAGCCCCCAGCGTTATCGCTGAGCCTTGCTTCAGGAAGCTTCGTCGGTTTGTGTTCATATATTCCATCCTAAAGTTAACCGAGCTGCATCTCGGCGGATTTCAGTATTGAAGCAACATCGTCTGCGGGACGCTGCTGCCCGAGTAGCAACTGGCAGATGAATTGTGTTTCGGACAGCTCTTTGCCAGATGCATGCTTGCGCGACAGCGTTTTCGTATCCACGGGAAGGCTCGGGCGATGCAATTCTCCTGCCATCAAACTGTCGAGGTAGTTAACGCGTGCGATCAACGTTCTCGTGCTCAACCATGAACGCCCGCCCGGCCAACCGAATACGTTCGGTGGATAGAACAGTTCTTGTCCGAGCTTCTCGGACCATTCTGCCAGCAAAATCGTACTTGGTGGCGGTTGATTCAACTCCAGAGACCGCAAAGGATTGATGATGAATTGCACTGGTTCGAGAACGCGACTGCCCAGATTTGCTTCTGAGAAAAATGCTTCACTATGGAGAATCGTCTCCACTCCCCACCGAATATTTAGCTCGTGTTCACGCAATCCGTCCGCCAGTTCAACAAGCTCTGCATCACTAACGCACCCTTCGCCAAAAAACAATTCGCAGAGTCGCTTGGCAAGACGAGTCGCCACAGAATCTTGCTGAAGCAAGATATCCAGCACTGCATCACCGTCGAAATTCCCTCCGTGTAAAAACACCTTCTTCGCTTCCTTATCGTGATGCGCTTCAACAAAGGCGAATTCGTTATCTCGTATCGTCCAGCCTGTTAGTGCGCGAGCAACTTCCTTAACGTCTGATTCAGAATAATGGCCTACCCCTAGCGTGAAGAGTTCCATTAATTCGCGAGCTAGATTCTCATTGGGCTGCCCTTTGCGGTTTGCATTGGCGTCTAGCCATACTAGCATGGCTGGGTCTTTGACCACTGCCCGAACCAGTTCGCCAAACTTTCCCTGTGAATGCTTGCGAATCAGTTCGTTTTGTCGCTTCATCATCGCGACACGGGCAACTTTTAAGTTGCTGGTAGCGAAGTGATTGTGCCACATCAACGTCATGCGTTCTGTCAGCGGATCACTGGAGTACAGCATTCGATAGAACCACCATGCTTTCAGGCGGTTGATGTCACCCGTGCCGACTGCGGAATCCCCGAGCAAATGCTGCGTCGACTCAAAATCGTTTGCGTTCTCCCCGCCATGCAACAACCGATCAACGGCGGCTTCGAAACCGGAAGCAAGATCACGTTGCAACTCGTTCCAAGTTGCACCGAACCCCGCGCGGCGATGCAAGTGATGTGCGCGACGAAGGTTCCATGGATGCACGTTGCTCGGAGAGTAGCGTCGCCAAACGGATTCGCATGCCTTTAATTGCATCATGATGCATCAATTCCCTCCCGATCCTACAACTTCACCGCCAGCTCGAGTAGCCATGGCGTGCAGCTACTTTGCACGTTCCAATCTGATTTCAAGCGGCTCGGGAACAGTCCCCTCGTCGAACTCTACGGCTGCTAGGAAGTCATACATCCACGGCAAAAGGGAGTGAAGATTCGTGGCAAACGGTCTACCTGAATTTTCTCGCCTCGGATAGGGAATCTTATCGGCGCCTACTCCCGTCTTTAGACCCCCACTGAAAGCTTTGAACGTGAGAATCCCCTTGCCAGGTAAGACGGGAATCGCGAAGACGCCATTTTTGTCGGTGTCGTAAACATAATCCTGATTGCTCTTGGTCAAAGTCGGAACGCGATCCAAAATCGGGTCGCCCAGCAACAAAAAGTACTCAACCGTACCAGTGACTGGAGCACCGCTGGAATCAATGGCTTTGCCGGTCAATTGGACTCCTTGTTTTAAGGCGACTTTCAGGTCGTCGTTTGTTTCTGTAGCCCTTAAGTTGACCTCCATGCCGCCAATCAAATAGTTGGAGTTTTTTGGCGGCTGAAACTGCAGTTCGCTTCGGCCTATTGGCAGCCCTTCTAGTTCGAACCGGCCCTGGGCATCGCTAATGCTGTTCACGGCGCCAGCGGCGATCGATCCACCAGCAACCTCGCGCTCGGTGCGAAATGCACGGACGGCAATATCCTTGATCGGCTTACCCGAATCGGCATCCACGACATGCCCAACGACTCGCTGCGTGGCTCCAGCTGCGTAAGTAAACTCACGCGGCAAGATAATCGCTCGCTGGACAGGGGAACTAGGAACAGACTGATACTCGAAGGCGATCGTTTCACCGGATTCTGAGCGAACATAAATGCGACTTGTCTCGATACCTGGACCCTGTACCAGCAGTTCAATAACACATGCTTCACCAAAAGAAGGCAGGCTGAATTGACCGTTGTCATCCGTGGAAACCACCATGGAAGACTGCCTGGACGAATCGTAGCCGCTGTATCTTGGAAGCCAATGCTGGAGCTGATTCAACAATTGAATCAGATCTTCTTTCTTTTCCGTTGCCTGTTTTGTCCAGTTTTCGAGCGAACCGTCTCGCGATTCGTAGACGTTCACGAGCGAAACACGAACCTTGGCAACACCGCGTCCCTCAGTGTCAATGATCTTCCCTTTGATGGGACTCGTGGCACGCTCCAGCGTGATCGAGCCTCCCGGCCCAGGCGATTTCACAAGAAATGCCTGACGAAAGTAGGATTTGTTCAGCTTTATAAGCTCCCCAGTTGGATCGAAATCCGCCGCAGGCAAGATCCTTAGATTGTAGCCTTCAGTCTCTACCATGATGCCAGCTTCGGATAACCTAGCATCAAATCCGTCCTGATCGCTTTGTTTCTTTACGCGGATTGCAAAAGCTCCGTTTGCGTCAGAAACGTCATTCTCGTCGATAGGCCGATCAAACGCATCACCTAAGGGAATGAACCTGATTCTCGCACCGGAAATTGGCTTTCCATCTGAATCAACAACTCGGCCTTTGAATAGTAAGGAGTCAGAAGCGGCTTCAGTCGCTGTTTTGCCAGAACTCTGCGCAGTGCCTTCATCCTGGCTTTGTGCCCCAGAGATCGAAATGGTTGCAACGCACATGAGTGCCGCCAGAGACATGGCTATTCCGAACACAAACGCCTGATCGCGTTTCCTTAACATCGTCCTCCGACCTCGACGATCATCCAGTAGTCCTGCTACCCGTTGTTCCAATTTCCAATGGGAAGAAAAGAATCCGACGCTGCCTGGCAATTGTTGTGGGCGCCTAAAAGTCTCAGCAAGCGACAAAAGTGTTCGACTGTAAGCAGTCGCAGGCAACGTCGCGAGTACAAAATTGTCACAAACTTCCTCGCTAGCTTTCGCAAGTTCACGATTGAGTTTGCTGACCAAAGGATGGGGCCAGAAAATCGCCGATACAAAGTTTTGGAGCAAAACCAATATTTGGTCGCAACGTACGATATGTGCAACTTCATGTACGAAGATACTGGACAGCTCGCAGGCACTCAATTGGCTAGCCAGCCGGCTAGGTAGGACAACGGTTCCCAGTCGTAGGCCAGCAGCGATGGGCCCGGAGACCGCATCTGAAATCGTAAGTCTCGGCATTCGGTTGCGATTGATTCCTGCGTCGATGCAAGCCTGTTCAAACAAGCGAATGAGTTCCTGGTTTGCAACTGGCTGGGCCTGTCGCAGGATGCGTGACATACGCACCCAGCCCACCAACATCCGCGTTAGCAATACGCCTGCGCCTATTCCCCATACGACAAGACTCAGGGCGGCAGCGATTCGCAACCAAGAAGGAATCCATTGAATCGCCTGACGCGATGTAACCGAAGTATTCGAGCCAGAATCGAACTCCTGTGAGGGCGTGTTGGCAGCGATGGTTATCGATGACACTTCGTCGCTCAGATCGTGAGTCTTAGTTGCAACGTCGATTGGTTGCTTGACATCCAGCGATGCTTGCGCAAAGCGATTTGGCACATTGATCGTTCTTGACTGAGGAACAGTATTACTGCTGAGAGCATTGTAATTTTGAGCCGAAAACACAATCCATCCACTCCCAGTGTACTGTAGCCGTGTAGCCAGTATCGGACTGCACAGCAATAGTACCAACGAACAGCAAAGGACCCAGTAACGTGTAACCGGTACCCTCCGAAGCATCGCGGCACACAGCAAAGCGGTCGCAGTCAGGATTGTCGCTTGCAAACCGACGTTGATTGCCCAAACCGAAATATGATCGAGGACGGATAGTGACGGAGCCACACTCATTTTTGATCTCCCTTCTTAGGTGAGGATTTCTTCTTTGCTGGTGAATCTGCGGCATCGATCATCTCGCGAATTCGTTCGGCCTCATCGGCCGTCAACCCACGATATTCCATAAGTGCGTTCACCATTTCTTCTGGCGATCCACCAAACATTCGATCTACCATCTGCGCGACCTTTGCACCCAACGACGTGGTTCGAGGGCGATTCGCCGAGTACCAAAACGTGCGTCCGTCTTCACGATGTTTGAGCCAGCCACGTTCTTCGAGACGCACGATCATTGTCTGAATGGTATTGCGAGCCACGTCACGCTTCTCTCCCAACACGTCACGGACTTGAGTCACCGTCACTTCGCCGTTGCCCCAAACCACTTCCATGATTTCCCGCTGGGCTGCGGTAAGTGGTGTCGTATCGGGCTTTGTCATTGCTTCATTTCTCCCATGCAGGACCGCTGGCCATTACCTACTATCTGTAGGTATAATTGCCGACGCGGCGTAGGCATGTCAACAGTCGTTGTCCAAATTTTTGAAAAATTGACACCGCACCGGCCAGCTACCCAGCAATCCTAACTTGGATACTCAGGAATTGCACATCGCACAGGCTCTTGACCTTTGTAAGTAAACACTGTCCGACGGGAAGCCTCGCCACAGTCTTGTACTACTCGAAAACGAACACAAGTGCTTACGTTCGGGGCATGGGCAAGGTGGTGGATTTCGTTCCGCAAGAAGGCGACGAAATGTCCACAATCAATCCCGCTACATCGGATCGAGCGGTCGAGCTATGGATCACGGGTGATGATGCGACGATCGTGCAGCGAGGCGACCGTGTTCGACTGCATTTCGAAGGCTGGCCGGTGGTGGGATCCGCTGGCTTGTTTCAAGGAAGGGTGATAACCGTTGACCCCACCACCTCTGACGTCGCAGGGAAGTTGCGAATTCTTGTCAAAGAGAATGATAACGACTCGTGGCCAAACGAGCGTTACTTGCGTCCTGGTGTGCGTGCAGACGGCTGGGTCTTTGCCGCAGCTCAGAAGCCTGTCGACAATCGGAAACCCAGACGTCCAAGCCCAAGATAAAGAGGAACGCTTAAAGGGGCCAGCCCATCTCTTCAGGTCTCGACCAGGTTGATTTTCGTTTTCAGATGAACTTCTCCATTGAGTACGTAGGCTCGGCGCAGGCTCAAAGTGCTTCACAATGCCCAATCTTGAAGCGTCAGCGCAGCAGCGTACACGGAAAGTTCTCAGACGCAGCGAAATCGATCCGCTGGCTAGACGGACGACATGCCGAGCGGGTTTTCGCGGGCACACAGCCAGCGATGGCCGCTACGAATCGCCTCTTGAGCGAGACTCTCCGGCGTCCCCGCAGCTCGCTTGGCTGTTCAACAAAAAAGCGAACTTGGCGTTGTCCGGCTAGGATTCGTCCGAAGGCTCGCTTTCGCTCGGTTGTTTCTCAGCTTCATCCTTGGCTTCTTTCGTGTCTTCCGTCGTGGCTTCTTTCTTTGTTGCCTCGCTCTTTGCAGGCTTCGCTTTTTGCATTTCGTTCTTGGGTTTGTCGTCCTTGAACAGCTTGAAGCGGCTTGGTTCGAGTTTGGGTGGCCAGTGGTTGTTGGATCGTTCGGTGTCAGCGGTTTGCCGCTTGGGGTCGAGTTCGATTCGCAACAGTTCCTTATCGCTCATGAACATCTTGTCAACACTTCGGCTGTCGCCTCGCCAAATCTGGGCGGGGATCTCGACCAGTTCATTGGATCCGTCGGTGTAATGCAGTCGGACGATGATTGGCATCACGAGCCCGCCGAGATTTTTGAAAGTGACGTTATAGAAGTTGGTACTGCGACGAAGCAAGGTGCGTTCTTCGGTGTCGAGCCCGTCAATCAATTTGCGGAACGCTTTGCGATCGTCTTCTTCGACCTTCAACTCGTCGTAGTCCGGACTGTTATAGAAATCTTTCAGGCCTGGTTGCAGATTGATGCGTTTCGGGAGCGTCTTGTTTCGTTCGCTGCTCAGGGTCGGCTCCTTGCTGTCACGGTCTTGGCGTTTCCTTTCAGCAGCCTCATCGGGATCACCACTGTCAATCTTGTATAGCCGCACATCGCTGATCGAGATATCGACATGATCGGTGCTGTAGAACCATCCTCTCCAAAACCAATCGAGATCGATTCCGCTGGCATCTTCCATCGTGCGAAAAAAGTCGGCTGGGGTGGGACGCTTGAAACGCCATCGCTCGGAGTACTCGCGAAAGGCAAAGTCGAACAATTCACGGCCGAGAATGGTCTCCCGCAGAATGTTGAGTGCTGTCGCGGGCTTGGCATATCCATTGTTGCCGAATTGCAGAATCTCTTCGCTTCCAGTCATCACAGGACGCTGGCCACCGCCTCGCATGTAAGGAACGATCTTGTCAGGCTCGCCGCGATGCGAAGGATAGTTCTCTTCCCACTCTTGTTCAGCGAGATACTGGAGAAACGTATTCAGTCCTTCGTCCATCCAGGTCCATTGACGTTCGTCGCTATTGACGATCATTGGGAAAAAGTTGTGCCCGACTTCGTGGATCACGACGCTGATCAAACCATACTTGGTCGCCTTGGTATACGTACCGTCTTCTTCGGGCCGTGGTCCGTTGAAGCATATCATCGGATACTCCATCCCATAGACTGGACCGTTCACGCTAATCGCGACTGGGTAAGGATACGGGAACGAGAAGCGTCCGTAGACTTCTAGTGTGTGAGCGATCGATTCGGTCGAGTACTGGAACCACAGTGGGTTGCCTTCGTTGGGATAGTACGACATCGCCATCACGATGTTCGGTTCTGCGGTGATCTTCGGGGCCGACGGAGGCGTTTCAAGGGTCGGATTTGCCCTGGACTTGATCGCGTCCTCAAGATCAACGCCTTCGACTTCGACACCCATCGCGTCCCAAATGAATTTGCGGCTTGCGGCGAACGCGAAGTCGCGAACATTCTCTGCATGGTAAATCCAAGTCTTCGTTTCTTTTGTGCGACTGGGTTCGTTCGCTTTTGCTTCCTCTGGCGTGATGATGTACATCGGCGTCTTGGAGGTGCGTGCGGTTTTCAGTCGCTCGACCCAAGCGGGCTTTAAGACGTCGCCAGGGTTTGCAAGTTCGCCAGTTGCGCCGACGACCATGTCTGCGGGAACCGTAAGTTCGACGTCAAAGTCACCTAGCTCGAGCGTGAATTCGCCGGCCCCCAAAAACTGTTTGTGCTGCCAGCCGGTGTAGTCTGTGTAGGCAACGACGCGCGGATACCACTGGGCAATTTCATAAATGTAATTTTCGTCCTTCTTAAAGTGCTCGTATCCGCTGCGAGAGCGAATCAGCACTGCGTCGACGATGTTGTATCCATACTCGACACTGAGCGTGATGTTGGCTCCGGGTTGCAAGGACTCAGGCAAGTCGACTCGCATCATCGTTTTCACAATCGTGTAATCGATATCTTCGCCGTCTTCGCCCTTGACGGACTTGATGTCATACCCGCCTTCAAAAACGCTGCGAGCCAAGACGGATCGCATATGGTCGAACGAAGCTCGCGATCCAAATGATGGCGCCGTGGAGGCTAGCACGGCATCGGCATCGGGGCGGTAGATGTTTTGGTCGAGTTGGAACCAGACATAGCGAAGCGGATGAGGCGAGCGATTGAAGTAATGTACTGTTGCAACGCCATCGATTCGCTGGGTTTGATCATCCAGTGTTGCCTGGATCGTGTAATCCGCACGTTGTTGCCAGTAGTCTTGGCCGGGTGCGCCGGAGGCGGTGCGGTACGTGTTTGGAGTTGGGAGCCAAGAGTCGAGCTGGAAAAATCGATCGACACTATCACTGTGTTTGGGGTTGCTCAGCGGTTGGGCCAAAGCGGAAAGGGATCCGAGGCACAAGTCAGTGAGGCACAAGACAGTGAGGATCGTGGCAACGTTGGATCGGCAGTGCAAGATATTCGTCACATCGTTAGTGTGCGGGTGGCCGATATCTCAGAAATCGGCAAAATGATAGTCTAATCACCTATTTCCTGACCCACGACCACGGTAATCATTTTCATGGCATCCCAATTGAACCCTCGCGTCCGTGCGAGATCGAGTTCGGAATTGAGCATCGGGTATTGCACGAACGTGCATGCGGGCGTTGATCTCCCCGCAATTCGCGAGAATGTCCTTCAATATGCCGTAAAAGTCCGTGAAACGCTGAGCGACGGTGAACCCCTCGGACTTGGGCTTTGGCTACCGCACCAAGCTGCGAGAGAATTGCAACGAAGTGGGGTAAGCGACTTTGCAGAATTCTTGCGAAAGTTGAATCTGCGGCCGTTCACGATCAATGGCTTCCCGTACGACAACTTTCACGACGCCATCGTCAAGCACCGCGTGTATGAGCCGACTTGGTGGCAACCGGAGCGACTGGACTATACGAAGTGTCTTGCCGAAGTGCTGGTGGGGTTGTTGCCGGATGACGAACGCGTCGGCTCGATCAGTACGCTTCCGATGGGTTGGCCGAAAACGATGTCGGGCGAGTCTGTGACGTCCAAGCAACTGGATCAGGCTGGCGCGAACTTTCGCGAGTTGGCGGGGTTTCTTGCGCAGTTGCATTCGAGAACGGGGCGCCGCATCGTCGTTGCCATCGAGCCGGAGCCGGGTTGTATCATTGATTCATGCAACGACTGTATCGATTGGTTCACGAAGCATTTGCCAGAATCCTCGCATCGCCAATACATCACCGTTTGCCATGATGTCTGTCATTCGGCCGTGATGATGGAACCGCAACAAGCGGTGCTTGCAGCTTACGCAAAGGCTGGCATTGGAGTGGGCAAGGTGCAAGTCAGCAGTGCGATTGTGGCCGATTGGCAATCGATGGCTGTGGGTCGCCGGTTCGAGGCGCTCGATCAATTGGCCGCGTTTGCTGAAGATCGATACTTGCATCAAACCGGTCGCCAGAAAGCGAACGGAGAATTTGTGCTCGAAGAAGACTTGCCACAACTACTCGAGCGTGTTCGCGAAAATAGGGATACCAACGGAAGTGTTGAAGCAGGGATGCCGTTGGATCCGGTTGATGGCGACGACCGCTGGGTGATTCACTTTCACGTGCCGATTTTCTTGGAACGCTTCGGGCATCTCACAACGAGTCACTCGGAAGTTGTCGATTGCTTGCGAACCTTGTTGGACGACTCCGAGTCTGGAACCGGGATCGATTTCACCGGGCATCTCGAAGTTGAAACCTACGCATGGTCGGTGCTGCCTGAATCGATGCGACGTCGTGGGCTTGCCGAAGACATTGCTCGTGAGATCCGATGGCTGAAGCGGGCGATCGTCGAGAGCATGTAAGGCGAGTGACGTGATTTTATGGAACTGATTGAACTCATTGAAAGCAAAGTGAATGATTGAGCTTGGAGTGAATGTTGACCACGTTGCGACAGTGCGACAAGCGCGTCGGACGTATGAACCGGATCCCGTGATCGCAGCGGCGTTGGCCGAGCAGGGAGGTGCCGACGGTATCACATTCCATTTGCGAGAGGACCGACGTCACATCCAAGACCGTGACGTCGAAGTGCTAATGAAAACGGTAACGGTCAAGACGAACATGGAGATCGCGTGCGCGGACGAAGTCGTCGCAATTTGCTGTCGAGCGAAACCGACATGGGCGTTATTGGTTCCGGAGAGTCGTCAAGAAGTAACCACCGAAGGCGGACTGGGTGTCGCAGGTGATGCGACGATCGGACGGATTGCACGTGCGGTCGAAAAGATCAAAGCCGAAGGCATTTTGGTGAGCTTGTTCTTGGATCCTGATCCGACTCAGATCGAAGCGGCGGCGAAGATTGGTGTGGATGCCGTTGAGTTGCACACAGGTCCGTACGCGATCGCGAAGGGTGACGAACGAGTGCGCCAATTCGATCGGCTCGTGCAGTGTGGCAAGTTAACGACCTCCAGCGGAATGAGGCTGCACGCGGGCCACGGACTGAATTACACGAACGTTCAGGATGTAGCTGCGATCGACAACATGGCGGAGCTCAATATCGGTCACGCGATCGTCAGTCGTGCGGTGATGGTCGGTATGAAAGAGGCTGTGGCGGAAATGAAAACAGCGATCTGGAGAGCGATTCGCTAGACAGTTGGGGTGCGGCTGAGAACGGCTGGGAATTGAATTCCGAAAATTTCTTTTCGGGTGTGACCAGACGTGTCAAAGGGTTCGCGAAGAATCATTCGTGTTGGGTGAGCCAAGTTGCTCGCCCCGGCACAACGAACGAATGAAACTTTGCTGGAGACCCTGACGATGACTCAAATGATGCTGTTCGACGCACCAAGCAATACCACTTCTTCGGCCTCGATGGCTGCTGCGGCTGTCGACTACGCTCGGACGGTGAACCGGACCCCGCAAGTCCGAGAGACTCACGCCCGAGATGCACAGGTTCAGGCTGTTTCGGCTGTTCAGGCAACCGGGACGCCAGCTTCGGCAAATTCAGCGGGTTTGATGAATCCAGCAGGTTCGGCTGAGACGCACCAGGCTGGGGTCAATCACATGGGCGACCTCGCACGCCTCGTTCTTCTGCGATACGACTTGCTCGCTCGTCGGCGAGAGGAAATCGCGGCGCGTCATGCCAGCTGAACCGGTTCAGTGCGTGACTGGGGGCGTTTTGGCGGGCTGAGGCTCGGATTTGACTTTCGCAGGCTCTTTTTTCTTCAGCATCCACACGGTCGTGAGTGCCCCGAAAACGAAGCTGGACGCCGAAGTCGCGAGCAAAAGCAGCGTCAGCGGGATCGTGCTGTTGAGAAACAAGAGCTTCAGCGGCGTCGGCGTCTGGTTCTGGAGAGCGATGATCACCACGACTAATACCCCCGTGATCAGCAGAAACCAGCGGATTTTCTGGAGCATGTAATTCTTTCTAACCGAATCAATTTGATGATGTACTAGCGAACACTTCATGCTAGCATGCCAATGCTAGCAACGCTTGCGTTGGCGACATGGTTGCTGGCGATGTAGTGGCTGGCGAATTTTTGTCAGCACCGAATTTTTGTCAGCACATTGGCTAGGGCAACCGTTGCCCAGCTTCCAAGGCTTATCCCCAGACCGCTGCAGGCGCTAAGTTGGCGACGCAACAGACGTTTTCTTTCTTCGACACGAGCGTGGCCACTGCCGCACTCAAGAAGACCAAACCAGCCAAGAAGCTCAAGCCGCAAAACAAGAGAACTGCTGTAAAGAGTAACGCCCCAGCGGCAAGTACTCCAGCGATACAAGCCACAGCTCCAGCGATAGAAGCCCCGGCGTCGAAATCGCCTGTCATTCCACCGCCCGAAGCTCCGCCGACACGCGATGCGGTGCTGAGTCAGTTGCGCTGGCGAGTCGGGTGCATCAACGAATCGCCAGCGGATCCGACGCCAGTCTTCTCAACGGGGGCTCGAGCTGTCGATGCGTTGTTGCCATCGCATGGATTGAAGTTGGGCACGTTGGTGGAATGGGTTGCCGAAACGCCTGTGTGCGGTGCAGCCACACTCGCGATGGTCGCCTCAGCAACATTGTTAGCCTCGAGCTCTTCCACGCGTTCCGCACCCACTGGGCCAGTGTTTGTGATCGACCCTGATGGCACGTTTTATCCGCCAGCGGCGATTGCTCTGGGCATTCCCCCTGAACGAATCGTTTGGGTGCGACCACGTCGACATGCTGACCTCGTGTGGGCGATCGACCAAGCACTGCGGTGTGATGCGGTGGCGGCAGTGTGGGCAAGCGTTGGCGAACGTTTGGACGATCGCGATGCAAGAAGATTACAACTTGCTGCGGAGATCGGTCACACGCCCGGCTTGCTCGTTCGCCCAGCCAACGTTCGTGGCAAACCCAGCTTTGCGGATGTCCGATTCCATGTTGCCCAAAAACACGTTGCCCAAAAGCAAGTTGCCCAAAATTCGCTGACGGGTTTATCGCGTGCTTGGCATGTGACGTTGGATCGTTGTCGTGGTGCGAGCGTGGGTGCAGGAGCCTGGATTACGATGGACGAACGCGGGGGAATTCGAGCACTGGCGCCGAACGAGATTGTTGCGTTCACGAATACCAAAGCAATCATGCCAAATCCAGTTCAGCCAATGTCCATGAAGCCCGAGCATTCCCATGAATCGACGTCTGTTGTGCGTTTGGCTTCCCGATTGGCCGATCCAGCGACTCAGGTCCCAGCGGCTCAAGCCCCAGCAACCGACAGCCGACGCCGAGCCTAGGTCCGTTTCTGCCGAGACTCGCTCCACCGACACGCCGACGCAATTCATCGGAGCAAGCGGCGGCTCGCAATTTCCGATCGTGCTTTGGTACCAAGACCCACGGCGTGGAAGACTCGTAATCGCGCGTGACGCGTTGGCCGCGAAGCTCGGTGTGCGCATCGGTATGTCGGTGGCTGAGGCGGGTGAAATGGCGTCGCGAGGTTCGTTGACTCCGCAAATTCAACCGCATGACCCTCGCTCGGATAACGAAGCTCTAACGACGGTCGCAGCCATGTTGTTGGACGAGATCAGCCCGCTGGTTGCGATCGAGTCGCTCGAGAAAGCGAAGTGGGCTGGCCAGGGACTGCACCAGCCACAATCGATCTTCTGTGACGTCGCAGGCATCGCGCATCTGTTCGGCGGCGAGGAAGGCTTAGTCAACGAGACGGCACGGTTGCTCCACGAGATGGGTTACTACGCAAAGCTCGCGATCGCGGATTCGCTTGGTGCCGCTTGGGCACTCGCGCATTACTACGAACCGACTAACCAACACCCGCATGCGATTGTGCCGGTTGGCGAAGCAAGCGAGTGGATCCGTCCATTACCGGTCGAGGCGCTTCGGATTATGCCCGACACCGTTGCGACACTGGCTCGTTTAGGCGTTTACCACATCGATGCGTTGTTGCGACTGCCACGCAGCGGATTGGCAACACGCTTGGGCCAGCCGCTCGTTCGTCGAATTGCGGAGTCTCTTGGTGAAGCCGATGAACCGATGACAGTCTTTCGTCCAGCCGCTGAGTTCGTCTGCGAACATGAACTGGAGTATGCCACGGACGACCTGCGGATCCTCGAAGACCGCATCCAGCGACTTGTTGAGAATGTAAAGGGCAGGCTGGCGACAAGTGGACGCGGGGCACTGCGTCTTACTTGTCGCCTGGACCTTTCAGCCCACCTGCCTTTAACGGCTAGCTCCAGAGATCTTGGATCCGATTCCGGTCAGCTTGTACCCGGATCGAATTCAACTCCATCCCAGCTAGTACTCGAAGTGAATTTGTTCTCGCCAACTCAAGACGCCGAACATCTGAGCCGGTTGCTCATCTCAGCACTCGAAAATAAATCGCTTCCTTCAACTGTCCAACGACTATCGCTAGCGGTGACGCTAACCAGTCCCATCCGAAGTTCACAACAAAGCTTGTTTGCCGATCAACAATATGACTGGACCCATTCCAAATCCGCCGCCCGGTTAATCGATTCGCTAAGTGAGCGATTGGGACGACAAAATGTACTCGGCATCACATTTAAAAAAGACCCGTTACCTGAAGCAAGTTTTCGTACGATAGTTCTAACGGGCAAAACAAAACCATCATACCACGCCTCACGCGACAACAAGAGTAGACGCGTCAACGATGACGGACAAGCCGTACCGCAAGAAGAGAAAAAACAACGGCGACCACTTTGTTTACTCGCAAAGCCCCTCAAAATTAGCGTAGAAGGCACAGACCACAAAATTGCAAACCAGCCGCCTCAAGCATTTCGACACAACGGTCGTTCACACGCGATTCTGAGGTTTTGGGGGCCCGAGCGAATCGAAACGGGTTGGTGGTACGGGCCTTGTATCCGCCGAGACTATTACCGAGTCGAAACCCAGGCGGGCTGGTGGTGGATTTATCGGGATTTAACGACCCAAGACTGGATGCTGCACGGTCGCTTCTCGTGATCGCCATCGCCACACACGCCCCGGCAGCATCGCTACGTCATCGATAAATGTGTACAGGACTGGTATAGCCAACAGTGTCAACACGAGCGAGAGCGTTTGCCCCCCCGCAGCAAGAACGGCGATTGAACGGCGCTCTTCCGCACCAGGTCCCGTAGCAATGAGCAACGGCAACAGCCCCGCAACGAATGACATCGTGGTCATTAAGATCGGACGCAAACGATCACGATTCGCTTGCATGATTGCGTCGTGCCGCTTCAATCCTTGCGATCGCAACACATTGGTATGGTCAACTTGCAAAATCGCGGCCTTCTTCACGACACCAAACAATACGAGAATCCCAAGAGCCGAGTACAAATTCAACGTCTCTCCGCCCCAATAAAGGCTGAGCAAACCGAATGGAATCGCCAAGGGCAACGAAAGCAAAATGACAAGCGGATAAACCATGTTCTCGTACTGTGCTGCCAACACGATGTACATGAACACAAACGACATCATGAATGTCCAACCAAAGTCCGTGATCGTCTTCTCCAGCTCCTTGCCACCACCCATGATTTCGGCATTGAAACCAAGTGGTATCCCGATCTCGATCGCAGCTTGCTGAATGGCTTCGGATCGATCGGCTAGTGCAAAACCCTCGGCAACGTTCGCTCGTACCGCAACCATCCGCTGTCGACTCAGTCGGTCAATGCGAGACGCTGATTTTGCAGATTCGAAACGAACGACGTTGTCGATTCGAGTGAGCGTGTTCGGATCCGTCTGTATCTCCAAAGGTTGTTGGTCGTCGCTCCCAATCGACGGCGAAGTTCGAACGTAAAGTTGCGAGATCGAGGCAACGTCGTTTCGATCGATCCCAACCAGTCGAAGCTCCACATCGTAAGCATCGCCCACGGAACGATCCAAATACCGCGAGACGCGATCGTCGCCACCCACTGCGACACGCAACGTATCCGCAATCTCACGAACACCCACTCCAAGCGCCGCAGCGCGTTGTCGATCGATTGAAACCAGCAACTCGGGATTGTCGATTTGTAACGTTGACGTCACATCGTCAAACCCAGGCATCTCGTCCACTTTGCGTTTGAGCTCTTCGCTGAACGACAACAATTTCTCAGCATCAGGGCCTGTGATCGCGAAATCGATATCCACCGGCGCTCCCTGGCGCAGCGACGTTAAATTGCGCACGGATATATTCAGATCGGATATCACACTGAGTTTCTTGCGGATCTCACCCATTTTGTCGCGTTGACTGTAGTTGCCGCGAAATGCGGCTTGCGGGTCGCCGGCGAGCAAGCCTTTGAACAGACGATCGAAGGAAAACGTTCGCTCGCGGCTATCCACCAGACGGATAAAGAGCTCCGCACGATTCACGTCACCAAAACCACGTGAACCGACAGTCGTTAAAACGGTTTCGATGCCGTCGACCTGCTTCAGCTCACCTTCGATACGGTCGATCGTCGTGCGCATCGCAAGGATGCTCGCTCCCGGTTTCGCTTCTACACGAACTTCGAACTCCGACTCATCCACATTAAGCGGCACATAGTCACGCTGGACCATTTTGCTTAGCGGTATATTCGACGCGATAACCAACACAACGACAACAAGCACTAGCCATCGGTAACGCAACGACTTGGCGAGCATCCACAAATACGTTGCTTCGACATAGCCATATAGCCCGCGACGTGAATTCGCAACGGCATGGGGATCATTGGAGGTTTGCGGAGCTTTTCGAAGGAGCTTACTGCACATCATCGGCGTCAACGAGAAGCTGATCAACATCGAGATAAGAATCGCGATGGTTGCCGTGACGCCAAACTCGAACAACAATCGGCCCGTGACACTGGATAAGAACGAAACAGGCAAGAACACGATCACAAGGGACATGGTTGTTGCCAGAACCGCCAAGCCGATCTCTTTGGTCCCGACAACAGCGGCTTCGGCCGGTTCCATTCCCTTTTCTTCGATGCAATGAAACACGTTCTCGAGCACGACAATGGCATCGTCGATCACAACGCCCACCATCAGTACGAGCGCTAGCATCGTGACGTTATTGAGCGTGAATCCAAACCATTTCATGAATGCGAACGTCGCGATAATGGATGCAGGGATCGCAACCGCCGCGATCAGCGTCGAACGCCACGATCGCATAAACAAAAGTACGGTTAAGCAAGCGAGAATACTGCCGGAGACCAAGTGACGTTCGATCTCACTCAACGCTTCGACGATATATCGCGATTGATCCTGGATGACAGCAACGGTGACATCGTCAGGCAGCAGTGCTTCGCAGCGCGGCAAACGCTCTTTCACTCCATCGATCACTGCGACCGTGTTTTGTCCGGACTGTCGTTGCACCGAAAGCAGGACTGCGGGAACACCGTTCAGCCGTGCAAGCGTTCGGACTTCCTTGGTTGCGTCTTGAACCGTGCCAAGGTCACTCAGCCGTATCGCCGTGTCGCCGACAGTCGACACAACAAGGTCAGGAAAACTCTTCGCGTCCGCAACTCGCCCAAGCGTCCGCATAGCGCGCTCGTGTTGGCCTTCGTCAACGATCCCCCCAGGCACTTCGGCATTTTGGCTCGCCAATGCATCTCGCACTTGCAGAATCGACAATCGGTGCGCCGCTAATCGGCGAGCTTCGATATCCACTTGAACCGCGCGATCGGCCGCGCCTGCGATCTGGACTTGGCCCACACCACGCGACGATTCGATCACGTTCTTCACATAACGATCGGCTAAAAGAAACAACTCCCTTGCGGACCGCGGACCGGACACCGCGAGTGTCATGATGGGCGACGAATCCAGATCCTGTTTCTGTACAATTGGAGGATCGATACCTGGGGGCAAGCGATTCGTTACCGTTGCGACTGCGTCACGAATGTCCTGAATTGCGGAGTCGATGTTACGATCGAGCTGCACCGTGATGATGACGAAAGAGCGGCCATCGGACGAGATCGACCGAAGCTCATCGATCCCAGCGACCGTTGCGACGGCATCTTCAATGATCGAGCTAATTTCCGACTCGACTTCTTCCGCAGCCGCACCGATGTAGTTTGTGCGTACGTAGACTTGCGGCAAGTCCATGTTTGGAAATCGGTCAACGCCCAGTTGCGGAAACGCGATCAATCCAGCCACGACGAGGGCCGTGATGAGCATCAGTGCGAAAACGGGGCGTTTTACGCAGACTTCGGCTAGCCAATACACGGTGCGTTAGTTCTTCAATTCGAGGGAATCGGTCTCGTGAGCGGCTACGCTTGATGCCGGCTGGACTGGATCAATTTTCGCAATGCGTCCTTTCGAAGCATCCGAGAGAATGACGTCACCGAGATCCAACCCGCTGGTGACGAGACGTTTTCCACCGCGACTCGCGGTGCAGGTGATCTCGTGCTCTTTCGCGACACCATCGACGACTTTCCAAACTTTCTCCGCTCCCGCAAACTCGGCGACTGCGGAATCAGGAATCGCAATCTGGGTCGCTTGGGAATCGACAATCACTTCCGCTTCGACGAACAACCCCGTCCGTAGTTTGTGATCGGAGTTGTCGACAAGCGCTTCGAATGCGAGCGAACGACTGAGTTGGTCAAGCGCGGGGCTGACGCGAGTGATCTTTGCCGTTCGTGGTGGTGCAACCGATTCAATATCCAGTTCAACTTCTTGGCCCACTTCGATCGATTGAGCATAACGTTCTGGGACAGTGCCACGAAATCGCAGAGGGTGTGTTCGAACGACCACTGCGATCGCTTGGCCGATCGAGATATAGGTCCCGGGAGCCACTTGCCTTAACCGGATGTAACCATCCATCGGTGCCCGGATGATGGCGTTCGCGAGACGCTCTTTTGCGAGAGAGTACGCCGCCTGTTGGACACTGATGATTGCGATCTTTTCACGGACGCTGTTGAGCGATGACGCGTAACGAGCTTCAGCGACTTTAGCCACAGCAGCCGCGAGGTCATACTCGCCCTGAGAGATCGCGCTCTGGTCCAGCAAACTGGCGGCTCGCTCGAGGCTGCTTTGAGCTTCAGCCAACATCGCTTTTTCTTGACGGACCGGCGGGGCGTTTTCCGGGTTAAGTGATTCGACTGAATCGGACTCGCGCAAGCCAACCGCCGCGCGAGCCTGCTGGAGCTGAGCCGCAGTCTGTTCCACTTGCAATTGGAAGTCGTCTTGCGCAAGTGTGACAAGCGGATCGCCTGTACTGACAAAGTCGCCTAAATCGACGTGAACTTGGTCCACACGTCCAGCAACTTCGCTGCCGACAACGGATTGCTCGTCGGCATATAAACTGCCTTGGCTTCGGACAATCGTGACCCAAGGGACCATGGCGACCGTCATCACGTCCGCCTTGATCGTCTCCAGTTGTTTTTCCATTTTGTCAGTCAGCTGCGGCTGCTCACGTCCGCAACCCAGCAGGCTGAGTACGAGACAGGCGGTCGTCACAGGAGCGAATGAACGCTTCACAGTAGGGGACTGCATGGGCTATGTAAGGTAGGGCGTAAGGCGGGGTGAATGCCCGTTCCGTGGAAGAAACGGTAATCAAAGAACCAGTGATGGACGGAACCGCGGCGGCTTCGGACCCTATTAAAGACTTACACGGCCCACACAGCAAGCGTTTTTACCACAGTTCTTTCGATCAGCTGCACTCGTTAAACTGACGATCTCCCCTGCCCGCACAACTCCTACTCTTGGCAACACGCACCGATGAGATTCCAGCACTATTGCGCCGCGGCCGTAGTTTTTTTACCTGCTTTAGCCATCGCCCAGAATCCTGCGACGACAACCGGAGTTGCTCAAACTTCTGAAATCACGTTCGGTCCGTACAACTATGAAGTCAAGCCAGATGACCCAGCATTCGGCCCTTTCAATCCGCGATTGGCACCCAAGCCAGGTCCTTTGTTGCTTCGTCAGGGTGATCGACTTGCGATATGCGGTGATTCAATCACGGAACAAAAGATGTACTCGCGACTCATCGAGACGTACTTGACGGTATGCACACCGGAGCTTGGTGTCACGGTTCGCCAGTATGGATGGAGTGGCGAGAAGGCGGATGGTTTCTTGCGTCGCATGGAACAAGATTGTTTGACGTTCGAACCGACCGTTGCAACGCTTGCGTACGGCATGAACGACGCTCGCTATCGACCGTTCGATCTCACCAACGGCAAGATGTACGAAGACTATTACACGGCCATTGTTCGCAAGTTCAAAGAACGCGACGTTCGTGTTGTACTCGGCTCGCCTGGGTGCTCCGGAAAGATTGCTTCCTGGGTCAAGTCCGCAAACGGAACGCTACAAGAACACAATCTAAACTTGTGTGCCTTGCGTGACATCGGAATCGGAATTGCCGAGCGCGAAGACGTTCGATTCGCTGACATTTTCTGGCCGATGTACCAGGCACAGGTGTTTGCTCCCGGGCAACACGACGCAAGCCAAGATCGTCCCTATGACGTTGCTGGGCGAGACGGCATTCATCCTGGCTGGGCCGGCCACGTGATCATGGCCTACGCATTTCTTCGATCGATGGGCTTGGACGGTAATATTGGTACGGTCCGCGTTAATTTGGCCAAGAACAGCGCCAGTGCATCGGAGGGGCATCGCATTGATTCGTTTACGGACGGATCCGTGCAAGTCACGAGTTCACGTCTGGCGTACTGTGCCCGCGGAGACGAAAACAGCGACTCGAGCATTCGCAGTGGGATGACTTTGGTCCCGTTTGCGGAAGATCTCAATCGTTTCCTTTTTGTCGTCGACGACGCGAATACATCGGCGAAGTACCAGGTGACTTGGGGCGACGAAACTCGTGAGTTCGAAGGCGAGGAACTCGTTCGTGGGATCCATTTACCCAAAATGTTCCCGGATAACCCGATGTGTGAAGTGTTTGATCGCGTCGATAACGCGGTCGCTGCAAAACAGGCTTACGAGACCGAACAGGTTAAGAAAGTATTTCATGGCAAAGATGCGAAACTGGACTTTGCTCAAGCAGTCGCCGAAACAGAGGCCGTGCGAAAACCGCTAGCCGAGGCAATCGCAAATGCTTTCTCGCCTGTCACTCACACCATTCGGGTCAAGCTAGTGAATTAGCGCTATCGAGTTTCGAGCTAGGGCGTGATGAGTGTGTCGAAGTTGACCACTCGCTGGCCATCTTGCTCGATCGCACGCAGTAGCATTCGTGAACCGATCAGTTCGCGACCGCCAGAAAAGTAAAAATCACGGGTCACGGTTTCTTGTGGCGCGATGCGAACAAACCGGCGCTGATATTGGCGTCCGGGCGGCGGAAACATCATACAGTCGTAGGATAACGTTTTGAGCGAAGCGTTGGCGAGCTCAAGCACGACGTGCAATTCGTCGTCCTCCGTTAGTTTGGTTGTCAATTTTACGCTCAGTCCTTCCACCCCCACGTTCATCTTTCGGTAGACCGTGATGTGCTTGGGCGGTGTTGTGTCAAAAAGAAAGTCAAACGAGATTTCGTACTGGCCAACCATGGCCGCGTTACCAAGGACGACTTCGAAAGTTTCGTTGCCCGAAGTGGCGCCCAAAAGTTCCCAAGGACGTACGGGCGTGTCGACTTGCCAAGTTTTTGGATAACGAAAACGCATTTCGCCCACCAGTGCTTCACGCGACGGATTGGTGAACACGACATTCAGTGATTGTCGTTGTCCAAGTAGCGAGTCAATTTGCTTCTCGACAATCGCAACGGACATTCGAAATGCGAGCAGCGTTGCGTCAACATCAACGAGGAAAATTGGCATCGGGCCAACTTCGATTCGCTGGCGTTTCTGTCCCTCGATCATCACCGTCGGAACGTCTGTTACTCGTCCCCAGACATCGATTTGCTTTACATTCTCGCCAAGGTACATCTCTTCGACGTTTGGACTGGGCGACCACATCATCAACACCGCTCGCTTGGGGCCGGCGAAGACTTGGTTTTCTGAACCATTGCGAAGTGCCAGCTTGCCGACATAACGCACATCTCCCAGCACCAGGCTAGCCGTTCGCCAAGGAAGCAAAAGGTCATTCGGGCGGCCGTCTTCCGTCAATAAGCCTGTGTCTTCGTTATAAGGATCGGTCACCGTTGCTACTCGGATGTCGTGTTTCCGGACCGCCGCCATTCGCATTACAAGATCTTGTATCCGCGCATCGCGTGAATATCGATCCGAGTGAATGGGATCAAGTAGTATCCAGGTTGCCGGTTGGCGGACCGTCGCAAGAGTGGCTTCTGCTTGGAGAAATGCGTCAAGCTCGTTCGCCGTCAACGGTGTGTCGACGGTGCTTCGAACGTTCGCATGCCAACCGCTGTCGTCGCCCGAGAGTGTTGGCTCCAACCATGGCCAAGAGATCGCGAAATCGAGCGGCTGGCCGAAGCCTTGCAACCCGTCGGTGATCCCAGCGATAGCCTCTTTTAGTCGTGGTCGACCCATGAAGCTATAATCGCGATCGACACCTAATTGCCAAGACCGAACCTTCAGAGACATCTGGGGCATCACTGGCTCCAGTCGCGGATGCCATATTGCACGATCACGGAACAAGTTCGCTGCGACGACATCACGTGCCGCTGGGATCTCGTAAGCAGGGAGTTCGCTCGCAGGCGGTATATCAAGCACACCAATGGTCCTTGTCCCATGGCTCTGCATTCGGCCAATAAGCGTCGACGCGCGTTCCATGCCAACCTGATCGTTGGGCGCAAACCAACACGGATACTTCACACATGCGACACCAAGTTTGTGCAACCACTCGGCAAATTCGCGAGGTTCAATTCCGCGGTCGCCCTTGGGCAATGACCATCCGAATGGGCCGGATAGTTCATCAACCCCGAGCGACTCGATCACTGCAAGTGTGGTCACCGTCGACAGGCTTGTTGAACGATCTTCGGCAAACGAACTGAGAACACGATAGAACCCCGGTTGAATCGTTGGCAACTGCCACTGAACTTCGGGTGAGCCTTCCGTCGCTAGAGAGTTTTCATCAGTGACATTGCTTGAATTGGCATTGCTTTTGATTGGTTTCGGCTCACTCGTTGCCTGATGTTGATGAAGTACATTGCCGGCGTGATCAACAAGGCGAAATGAGACGGTGGATGAATCGGAAGGCGTGCCAAGCACTTTCGCCGTGATGGTAATCGGTTGACCAAAATCATACACGCCCAACAGTTCGTCCGTTGAAACCTCAAGTTGAGGAAACGGTTCAATGCGAATGTCATCAATACCAACTCGGCCAAAGATGTCCTGAAGCCCATCTTCGCTGCCGAGAACTGTTAGGCGGACCATCATTTGCGTTGCCTGCAAAGGTGGCCGCACTCGGTCGATTTCAAGTTTTGTCCAAGGGTTCGTTCCCCGCATCTCGGGAGCGTCGAGTACAGAAATCTCTTTGCCTTTTGCATCGAGAAACACCAGACTCACTTGAACGGCATCGTGTCGCAACCCCTGCGTCATCATTCTGCAGGTGAAATGATATTGGTAAAGTTGACTGGTCGGATGCGGCGGTGACTGAACTTTTGCTTGCCCTCCGTCCATGTCGATCGCGAGAAATCGGTCAACAAATAGGTCAGAAATTGATGGAGGTAGGTTGCTGAGGAACGGGAAGGTCTCGCGGAGTTTTGGCCAGATCTTGATCATCGTCGTATCCATGGCCAATGTCTTCGCTTCCGCGGCTTGGTCATGCGATACGATTCCAATTTTGATGTACTTTGGAAACCCAATTCCTGTGCCGCGTTGCCAATCATCTGGCCATTGGTTGAAGTCCTTGTCGTCGCTACGACCAAAATCCCAGTAATTGTCACTCGCCACAATGGAAGAGCTTGGCGTTGGCTCGACGGGTGCCTGTGTGACGGGTGCCTGTATGACGGGTGCCTGTTCTTCAGGCTTTTGCGAAACCACCGGTTTCACACCGAGCCCCAGTGTTGCAAGAACGACCAGCGCAGCAAGCAATCTCGAGCGTGAACTAGTTTCACGCCGAGCTGGTATGCTTGTGGATGTCCCTGGGGCACGTAAGATGCCCAGAGTTGCGTATCTGGTCATGACGAATCGTGATTGGGTAATAACGTGTTCGTGCTTGGGAAACAAAGTGGCTGAAGTCAAACTTGCGATACGGTTGGAATCACTTTCATTGGAATTGAAGCGTGCTCGTGATTTGGAGCGTGCTTTCGCGATGGCCCAGTCACTTGGTGCCAAAGCCGTCGAAATCGACGCTCGCGAGACACTTCGTCCTAGTGAATTGTCGGACACTGGGCTGCGGCAATTGCGGAAAATGCTGGATGATTCGAATTTGAGGGTCGCAGCACTCCGTTTCCAGACGCGTCGCGGGTACGGACACCCGGACGGATTGGACCGACGCATTGATGCTACCAAAGCCGCGATGGAGTTCGCTTACCGATTGGGGGCACCACTCGTCGTCAACCAAATTGGCCGAGTCCCAGACTCCAAAGACGAAGCCGGGTGGCAGGATCTTCGAGCTGTTCTCGAGGACCTAGGGCGGTTTGGAGCCCGCGTCGGTGCGTTTCTAGCCGCAGAAACTGGAACGGAATCCGGCGAGAAACTGGCGGAGATTCTTGAGGCGGGCGAAGACGGGTTTGTCGGTGTCGTGCTCAATCCAGGTGCCCTGATTATCAACCGACACAGCGTGCCAGAGGCGATTACCGCGTTGGCAGGCCGAATCCAACTCGTCCGCGCAGTGGATGGTGTGGTTGACTTGGCCGCCGGGCGCGGAGTCTCTGTCCCATTGGGTCGCGGTATCGCCGACTTCCCTGAGATTCTCGGGCGTCTCGAGGACACACAGTACCGCGGCTACTTTGTCGTCGGGCGTGAAGGCGTCCAAGAAGATGATGCACTGGATGAAGTGGCTCAAGGCATGGAATACTTAACGAATATGTAACCCTGAAGGTGCCTATCCAATGATTGCGTTTGCTTGTTCGTTGTTACTCCTCCTGCCGCTGGAATGGAGGTCTGTCGTTTTACCGGGTGAAGCCAGTCTTCGTGGAGTTTCGGTGGCTTCCGAAACGGTGATCGCAGTCGCTGGCGATGGGCCGCAAGTTTTGGTTTCCGCAGATTCCGGCACCTCATGGAAAATCCGGACACCGCATCATGTTGGCGTCACTGATTATCGATGCGTGGCGACGCCGACGGAAAACGTACTGCTTGTCGCTTCGGCCGGTTCACCAGCTGTGATTTCTCGCTCTATCGACCAGGGAATGTCGTGGTCGATGGTTCACGTCGACGATCGCCCCGCAGCCTTCATCGACGCCATGCGGTTCTGGGATGCCACTCGCGGTATCGCGTTCGGCGATCCAGTGGATGAAGAGTTCCTTGTCCTAGCAACCGATGATGCGGGACAAACATGGCGGAATCTTCATTGCCCAGTGAAGCCGCTCGAGGGTGAAGCCGGTTTCGCTGCAAGTAATGGTTCCATCTCATTGTATGATGATTCGTCCCTCGTCATTGGATTAGGCGGTCGAGCCGATGGAGGAAACAGCCGAGTATTGGTTTCCAGGGATGCTGGCCAATCATGGACCAGCCATGAAGTCGCCGATATGCCTGCAAACGCCACATCAGGCATCTTCTCCCTCGTGATTCGCGAGTCGGGGTTCGGAATCGCAGTTGGCGGCGACTACAAGCTCACGGACCAGACGGCCGGCAATGTCGCTGTCACCGAAGACCACGGCAAAACGTGGAGGCTCCCTCGTGGCAAGCGTCCGCGAGGTTTTCGGTCGTCAGTCCTGTGGGTGACATCGAACTCCACCATCGACCCCGGAAGTGACGCCGGTGAATATTGGCTCGCCACTGGACCGACGGGGACCGACATCAGTGACGATGGCGAAGATTGGCGTCCGTTGAGTGAGACCGGGTTCCATGCGCTTAGCCGACTGCCAAGCGGTGCACCCATTGCGACCGGCAGCGGTGGCCGGTTCGCAGTCCTGGACACTGCCGACTAAGTTCCTTCATTCGCGCCGTTAGAAACTGCCAGCAATGTTCTGAGCAACTTTGATTGCTGCTGCCTCCGTCGTCGCAACATCGTCCGGGGTCGCTAACGTCGGCTCGATCACAATCGGATGGATCTCTGTGAAACCAAAGAAACCTAGGATCTGCTCAACATAAGACTTTTGATGATCCATGGCTGAAGCCTCGCCACCGTACGCTCCACCACGTGCATAGACCACCGCGACCGGCTTGCCCGTGACCAATCCGCTGTAGCCTGTCGCTGGATCAAAGGTAAACGTTTGCCCGGGTTGCGCAATAACATCAATGTAGTGCTTTAGCTTGTAAGGAATTCCAAAGTTCCACATCGGTAAGCTGAGCAAGTACTTGTCCGCCGATTTGAATTCATCACAGATATCGACGACCGCTTGCCATGCATTGGCCTGCGCTTCATCAAAGCCTTGACCATGCAAAACTTGATACTTCGCATCGATCGTGTAGCCATCGAACTCGGGAAGCCGCTTATCCCATAGATCAATCGTGACCACCTCGTCGTTTGGGTGTGATGCCTTGTACGTATCAAGGAACGATTTGGCGACGTTGATGGACTTGGATCGAGCCTTACGCGGTGACGATTCGATGTAGAGCAGTTTCGACATATTGAGTGACTCCATGGAGAGCGAGTTGACGAACGAACGCTGGTGAAATTGACAAGAAAAAGCAATAACGTGGTACTGCGATCTGCACTAAGCAAGATCAAACAAGAGAACGTCGGATTCTGTCTGTGCAGTCACGTGCAGAGTCGTCGCGAGACTGGATGCGACGGCATCACCGGGCATGAGCTTCGTCCCGTTGACAAGCAATTCACCCGTTGCAACCTGCAACCAAGTGTGTCGGCCTCGCTCGAGCGTGTAGTCGAGCACCGCCCCCGCAAGCATCTTGCTCGCGAAAATCTTTGCATCTTGGTAGATACCCACAGCAGCGCCCGAGCCGTCTGGACCAGCGATAAGGTGCCATTGGTTTGTTTTCTGGTCAGCCGTAACTTTGTTGTCACTGTATCTGGGGCGAACACTGCGCATCGCCGGTTCGATCCAGATCTGTAGAAAGTGATTTGCGTCAGTCGCCGAAGGGTTGTATTCGCTGTGCGTGATCCCAGTACCCGCAGACATCATTTGGATGTCGTCGGGCGTGATGATCGCACCCTTTCCAGTGCTGTCCTTGTGCTGGAGCGAGCCCGAGAGGACGTACGAAATGATCTCCATGTCGCGATGTGGATGCGTTGGAAACCCGCGTCCCGCAGCGATCTTGTCGTCGTTGATCACCCTCAGACTTCGGAAACCCATGTGACGCTGGTCGTAGTAATCTCCAAACGAGAACGAATGAAAACTCTTGAGCCAGCCAATGTCGGTGTGCCCACGCTCTGCCGCACGCCTCAACAACAGTTCGCTCGAATCCAGATCTTCACCCAGCACATCGCCTGGCCTAGCGGAGACGTGAATCAGCCCAGCGGCCGTTAGGGACAACATATTTCTTCGCGACGCGTTCATACCGATTTCCTCGTTTCCATCGTTCGAATGACTCTCACACGCAAACACCGACCCCACCAATGGATTACATGTAAACTAACAGGTCAAACTATTGACTCACAAATTTTCTCGCGAGCATTCTCCAAGATCGCATTTAACAGTCGAAGGTCCGCATCCGAGACGTGTCCCAGCAGGGAAATGTGGAGTTGGGATATGGGGCGATCCAGCTTCTTCAGCAAGCGATTTCCTGAGGATGTGAGTTCAACCAAGAACACACGACGATCTTGACTGGATTGCTCTTTGCGAATCAATTCGCGAGCAAGCAGTTGGTCCACCACACGCGTGATCGCAGGTGCAACCTGGATCATACGCTCAGCTACCTCGAGACACGGCATCGGCTTGTTCTCGCCACGCATGATTCGCATGGCGTTGTATTGCGACGGTGTCAAATCGTACTCACGAAGCAGTCGAGCAAGTCGGTTTTCGAGTAAATCGCTAGTCCTCAGAATTCCGAGCATCGCCTCTTGCTCGAGTGACTCAAAAGGCCCCTTCTTTTTCAACTGCTCACGAAGTGCCGCACTGCTCATCTCTGAACTCCTTGAATAACAAACAACACCAGATAGTTTACATGTAAGGCATTGTTGAGTCAAGTCGCTCTCTTGAGCATCGCCGATTCGCAATTCACTTTGGCATTGAAATCACACACTGGCCATGCGTTACCCGGAACGCTTTTGCGCTAGCGAATCATGGCGTCCCATTGTTCGTCAATCCACTTGGGATTTGGCTCTGCATCGGTAATGAGGAAGCGGTAATGGCTTCGATACGGGTGTTCGGTATCGATGGTGAAGGCATCATCGACGCACGGAGCGAAACAGAAGTACGGTTTCGTTGGGTGGATCCGCGCTGGTTGAGGGGATCGAAAGTTGTCCGGATGTGACAAGACAGCGATACAAACAGGTTTCGAATCAACGAGCCCCGACATTGCCACCCATTTCGCGTGTTCGTGATTTCCCGCCACTCGGTCGGAACCCAAACTATTCAGAAATTGACTGGGTTCGCGTTTCAAGCCTGCTTCGATCTCGTCATTGCTGAGTTTGCCTGAGAGCCAGCGTGTTGGTCCTCGAAGTGCCATGCCACCGTAATGGTACTTGTTGATCGTCAATGGCTTATCTGTAATGGCAGTTTGAATCGACTCAATATCGAAACAATGAAAACTGCCGTCCGTGGGTTGCACCGAGACCTTCCATCGTTCACGCATCACGTCAATGGCGGGCGAACTGGTAACGCGATGCAGCAAATCAACTTCAAAGCCAGCGCCCGTCGCCGTCTCGAAAGTGGACACGACTCGTTCGTGTAGCACCTTTCCAGTTCCGCCCGCTAAATTCCAGAAGTCAACGGTTTGGCCATCGTAGGTTGTGTTCACCCAAGCTGTGAAAATACCGTGCTGGTGCGCGTGGTCAAACGGAAACATGGCTGTCACCACGTTGCCTTGTGGTGAACCCACCGGATGCAAACATCCACTTCGCTCGTAGACGGCTTCGATACCGTTGGGCGCTGGCGGCGAAACCTTGTTGTACGTTAGAACATCGACACCCGCCTGTCGAATCACAATCGTCGCCTCATCCTCAACCACCTGCAACTGCTCCGATTGCGCAACGTTCGCCAAACACAATGCAAAGCACAACAAGTAAGTCGCTAAACGGGATTGCATAAAAACGCTTCGGTTTGATCGTGTCATGGATTTGAACTTCGCTAACGATTCGACGTATCAGGGAGTTTGAGCGAGTACGCCATCAATTGTGTTCTTGGTGGTCACTTTTCGTGATCGTTTGCCATTGAGCATCGTTCCGATAGGCGTGTAACGCACGAAGATTTGGTAACTCACAAGCAGGATACCACTCGTGACGACACACACAACGATGAACTTGAGAAGTGCCGGAGCGGACACGTCGCGCACCCAATACTGAACCAAAATGATAAGCGGGATGTGAGCGAGGTACATCCAATACGATGCGTCGGAGAGATAACGCATTGTCTTGTTTTCTCGCGGCATCAAGTAGCGAAACAGCCCCATCATTGCGAAGGACATCAGCCACGCGTAACTGGCTTGGCAAAGCACCGACACAATCCGTGCGGTTTCCGTATCACGCGACGCCGCAGCTAATCCGGCGGGATAAAGCACGAGAATTGAAACCGGGATCGCAAGCAACCATCGTTGGCCCACAGGACGACTCGAATTTCCAGTCTGAAAATACTCCGCATCAAAATATAAAGCACCGAACGCAAAAAAGATCGCGTAGTATGCGAGCACATGCGGCATTGGCAGCAGCCCAATCGATGTGTCCGGTCCAAACGTGAGCGTACCCTCCTTCATGAAACTCTGGGCAATCGCTGTGATTGGGACAAGCCAGAGATAGCGATAACCAGAGATCGAAATCCACTCCGGCATTCTCGGTACACCCATCGCACGGCCAACCGAAATGGCGATCGCGAAACCGGCCACGAGCCAACAAAGGAACGACAAGAACCACAAATGGCCTAGCAGCGGAAATTCCACGAGCCCACGAATCACAGATTGAAACCAACTCTCTGGCTGAACTGGGCCTGAATCCGGGTGCATCGATGCGACTCGAAGCAGGTCGGAAGCTTCGCTCGAACTCGTTCGTTCATCGAGGATCTTGGCGATTGCTCTGCGGCCTTCGACAAGATCTTGCTGGTTCACATCCACGGATACGATCCCAGCGATAAACGAGGTGATTCCCCAAGGCGCGCCCATCACGTCGATACATCGCTCGCCTTTGTGATTCGTCGCATAGATGTTCGCGCCCGACTCAAGCAGCAATTCGACGACGTCGACGCGACCAAACAGAATCGCGATATGTAGCGCCGTAGCACCATCATCGATTCTCGCTTCTACGTTTCCGCCACCACTGATCCACGCTTCGACTTCTGCGAGATCGCCTTTTGCCGCCGCGATC
>JBGSNA010000106.1:0-22391 GCA_041739875.1 Pirellulaceae bacterium
CTCAAGGAAGAGATTGGTGGCAAGTCATTCGGCTTGCATTTTGATTGCCTCACCGCGAAGAAGGAGAGTCGCGTTGAACCGCCTCGCATCCACACCCGGCCCCACACTCGGCTACCGTGTGGTCAGTACCGCCGCCGTCCTTTGGCTTGCCTCGTCTTTGGACGTGTCAGCCCAATTCGCGATGCCTATGGCGCCGCCCGCAAGTTCTGCGGTGCCCGCGTCGACGGCATCCGTCCCCGACGGCCAGGCTCTGATCACGCAATGCCGCGCGGCGATCTCGCGACGGGACTTTACGTCTGCCGTCCAGTTGTATCGGCAAGCCGCCACTGCAGCACAATCCGCTGCTGGTCCAAGCCAGCCAGCCTGGGTTGCTGACACCGGCAAGCTACGTACGGAACTCTTGGCGGTCGGCATGGATGCTGCACTGCTATCACTTCCGCCACAAGCGACACCCGTTCCACAAGCGACCGCTTTGCAAGCTCTCGGTGAGATTAACGCTCAACCACTGGCAACTGCCGTGAATGCCGTTGATCGAAAACGAGAAGCCTTGAAGCTGATTGCGATCGGACGGTCATCACTGGATCGTGGTGACGTGCTGACGGCATTCAAATTGGCTAAACAAGCTGAGGCACTCAAAGTGCCTGAACTCGATTTCGCTGCCAACGAGCCTCGCGTTTGGCAACTTTTGCTCGACACCGAATCTGCTGCAAGGCGAGCTGGGATCGACGTCACCAAGGTTGTGCAAGCGTCATCCGTCCAAGTCGGCGACGGTGCATCACCCGTTCAGCAAGCCGGTGGCTTTCCCAGTGGACAATCGATGCCACTCTTTGAAGGCATGTTCAACACTCCCGGTGCAAACGCCAACGGCACCATCCAACAAGTCCAAAATCTGAGCCCGCTTCCGATTGGCGGTAACCAAGGCGAACGACTCTATCGCGAAGGCCTGGAAGCACTCTCGCTTTCCGAACAAGAAAAGGCTCGCGTCAAATTCATCGAAGCATGGAAGTACGAAAGCCAGCTCGATCCGGCCACTCGCCAGCAGCTCAAAGACAAGCTAACGCTAATGCAACCTACGAAGTTGCCAGCCGCCGCAGACGTGAACGCTCCGATGACCGCGTTTCAAAAAGCGGAACTCGAATCCAAGCAAAAAACAGCGAGACTGTATCGCGAACTCACCACCGAACTCGCCAGTGCGGAAGAGATCAGCAAAGACGAACCGATGCTGGCACTCGAAAAACTCGAATCATTGCGTCGTCGAGTCGAGGGCTCGGATGTCGATGAAGCGGCCAAGAGCTCGATGTCTGGAATGGTCAGCCGTGCGATTGGCGAGCAAACGAAGTACGTTGACGCCAACCGCGCCGATATCGAGTTGAATGCCCAAAACGCTTCGATCAAAGCGGCCATGGCAAACGAAGATGCCAAGGCATCTCGCATCGACGAGGAAATCACTTCACTCGTTGACACGTACAACGAATTGATGAAAGAACGTCGCTTTCCGGAGGCAGAAGTGGTCGCCAAGCAGGTCGCTGAGCTGCAACCAGGATCCGAGATCGCGATCAGCATGTTCCAGAACAGCCGCATGGGCACCCGCCTCATGATGAACGAAGACATCCGCAATGCGAAGGAACTCGGATTCACCGACGCACTTCTCGATGCGGAACTCGGCATGGTTCCACCAAGCAAAGATTATTCATTCGCGAAAGACTTTGCGACACTGAGCCAGCAACGATTGAGCGCTGACAGCGAACGTCGTGGCGGCAGCGCAGCCGAGCAAGAAATCTTCCGCAAGATCGACACACCGGTAAGTGTGAAGTACAAGAACCGCGCGCTCGGTGAAGTGCTCCAGGAATTGTCATCGATGACCGGTATCAACATGGTGCTCGACGAACGTGCTTTGTCGGCATTGCGTGTCACTCCTGATTCTCCAGTGACGTTGCAAGTTCCGAATTCGATCTCACTCAAGAGCGCTTTGAATATCATTCTCGGCAGCCTCGATTTGACGTATGTCATCGAAAACGACGTGATGAATATCACGAGTGTCGAAGTGAAACGCAGCAAGGTGTTCCCGAAAACGTACCGAGTGACTGACTTGGTAACTCCGATTCCAAACTTCACGACAAGCTACGAAGACGGATTGGCGGGTGCACTGCAAGCAGCCTATCGAATGGCGGATCGTCGAAACGATGTGCAAATCATGCCTGTCTCGATGACGGATCTGGGAAATGGCATGGCCAACAGCATGAATCCGAATCAAATGAGCCCGAACATGCTCGGCCAGTACCATCCGATGGGCACTAGCGGCTTCGGTGGTCCTGGATCGCGTGGTGCCGGCGGCGCACTCGGTGGTGGAGCCATTGCTGACTTTGACTCGCTGATGCAGCTGATCCAGCAAACGATTTCACCGGATACTTGGGAGGCTCTTGGCGGACCAAGCACGATGGCACCGTACCAACAGAACTTGAGCCTCGTCATCAGTACGACGAGTGATGTTCACGACCAAATCGCGGACTTGCTCGAGTCGCTTCGTCGTCTCCAGAACCTCCAGATTACGATCGAAGTTCGCTTCATCACCTTGTCGGACTCGTTCTTCGAACAAATCGGAGTCGACTTTGACATGAGCTTTGATGACAACGCGAACACAGTACCACCCGATGATTCGGGTCCAAGTGTTACCGTCGGTATCTCTCAAGGCGGTATTCCGACATCGGACTTTGACATCAAGTTGGACACGAACGTCGGCGTTGTGCCATCCTTCGGTTCACCGGACGTCACCTCAGGTTCAAGTATCGGCTTCGCCATCCTCAGCGATATCGAAGCGTTCTTCTTCCTGCGAGCAGCTCAAGGCGACAATCGTAACAACATCATGCAGGCACCCAAGGTGACTCTGTTCGATGGACAAATCGCGACGATCCAGGATACGACATCGCGTCCGTTCGTGACGAGTATCACTCCAGTCGTCGGTGACTTTGCGGTCGCTCAACAACCGGTGATTGTGGTTCTCAACGAAGGAACACAGCTGAACGTCCAAGGTGTGGTTAGCGATGACAAACGATACGTGCGTCTGACGCTTGTACCGTTCTTCAGCCAAATCGGTGACGTCAACACGTTCACTTACGAAGGCAGTCGCACGACGAGTCGAAATACTCAAACACGCGAAGATACCAACGGTGACGGCAAGATTGACCAGAACGACAACTCGACGGATGACACTGAGAGCGACGTTATCTCGGGTACCACGGTCCAGCTGCCTACGTTTGCAACGACAAGCGTGAGCACGACGGTCAGTGTTCCCGACGGCGGAACGATTCTGCTCGGTGGTATCAAGCGAATGGCGGAAGGGCGTACTGAACGCGGTACACCGTTCTTGAGCAAGATCCCGTACGTCAGCCGACTGTTCCGCAACGTTGCGGTGGGCCGTGACGCACGAAGCTTGATGTTGATGGTAACACCACGCATCATCATCCAAGAGGAAGAGGAAGTCGCCCAAACAGGATTCGACTCGTCTCGCTAGTCCGCGGACAACTCTCCTATCGAAAAAGCGAAACGCCCCGAGCCCATCCAGGCCCGGGGCGTTTTTCGTTGTTGACGAACTGGAAAGCCAGCCAGTTGCACTCGTCGATTAAAGCGGCTTGAAACTACATTGAAACTACAACGACTTGATCTGCACGTTGCGGAATTCGACGGCGTCACCGTGCCCAGCAAAGCCAAAGAAGCCACTTTTGAGGTCTTTACCAGGGTGCGGCGAGTCAGCCATGAACTCCGTCACCTCAGCGAGATCGCCGTCTAGAATCAGTGTCCCGTTCAGTTCGACTTGGATCTTGGTGCCCTGCACAGTGACTTGTTGGAAGTTCCAGTCGCCGGTGGGGCGATGGTAGCCGCGAAGTGCAGGAATCATCCCGTATGCCGACCCATGCACTTGGCGTGGATCGATTTTCGTGTATTTCGGATGCTCCGTGTCGAGAATCTGTAACTCGCACATGCCCGAATAAGCTGGATCACCTGTGCCTGGATAGCGAATCGCGAGTCCATTGTTTCCGCCTGGAGGAAGCTTGAATTCGAGCCGAGCAACAAAGTCAGCGTATTCGTTGGTCGTGTGAAGCACGCCACCCTTGCCAGCTTTGCAGCGGATTGCACCATCGACCACTTCGTAGTTGTCTTGGGCGCCCGTCCAACCAGTCAAATCAGTTCCATTGGTGAGCGACGTAAAGCCTTCGTCGTTGTGTGATCGCAAGATCTCGGTCGCTTCTTCGGAGCCGATTTCACGGACTTGGATATTCCGCCATCGAATTTCGCCGCCGTGCGTTTGCAGCTGGATAGGTCCCTTCGGGACGAGCGACGATTTACGATCCCAATAGTTCTCCATGATCGCGTGATCGACGATGTGTTTGCCGTTGAGCCACACGCTCGTGCGAGTTCCCACTTGTTGGATCTTGAACGCGTTCCATTCACCGAACGGAAGATCCGCAATCTCGCTGGGGTCTTTGCCGGGAGCGCCAGGCGAGTTGTTCCATAAGCCACCGGAGCCCTTGTCCTGGCCAGCAGATAACTTCTCAGCCAAGTGATTCCAAATTTGCACCTGAGGATTGGACTTCAAGTAGATACCACTGTCGGCCTGGGGAATCGTCTTGTACTCGATCAACAATTCGTAATCACCGTACATTTCGTCGGTCGTCAAATAAACGCCGTGACCATCGTTGATCAAGTCACCTTCTTTCGCCGTCCAATGTTCAACGGCATCCTTTTGCCACTCAGCCATCTTCTCGGCTCGCTCGTCCTCAGACAGCTCGGCGAGCTTGCGTGGATCCATTGTTTTCTCGCCGTGCCAGCCCGTTAGGTCTTCGCCATTGAAGATCGATTTGAACTCGCTCTTCACGGTGGGCTCGTCGCCGAACGTAAGGCCAGGGACGGACACAGTGGCAATCGCCGCCGTAAGACAAAGCTCGATTAAGTTTGGCCGCTTCAAGGTGGACTCCTCAAGGTGAAATGATCAGAACAGCCCGCGATATTGCCGCAGGCCGAACGATTATAACAGGCCCCAACACTGAATGTGAAACCTAGCGTTCCACATGCAAAAACCATCTGCAAATACCGGGCGATCCAAAGAATCGGGGCGACGGGGTATAGAATCGAACTCAAGTCGTGATACGTTGACGGAGCGCGGCGGCGTTTTGACTTTCGAGTCGGAATGAACAAGTCTCTCAACTCGGTTCTAGAATCTGGGAATGGGTCATGAATCTGAATGTCTTGCGAGCCGTTCGCATGCTGGTTGTTGCCTTCGCGGCGACGTTTCTCCTCACCGTTCGCAACGACACCCAAGCACAGGACACCCCGGCACAGGACACCCCTCGGCCGAGAGTTACGTTGACGGAGTCTGCGGAGCTCTTGCACCAGTCCGCGACACTTTTTGATGGCCACAATGATCTTCCTTGGGCGTTTCGTGAACGTGGTATGCCTGGCTTTGACCAGCTCGACATTGCCCAGTCACTACCCGAGCTTCACACCGACATCGCTCGACTCAGATCCGGTGGCGTGAAGGCCCAGTTTTGGTCGGTTTATGTGCCGGTCAGTACGCGGCTCAACGGTGAATCGCTTCAACAAACCCTTGAGCAGATCGAGTTTGTTCATTCGATGGTCCAACGGTATCCCGAGACGTTTGCGTTTTGTGGCTCGACAGACGAGATCAGCCGGGCGATCAGCGATGGGAAAATAGCGTCATTGATCGGTGTCGAGGGCGGGCATTCAATCGAAAACTCATTATCGGTTTTGAGAAAGCTATATGAACTTGGGGCGCGTTACATGACACTCACGCATTCCGCGACATTGGACTGGGCCGATGCCTCCACGGATGAAAACAAGCACGGTGGTTTGACGAAGTTCGGCGAAGAAGTTGTTCGGACGATGAACGAGTTGGGCATGCTTGTTGACTTGTCGCATGTTTCCGACGAAACCATGCGCGACGCCCTGCGAATCACCACGGCGCCAGTCATTTTTTCGCACTCATCGGCGCGAGCGATTTGCGATCATCCAAGAAACGTGCCGGACGATATCTTGCCGCTCGTGAAAGCAAACCGAGGCGTCATCATGGTCAACTTTTACTCGGGCTTCATTACGCCTGGGGCTGGCCCACGTTATCGCGCCCGTGAACAAGCCATTCAAGGCTGGAAAGACCTCGGTGACGATGAAGCAACAGTCACCAACAAGACCACGGCTTGGGAAAAGAACCACCCGACTCCGCGTGGTTCGATCCACGATGTCGTCGATCATATCGATCATCTTATGAAGCTTGCGGGTGTCGAATGCGTCGGCATCGGATCGGACTTTGACGGGATTCCAGTTATTCCCGAGCAACTCGAGGACGTTTCGATGTATCCGTACCTCACACAAGAGCTTCTCAACCGAGGGTATTCTGAAACCGACATCCGAAAGATTATGGGCGACAACGTGATGCGAGTCTTTCGTGACGCCGAAGCCGTCGCGAAAGGGAAACCGCAAGCTTTGAAGTAACAGCTACAGCTCGCTGGCTTTCCCAGGGACGCGAGGGTCTGAGGTGCCGATGAATTGACCCTCGGATGTTCGTTCGATTCCTTGTGCAACCGCCGCTTGCTCGATCTCCTCCAGTTCATGGCCGAGCTCCGTTAAGCCGCGCCGGACGCTCGGATCGAAGCGACTCTCGATCACAATTTTGTTCGGCAACCACTGGTGATGCAGCCGCGGACGCTCGAGCGATTCGGCGAGCGAGAACTTGCCGTCGATCCGATGCACGATTGCCATGACCACTTGGGTAATGATTTTCGGGCCGCCTGCGACGCCAACGGTAAAGATTGGCTCGCCGTCTTTCAAAACAATCGTGGGGCTCATCGATGACAGCGCACGTTTTAACGGTGTGACAGCGTTGGCATCACCGCCAACGAGTCCAAATGCATTCGGCACACCGGGCTGGGCCGAAAAATCGTCAAGCGTATTGTTCAACACGATGCCCGTGCCAGGAATGATGATCTTCGATCCGAATGACGTGTTGATGGTTGTCGTGATTGCCACCCAGTTTCCTTCTGCGTCGGCGGCTGAGATGTGCGTGGTGTGTTTAGAATATACGTCCGTTTGCCAGTCCTTCGGCATGCCATGTGATTTCACCTCAATTGCCGCGTCGGTTTTGATGAGGCGTGCAAGTTCGGCCGCGTACTCTTTGCTCACCAGCCCACGGGGAACGGGAACAAAGTCCGCATCGCCGAGCCACTTGGCTCGATCTGCGAACGCGAGTTTCATCGCTTCTGCCACAATGTGATAGGCCTCGATCGGACGACGCTTAAGTAGGTCAGCAAGATCGAAGTTCTCAAGAATATTGAGGATCTGTGCGACGTGGATGCCACCTGACGTGGGCGGTGGAAAGCCAACGATCTCGTGACCACGATACGTTGATCGAATCGGCTCACGCTCGATCGACTTGTATTGATGCATGTCGTCGACCGTGATCACGCCGCCGTTGGCTTGCATCCAACTCGCAACTTTCTCAGCGTACTCGCCTTGATAGAACCAATCTTCGTGCTCGGCAATTTGACGATAGGAATTCGCGAGATCTGGCAAACGCAATATTTCGCCTTCGACATAGCTCGAGCCGTCGGGCTTTAGCAATGTCCGTTTGGTCTCCGGGAACATTTCCAATAGAGGCTTGGTGCTTCGGAGCCTTCTCGCGTAGCTGTTGTCGACAGCAAATCCGGTCTCCGCGATTTCGGCGGCGGGGAGCAGATGACTTTCGAGCGCCAGCTTTCCCGCCGACTTCAGAACGTGGCTGTATGCGGCGAGTGCACCGGGGATTGCGACTGCCAAGGCACCGTCTTGGCTGATGCTCGTGTCCGCCACACCGTTGCGAATGAACATGTCACGCGTCGCGGCTGCGGGCGCCGTCTCGCGCCCGTCGATCGCGAGCATCGAACCGTCGGGCCGGCGAACCAGAATGAAGCATCCGCCACCGATTCCGGAGTTGTGCCCATCCACCACCCCAAGCGTGAGCGCGGCGGCGATTGCCGCATCGATTGCATTCCCGCCCCGTTCAAACGCATTTCGGCCAGCGTCCGTCGCGAGCGGATGCACCGTGGCGATCATGCCACGAGTGCCCGTCGCGGTATCCGCGAATCCGTTCAGTGACGCCATGGTCAAAGAAAGACTCCATACCGCAAACACTCGCGCGAGTTTGGAGATTGGCAACGTCCGCTTGATCATTCAATTGTCCTTGTCGAAAGTTGGAACACCACAGCTCGCTACCACAGATCATATCTGAAACAAAGCCATTCTCTCTCTCCGAATTGTCCAAAAACCAGCGGCCTCGCGATGGGTACGTTCACGGGCAGATGGACCGAAACAGGAAAATCGCAATTTTTTTGCACGGCAACGCGTTCGCCAGGTCACTAATGAATAGGCGTAGAGACTTTTCGACGCCTCCTTGGATTCGAATCTGCCTCCTGCGGTGATTGTGATGCGTCTGACTCTTCGAACGTTGCTGGCCTACCTTGATCGGACTTTGGATAAGGAATCGTCCGAGACGCTGCATGGCAAAGTGATGGAAAGCAGCTTTGCGTCTCAGTTGATCAAGCGAATCAAGGTGTCATTGTCATCGCCAACGCTTGGTGCCGCCTCACCGGTGGCTGCAGGCCCCGTTGATGAAGCCAATGTGATTAGTGAATATCTCGACAGTACACTGCCGAACGAACAAGTCGCTGAGATTGAACGTGCGTGCTTGGAGTCGGATCCGTTGCTGGCAGAGGCGGCGGGGTGTCACCAGATTCTAACGCTTGTGCTCGGCAAGCCGGCGGAAGTATCGCCCGCACTTCGGCATCGCATTTATGAATTGCCTAACTCAGACGCGTTTAGGGCGCTTTCGGCAAAGGAAAATCGGCCGGGGTTAACCGGTGAGAGCTTCGCTTCACTAGCGATCCCCAACGATTCCGCGTTGAATTTGGGGGCGACCGACGCGACAGCTGGTTTCATCCAAAACAAAGCAACGGACGACACGGCGATCGTCGGCGTCCTCACGTCGTCGCGCCAGCAACCGATGCGCCCCGTCGGTCCGAGTGACTCCGGCGTGAGCGATGCGCCGACGCGTTTGCGCCAAGCGGGGCTGGCCGATGATCGCGAGTCAGGCCGCGATGCAAACGGGAAAGCGATCGCCGCAAGTCCGCTTCGCAAGCCAGGTTTGAGCGACCTTTATGGCGGAACCGTTCGAACATCGCGGATCACGCCGTGGCTCGTGTCACTGGCACTTGCCGCTGTCCTTCTGTTCGCGCTGTCGCGACTCTTTGAACCGTTGCTGAATCCGCAAACGGCGAGCCTGGATGATGACATGAGCGAAACATACACCAGAGTCCCCGCCGATACGACTGAACCGATGTCGGCATCGCAACTTAGCGAACCCTCGCTTGATCCAGCCACACAGAATCCAGCCACACAGAGTCCAGTATCTCCGGAGATCGACGTTCCGCCCGAAGCTGCTCCGCCAATGCTGGACGTGGGCGCTCCCGCGATTGCGGACAAAACACCAACAGGTACGGCGGACGTTGATGAGACCGAGATGCTTCCACCGCCGCTGGCGACAGGAGTCGACGTTGCCACGGTTCCTGGTGAGATTGAACCGACAGGACCCCAGCCAATCGTTCCGTCACAACCAGAAACGTCACAACCAGAAACGTCACAACCAGACGTGGCAAAACCCGATATGACACAGCCCGATGCAACTCAACCAGAGATGGCATCCGTCACGCCGGAGAATCCTGACGTTAGCGTAGCGTCTCCAGCGACGAGCGACCCCGACGCGCCGAAGATGGCTGAGGCGGATCCTGGAGCGGTTGCGGAAGTTCCAGTCGACGGCGTCGCAAAATTATTGACAGAGCGAACTCTTTTGATTGCCAAAGGCAATGGTGCTGCATGGCAAGTAATTCCTACCGCTGGTCTTGTACCGGCCAACACAGAATTTGTGTGTGCGCCGACCTTTCGTGCTCGACTTGAAGGCACCGACGGCTTGGATCTAACGATGGCGGGGCCGACACAGCTCGGGTTTGTACGAAAGGACGCTGACACAGTCCTGTACATGGCGGGCGGGCGTATTCTGCTTCGACACAAGACGCCTGGGGCCGTGCTCAACGTGTCGCTCAGCGGTCGCCCGGTCTCGATTCAATTCAAGAACCCCGACACGCTCGTTGCGATCAACCTCGATCACCTTCGCAAACCCGGCGCCGATCCGTTGGCCGAAGCGTCTCGTTTGCGTTCAGCAACATTGATGATTGTCCAAGGCGCCGCAGAGATCACGAGCGTCAACGCGAAGAACACGCTTGATACAGGACAACAATTGCAAATCGATGGCGATAGCGAGCCCGTTCAATCGGCTGTAACGGTCATGGAAGATTGGATCGACGAGCCAGATCCGAACGAGACGTCGCTTGAGTCACTCGCGAGGAGTGGCTTGCTGTCCATGATGAGTGACACAAATCCGCTGGAGCTTTCGCTTCGTGAGGCAATTCCGTTTCGGCGTGCGGAGGTCGGAGCACTGGCCGCGCGAACACTGTTGCGGATGGGACGCGGCGACGTCTATTTCGTCGGCGATGGGATTTTGAACGAGGTTCGGCAAAAAGCCTATTGGGAGGATCACTATGCGGCGCTGCTCGCGGTGGTGAACCAAAGTGTACGAAGCGCCGAAGAATTGCGAGCCTCGATCAGCCAGTCGGCTGCGGCGGACGGACCGCAATTGTTTGAGTTATTGACAGGGTATTCCCAGGAACAACTCAAGGGCGGTGCCGATGCGAAGCTGGTTGAGATGCTGGACTCGCCATCGATGGCCGTCCGAGTCTTGGCACTCGAGAATCTTCGTGAGATCACCGGTACGTCGCTGAATTATCGCGCCGACCAAGAGAACGCGATTCGCCGAGCCACCGATGTGAAGAAATGGGAAGCCCGTGCCCGCAAAGGAGATATCCGCTGGCCCGAAATCGCTGCCCCAGCCGCAGCTCCCTAGTCTCGTTTTGCGTTCTGTGTGCGTGATTCGCATTCCGTATCGATGAATGGATCCCAGCTGTACGCCATCCCTCAGCCGGTTTACAGTAAATGCCACCAGTGAAGGCTAACGGAACTTACAACGAGATAGGGATTCGATTTCATGACGCACACCATCGTGATCTTCGGTGCATCCGGCGACTTGACGAGTCGAAAGCTGATTCCGGCGCTTTACAGCCTTTTCAAAAAGAAACGGCTTCCTGAAAAGACACAAATTGTGGGTGTTTCTCGCAGCTCATTCGCACACGAAGAGTGGCGGAAAATGCTTCGCGAAACAACGAGCGAATTCACTGGTGCGAGTTTTGACAACGAGACCTGGGAGGCGTTCTCCGCGAATGTCTATTATCACGCTGGCGATATCAAGGACACTCAAGATTTCGTCAAACTGGGCGAGTTTCTGAGCGAGATCGAAGCCAGCGGCAATGCAGGCGGAACGAAATCGGGCCGAGTCTATTACCTTTCGACGATGCCCCAGTTGTACAACGAAGCGATCCAACAGCTCGGGCGAGCGGGTTTGGCGAACGATGAAAACGGCTATCGTCGTGTGATCATTGAGAAACCATTTGGAACCGACCTGGCGACGGCTCGAAAACTCAATGAATCGATCCACCACGTGTTCCGCGAAGACCAAATCTATCGCATCGATCATTATCTCGGCAAAGAGACCGTCCAGAACATCTTTGCTCTGAGATTTGCCAATAGTATTTTCGAACCAATTTGGAATCGCAACTACGTCGACAATATCCAAATCACCGTGGCTGAAGAAGTCATCATCGGACGTCGCGCCGGTTACTACGACACATCCGGTATCCTCCGCGATATGTTCCAAAACCATATTCTGCAACTGATGATGATCACCGCGATGGAGCCGCCCGCAAGGTTCGATGCGGCGCTCGTTCGCGACGAGAAAGTCAAGGTGCTGCACAGCGTCCGCAAGATGATTGGCAGTGATTTCGCCAACAACACCGTCCGCGGGCAATACGCTGGTTACTTGAACGAGGAAGGCGTCCCCGTTGGCAGCCAAACAGAGACCTTCGCCGTTCTCAAGCTGTATTGCGACAATTGGCGTTGGCGTGGTGTGCCGTTTTATCTGCGAAGCGGCAAGGGAATGTCATGTCGAACGACACAAATTGTGATCCAGTTTCGTGAAGTGCCACACATCTTGTTCGGTGGAAAAACGCGCACACCCGTCGGCAACCGTTTGGTAATCCAAGTCCAGCCGGCCGAAGGCATCCAGATGATGTTCGAGACCAAGGTACCGGATTCCGAAATGAAAACCCGTACGAGCACGTTGGATTTTAATTTCCAACAAGCAGCGGCTGGCCAAGCGAACCCCGACGCGTATCAACGTCTGCTTCTCGATTCGATCGTGGGTGACGCGAGTTTGTTTGCACGCAGCGATGAAGTCGAATTGGCGTGGGGCATCATCGATCCGATTATCGCTGCATGGCGCAGCCCCGCTGCGCCTCCGCTTCACACGTACGAAACTGGTTTGTGGGGCCCGACCGAGTCCACCGAGTGGATGAGCGAACAGAAACGCGAGTGGTTCGACGTCTGTCCCGTGCTCAGTTAACTCAGCTCCATGCCCCAAGTAATTTACTGGGGCAATTGGGAACTCCCGCCCCAATCCCATGTTCATGGACGCCGTCGGCAGCGTGCTCGCCAATTGATGCTTAAAGCTGGACTCGTTCAGCGAGAAACTTAACATTGATCCAGTTGTTAAGCGAGTTGATTTTTAACAATTTCTTTACGGAGTTGGAATTGATGGGTCCGGGTTCGTGCGTGCTGGCCAAAGTGCAACGATGTTGGCAAGCATGACGAGACACCCGCCGATGACCAACGGCATATTGAGCGATTCATTGGTGTAGGCTACCAAACAGTACACACTCAAAATTCCGGGCAAGACCATTGCCCAAGTTGACGCGAAGAGCGGTTCAAGCGTGTAGATGACCGCAGCTTGGCTTGCCGTCACATAGGGCTGGTACTTGTTCATCCATGCAAACGCAATCAGCGATGCGAAGACACTCAAGAATACAATCAATCCGATGAATCGAGGCTGGATCAAGAGGGCGAGCCAACCTGCGCTTGCCGCAGTTTCTGGTACGCTCGGCTGCACAACGGCAAAGACAATGAGCCCGAGGATGGCGGTGGTCGCAAACATACTCGGTGTTAAACCAATTGAATCATAACGTTGGCCAAACCGATCAACGAGTAGCACTTGGATCGAAAAGAAGAACGCTGAGAGTGTTGTCAACGTGTCGCCCAATGTCCACTTGGCGAGCGCATCATCAGCGATACGGACTCCACGGAGATCCACCATCACTGAGCCAGTAAGCACCGATGCACCAACGAGTGCGAGAAATGCTCCGACGATCACGACAAAGCGAGGTGGTCGACGGTTCGTTATCGACTGAAGAATTGGGGCAAAGATCACTACGAGACTCGTTAGAAATCCGCTTCGTGAGGCGGGAATGGTTGCAAGCCCAATCACTTGCAACATGATTCCGACAAAGAATGCTGTGCCCATGACGGTACCTGCCCAAATGTGAGGCGCGCGTACCCGTCGCATCGTCTTGCGAAAGAACACTGCGAACAACACCAGCGCCAGCCCGAAACGGATTGCCAACACACAGGCGGCTGAGGCAACCCGCAATCCATTCGATGCTGTGAACGCCGTGACGGCAAAGTGTTCGTCGATCTCCAAGTTGAGCGTCTTGACCACCGGGAAAGAGCAGCCCCACATCGCGTTAATCGCGACGAGTGCGAGGATTGCGATTCGGCGGTCACTTGTTTGATGCGTTACCGCAGGAGTGAGTTCGGAGGTCATGGGTTGGGCAAACAGCGCATCGGATGGGCAAACTTCGACAGGGAAACAAAGAGTACAATGTGGCGGTTCACTCACCTATCCCATGCGTTGGACACACCATGATTCACTCACGAATCACGACATTTTCGGCACTGCTCGTTGCGGCATTGGCTTTCGATTTTGGATTCGTGTCGGCACAGTCGGCCGAGATTTTGACTCGCCCCAACATTGTCGTGATCCTTGTCGACGACATGGGCTATGGCGATCCGCAGTGTTTCAATCCCCGTTCGAAAATCGCAACGCCCAACATTGACTCACTCGCGCGTGACGGGATGCGATTCACTGATGCGCATGCTCCTGGACCGTTGTGCCACATGTCCCGCTACGGACTGCTCACAGGCCAGTATCCATTTCGAATTGATGTGAGCGTTTGGCCAACCCAGCCGCTGATCAAAGATAACCAAATGACCATCGCGACACTCGCCAAGAGCGTTGGATATCAAACTTCAATGGTCGGTAAATGGCACGCGGGTTTCAAAGAGAACGGCTACGACAAACCATTGCCTGGTGGGCCAGTGGACCGTGGCTTTGACAGCTACTTCGGCATCCGAGCGTCAACCGACATACCGCCTTACTTTTACATCCGGGACAATCAAGCGATTGTTCCACCGACGGAAACGATTCAAGCCAATAACAGTGCTCATTGGTCGTCGATACAAGGTGCATTTTGGCGCGCGGGCGGAATTACACCGGAACTCAAACTTCAAGACGTGTTGCCTCGGTTCACGGACGAAGCCATCCAAGTCATCGAGCATCGCAACCTCGACCAACCGCTGATGTTGTACCTAGCCTACCCAGCTCCACATACACCTTGGTTGCCGTCCGCTGAGTTCGCGGGCAAGAGCGGCGCGAGCATGTATGGCGATTTCTTAATGATGGTCGATGCCGAGATAGGGCGTGTCATGGCAACGTTGCAAAAGTCCGATCTGGCGGAAAACACCCTCGTGATCTTCACTTCGGACAACGGACCTGTGTGGTACGAATCGGATGTTGAGAAGTTTGACCACGATTCGGCGGGCGGACTTCGTGGAATGAAAGCTGACGCCTGGGAGGCGGGACACCGCATGCCATTGATCGCACGATGGCCGGGTCGCATCGCACCCGCATGCGAGTCATCACATCTCGTTTGTTTTACCGACCTTCTCGCAACGTTTGCTGACATCATGAACGTCGAATTGCCGAACGACGCCGCACCAGACAGCTTTAGTTTTCTGGCGTCATTATTAAGTGATCCGACGCCTTCTCGCCCAACTCGCACCAACTTTGTCATGCAGCCGGGGAGCTCCAGCTCGATGATGATGATTCGGTCCGGCGAGTGGAAACTCATCACGGGTCTCGGTTCGGGCGGTTTCTCACAGCCGAAATCGATCAAGCCCGGACCCGACGACCCACGCGGCCAGTTGTACAACCTGGAAACCGATCTTGCGGAGACAACGAATCTGTACCGAAGCCATCCAGGAATCGTTGCAAGGCTGACCGAAGAAATGGATCGCATTGTCAAACAAGGACGAAGTCGAAGCGCCCAGCCGTGAATGATCAACTCTCAGGGACCGCTGAATCTCAAACGACGCTCAAAGTCGCGTTGCATGGCGTGACGGGGCGGATGGGCACGAACCAGCACTTCATTCGCTCCATCCTAGCCATCATTCGCGACGGCGGCCTGCGTCTCGTCACCGGCAACACACTCACGGTCGAGCCAATTCTTGTGGGCCGCGATGAGACAAAGCTGAAACGACTCGCCGAGGACGTGGCGTTGCAAGAAATCGGTCGCACGGTTTGCTGGAGCACGGATTTAGAATGCGTTATCGCGGACCCCAGCATCGATATTGTTTTTGACAGCGCAAGAACGTTGCTGCGACCTGCGGTGTTGCGGCAAGCGATTGAAGCGGGCAAGGCGGTGTATTGCGAGAAGCCCGTCGCAATGCAAACTTGTGAAGCGTTGGAGATCGCGAGACTCTGTGAATCCAAAGGGCTCAAAAACGGCGTCGTCCAAGACAAATTGTGGCTGCCAGGCATCGAGCACTTGCGCCGCCTTTGCAATCAAGGATTCTTTGGCCAGATCTTAAACGTTACTGGCGAGTTCGGTTATTGGGTCTTCACCGGCCACGAGGCTTCGCAACCACCACAACGACCGAGTTGGTATTATCGGAGCGAAGACGGCGGTGGCATGATTGCGGATATGTTCTGTCACTTTGACTATTTAATTCGCAACCTTGTCAGCCCCGTCAAATCGGTGATGACCCACGCTTGCATGGATGTCGCGGAGCGAATCGATGAACGAGGCAATGCCTATCGATGCACGGCTGATGACGCAGCCTACGCGATCTTTGAAACTCAAAGCGGTGTGACGTGCCAGTTCAATAGTTCTTGGAGTGCACGGGTGCGCCGTGACGATTTGTTAACGATTCAAGTCAATGGAACCAACGGATCCGCCGTCGCTGGCCTTGTTGATTGTTGGGTACAGGATCTCGCGTCAACACCACGACCCGTTTGGAATCCGGATATTCCTCAATCCATTCAATTTCGTGATGGCTGGGCGAAGTTACCGGCCGCCGATTCGTCCCCCAACGCGTTCAAAGCCCAGTGGGAACTGTTCTTGAAACACGTCATGGGCGACGGTGAATTCCCGTGGTCGCTGCAAAGCGGCGCTCGCGGTGTCGCGCTGGCGGAAGCCGGTATGAAGTCCTGGCGAGAACGCCGCTGGGTCGATATGGATGAGACGCTCGATATCTGCGCCGGCGCTCGGTAGTGTGCTCACGAAAGGGCGGGAACCAACGAGTTTTCGAAATCATTCGTGCGTGGCCATCGCAACTGCATTAAGATGGACGATCCAGCATCCGTGTTGACCAACGAATCGTTGCTGAATTCCCCACCGTCGAATTCCTCACTTTGTTGTCACGCAACACGTCACGCCCAAGCTAACTTTCCTGGAGACTTTTTGTGACGCGAGTTTCTTTGATCGCCTTCACGATTCTTGCGCTCATCGGCAATCACTTTTGCTTGGCCGACGACGATGCGCTCTCGCCATCATCGGACTCGTATGCCACGGAAGTTCTTCCGGTGCTCTCCAAGCACTGTTACTCATGTCATGGCACCGAGAAACAAGAATCTGGATTGCGTCTGGATGTACGTGACGCGGCGATCCTCGGCGGCGACTCCGGCGCGGCTTGGGTGGCCGGCGATAGCGATAAGAGCCTGTTGGTCCGACTCGTTACTGGTGCTGATCCCGATCGTGTCATGCCACCGGAGGGCGATTCGCTGTCGCCAGAGGACATCGCAAAACTGCGACGCTGGATTGACCAGGGAGCTGTTTGGCCAGACTCTCTATCGGGCACGATGAAAAAAGTTGAACATTGGGCCTACCAACCGTTGACGCACCGCGAGCCACCTCCGCAACCTAGCGGTTGGGGCACCCATGCAATTGATCGCTTCGTGCATGCAAAGCTAGTCGAACACGGGCTCTCACCATCACCCGAAGCGGATCGGCGAACGTTGATTCGACGACTCAGTCTTGATCTTCTGGGGCTGGTTCCAAGCATCGACGAGGTTGAGGCCTTTGTCTCCGACGATCACCCCAATGCCTACGAGCGAGTGGTTGATCGACTCCTTGCGTCCAAACATTTTGGCGAGCGTTGGGGGCGACATTGGCTCGACATGGCTCGCTATGCTGACTCGGACGGCTATGAAAAAGACAACACACGTCCAGATGCATATCGCTGGCGAGATTGGGTCATCCAAGCAATCAATGACGACCTGCCATTTGATCAATTCACCATCCAGCAACTCTCCGGTGATCTGCTTGCCGATGCAACCGACATGCAAATTCTTGCGACCGCCTTCCATCGCCAAACGCTAACCAATACCGAGGGCGGCACCGACCAAGAGCAGTTTCGTGTCGAAGCCTGTTTCGATCGCACAGAAACAACTGGTGCCATTTGGCTCGGTCTGACCGTAGGCTGCGCCCGATGTCATTCACATAAATACGATGCGATCAGCCAACGTGAATACTACCAACTCTTTTCTTTTTTCAATAACGGCGACGAGAATACATACGATATTCCCAAATCAGACGATGAGGTCGAGTTGTACCGTCGTGACAAGGCGGCGTACGATTCGGAAGTCGCTGAGGTGAAGAGCCAATTGAGAGCGAAACAGTCGGAACTCGGCGAGGTTCTCCAGCGATGGGAAAGTGCGACCCAACAAGCTCTTGCCGAAGCGAGGGACCATCCACTGATCGAACATGCGTTTGTCGATCCGACCGTTTCTGCGGAATCCGGCATCGAACTGAGATTGCTTGATGACGGGTCGTTCCTCGCAACTGGTGAAGACGCACCAACGTCGACTTATGTCATAGCTGCGAGAACCAACGGAATGTCGGCGGATGCGCTGCGGTTGGACGTATTGGCCGACGATTCGTTGCCTGGGAAAGGCCCAGGCCGCTCGCCGAAAGGCAACTTCGTGCTTACCGGACTCTCACTGGAAATCGCCTCAACCGACGACTTCACGGATGCTGTCTCGATCCCTTTCACTCACGCCACCGCCGACCATGAGCAATCGGCAACGAAGTTTCAAGCGGCTTCGGCATTCGATGGCAAAAGTGACACAGGATGGGCGATCTCGCCACAATTCGGGAAGAACCATTGGGCCATCTTTCAATTGAAGCAACCGATACCTAGCGGCGAACCGGCTTTCATTCGCGTCTCGTTGAACCAGAACTACGGTGGTCAACACACCTTCGGTCGATTGAAGCTCTCGCTCCAGTCCGGAGTGGTACCCGATACGACCTTGCCAAAAGATGTTATGGAGATTCTTGCGATCACGCCGACTTCTCGTACGGAATCACAACGTCAAACGCTGGTAGATCACTTCAGTGCTAGCGAACCGACAACCAGGGCACTGGGCGATCAACTCGCGAATCTGAAAAAGAAGGAACCGGCCAAGCCAGAAATCAAGGCGCGAGTATTCCGCCAGCGCACCAGCGATCCTCGCACAACTTTCGTGCTTCGCCGCGGTGAGTTTCTTGAGCCAATCAAAGATGCGACCGTCGAGCCTGCGGGGTTCTCAACGTTGCCTCCGCTCGTGCCACGCGCAGCCAACTCAATGGCCGATCGGCTCGACTTAGCTCGTTGGCTTGTTTCAAGTGAAAATCCTTTGCCCCCTCGAGTCACAGCCAACCATATCTGGAGACACTTGTTCGGTGTGGGGATCGTCAAAACCGCAAACGATTTTGGAGTCCGAGGCGATGTGCCAACGCACCCTGAGTTACTCGATTGGCTCGCACTGGATTTGATCGGCCAGCACGCTGGCGGTGAGTCGCATGCTTGGTCTCGCAAATCTCTGATCAAACGGATCGTGATGTCCGCAACGTATCGCCAATCGTCACGAATTCGCCCCGAATTGCTCGAGCAAGACCCTCAAAACCAATGGCTCGCTCGACAGAATCGTTTGCGTGTCGAAGGCGAGGTCGTCCGCGACATCAGCTTGGAAGTCGCTGGCGTCTTGTCGCGAAAGGTGGGTGGCCCAAGTGTGTTTCCGGTGCTTCCGCCGGGCATCGCTGAACTCAGTTACGCGGGCAACTTCAAGTGGAACGTTTCCGAAGGTGACGATCGCTATCGTCGCGGCATGTACACATTCTTTAAACGCACGTCACCGCACCCAAACTTGATCACATTCGACTGTCCCGATGCCAACACGACATGCATTGACCGAAACCGCTCGAATACACCGCTCCAGTCGCTCGTCACGCTCAATAACGCAACGTTCTCGGAAGCCGCTCGTTTGCTCGCGTCACGGATACTCAAGCAACCAGAACTCAAGTCAGATGTTGATCGTGTCAACTTTGTATTTCGATTGTGTCTTTCTCGCGAGCCCGACAGTTTCGAAATGAGTGAGCTCTTGCGTTTACTCAATGACTTGCACCAAACATTCGCAGACCAACCTGACGAGGCCCAAAAGCTTGTTGGCTCCGATGCCGCTGGGAGTGGCTTTTCATTGGCGGATCAAGCGGTTTGGATCGCAACGTCACGAATCATGATCAACTTGGACGAGTTCATTACTCGCGAATAGGGAACGACATGAACTCAAATCAACATCGAATCGAACAAGCTCGCCGTGATTTTTTGACGACGTCCGCAAGTGGTCTCGGATTGGCTGCATTGTCCGCCTTGCTGCAAGCGGATGGGCGACTCAGTCCCAAGGCAATCGCCGCTGAAGCGGATTTGGTCACAGCCAATCCTTTGGCCGTAAAGCCTCCGCATTTTGCACCCAAAGCCAAGAATTGCATTTTCTTGCTGCAGGCCGGAGCGCCGTCGCAGTTGGACTTGTTCGATCCGAAGCCACGACTGAATGAGCTTCATGGACAACCGCTGCCGGACGAGTTGCTCGACAAAGTTCGATTCGCATTCATCAAAAAGGAATCAGCGGTCTTGATGGGGTCGCCGCGAAAATGGTCCAAACACGGTGAATCTGGAATGGACTTTTCTGACTTCTTGCCCAATATCGCAACCTGTGCTGACGACATCCTCATGGTGCGTTCGCTGCATTCGGACCAGTTCAATCATCATCCCGGTCAACTTCTTTTGAGCTGCGGCCGAGCAACGTTCGGTTTGCCGACGATGGGCAGTTGGTTAACGTACGGACTTGGCTGCGAATCACAGAACTTGCCTGGCTATGTGGTTCTCACAAGCGGGCGTGGATCGAGTGGAGGCGCTTCGTTGTGGTCAAGCGGTTTCATGCCGTCGCACTATGCCGGAGTGCTCTTTCGAAACGAAGGTGATCCCGTCTTGAACCTCAGCAACCCGCAGGGGATCTCACCCGAGCTCCAACGACGAAGTCTCGACACGCTTAAGGCGCTCAACGAGAGTCGCTACTCCCAAATGTACGACCCAGAGATCGCAAGTCGGATCGCGTCTTACGAACTCGCGTTTCGCATGCAATCCGCGGCTCCGGAGTTGATCGACATCAAGACGGAATCGGCCACCACCTTGGATGACTATGGTGTCGAGCGAGCACAGCACCCAGAGGCAACAGGTCGTGGGAATGTTGCGAACGCTCATTTGTCATTCGCACGTAATTGCTTGTTGGCACGACGCATGGTCGAGCGCGGCGTGCGGTTTGTGAATATCGTCTATGAAGCTTGGGACCAGCACAGCGATCTTGAACAAGACTTGCGGTACAACTCGTGGGTCGTCGACCAGCCGATCGCGGCGCTGCTCAAGGACCTCAAGCAACGTGGGTTACTCGAATCCACGTTGGTCGTGTGGGGCGCAGAGTTCGGACGTACGCCGCTCGGTGAAAACCGCAATGGACGAACGGCCAACACGGGTCGAGACCATCATCCGTTCGCTTTCACGCTTTGGATGGCTGGAGGTGGGATCCAAGGTGGGCAAACGTATGGCGAGACCGACGATATCGGTTGGAGCGTGACCCGGGACCCCGTGCACATGAACGATTTCCACGCGACACTGCTGCATCTCTTCGGTCTCGACCACACCAAGCTAACGTATCGAAACCAAGGCCGCGACTTCCGTCTAACCGACGTCGCTGGGAAAGTCGTTACACCGTGGCTGGCTTGATGCAGAAGCACAAAGTGCATGTGTAAACGTTAAATGCAGACTTCAGAAAACTGAGCATGCAAGCGTTTAATCCCGCACTATTCACCAAGAACTTGTTGAATTGAGAAACCATCGCGTGAACCACTGCGTTTAAGGGTTATTCACTACCAACTCAAACACAGCAAGGATTCACGCGATGGGTGAACACCAAGGTAACATTTTCGAGCCCCAATTCAATCGCTCCGTCAAGGTTCAATTGACCGATCATCGAATCACCTCCAACGCCGGAGTCATCATGCTTCGCGACGCTGAGCATCGACTCGGCCTGTTCGATGCGATCGCCAAGAACGTTCGCGACCCCAGGCGCCCCGACCGAATACGTTACCGCATCGACGAACTGATTCGTGAACGAGTCTTTGCCATGGCCGTGGGTTGTTCGGCTCAAGACGACGTCGACCGGCTTGCCCATGACCCGGCCTTTCGCGTTGCCGTTTGGAACCGCACCGGCGATGCGGTCGCCGACGAGCGATTGTCAAGCCAACCTACTCAGTCCCGCTTGATCAGCATCCTGACCAAACAGTCGTGCAACTTGGAAGCGGTCCGAAACGGATTGGCCCACGGCGTCCAGCAGCACGTGCTCGCTTGGGGAGGCCGCCGCGTCAAACAGGCCACCGTCGACATCGACAGCTTCCCAATCGAAGTGCACGGCAAACAACACGGAGCGAGCTACAACGGCTACTACAAAAAGACGGTCTATCATCCACTGGTCGCGAGCTTGAGCACTGGCGGCGACTACGACAGCACGCGTGAAGGCAATCGACTGGGCAATGGCTTCATTCATGCGACCCTTCGCCAGGGTCAAGTTCATACCGCCAATGGCATGAAACGCTTTGTCGACAAGACCGATGACCACGCTCATACGATCGCACAGCACG
>JBGSNA010000141.1:0-23922 GCA_041739875.1 Pirellulaceae bacterium
GCTTTGGCGTCGGCATGCTCGGATAAGCGGCCCTCCGTCGGACGAGCGATGCTTTGGCAAGCGGCGTCCCAGCAATTCCTCGCTGTCTCAGTGTTGGCGATACCGTGTTTCCTTGCAATTCTATACTTCAGCTTCGGAGACAGAGCAGGCATCTTGCTGACGATCCTTCCCATGGGTTGGATCGGTTGTCTAGCGTTCTATCACGACTCGTTGAATCGTCGCTATTTGTTTTATGGCGAACGAGGCTTTTCGGTCTCGCGAGTCTGGGTCACGCGAATGGCAATGCCAATCTGCGTTGTGTTACTCATGTACGCCTGGAGCGTTTGGATACTCAATCGTGGATATCAGTTTGGAGTATCAGATGGATTGTTTATCTCGTCAACGATCTTATTCGCGTGCGGTGTCCTAGCATCCGTTTGGGTCACACGTCCCGTCCTCGCGTTTTTGGTTGGCCCAGTGCTTGCCGCATCCATTGGTATGGCCCTGGGGTCTGGATTGCAGCCCTACCCAGATTACCTGGCTTTTTGGTCGCTCGCCGCGATCCCAGTTCTGTTTGCGACATGGAGACTGCAGCGGCGTTGGATGAATGGGCAACGAGATTTTGGTTTTCATTGGCGCTGCGTTGCCTATGTCTTGCTTGGTCCTCTTGTCGTCTACATTTCGGTTTACGGACATCGGTTCGCGACGATGCCGAAAGAAATACCGCAATGGAGAGCAGCCACTTTTGCGGAAGCAAGCGAGATCACATTCAAACCTTCGCCCGAAATGTCGGATGGCTTGCTGGACCGCTACCGATCGGCTTCATCAACCCTCGGCTTGAATCAATTTCGCAACCGAGAAGCCAATTATGTCAATGATTTAATTCAGCTGTTTCGACTTTCTCGACAGGTTCGCGAGGCGGTGGTCGATGGACATGTCGATCCGCAATTTATCTTGACGAGCGTTGAACGAGACGAAGCGCGTGCGCTATTCCAACTTCAGAGCCTGGAATACTCGTATCCTTCGATACCAGATGACGTTGTCGAGCAAATTCCGACGGACCAAGTTCGGCGCGAATCGCGACGTTTGGCATTGCTCACCGCCTGGCATCATTACCAAACACAAAGCTGGGACGTTGAACTCGAGAATCAGCGGACATACGGTCCCAAGACGTTTGCGGGATTAGCTGTTTGCCCGTGGCGATACAAGCTCACGTTCGAGCAAGCACGAGCGGACCGAGCCGTCGACTTAGCAACACAAGCAACACTCGAATATGTCGAGCGTGGGAATGTTCACTCCGATACAAACGAAATGACATCGCTTTGGCAAGAGGCTTTGGGGCCCTACGTTGACTCGAGAAAATCGATGCCGATCTCACTCGAAGCGGACACCCTCATCGCTCGGTTCCGAGAGTTAGCTTCGCGTGATCAATAAGTAGGACAGGCTGCCAGCCTGTTCCTGGTGAAATGACAGGCTGGCAGCCTGTCCTACGTGCAAATTCGCCAGTTATTGTTCACGCGATCCTTAGCACAAAGAGGGATCGCTCGACAGTGATTGAAATGTTGCCAATGAGTGAGATGGTGCGTCATGATTCGCTGCGATCTGTGCAAGCGGCAACCAGATGCTGAACGTTGTCCCGACGCCGATTTTGGAAGTGGCTGAGATCTTTCCGCCGTGTTGTTTGACCACGACGTCGTAGGCGATCGACAGTCCCTGGCCGGTTCCCTTTCCGACGTCTTTCGTTGTAAAGAACGGATCAAATATGCGATCCAAAACGTGAGTGGGCATGCCATTGCCGTTGTCTTCGATCTCGAGTGCTACGCCGTCGTTCAGTTTCTTCGAAGTCATTCGGATGCAACCAGGCTCACTCGGCTCTTCCCCAATTCGCTCGACAATCGCGTCCGCGGCATTGACGATCAAATTCAACATCACCTGACTCATTTGCGCGGGGAATAGCTCAACCGTGCCAATCGAATCATCGAGGTCCAAGTTGACCTGTGCCGCGTATTTCCATCGATTCCGAGCAATGGTGGATGCATCGCGAATGAGCTTGTTTACGTCTGTTGCGACTTTTACGTTCGTTCCTGGATGTGACATCGTTTTCATTGCCCGAACGATCTCAATGACTCGATTGGAGCCGTCAGCAGCTTCGCCGACCGCATCGATGATGTTGGTAATCAGACGATCGAAACTAGAGGTTAGGCCCAGCCGTCCGACATCTTCGCAAACCCCAGTCCGTCGCGACGACTTCGCATAAAACTCGCGGTATCCTTCCGTTAACTCGAATAGCTTCGGAAGCGAGCTCTGCAGGTATTCCACGTTACTAAACACGCACTGCATCGGTGTGTTGATTTCATGAGCGACGCCGGCGGAGAGCTGGCCGATCGACTCCAGCTTTTGTGCTTGGGACAACTGACGTTCCAACTCTCTGCGTTCTGAGACGTCTCGAACCGTGGCCTGCATGACTTGTTCGCCACCTATCTTGAATAGCGAAAGCACGACCTCCACTTCGAATGTCTCACCATTGGGACGCTCGTGAATCCAGTCAAAGCGAGCAAAGCCATCGCGGAACGCTTGTTCGATACAATCACGCTGCCTTTCGAGGGTCGGTATGCCGCCATGTTGAAATGGTGGCGAAAAATCGCTTGGCAGACGGCCAATGATTTCCGATTCGGATTGAAATCCAAACATGGTTACCGCTTGCGGATTGCAGTCGGTAATCGTTCCGTCTCGGAACAGCATGATGGCATCATTACTGGCAAGAAACATCGCGGTCGCTCTGGCCTCGCTCTCTCGCAGCGCCAATTCCGCTTCTTTGCTCTCTGTGATTTCCATCACAGTTCCCGCCAGTGTTCGTTTCCGAGCCTCGTTCGTGGGAATCGTCATTTGGCCTTTGAGTTGTAGCCAAATGAATTGACCGTCGGGCCTCGTCATCCGGATCGCAAGGTCAAGCGGCGACGTTGGCGATATCGAACGCTGAATCGCCAACTGCAATTTGGGGCGATCATCCTCGAATGTCCGTTCGACCCACTGCTCGAGTGCCTGAGGCGCGGGACAATTCGTGTATCCCAAGATCTGTGCCCAGCGTTGATCCGTTTTCAGTCTTCCGCTGTCGATATCGAGTGACCAAATCCCCAACTTTCCTCCGGCGAGAGCCAGTTCCGTTCGCTCGCGTTCCTGTTCAAGCCTCTCTGAAAATTGTTTTGCCTGAGTAATATCGTTTTCGATCGAAAGAAATCCGATCAGTTCGTTTTGCTCGTCGAGCAGCGGTTGGATATCAACGTTGACCCAATAAATCCGGCCGGACTTGCTGCGATTGAGGATTTCGCCACAGAATCCACGCCCTGCGTTGAGTTCCGCTCGTATTTTTAAGATCGTATTTCGATCCGTTTCGCTGCACTGGAGCAACTGGCTAGGCTTCTTGCCAAGGACTTCATCGAAGGTGTACTCCGTCAGTCGAGTAAAGCCTTCGTTGCACCAAGTAACGCGGCGATCCTTGTCGGTGATCACGACGGCATTCGTCGTCCGTTCAACAACCATTGCCAAGCGACGCAAGTCTTTGGTCATGGCGTTGGCGATCACTTCGGCTTGATCGACTCTCGAACTCAAGGTCCAAACCAGAGTTGCTAAAAGCAACGACATCGCAATTCCACCAACTAGACTCAGTTCGATGAGATTCGTCGAATGATATTGGAATTGATTGGAGGGATGCATTTCGAGCGTCCAGGAACGCCCGCCAACTTCGATTGCTACCGACGCGTGCAAATCGTTTTCGCGGTGATGTGCATTAGCATCAGGCGAATTGGCATCATTCGAATGAGCGATCAAAAATTCGGAAGAGGCTTCGGTTCCATCAAACAGTCGATATTCCAGCTCGCTATCGACAATGTCTTCAACTGCCGCGAGTGCCGTGCTGGCAACAATGGGCATGTAAGTCCATCCCAAGAATGCCGCACGTTTTTCTTCTTCGGTGTCAGTTGGTAGCGAAGGGTCAAAGCAAGGCAGAAGGTAAAGGAATCCATTCGCCTCGGCGTCCGCTTGGACGAGTCGAATTCTTCCTGTGATCGCAGGCTTATTGAGTGTGTAGGCTCGTTCGATCGCTTCACGTCGAACGGGTTCGGCACCTATGTCGAGTCCTAATGCGGCTTGGTTCGTTTCATAAGGCTCGATAAACTTGACTACGATCTTGCCATCCAATATCGAACCTGGAAGTGCCGCCGGGTTGCCGGGCTCAGAAAACTTGAATTCTGGACTGCCCTGCAAGATCAGTTCGTTGCGAAATGTCTCTAGCGCTTTTTGCTCATCGACAACGCGCTGTGCAAAGGCAATGCCCAATGATCCCGGGAATTCTCTTTCTAAATCCCGGCTGAATACCATTTGTTTGAATTCTTGGTAGTCCACGGAATCGCTGCCGACAAACAGACTCCTCGCGCCACGTAGACCGTATTCGTATTGATGAACACGCTTGGATAGTTCGGTGCTCAACCGCTCTGTCAGTCGATTGAACTGCAATCGGTTCTGAGCCCGATTGTTTTGCGCAATGCTCCAAGCAATCAGGATCGCGGTACCGACGCCAATGACGGTGATCGTTACGGCCAACAGCGCCGACTTCTTGAATCGTGACATCAGGCATTCGAAACTAGAGAGGTGTCAAACTGTTGAATCGCTTCTTGGATTGCTTGCACCAATTCCGCTCTTGGGATCGGTTTGTGCAGCAACCTATCGGCTTTAGCGACATTTTGCGCAAGTGAGATGCTGTCCTCGTCCTGGTTGCCAGTGAGAATCATGCACACCACCCGCGGATATTTCTCTTTGATTCTCTTGACGAGCTCGATGCCATTCATTCGGGGCATTTTAAGATCGCTAACGACAACCTTGAACGGACCGACAGCTTCGATCTTCTCTAGAGCAATGGCGCCGGATTCTGCCAATTCGAAGTCAAAGTCTTCGTCGAGGCTGCGACCCAGCGACCTTAAGAGCATGACGTCATCGTCAACCAACAGTACCCGTTCCCGCATCACATGCCCCTTGCGCCAGAAACTCATCAGCAATATTTGAAATCAATAGATGTTAGAGTGCTAATTGCTTGAAAGAGATGAGGGAGTCAGTTTTTTGCGCGTCTTGCCAGGATTGTGAACGCTTTGATCGTACAATCGATAAATCTGCTCCATCTTTTAAACCGCTCATGTGCACTTTAGTTGTCATCTGTCAACGCGATGCAGGCTGGCGATCGGTGCAGTCGAGCATTGGGAAAACATGACTTGAAGCTCGGTAGCCTTGAGTGATTTTGAGTGGGTTCGAAACGACCGGTCGGATCGATTATGCTTGTCGCACCAGAAACTCAGTGCCAATCGTTTTGGCACAAACATCAGTACATGCCGTTTCACTCATTAAGCGATAGGTCCATGCGAAAATCACTCCTGTTCATTCGATTGTATACCCTCATCGGGCTTGCGACCCTTGCATTCACGTCAAACGCGTTGCTGGTGGCTGCCGAAGTCGATCCGGTCCAGAGTGCTTGGTACGAAAAGTACAAAGATCAAGAGAACATACCTAAACCCGACGAGATGCTGCTCAATACGGATCCGGAGCCCAACTTAGAAGACGGATTTACACCGCTTTTCAACGGTGTGGACCTGACCGGTTGGGCGCCCAAAGGCGGCACCTGTACGTTCGAAGTGAAGGAAGGTCTCGTTATCGGCACCTGTGTTCCCGGTTCCGACAGCACGTACTTGTCGACCAAGAAGGCTGACTATAGTGACTTTGTTTTCACGTGTGACATGAAGTGGGAAGAAGATGGCAACTCCGGCGTGATGCTGCGTGCTCAGGTGAAAGTTGACGGGAAGAAGAAAAAGGAGACGGTTTTCGGACCACAAGCGGAGATGGAAGGCATCACTGGCGATCGCTATTGGAACGGTGGGATCTATGGTCAAAGTTGTGGCGGTTACTTTTATCCGTTGTGGTTGACCGACCATCGAGAAGCTCGCGCTGCACTTGATCGGACCGGATGGAATCGATTAACCATCCAAGCCAAAGGAAACGTCGTGAAGACTTGGGTCAACGGTGTCCCCTGTGCCAATTGGGTCGACGACGGCACTTACGCCAAAGGTTTTTTCAGTTTGCAAATCCACAAAGGCAATCAAGGCAAAGTGCTGTGGAAGAATGTTCGAGTGCGAGAGTTGTAGGGCCACTGGCGCATTAGTCGCCCCAGGCGGAACTCAATTCGCGAAGGGTTAGTGACTCAATCGTTGCATTCGCTCCGATGGCATGGATCGAAACCGTCTCAGGACCATGTATCGGGTGAATGTAGTGCGAAGCGAATTTCTCGCCGCCAAACGCGTATGCTTCTATGTTGAGTCGGTCGACAAGTATTCGTAGCGAAACCTTGCCGTCACGAGGCGCAATCTTGTCGATACTCGTCGATTCTTTCGGTTCGCCCTTGTCATCGATCCCACGGAACAAGAGCACTTGTTTCTTGACATCATAGCGAATCGAGACTCGCGGCAGATCGAAAACAACTTGTGTCGCTTCACCGGGACAAAAAGTGACGTCCAGGTCAACGAGATCGAGGTTATCGAGGTCGCCGATGCTCGACAGTGCGTTCATGTTGCGGGTGAGGTTGACACGACCGAGTGTGTGCGTCTTGGTAACGAGAGATTCGATTTCTGGGATCGGCCACACAAACAAGCGAACGCCGTCGGGAGTCGTCTTGAGCGTCAAGTCGCATGGAAACGCCATCTGTTGATTGTGCGGGACACCGAACAAGTCGGCTGAGTTCGGTCCGCCTCGCATCCAGCCGATTTGGGTGACACGCCCGTCAGGTGCTTGGTTGAAGGTTTGGGCAGCATAAAAGTTGCCATAAACGTTATTCAGCGTCTCGGATTCGGAATGAAATTGTTTGCCATCAAAGCTGCCGATTTCATAGTCGAAGCTTGCGTCGTAGATGACACACTTTGTGTTTTTGTTGTTCCCGTCAACGGGCAAGAACACTACGTCCATGCACTCGAACGCCCAGTCACGCAATAGATCTGAAGCGAATTCCCAGTCCACAAGATTCGTTGATGTGAACCAGCGAACTCGACCAGGCTTTTCCTGGACCCAAAGAGCCATGACCCAGCGATGTGACTCGTCGTGCCAGAAGACTTTCGGGTCGCGTTCGCCATGGTCAAAGCCTTGGTTGGGTACAACAGCACGACCTTCATTCCAGTACGTCCACGTGCGGCCATTGTCGGTGCTGTAGGCCATCGCTTGATAGAACGTTGGCTTGGCCGCGAAGGTGTAGAACGCGCACATGGTCTTCGTATCGCCAACTTGCTTCCCGAGACTGTTGTTGTGGTCGATGATGGCCGTGCCCGAAAAAATGGTTCCGGCATTTCGATCGACGCGGTAAGGCAACAAGGCATGATCGTGTTGTTTCCAGCGAATCATATCGGTGCTCGTCGCATGGCCCCACGTCATGTTTCCCCAGTTCGTGCCTTTGGGGTTGTGTTGGAAGAATAAGTGATACTGCTTGCCGTCGTACACCATGCCATTGGGATCATTCAACCAATTCTTCTTGGACATGAAGTGAAATTGCGGCCTCAAGGGTTGGTTGTACCCAGTTTCCGGATAGCCAGACGCCGAGATTTCATCGGTAAACGCGAACTCGTTGGTCGAGCCAGGAGCCGGTGCGTCGGTGCCACGAAAATCGTCAACATTGATGTGCCCCCATCCGCCTTTAGCATTGTCGAAGATTTGGAGCCGAGCGGTTTTGCCGATCGATGAAGTCACATCCGAGCTGTGCACGACCATGGATTCGTCGTCGACACCGGTAGCGAGTTCGATTTGCTTGCCGTCGATCAGCAAGTTCACGCCCACTTCGCCTGGCAGATGCCCCGCGCCGATGCGGAACGTGATGTACGGATGCTCGATTTTGAATTCACGTGACGTCAAGGTTCCGGTGAGTTGATCTCCAGCGGTATCTCCCGGTTTACCCTCAACGCCATTGTATTTCTCGTAGCCGCCAATCCACCACGTGCCTTGCATGTTGGCGGATTCGCGATTGCGTGCTTGGGTATTGTCGCCCTGGGTCGGTTGGACTCGGAACGCTTCGCCGTCGACGGTCCATCCGTCGAGCGTGCCCGATTCAAAATCAGAGTTTGGGAAAAGAAGTTCGTTGGCGCTTGCAATTGAAACAGCGAAAACGAACGTGAACGACAGTAGTGATTTCATGAGTGCTCGACGTTGGTTATCGTTAGCGGGCGACGGTTGGGTGCCAAGGGACGAGGCCATCTTTCTCGGCGAGAAACTTGGCATCGACGGTTTCGTACCATTTGTGCAAGCGTGCTCGCATTTGCTCGACTCGCTCCGGCATTGCGTTGGCAAGGTCGTTGGTTTCACCGATGTCATTGGTCAAGTCATACAGGTGAACGCGTCCATCTTCGTAGCGTTCAATCAGCTTGAAGTCTCCCATGCGAATCGCGCCACCAGGAATCCCGCCCTGGTTGCTGTAGTGCGGGTAATGCCAATACAGTGCATCGCGCTCAAGTGATTCGCCTTGAAGTGCTTTGCGAATGTCAATTCCGTCGATGAGGTGCTCCACATTCACGCCGGCAGATGCAGCGATCGTTGGAAATAGGTCAATCGAACAGATCGGCTCGGTGCTTACGGATCCAGCTTTTGTGAGGCCAGGGTAGCGAACGATCCAGGGCTCACGAATGCCGCCTTCGTAGACCCAGCCTTTGCCTCCTCGCATTGGAAGATTGCTGGTCGGAGAACCTTCAGAAGTGGATAAGCCCCCGTTGTCTGAGGTAAAGAACACGACGGTGTTGTTCGCAATGCCGGCGTCGTCCAACTGCTTGAGAACTTTTCCCACCGCTAAATCCATCGCTTCGACCATGGCTGCGTAAACCGCGTGCTTTTGCAGAATCCGAACTTGCCGTGGCTTATCGCCGAACACTTGTTCTTCGTCTGCAAACTCGTCACCTTCGATCGCAGCGGCTTTCCGCTTGTACTTTTCAACAAGGTCTGGCCGACCAATCAACGGTGTGTGGACGGAGTAGAACGAAAGGTAAGCAAGAAACGGCGCGTGTTTGTGCTCGTCGATGAATTGGGCTGTGTCGCGAGCGAGTCGATCCGGCAGGTGGTCGCCTGGGGGGCTTTCGACCTGCATTTGCGGATTTTGAAACGGTGCGAAATATTTCTTGCCTGTGTACGGACCACCGCCACTGTGCCCGCCAACGTTGACATCGAAACCGCGGTGTTGCGGAAAGTACTCCTCCGTTTCGCCCAGGTGCCATTTTCCGGCAAAAAACGTCGCGTAGCCTTTCGTCTTCAACGCTTGAGCGATTGTGATTTCATCGAGAGGCATTTTATTGTTGAGCGGCGCCGGGTTAAATCGTCCGCTTCGCACACCTGAAAAAAAGTTCGTCGCCTGGACGCGTGTGGGATACTTGCCCGTCATCAAGCTGTATCGCGTCGGAGAGCACACGGGGTTTGCGGCATAGCCGTTGGTGAACCGCATACCGGACTCGGCCAGTGCGTTGATGTTGGGCGTCTCGTAAAAGCAATTTGGATTGTTCGCACCCACATCCATGAACCCCAGATCGTCCACTAGAAAGACCACGAAGTTTGGTGTTGTGTTGGCAGCGTTTGCGACGGTCATGATCGATAGGAGCACGATCCAGATTAAGTTCTTCATGATGGTGATTTTACTTCGTGGCTGCTTCTTTGTTGCTTGTGGCTTCTTTGTTGCGTGTCGGTTGAACGAAGCTCTTAATCGTTGGTTCGCCTTGGATGAACCCGAGACTCGCCAGGAACTTGTCTGCTTCACGCACGGTTTCCACAAAGTAATCAGTGCGGTTTTTGGCACCTTTTCCGGCGACTTTTCCTGCGTTAAAGAATCCGTGTCCTTGTCCTTCGTACAGATGATTGTCATATCGCACACCAACATCTTGCATCGCTTTCTCAAACGCTTGAGTCGTGGCGACGGGGATGAGGTTGTCTTCGGTGCCGAAGAACGCGATGGTGGGCGGCATCTGGGCGTGGATGTTGTGCTTGGGCGAGAACGTCTCCCAGTAGTCTTTCACACGTTCATAACCATAGCCGTCGGGGCCATTGTCATAGACGGGGTTGAACAGCACGAGGGCATTGGGAAGGCAATTCGTCGTGGCTGTATCCGATTTTTCCTCGAGCTTCGTACACGCTGCGACGGCCGCAGCGACATGCCCGCCGGCCGAGCCGCCTCCAGCAGCCACATGATTCGGGTCGATACCCAACTCAGTCGCGTGATCACGCACCCAGCGCAACGCGGACTTGCCATCGAACACGCATACCTTCGGTTCCACTTGGTGCGACGACTTGGTTCGATACTCGGCGGAGATCGCGACCATGCCACGTTCCGCGAGATACTCGCAGTGCGGATAGAATTGTGACGGGCTGCCGCCGTTCCATCCACCACCAAAGAAGAACACGATACACGGAGTCTTGTCATTCGCACTATGACCGGCGGGTTGAAACACGTGCAAATCCAAATCGTCCGAGCTGCCATCGGCCTTCTCGATTGTTTTGTAAGCAATGACTTCATCCGGAATGTAATCAGCCTTGGCTTTGTCTGCCGCCATAGCAAACGAGTTCAAGGAGCACAGCACAGCGAACGTGAGCGAGATTCGTGATGAGTGAGTCATATCGGAGGGATCTTCTTTTGGAGCAAAGACTTAGTGCGACACTTCGTCCGGCAGTATAACACAGGCGTCAGCGACTTTCACTTGTCTCTGGTTACGATCGTCTTGCGTCGGACAAATGAGCTCTTTGAAGCTGATCGATTTCAAGGCGGTATCATCTTCAGGGCGTCATCATCGTTACCGTCAACATCTGACGGGCGAGCATCGCTGCGGGTACAAAGTCAAGGCGAGTCGCGTTAGACTCTGGCGGTCCTGTATCCAGTCTCCGACTTAGGTCCCATCGCTATGACTGCGCTCTTGCGTTTTTGTGCATTGCTGAGTTTCTGTGCATTGCTGGATTGTACGCTTGCACCGATGTTGGCATTCGCGACGCAGCCCGAGAGTGCACCGAAAGTAACCACTGTCACAACCGACTTGGTTCTTGATCCGAATACGTCTTACGGCACACTGATCATCGCCGCATCCAACATCACGATCGACGGCAAGAATTGCACCTTGCTCGGGTCGGATGAGGAACCCAACAAACGCCACGGGACCGCGATTTCGGCGAAGGGGCAGTCGGGCGTCACGCTCAAGAACATTCGTGCGCACCATTTTGAAACGGGACTGCACATCGTTGATGGGAGCGATTGGACCATTGAAAACTGTGACTTCAGCGACAACTTTCATGACGAAGGGTTTGGATGGGGCGAGAACGGACGGCGCGGCGGTATCGTGCTGGAGCGAGTGAACGACTCAAGCTTGCAACACAATCGCGCCAATCGCGTTTGGGATGCGTGTGTACTTGTCGACAGCAACGGTAACCACCTCCAAGACAACGATTTCTCGCATACCTCCAATACCTGCCTCAAGCTGTGGCACGCCAGCCGAAACACGATCATCAAGAACGCCTTGACACACGGCATTCGCATTCGACCGGGCGAGGTGCACGCGCGAGATTCGACAAGCGTGCTGATCGAAAGCGGATCCAACTTCAACCGCGTGATCGATAACGATTGTCGCTACGGCGGCGACGGTATCTTTGTTCGTGTGCTCAACGGTTGGTGCAGTACCGACAATTACTTTGAAGGCAATGATTGCTCACACGCAAACAACAACGGTTTCGAATGCTGGGCACCACGAAACGAGTTCGTTCGAAACAAAGCGAATCACTGCAGCTATGGATTTTGGCTCGGTGGCTCCGATCAAACGCGGCTCATCAACAACGAAGCCAGTTTTAACGGGCTCGCTAGTGGGCCGCATAACTCGCCGCACCTGCCGGGTGCCGGACACGCAGGCATCGTGTTCATGTTCGGCCCCTCGAGCCACGTGCTGGCACGCGGAAACCAGTGCATCGGCAATCACGGCGCAGGCATCGCGCTCATCGGTAATCTCGAATCGAAAGGTGCCAAATGGAAAGCGTTTCACTGGGTCATCGAGCGGAATGAGCTGCGCGAGAACCGCTGGGGTATCTTTGCACAGTACGCCGATTGGCTTGTGATCCATGACAACCAATTCGACCGAAACTCGGAAGACGATTTGTATGTGGCGGCGGGAGTGTCGCGGGCACACTTGAATGTATCGATGACAACGGGAACGGAAACGCTTCGTGATCAAGAGGTTCCACGCGTGCAACTGCAGGGGCCGTCGTCCGTACGTGTCGGTGAAGCGGTTCATTTTCGATGCGTGCCCTTGCTCGGTGTGGCAACTCGTTACACCTGGGACTTGGGGGACGGCACCACGGGGAATGAAGCGTCGATTGAGCATCGATTTACCCGAGCAGGTTTTCATCGTGTTGGCGTGAACGCAGGCTTTGATCGGGGAACCGAATTGGCGTATCGTGATTTAGTTGTTGTCGCGGACCAGCCTGAGCTTGCCGCAGACGCGAACGAGTGGAGCTTTGAGCCCGAGCGTCATTTGCAATGCAGCTACAGCCACGATGCGGAGCATTTCGTTGCTGGTGAGAGTTCGGTCAAGGTGCTGATTGATCCCTATCACGGCGCCCAAGCGCGGTTGTTGTTCCCGAAATCGAAACAGGCCGGTTGGTCGACCATGGGAAAGCAATCGCTAGGTTTTTGGCTCAAGGCGATCAACCCCAATATGCCTGGATGGCAATCGAACAACCCCGAGATCACGCTTCATCAAGTGGGTGGCAAGAAACTGACGCTGACACCCAAACGGGACCTGTTTTCCGACACGGCATACAGCGAAGCCCGTGAGGGATGGCGTTACATCGAAATTCCGCTCACGGCAAACGAAGATTGGCAACGCGTGGGCGATGAGATTTCAAAGATCGACTACGTAACAATCGGAATTGATTCGTGGGACAGCCAGCCACTTCAATTGTGGATCGATGGTCTGGTTATTCAATAATCATGCTCGCGCGAACGTCGAGTGAATAACAAGCGGCCACGCTAACGGTCAGCGTGACTTTCATTAGCGTGACTTTCATTTGCGTACGATGGCTCGGTGCCCTCACTCTGGATCATAGATTCCCATTCGGTGTTGGACCCAATCGGTCATAATGTCTGCTCGCACCAGAATCTGGTTCATCATGGTTTGGTCGTTGGTCGAGGGAATCTCACCGTAGGGGACGATGACGGAAGCGGCGTCGGGCATCGTAGTGAAGCGAGAAATCGTCGGTTCAAGATGCACGGCAACGACTTTGCCTCCTGCAGCAACATGATTGCCGGTTCGTGCCGCAACGATCGCGTCGGTCGCGGCGAGTGACAATGGCGGATGCTCGGTCGATACCATCAACGCATCCTCCATTTTCACGATTTCCGATTCTGGCAGGCGAACTTGAAGCACGGTGGCATAGCATCCCTGATGAAGAGAAGCGGCAGCGGTTTTCGATTGGGTTCCTAAGTCGATCACTCGATCGATGCTGGCGGTTTGATCGACCAACTTCGGTGCAATCGCGTTGATGGTGGCCGATGCAGATCCAGAAAGCGAAGGATAAACCAGATTTGACTGTTCGGGAAAAACGCCAAAATCCTTCCCGGACGTGCGGGCGCGGGTCGCAACGATGGTGTTCCAGAGCGGATAGTCCGAACGAAGGAGTTGGGCGGCTTGGTCCGCAGCGCGGGAGCGAAACGCCAAGACGTCTCGGGTCGCTGCGTCGTAATTGCGAACGTTGTCGGCGTACGATGGGTTGCGTTGCAAGAGTTTGTCCAAAGCCGTCATGGCTTGTTTGACAAAGTCGGGGCTGAGTTTTGGGAGTTCTTTGGCGATCACTTGCAAATAAGATTGATGCCTGTTTGGAACGCTTTCCGGTTGAATCGACTGGGCATCGGCTTCAATGATTTGCATCGCGGCGACGATCACGGCGTCGTTCCACACTTTCAACTCTGGCATCACCAAGGGATTTCGCGAATCACCAGCGTGCCATTGACCTGCCCAGCGTAGTCCTGCAACACGTTGCCATGCCGCGTGCGCATTCTGCCAGCGGGTGAGTAATTCTGCGAAGCAGGCTGGTCCATCGCCCATCGTCGAGTCGTCTGCTAGTTTCGCTTGACCCGTGCTGCGAATGGAATCGGATACGGTCACCGCCCATTGCGTCAACGCGGTCGAGTTCGGTAGCTGGTTCACAATAGCCTCGTCGAACTTTTGACGTGCTTGGACCGTTCGCGGCTTAGTCGCCGCGCTCGTTAATTGCGCACCGGTTGTGAGAAACGTTCCCAACCGAGGAGCCACGTCGTTGGACGAGAGGAAGTAAATTGTGCTGTAAATGAAAACGACGATTTCATCATAGGCCGATGCGGCTTGGTCAATATTTCCCGATTCGATCCATTGACGAATTTGTGCCAATTGTTCTTCGCGTTTAGGCATCGAACGGTCGAGGTCGAGGAGCAGTTTCTGTCGAAACTTCGCCGCTTCGGGAGCGCCCGCGGCCTGCAATACAAACGGGTGAATCAGGCCCTGGCAGGTGGCCGCACGCGAGGACAGTTCCATGCCAATGGGTTCCCCCATCAACGTCAGACGCTCGCCATGCATGACTGTCTTGGGAAGTTCCCCGCGAAAACGATAAAGGCTATTTGCGATCGCCATTGTCAGTTTCGGTGGCGTGTTGGGCGGCGAGATTTGTTTTAGGAATTTCTCAGCCTCGTTGACGACTTTGATTCCTGCATCGGCCATGGCAGTCGCTTCGGGAACCGTACCATGAACGGCTAGTGCTTGATTCGGACTGCGAGTCGACGGATTGGCCGAGAGCCAACCTTGGGCCAGGCCGACTATGACGCCTGCAAGTGTGACGAACAACAGACGCCTCATAGGTCAACTCCCTCGATCGTGATACCGCTGATGGCATGCCTCGCTCCGGACGGATCATACAATTCACCCGCAGCAACCGTCGCTAAAACCAGCTTGGAATTGGGTTGCGACCGAGCGACCGTCAGATCGATAAACGATCCAAGCGGCAAAGACAACACATCAGCGTCTTTTGAGGCTTGAAAGTAAATCTCGCTTGGTAACGTTTGATCAACAATTTGGTCCAATGTTGACGCGGACGTCGTTGCACGCACAAGCAGCGCCGGATACGTCTCTGGTCCGGCTTCCGGATCGTAGCTTGTCCACTGGATCACTGACGGCCTTCCTTCGCCGACCGGATAGAACCGGACGTAAGCGGTCTGGATTGCGACCGGTGTCGTCAACTGAACTTGGCCAGAGCCTTGGGGAGGCAATATGTCGGCAACCACTGGGATCTCATTGACCTCGGCGATCGCTTCTTTGGCCTTCTGCTGCATCGTGGAAGTCATTGTGACGAGTTCTTCCTTCGAACAACCGCACAAAACGACGAGACCGATTATCAGAAACGATCCCCAAATGGGACGCCATTGTTGAATTGATACGAAACGCATTGCGGTACCATTTGGAAATGAAGGGCCCGTCGTTCGGAAAAGTTGCATTGACGGAAAAGCGGCATTAATGGACGGAATGAACCAACCACTTGAAGGGCGGCGCGAAGGCTAGATCATGAACGAGCATTTTGGAAAAATTGTAGAATACCACGTGAAGTCCTGGAAAACACCTTTGCCCTTGCCCGTTTTGCGATTCTCAGTTGGACGCAATTCAGGGGGTGACCTGGCCGTCGGTCAGAAACTCTTCCCACACGAATGGGTCAACCGCAGCCACTATTGCAACGATCTAGACAGGATTGTCAGTTCGCCCATAATTGCTAACGCGACTCGTTGCGGCCTTGAAAGGTGTTTGGTCTGGCGTTTGTGGGCAATCAAGTTTCTGAAAACAGCCAAATTTTGCGGGGTTTTTGCAAACTACCAGGATTTGATTAGGATCGACGATTTCAATCAGGATTGCCTTGCGAGAATTCTGTAAGCCTTTGTCCTGTGGTATCTCCGTTCTTGGTATCTCGGTTGTCTATTCGCTCGGTGAATGCCCTGAAATTCGTACTGCCTAGCGACATCCCAGGAGCATGGGACGCATTTGTGCAGAGTCATCCGGCGGGGAATGTTTTCCATTTATCAGGAATGCATCGTGCGTTTAATGACGCCAGCAAGTACGCGTCGCTAGCTGTGGGAGCGGTCGATGCTTGCGGTGATATCCAAGCGATGATCGTGCCTGTTCGCGTCGACACAGGAACCTCGTTGACTCGCAAATTCACTTCACGCGCGGTGATGTTTGGCGAGCCACTTTGTTACCCAAACGAAACGTCAATCGAGGCCACAAGACGGCTTTTGGAGCATCACGATTCCACGGTTTCGCGTGACGTATTGTTTACCGAAATCCGTTCGCTGCGAAAAAAAATCAGTGACTGTCCCATCCTTGCAGATTCAGGCTACGAGCCAAAGTCATTCTGTAACTACATTGTTGATTTGTCGCTGAGTCAAGACGATCTGTGGAGCAAGATCGGCAAACAGATGCGAGGCAATATCTCTCGATCTCAGCGACGTGGTATTGTCATCGAAACGGGCAACTCACGGGAGTTGGTCGAACGAGCTCGGCTGCAAATACAACGAAGCCATCGTCGTTCGATTGTGCCGACACCCAGAATCGATCTCTTTGAAAGTGTTCAGCGGCATCTTGGTGATGTCCTTCAGGTCCGGGTGGCAACCTACGAGGGCGCAGATGTCGCGGGAACAATCGGACTCGCTTGGAACGATCGTTTCTTTTCCTGGTTCGGCGGAACGTCACGTCCCTCAGCGCTGCATCCGTTCGCTTGCATCGTTTGGGACGAAATCAAATGGGCTCATGACCATGGCTTTCGCTATTACGATTTTGGCGGCGCGGGAGATGTTAACTGTGCCTACGGGCCACGCGAATTCAAGTCTCGCTTTCATGGGGAACTAGTTCACTATGGTCGTTGCTGTAAAGTGCACTCGCCTCGCTTACTTGCGATTGCCGAGGGCGGGTATCGGTCACTTAAACGCATCGCTGGAACGAAGTAGTTCTTGTGTCCTTCAATAGCATTGCGTTTCTGGTCTTCTTTCCGTGCTTCTTCGTGTTGTATTGGTTGCTACGGGGCTCGAAGCGAGTTGCATTGTGTCTCATTGCCAGCTACGTCTTCTACGGTTGGTGGGCATACGAATTTCTTGGGTTGATTCTGATCTCGACCCTCGTCGATTATCTTGTTGGCCTCAGTTTGGGGACGGCTGAATCTCGCACAACGCGCAAGTTGCTTCTCGGTGTAAGTATCGCTTGCAATCTTGGCATTTTGGCAACGTTCAAGTATCTGAATTTCTTCGCCGAGAATCTTGAGCAGCTCGTCGCACCGTTTGGTTGGAAGCTGGATTGGCCGACGTTGAATCTTCTTCTTCCAGCCGGTATCTCGTTTTACACATTTCAAACGCTGAGCTATTCGATTGACGTGTACCGAGGGCAAATCTCGCCCCAGCGTGATCTAGTGAAGTTTGCGACGTTCGTCAGTTTCTTTCCGCAACTCGTCGCTGGGCCAATCGTCCGAGCTCGTGAGTTTTTGCCACAATTGGAAACTGACCGTGTTTTCGATTGGGTAAATTTTGAACGCGGCGTTGGGCGAGTGTTGCAAGGCTTTTTCAAGAAGCTTGCGATCGCGGACTCGATCGCGATTGTGGCCGATCCGATGTTTGGTGATCCTCGGGGATACTCGTCCATCAACGTGCTCGTGATTGTTGTCTTGTATGCGATCCAGGTCTATTGTGACTTCTCTGGCTATTGCGATATCGCGATTGGGCTAGCAAAGATGCTCGGATTTGAGTTGCCGGAGAACTTCCGGTCTCCCTACTTTGCAACTTCACCTTCGGATTTCTGGCATCGCTGGCACATTACGCTTTCCACGTGGCTACGAGACTATGTCTACATTCCACTGGGCGGCAATCAGAATGGTGAGTGGAACACGTATCGCAATTTGACCATCACGATGATGCTTGGCGGGCTTTGGCACGGCGCCAGTTGGAACTTTGTCATTTGGGGAGCCTTGCATGCGATCATCTTGGTTTTACACCGAGCCTGGGTTGCCACTCGCTCCAAGAAAAAACTTCGAGCCGACGCAAGTCAACGGAGCACATGGGTGCAAGTGCCTGTGCATGCATTCAAATGCGGTGCAATGTTCGCCACGCTATGCGTTACATGGGTCTTCTTTCGGAGCAGCACCTTGGGTGGCGCGATCGAGATACTTGGCCAAATGGCTTCGCTTGATGGTCTCAGTCCATCGACGCTCCAGAATCGTTTGCCTCTGATCAAAGCATGTGGCTTGGGCATGATCTTCGCAACCTTCGAGTTGGCAATGCAGATCAAAACGCTGCCGAGGCTGGTTGAACGAGTGCCTTGGGCGCGCGGGGTCTATTACGCGTCACTGATTTGGTTGATTGCCATTGCGGGAACTTTCAACGGAACACAATTCATTTACTTCCAATTCTAATGCCGTTCTTTATTCAACATCGAATTCGAATCGTGTGGGTCACGCTGTTTTTGGCGTTGGTCGGGGTGGGCGATCGGATCGGCGCACAACTGATGGACCGCGCGGTCACATCGACCGGGTTTCGGTACGCGGAGTTGTACAAAGGCGAATTAGCTGCGGAAATTGTGATCCTTGGCAACTCGCGTGGATTGCACATGTTTCATCCTCCAGCGATTCGCGAGGTGGCGGGACATGAGTCAGCCAACATCAGTTTCAATGGGCTGCCGACCGTCCTAATGCCGGTTCTATGGAGCGACTATTTGAGTCACCAAGCGCCCCCTAGACGTTTGATCTTTGAGGTGAGCTGCATTGGGCGAGAAGACGAACCAGGCTCGGTAGAGCGATTCAAAGTGTTTATGGGTCACTCTGAAAAGATGAGCCAAGCCATCGCAAAGTACGCCCCGCAGGAGTACATGGCTTCGCGAGTTTCGCATCTTTATCGGTTCAATAGCGAGTTGACTTGGCGGAGCATGTTTTTCCTAGGAAAAAGTGACCGCGACTGGATCATGACGGACCGTGTCACGGATGACCAGATGAATCAGGTTCTTGAACGAGTGCAAGACCGAGGCCCCGAGGAGTTTCTTCGTCGTAGCCAGAATGTGATTGCAGCAAGAGAGGTATTGGCTTTGGCGAAAGATCACAACATTCCAGTCGACTTGATTGTTGCGCCCTATCATCCACAGTATCGAGAGACGCTTACCGAGTTGCCTGATTGGATTGAATGGCTCAGCGATGATTTGGGCTGTACCATTCACGACTACTCGCAATCGATATCCGAAACATCTGGATTCGCTGACCATCTGCACTTGAATCCAAATGGCGCGCGACAACTCGCTGAGGTCTTGACTCGAGACGGGATTCTCTAGCGGTTCGCAGATCATCTGCGTTGTGTATAAAAACAAAAAAAGCGTGGAGGATAATTTTCCCCCACGCTAGTTCGTTTTCTAGAGCGAATTCCGGCTCAGTGTTCCGGACTGTTGATCTCGCCGGATTCGTTCCTAGGCGACATGACCAGGACTTAGTTCGCGATCGTGTCGCAGCTACGTGAGCTTAGAAGTCGAGTACGACGCCCAGGTCAAGACCGTGGACGAACAAGCTCGAGTCCACGATTCGAAACGCATCCGAAGATGGAGCATTGGTGAGCAAGTTAGCTGCGTTCACGTTGCGGTCCACTTGGTCGCCAGAGAGAGCTACGTTATCCCAGAAGATGAACGAGTAGCCCGCACTGAGCAGAACATTTGGACGGAAGCGGTAAGCAAGCTTGAAATTCATTTCGGGTGCGAAAGTGAACACGTCACGCTCTCCCGTTGCATTGCCTTCAGCAAAGATTCCGCGAGTGAATGGTGTCACGGTGTCTGGAGGTCCAAGTACAGTTTCGCTGCTGCTACCGTTCACTTGGAGGCGTTGGTTCATGTTGCCCAAGTGGACCTTGGTCAACGAGCGTGCCATCCAGCGACCACGAGTCAAAACACTTTCGAAACCGATTTGACCACCGTTGAATTGGTTCTCGGCATTGAAAGAATCATTAAATTGGTTGACCGTTCCAGGCGTTGGAACACCAGCGTTGGTGAAGACGCGGCGGCTGGTCATCGTCAACGAGTCTTCGATGTTGAAGTGTGTGTAGCCACCGATGAAGTCGAGCGTGTAGTTGCTGTTGCTGCTGAATCGCAAGCGACCGTATGCTTCCGCAGCCCACAACTCCAAATTGCTTGTGACAGTCACATCGCCAGCAAACGTGCGGCCCGTGCCACTTGTTCCGGCAATCACAATCGCGTTCTCGCCGACACCGATTGGGTTGGTGTCAAAAAGTGGAATCCCCAGGGCTTCGGTTGTTCCATCGCCTTGAGCGGAGAACGTGCTGCCGTTGTCGCCGAGGATCCAGAATCGTCCGCCGAAGCCAACGTTGGGTGCGATGAACTTGCCGAAGTCGCCTCGGAATCCGCCTGAGATGTCACCACCGATATTGTCACCGAACGCTGAGACGCCATTGACGTTCAATGCAGGGTTCGAACCGGCGCCTGGTGATCGGCTCACTAAAGTTGGAGTTGAGCGTTCTTGCGGGAACCACAACAACGCTTCGGCCATTGCCCAAGTCGTGTTGTCACATCCACGCATCATGCGGCCAAGTTTGCCACCGCCACAGCTATCGCAACCACAGCTGGGGCCGCCATCACATCCGCCATCACAGCTACTGGCCCAACCGGAGTCGATGCCACAGCCACCTTGTTGGAAGCTGACTTGTTCGTTGTAACTTGGTTGAAGTGCGTTGTACGCAACCGGTTGATAGCTACGGGAATCCGCAGCAACTCGATGGGCTGGTACTGTCTTCGCAGCCGGGGCTGCGTAGGTCGTTCGGGAAACGGTTTGATTCGCTTCGGCGTAGCTCGCTGTTTCAGCGTAATACGCTTCGTCGCCGTAGCCGGGCAAATCGCCGACGACTGACGTCGGGGCATCTTGCTCGTAACCGAAGTAATCTGAGTCGTTTGAATCAGCCACAGCTGAAGAGGCCGACAGCATAACCGCTGCCAACGTCAAGCCTCGCATAGTCGTTTTCATAGGTAGTCTCGTGCAATCCGGGAACACTGGAGTCACTGGTATGAAAGGATCGACCAAATCGACCGTTAGATGAAGCACTTACGGAAAACGACGCAAAGTTATCCCAAAATTCCCATTGTCAATTTGATTGGCCGTAAAGACTCGCTGCCTTACCCATTTTGTTCGTTAGAATGTTTTTTTCGTGTGAAACACGGCAAACCTCACGATTTTGGTAACGTAGAAGCATCAAAATATTTTGCTTCATTGATTCACGTCGCCGTTTTCATCACTTTGTCCAGTACCTCGTTTAGCAGTCCGGAATGACCACTCGTTCAAGCGATCAGTCCACATCGACGCCAAACACGCCTCCGAAAGACGGGCAAGTGACCGCGCCAGGACTTGTTCACGTCGATCCACTGGATCCGCTCGCTCCCAATCCACCAGAGCTGGATAGTTCACTTCCGATCAAGCCGACGGCTGCCTCCGAAGCGGACTTGGCGGCTGCGCTCGCGGAAGCGAATGAACGCCGCAGCTCCGATCCGAGCGGAACATCTTCGATTTTCCGCAAGCATTTCTTTAGCCCCAAGATGGCTCGGTGGCGTCGACAACTGGCCCAGATCAATGAACTCGAACCGATACTCAAGGCCGAAGACGATGCGACAATCCGCAAACGCTCACTCGCACTGAGATATCGTGCCATGGCGGGTGAGAGCTTGTCGCTGTTGTTGCCCGAGGCTTATGCCCTTTGTCGCGAGGCAGGACGAAGGGCGCTGAAAATGCGTCACTATGACGTGCAAATGATCGGCGGGATTGCTCTTTTCGAAGGCTCGATCGCGGAGATGCAGACCGGTGAAGGCAAAACGCTCACGGCCACCCTGCCGTTGTATTTGCACTCACTTGCCGGGAAAGGCGCTCACTTGGCAACGGTCAATGACTACCTCGCCAAACGCGATGCAGAGTGGATGATGCCATTGTTCGAAAAGCTAGGTACGTCCGTCGGCATCATTCAAACGCCTGATGATCAGGGCAGCCGCCGCAAGTCGTACGCGGCCGCAATTACGTATGGGACTGCGAAAGAATTCGGCTTCGACTTCCTTCGCGATCGACTATTGCTGCGAGCGCAAAACCGTTTGCAAACAGAGATGCTTGGTGACGGCGGCGGAGGCATGAAGAACGACGGTGATAGCATTGTGATGCGTGGAATGCATTTCTGTCTCGTGGATGAGGCCGATAGCATTCTTATCGATGAAGCACGCACACCGCTCATCATCGGCAGCATCGAAGACAACGTGCGTGACCAAATCGTGGAAACGTATCGCTGGGCCGCCGAGCATGCGCCATCGTACGAAATCAACGAACATTTCTCGATCGATCACGAAACAAAACAGTACGAATTGAACTCCCGCGGCCGCCAAAAAGTGCGTGCATTGCCCAAGAGCGATCTCGTTCGCACCATGGGCCTTGTCGATCTCTATGAGTACACCGAACGCTCCATCAAGGTTTATCGCGAATTCATTTTGGACCGCCAATACGTCGTGCGTCCTAATGAGAAGAACGTCGACGAAATCGTGATCGTTGACGAATTCACCGGCCGTTTGGCGGAAGGTCGCAAATGGCGCGACGGAATCCACCAAGCGATTGAAGCCAAGGAACAAATCGAGATCAGTGTCCCGACTGGTCAAGCCGCGCGGATCACCATTCAAGACCTGTTTTTACGCTATCCGAGGTTGGCTGGAATGACGGGTACGGCCGCATCGAGCGCCCGCGAATTGAAGCGAATCTATCGCACTCCGGTTCTCCGTGTGCCCACCAACCGACCGCCACAGCGCAAGCAAATGCCCGATCGCGTCTTCGGGTCGATGTTGGCAAAGTTCAAAGCGATTGTGGATGAAGTCCGCCAGATGCACGAGACGGGACGCCCGGTTTTGATCGGCACACGTTCGATTGACAAAAGCGAATTATTGTCGCGTTTGCTCGATGAAGTCGGTATTGCTCACGAAGTCCTCAACGCGAATAAAGTCGCCGAAGAAGCTGAGATTGTCGCGCGGGCCGGCGGTCGTGGCTGTGTCACAGTCGCGACCAATATGGCGGGCCGGGGTACCGACGTGAAGCTCGCATCGGAGATCGAGAAGCTCGGCGGGATGCACGTGATTTGTACCGAGTTGCATGATGCCGCGCGGATCGACCGCCAGCTGATTGGACGTTGCGGCCGGCAAGGGGATCAAGGTTCCTATCGCCAATTCCTCTCGCTCGACGACGATATCCTCAAAAGCGGTCTGGGGAACACCAAAGCGGAGAAGTTGAAATCCAAAGGCGAGTTCACGGAAGGGCCTGTCAACCGCTTCGCGAAGTTGTTCTTCCGTGCTCAAGCCAAGGTCGAACGCAAGCATTTTCGTGACCGAATGGTGCTGATGCATCACGAAAAAGAACGCAAGAAAATGCAGCGCGAGATTGGCCAGGATCCGTATTTGGATACGCCAGACTAGCGTTGATGAATGCTAGCGAGATTGCTGGGGTGAGCGGTTTTTGGTTTAAGTTTAAGTTTACGTTTTGGTGGCCGGTGATGGCCGGTAAGAGGATTCAAGGGGAAGAGGGAAGAAGGAGAGGGAGAGTTTTTCTGAGGCGTCAGATAAACCGGGGTTGACAGACGTTAGCGAAAGGTCGTATTCCTGCCACACACCGGAAAGTTCTCACAGCATCAATCGCCATTCGTTTGAGGAATAGCGAGCGAATCGTTGAGGGGATTTCGGCTCGAGAGGGCCGCTCAAGGAAGAGATTGGTGGCAAGTCATTCGGCTTGCATTTTGATTGCCTCACCGCGAAGAAGGAGAGTCGCGTTGAACCGCCTCGCATCCACACCCGGCCCCACACTCGG